>CALUEY010000045.1 GCA_944319915.1 uncultured Prevotella sp. | reverse complement strand
CGTGGTTAACGTTCTTTATATTATAACGCTCTTTTCTTCCGTTTTGTTTCCATGGTGCAAATCTAAAGGTTTTAGAGCCTGAAACGGCACGTTTCGCAACGCAAAACGGCCGGGTGGGTAAAACATAAAATGAAACCCAAACCGCATCATGCCGTCCAGCTGCTGTTTCGTTCCTGCTATTGGCTGAAGCCTGATGCGATTTGGGATGAAAATTGGTTTCGGCGCACCATCCTTTCTTGCCGTAGGCGTGGCGGCAGGCGTGGTGCCTCACGGCGTCATTCCACTGCCACCTTGATGGCTGCGGCACGCCCGCCGCACCGCCACTTCACGATGTACACGCCAGGGCTTACGCCAAAGCGCGTTTGGCCAATGGCGCCTTGTTCGTAAGCCACTGCAACGCCCGACAGGCTGACCACCGCCACAGCGTCAATGGCCTCTTGCGAGCTTACCACTATGGTGCCGGGCTCTGTCCTCACCGTTGGCCCATCGGGCCGTGTGCCGCCAATGCCGGTGCTTGGCTCAATGGTGAGCACGCCGTTGTGCAGGCTGAAGGAGTAGCGCGAGTCGTAGCCGCCGCTAACTGTTATGGGGTATTCGCCGTACCAGGCGTATTCGGTGGCGTCGCAGGTGGCCACGGGGCGTCGATCAAGGTCGGCCTCGGTCTCGCCGTTCTTGAATCCTGCATATTCAAGCACAAACTCAGGGTTCGGCTCGCCATAAGCCCTGCGCGCATCGGCGGCGGTGACGTCGAGCTTGGCCTTTTCTATGTGCAGGTAGCGCGTTTTGTTGGGCAGGTTGTAGGCATAGTTGTTGTCGAGGCCTCCCTCAAGGCTTATGCCATAGCTGCCTGGATACGAAGTCAGCTCGGCGTCTGTCACGACATGGGGCAATATGTCGAGGTCGCCCTCGCCGTCGCCGAGCTTCCAGCCGTCAAAGTGGAGCTTGTATTCGGGGGCGTCGCCATAGGCTACGGTCTCGTCTTCAAGCCAAACGTAGAGCGGGGCTTTCTCTATTGTAAGCGTGCCTGGCTGATATGCAATGTCATAGTTGGCGGCGCTGGCGCCCGAGGCTGTGACAAGGTATTGGCCTGCGTTGCTGGCAGTCCTGGCATCGGTGACTGCCACCGGCATGGAGCTGAGCGCCTTGCTGGCCGTCTCGCTGAGCTTAAGGCCCTCATAGGCAAAAGAGAATGTGGGGTTGGCCTCTCCGTATGCCCTGGTTGCGTCCTCCACGATTATGGCGAGCGGTGCCTTTAGTATCGACAGTGTGCCGCGCTGGAAGTTTATGGAGTAATTGTCATCGTCGACAGGGGTTATGCCTATGTCGTACATACCCACCGGCGAAGAGGCGTAGGCGTCAGTCCTGGCCGTGGGCATGGTGGCCAGGTCGTACTCCGTGTCGCCGTTCACGAAGCCCTGGTATGATATGGTGAGCTGCGGGTTGGCCTCGCCATAGGGCCGTGAGGCATCGTTGGCCTTGGCCAAAAGGACGGCTTTGTTTATGTGCAGCGGTGTTGTGGCATAAGACGCCTCGTAGTCGTCGCTGCCCGCTTGCGAAGCGGTTATCTCCACGTCGCCGGCTCCGAGTATTCTGGCCGTGGTGCCTTCGATGAAGAGCACCTGCGGGTTTGATGAGGTGAACGTCAGGCCTTGCCCCGAGCTGGCCGAGGCCGACAGATGGAAAGGCTCGTCGCCGTAAGTCATGTCGGGCAAGTCGCCTATGTTCACCGTCTGGTTGGCCTTGCGTACCACCAACACCCTTTGCACCGGCGTGGCGTCATACCAGTTTGGCGTGCTCACTGCCTTTGCGGTAATGTAGCAAGTGCCAGCCCCGGTTATCACGGCCTTGCTGCCGTCGATGCGGGCCACGCCCTCGTCTGACGACTCGAAGTAGACACCCACGCCCGCCGTGGTGCTGGCCTCAAGCTGCACGTCGCCATCGCCGAACACAGCGGTGGGCAGCTGGCCGAACGTAATCTCCTGGTAGGATTTCGTTACGCTGAAGGGCAGCGTCACCGGGGTGGCGGTGTTGTAATAGTCGTTGCCAGCCTGGGTGGCGGTTATGTTGCACAGTTCCACGCCCGTTATGTGCAATGTGTTGCCGTTAATGGTGGCCACCTGCTCGTTGTCGCTGCTGTAGGTTATGGGCAGGCCCTTGTCGGTGGTGGGCGGCAGCTCGAAGTCGGGCGAGCTGAACTCCTTGCTGGGAATCTCGCCCAACACTATTAGTTGGGTGCCTTTGCCCACGGTGAGCGTGCGGGTGACGCTCTCTGCCGGCAGGTAGTTGCGGTTGCCCTCCTGCGTGGCGGTGATGTCCGTGGTGCCTGGCTTGAGCAGGGTTATGCTGTAGTCTTCAATGGCGGCCACGCTCTTGTCGGCCACTGTGTAGGTTATGGGCAGTCCCTTGTCGGTTACGCTGTTGAGCTTTATGGGTGGGTTGCCGTAGAGTTGGCTGCCGGGTGCGTTGAAGGTTATGGCCTGCCTGGCTTTGTTCACCGTAAGCGTGCGGGTGACGGGCACTGCGGCATAATGGGTGCGGTCGCCCTCTTGGCTGGCTATTATCTCGGTGGTGCCTGCACCAACTATCGTCACGGTGTTGCCGCTCACGGTGGCCACCTCGGTGTTTATCACCCTGTAGCTTATGGGCAGGCCCACGCTGCTGTTGGCGGGCAGGCTGAAAGGTATGTCGCCGTAGGTCTTTGTGGGCAGCTCGCCGAAGTCGATGGCTTGCGGAACCTTGTTGACGTGCAACGTGCGCGTAACGCCCGCTGCCGGTAGGTAGTCGTCGTTGCCGGCCTGCGAGGCTATGATGTTGGCCTCGCCCGGCCCAACCACCGTTACCACGTTGCCGCTCACGGTGGCCACGCCTTGGCTTGAGGATTGGTAGGTTATCGTAAGCCCCTTGTTGGTGGCCTGCGGCAGCGTGATGGGGTCGCAGCCGTAAGTCACCACCTCAAATTCGGGGAAGTCGATGGCCTGCGGGCATTTGTTTACGGTAAGCGTCACCCCTACCGACACCGTCTGCGAGCACTCGTTGCTCACGCGGCAGGTGTAAACGCCTGCGTCTTTCATCTTTATCTCGCCTATATGGTAGGTGCTGGCTGTCGCCCCGGCTATGTCTGTGCCGTCGTGCATCCATTGGTAAGTGTAGTTGTGGTCGGGTATGTCGAGGGTGAATGTGGTAGACTCGTCAACGGTCTTCGTTGCGTTGTCAACGTTGGTCTTCACTGCCTCCGGCACGGGGTCGATATACGTCACTGTTACTATCTCGGAATAGTTGCCCGTGCTGCTTACGTTGCGGTAGAGCACAGTGCATTCTTCGGCCTCGTTGGCAACGTAAATCACATCTGAAGTTACAATCCGCTCCCAGGAGTTACCATTGTCTTTGCTCTTTTCCCAATATGCAATGTTGCCATCCCCTGTTCCTATTAAAATATCTGTATTTGTGAGACATACTTGTCCCTTTGTGTATTTATTAATCAAATATTCCACTTCTGAATTGCCAGAACCATTGATTATATGGATTATATTCACGCCATCGCTTAAGTGCGAAACAGAATAGTAATAACGTGTATAATTAAAATAATCATAGGATTTATAATCATAGGATACTTCCTTGTCATTGATATATATGTAGCCGTAATAACTACAAAATTCATCCTTCCCCTCCAACATAACATAAACTTCGTCCCCATTATATTCCCCCACAAAAGAAACACAATACTTTGACTCAATGATGTTTGCAAAGGCTCCATTAGCCACAAAAAAGCATAATGACATTAAGAATACGCGTAACCTTGTTTTCATGTCTTTATAATTTATAAGATGATGAAATGCCTGTCCGTTGGCATGGCATCACAGTGCATGCCAGCGCGAACTACCATAAACTCTATTTAATCTTCACGGCTACAATCTTGTCGGAATGTTCCTTGTCCGTATCTTCATAGTTGCACAACTTGGCGGAGCAATACATATCCACGAAGTCGCTTCCTGATAACTGCAGTCGGTCGCAGATGCCTTTGACCCTATCGCAACTTTGGCTAAAGGAGACACCAAGGGGGATGCTGAAAGTAGACTGGTCTTCCAAGCTTTGGGCGTTAAGCTCGTTGACTGCACACTCAATAAACTTTTTCCTTTTCTCATCATCGCCTATCGTAAACATAAGGATGATTTGATAAAATTTTCTTTCCATGACAGATGTATTTTAAGATTGATGATTGTCGGTTATGAAGCATTGGCTCGTTGCCAACCTTTATGCTGTGTGCTTGCAGCTATCTAAGCATCAGCATTAATGCTGCTACATTCTGCATGTGCGTTGTCGCCACTATCGTTGGCAAGGAACAGCGTCCATGCGATATGGGTAAAGAAGTTTATGCGAATCCATGACTCACATTTGGTTTTTGCAAAGTTATGAAATATTCACTGGCTGTTTACCCCCCCCCGTTAATAATTATTAAAGCGAGCGTTTTGAGTGCAAATTCCCAACAAAGGCAAGCATTTCTTGCGAGTACCAGTAAGCTTACCAAACGTCGGCCCGCCATCGACAACCGTAAACCGCAACGTGCCGCCACAAACAAAATGCGGCAAAAACAATGGGTCTTTAACTACTGTGCAAAACGGCACTTGCGCGAAATCTGCGGGTGCGCCTGCGGCCTTTGGGCGGAATTTTGTATCTTTGCAGGCGGCGGGGCGTTGGGCCTGCGTCACTTACTCATAAAACAGCGCCGGGCATGAATAAAAACGAAAAATATTCTGACTTGCTTGATAGTCAGATACGGGTATTGCGGAAAGAAAACAGGTATTTGGAGTTCAAGTCTAATTACCAGGAGGCAGAAAAGTTGGGAAGGTACATCTCAGCCCTTTCAAATGGGGCTTGTCTTGAAGGGCAGGACTTTGGCTATCTGTACTTTGGCGTTGAGGATGATACGCTTGAAGTGAGAGGCACAAAATTTGATATGGCGGGTGTGAAGGCTAAGGGCAATGAGTCGTTGGAACTGTATCTGCGGCGAATGCTCAGCCCCAAGGTGGATTTCTCGGTTGGCGAGTTCTTTTACCATGGCGACAAGGAGAAGCGGGTTGTTGTGTTCAAGATAAATGCTGCCGTTGGCGAACCAACTTGTTTCGTGCGCAAACCATGGGTGAGGGTGGACAGCCATACCACTGAGCTTGCCCCGTATACAGACTGGATACGCGCAATTTACAACTCCAAGGTTGACTGGACGGCTCAGTTGATCGACGGCTCTGCCATTGCCGACCTTGACGAATCGGCAATAAGTTTGGCACGCGATGGCTATAGGCAGCGATTTCCTGATTATGCCGAGGCGATGCAGTCGTGGAGTGATGCCACTTTCCTCGACAAGGCGGGCCTGACGCAAGACGGGCAGGTGACGCGCGCGGCCATGCTGCTCGTTGGCAAGCCAGAAAAGGCGTATAAGCTTGGGCACATCGCGCAGATGGACTGGAAATGCTTTCAGGATGGCGAGACGTTCAGCCAGTTGTTCACCATTCCTTTCTTGAAGACTACCACCGAGCTTATGCGCAAGATTCGGAATTATAGGTTCAAGATATTCCCTCACAATTCGCTGATACCTGCGGAAGTTTGGAAATATGACACTCGCAGCATCTTGGAAGGGCTCCACAACTGTATAGCCCATCAGGACTATGTGCGCGATGAGCGAATAGTGGTTACGGAAGAAAAGGATAGGCTTACGTTTGAGAATGCCGGCTGTTTCTTTGAGGGTGATTACAAGGAGTATATTTGTGGCCAAAAGACTCCGCGACGGTACAGAAACCCATTTCTCGTGAAGGCCATGCTCAATGTGAAAATGATAGATTCGCAGGGATATGGCATACACAGTCTTTATACGAGGCAGAAAGAACGTTATTTGCCAATGCCAGACTATGACGGAACTGACGACACACACGTGGTCATGCATCTTCCGGGGGCGGTGATAGATGAGAATTACAGTTTGATGCTGATTGAGAATAACGACATCACTCTCATGGATGCAGTGCTTCTTGACCGGGTGCAGAAAGGGCAGAGGCTGAATGACGATGCCATTGCCATGCTCCGCAAGAAAAAACTGGTGGAGGGCAGAAAACCAAATTTGTATGTATCTAAGAAGGTGGCGCAAAACATAAACCAGCGTGTGGAGTACTCGAGGCACAAAGGGCTGGGAAGCAAGTCTTGCGAGCGTCTTCTCGTAGAATCTTTGAATGACCATGGCACTCTGGCGCGTCAAGACATTGACAGGCTCCTTTGGAATGTGCTTTCTGACCAACTGACCGACAAGCAGAAGAAAGCTAAGATTACCAATCTTCTGACTAAGTTGAGGAAAGATGGAATATTGTCAAACAAAACGGCGGGGCGTAACTCTACTTGGAAATTGACGGGCAAACAGACTGGGGCAAATTAAAAGCAAATTAAAAGCAAATTAAAAGCAAATTAAAAGCGAAATTCATTGCAAAAAATATTGGCTGTGATTCTAACTATCTTACTTGCAAAGAGTTATACTAAACAAGGCAGACACCCAACTAAGCCTTTTAAAATGGAAAACATCGGAAAATTAAAAGGGGCAAAGGCCAATTTAAAAGCGAATATGCAAGTAGGGCGCAAAGATGTCAGCCTTTTGGCGCTTGATGCGTGGAGGGGCATGGCTTGGTTGGACGTGGCGGGCTGCCGTGAAAGATATGGCGCGTGTGCTGATAGGCCACTCCATCGGTATGGCGCAGCCAAGGCCGTGCGCAAAAAGGCTTTTTTAACGCTCGGGGGCTTGGCCGCACGGGAAATAATGCCTAACTTTGCACTCGGAGCAAAAGGAGAGGAAAGAAGTTGAGGATTCCGGCATCGCAAAGTGCCGGGATTCTTTCTTTTTTTGACTCCCTTTTGTACGTCCGCACTGCGAAAGACAATCATTAACGCTTAAAAACAATAAGATTATGGCTTATATGTCACAAGAAGGCTACGACAAGATGGTAGCCGAACTGAAGCGCCTTGAAAGCGTGGAGCGCCCCAAGGCTTCGGCCGCGATAGCCGAGGCGCGCGACAAGGGCGACCTGAGTGAGAATTCGGAATACGAGGCCGCAAAGGAGGCACAGGCTCACCTGGAGGACAAAATCAACCAGGTGAAGCTGGCGCTGCAGGAGGCCAAGATAGTGGACACCTCGCGCCTGAGCGCCGACTCGGTGCAGATACTCACCAAGGTGGAGATGACCAACCTGGCCAACAAGGCCAAGATGAGCTACACCATCGTGAGCGAGAGCGAGGCCAACCTGCGCGAGGGCAAGATATCGATAATGACGCCCATAGCGCAGGGCCTGCTCGGCAAGAAGGTGGGCGACGAGGTGGAGATAAAGATTCCGCGCGGCACCATCAAGCTGCGCATCGACAACATTTCGATAGCATAAGGGAGGAACGAGCCATGGCAGGAATATTCGCAAGGATAGCAGCCGGGGAGATACCCAGCTACAAGTGCGCCGAGAACGACAAGTTCTACGCCTTCCTCGACATCAACCCGCTCGTGAAGGGCCACACGCTGGTGATACCCCGCCGTGAGGTGGACTACATCTTCGACCTCGACGACGATGAGCTGGCCCAGATGGCCGTCTTCGCCAAGCGCGTGGCCAGGGCCATCAAGGCGGCCTTCCCCTGCCGCAAGGTGGGCATGGCCGTGCTCGGCCTTGAGGTGGCCCACGCCCACATCCACCTCATACCCATGCAGACGGAGAAAGACATGAACTTCGCCAACCCAAAGCTCTCGCTGCCCGACGCAGAGATGGCCGACATCGCCGCCCGCATACGCGGTGAGTTTGAGTGCCAGGGGTAAAGGAAGCCAAGGGCTAAAATATCCAAGGGCTAAGAAAGCCAAGGGTGGGGCCCCGGGCCAGCGCGCCCGGTGACCCACCCTTGGCTTCCACCTTTAATTCTTAATTCTTCACGCGTACTCGTCGCCGTGCTCCATCTTCACCTTGTTCACGTATTTGCGCACCAGGGCCGACGAGTCGCCCTTCTTGCAGATGAAGAGCACGCCGCCCTCTTCGGCCACGATGTAGCCGCTTAGCCCGTTGATGACGGCCAGCTTGCCCTTGGGCAGCTTTATCACGTTGTCGCGGCAATCCTCAAGCATCACGGTGGAATCTATCACCACGTTGTCGTCGGCGTTCTTGTGCATGCACTCGTAGATGGAGTGCCACGTGCCGAGGTCGGCCCAGCCGAAGTCGCACTTCATCACGCACACGTCGCGGCTGCGCTCAAGTATGGCGCAGTCGATGGAGAGGTTGGGGTAGGAGTCGTAGTGCTTGCGCACGAAGGCCAGCGTCTCCTCGGCGGGGCGCACGCCGCCTTCGGGCTCGCCGCGGTGCACGTCGCGGAAGAGGCGGCTGAAGTTGTTGTAGAAGGTGCGCGCGTTTGAGAGGAAGAGGCCCGTGTTCCAGTAGAACTCGCCGCTCTCCATGAACACCCGGGCGAACTCGCGCTCGGGCTTCTCCGTGAACGAGCGCACGCCGAACACCCCCTCGGCATCGCACTGCGCGTCGCCCGCCTGTATGTATCCGTAGCCCGGCTCGGGGCGCGTGGGCCTTACGCCCATCGACAGCATTATGTCGTGCGAGGCCACGAAGGCCAGGCCGCGCTCCATGTCGCCGGCGAAGGCGGCCTCGTCGAGCACAAACTGGTCTGACGGCGTGACCACGATGCCCGCGCCGGGCGCCCGCCCGTAAACCTCGGCTGCCGCCCAGCCCACGCACGGCGCCGTGTTGCGGTTTACCGGCTCCACGAGCACGTTGCCCTCAGCCACGCCGGGCAGCTGCTCGCGCACGAAGCCCTCGTAGTCGCGGTTGGTGCACACGAGGATGTTCTCCCCGGGTATGAGCTTGGCAAAGCGGTCATAGGTGGCCTGCAGCTGGGTGCGCCCCGTGCCGAAGAAGTCTATGAACTGCTTCGGCTTCTTCTCGCGGCTGCACGGCCACAGCCTGCGGCCCTTTCCGCCAGCAAGGATGACGCAGAAGTTATTTAGGTTTTTCTCCATGTTGTATGTTGTCTTTTGTTTGTGCCGAGCTTGGCTTCACCGCGGCCGGCGGCCGCGGGCTGCGCCCGGAACAGCTTTCATGCCCACTAAGTTACGGATTATAAGCGAGACGGGCAAGTATTTTAAGTTTTTTGAATGAAAAATTTGCTAATTCGGATTTTATGTGTAACTTTGCACCCGCAAAACAAGCCCAGATGGCGGAATCGGTAGACGCGCTGGTCTCAAACACCAGTGGAGCAATCCATCCCGGTTCGATCCCGGGTCTGGGTACACAAAACGGCTGTTAATCGCTTGATTTTCAGTCGTTTTTATTTTATTGGGTAGCCAAAGGGTAGCCAAAAGCGACAACACCCCCACTTTTAGGGTGATATATGGTGTTTGTCAAGGCTTCCAGATACAACAAACGGGCAAAGCCTTTGTAGCCCTGCCCGCCTTTGCTCGTTCAACCGTTTTTCAACCGATTTCCTTGCCTGCTGGTTCTTCTTCATCTTCCATATCTAATTGCATCAGCATATCTAAGAAGTCATTGTTGCCCCTAATCTCTTTATAAAGTCTGGGTATCTTGGCGGTGTCTAACACGCCTTTGCTCACGGCTACCAACAAAGCCGCCTTTTCTTCCTTATCCAGCTTGATTTTCATCGCCTGCCTCTTTACCATCTTCTGGCAATATAACGCCTTTTATATCCACTCTGAAAGTCATTTCCACACGGGTAAACTTCTTACCCCGTCTTTCCAGAACTCTGTAACCCGTTCTGTTTCTTTCAAATAGCCCTTGCAAAACAGGTGGGCTAACTTCATTGCTTCCTGTTCCTTAAATTTCTCGTTTTTCATACTGTTTTAACTTTATTGTTTCTTATCAATCCTTGCCCTAATCTTGCCGTTAATCGGCGTTTTATCGTTGTTTTCCCGTTGATTTCCCAACTTGTTTGCAAGTCGTTTTCTTGCCAATAATAACGCTTGTTTAACGCTTGATTTAGCTTGTTTTCAGCTTGATTTCCCTTGTGGTAATCTTGTGATCATTTGGGGCATTATAACCGTTTCCAAGCCGATTTCTCAAACCGTCAGAACTTAGGCGGTTTTCCATCGGTAAAGCTAAAATCTGGCTCTTTGTCTGTGAACGTGCCACCCAAAGCCTTAATAGCCACCAAACCGATAAAGGCATCTTTCACAAATCGCCTGTAGATGCTGCCATCTCCTATTTGCCGTTTCCATTTCTCCAGCAAATCACCGTCAAGCCCTTGCAACATTTTTTCTTTGACTTGCTCCCATTCTGTAGGCTCATAGCCCCAACCTTTGTACAAGCATTCCAGATAGTAGTTTAGTTCTTTCCTGCTTATCTCCTTTGACGGGTTGTAACCATCAACAAGGCTTTTGAAACTCGCTATCTTGTCGGTGTCAAGCCAACCACACTTTAACGCCTTGGCTATCTGTAGCACATCAACGCTGTTTAACTTCATCTTCATTTTCTTTCTCGTTTAGTTCTACCAATCGTTTTGCCACTCTGTCAATCATTTCTTCTGGCATGGATAGAAGTAGCTCCTGCATCATCTTCTTTTCCTTTTCCAGCATATCATCTGGGGTTGTCGGTGCTTGCTTGGGCAAAACATAGTTAAGCAAGCCCGTGAACACCCTTATATATTCAGACGGTTCTAACCCGTCCAGACATTCTACAAACCTATCCCTGCCACCGTCTAATATAGAGGCTACCCACGTCTTTAGGTCTGTAGTAGCCTTGTTGGGTGTGCCTTTTGCCCTACCACCCAACCGCCCTTTGCCGTCATTCTTTTGTCTTGCCATATACTATAACAAACTACTTTAGTTTTACACTCGGTTACTAAATCGGTAACAGAATACAACTTAATATAACGTGAGTTCGACGAATTCAAAACAAAGCAAGCTGTGTGTCAAATGTACGTTGTACATAGATACACGGCTTTTT
>CALUEY010000044.1 GCA_944319915.1 uncultured Prevotella sp. | reverse complement strand
CCAGGCAGATGAACTGCTTGGACTTTCCATGAACCATTATAATGTCAAGTTTGCAACGGTATAATTAACTAGAGCCGATACGTTTTGTAAGTTGTTGTGCATTAGATGGTTACATTGCGATGCCGCTAATGTGAATTTATTTTACAGATGCTGATGCTCTGTCAGGGCATTTCCATGGAAATTGAGTGTTTGCCATGGTTGGCGTTTGCAGGTTCTGCCTTCCCAGGGATATTGCATTGAGCTTGGCATATACTTTACGGAGCTGATATACTGCCATCGAAGAAAAGCTAAATGCCGAAAAACAGAATCTAAATGCAAGCAAAGAAGCGAAAAAAGCCTCATGGAGCGATAATTTACAATTAATTTGTGTAATTTTGCAGGTACAAACCGACTAACAACGAATTTATGGCTCACAATATCTTTAAAGGTTTAGGCATTGCCTTGGTAACGCCTTTTTGCGAGGACGGCTCTGTTGACTATGTGGCACTGGAGAGGCTCGTGAGATATCAGCTGGAAAACGGGGCTGATTTTTTCTGCATACTGGCAACTACAGGCGAGACGCCGTGCCTGACGCAGGCAGAGAAGAGCAAGATAAAGGAGCTTGTGGTAAGCTTGGCGGGCGGCAAGGTGCCAATACTGCTTGGCTGCGGTGGAAACAACACGAGGGCAGTGGTGGAGGAACTAAAATCAGCCGACCTAAATGGGATATCAGGCATTCTCAGCGTATGCCCGTATTATAACAAGCCATCGCAGCAAGGGCTCTACCTGCATTTCAAGACTATAGCCGCTGCAACTGAACTGCCCGTTGTGCTTTATAACGTGCCGGGGCGCACTGGGGTGAACCTGAGCGCGGAGACAACGGTGAGGCTTGCGCGCGACTGTGCCAATATCGTGGCCATAAAGGAGGCTAGCGGCAGTTTGGAGCAGGTGGACGAAATAATTAAGAACAAGCCCGCCGGTTTTGACGTGATAAGTGGAGACGATGCGCTTACCTTCCCGATGATATCCTGCGGGGCGGTGGGGGTGATAAGCGTCATTGGCAATGCCTTGCCAAAGGAGTTCTCGCGTATGATACGGCTGGAGTTCAACGGCGAATATGAGGCTGCCCGCGAGATTCACCATCGGTTTACCGACCTTTTCAGCCTGCTGTTCGTTGATGGCAATCCGGCCGGTGTCAAGGCCATGTTGCATGAGATGGGCATGATAAAGAACGTGCTTCGCCTCCCGCTCGTGCCTACGCGCATATCTACTTTGCAGCGGCTTAGCGAGATAATGAAAGAGCTGAAGCTGTGAGGTGTCCTGCCGCGTGGCAGGCGTGTTGGTCTTGGTATGTGGACGGCTGTTGTAACACAGTCAGTGGCGCAGCAGCCGATTGGTGGTGGGTATTCTTGCTAAAGCCCTATTGATATGCTCGATGCGTTTTCGCTTTTGAACTCCACCTGCCTGTAGCCCACAAGCCTCCATGTCCTTTCCCCCGTGCCTTTGTAGTATATGTATGCTTGGTAGCGGTTCTCTGTTTGGTAGAAGTTGCCTTCCGTTGGCGGTATGCAAGCGTTGCCTTGGGCATCGGTAGCCGTGAAGCGGTATGAGTAATATCCTTGCTTCTGCAATATCGTGGCTTTGTATGTGGCATCAACCGGGTTGTAAGTCATGGTATATTGGCTGATGTCTTTGTTTGTTGTCCACCATCCGTTTACGGCGAGCGTCATGTCGGTCAGTTCGGGCGATTTCAGTTTGTAGTGTACGTAAGCGTAGTCGCAGGTGTAGTCGTTTTCGGTGTTGTCGCTGTTGCGTATGTAGAATGCTCCATTGGCGTCCTCATCATACAGGTAGTTCTTCCGTGGCTCGGCAACGAATGGATATACGTTGTAGTTGTGGCCGTCCCAATCTATGTGGTCGATGCCCATTGTGGGATGGCTCAGCGCAAGTATTTCGTATTTGCGGTATTCGTTGCCGGCATCGAAAATCAGACTGCGGTTGTGTTTCCATTGCAGGCCTTTGTTGTTCACTATGTTTGGCTTTACGTTCACCTTGGCGCTCTCGGGGCAGTTGTTCTGTGTGATGATGGTGTATAGTTGCTCCTCGCGGTTGGTGATGTTTATCGGGCCGTAGCCCACGGTCATAGACAGTTGTTGGTGGCTGTCGTTGAGGTCGATGTCTGTGTTTGACGTTACTGCGAGGCCAAGTGTCATTAACGGTTCCACAACCATGAATTCTGCAGTTAGTACTTTCTGGTTGTCGTTGTCTTCGTCGTAGACTGTAAGTCGGTAGTTGCCGCTCATTTTCAGGCGGCACTTCTCATTTGGTATGCTGAGCTTGTAGTGGGTGTAGAGTATTGTGGTGTTTATGGAGTTTTGGTAATCCTCTATCGGGTTGTTGTTGAATCCTTCGATGTAGTCGCTTTCAAAAAGCCCGTCAGAAACGCTCCAATCAGCCTCGCAGTGCTCTATCTTGTATACAAACCTGTGGTAGTCGTGCGACATCTCATCGAAGCTGACGTGAAGTACGTCGCCGCTGTTTAGCTCCATGACGGGTGGCGAGAGCCACTCTTTATTCACGACAACCTGAAGTGTATTTATGGTAGGTGAATAAATTGTATGCCTGCCGTTGGCCTTGGCGAGAGCGGCGAACAGTGTGATGACAATGGTCAGCGTGAGTTTCTTCATTTGGGGGATGCTGGTTGTTTTTGTTGTGGAAAATGGCGTTTGGATGATTGTTGCGCAATCTTGGCTTGACGAAAGCTGAAGAAGATTCCCAAAGTCCTGCATTGCGGCCACAGACCATGAAATGTGGCATTTCGGCTGTTGGCTTTTGCCTGACTTTGGGAATCGGGGAATTTTTCTAACTGTTTATTCAGAGATTAGCAGATTTTGCGTGCTCCGTCGCTGATGACTACATCGTACACTTTTGGAGCATGGCCAAACTTTTCGCTATATTTGGCCTTTGCGTCTGCAATGAACTTGTCGTACAGCTCGTCTTTTACGAGGTTTATGGTGCATCCGCCAAAGCCTCCGCCCATTATGCGGCTGCCGGTGACACCGTTCTCTTTTGCAATGTCATTGAGGAAGTCAAGCTCTTCGCATGATACCTCGTATTCCTTCGACAGACCTTGATGTGTTTCGTACATCTTTTGGCCAACGGTCTCATAATCGCCTGCATTGAGGGCATCGCACACTGCAAGTACGCGGTCTTTCTCGCCGAGCACGAACTTGGCGCGGCGGTAGTCTTCATCGCCAACTTCCGCTTTTACTTCTTCGAGCTGCTCCCATGTGCAGTCGCGAAGTGTCTCAAAATTGCCTTCCGGGTGCTTGGCGGCAATGTGCTTCACTACGTTCTCGCAACTGTTGCGTCGGTCGTTGTAGGGTGAGCCTGCCAGCTCGTGTTTCACCACGGAGTCGAGCAATACGAGTTTGTAACCTACTGGGTTGAACGGGAAGTATTCAAACTCGCGGCTTCGGCAGTCAAGGCGCATGAGGCACCCTGCCTTGCCGAACACGCTCGCAAATTGGTCCATGATGCCGCAGTTCACACCGCAGTAGTTGTGCTCAGTGGCTTGGCCTGCAAGTGCCATGTCCCACTTGCTTACCTTGTTGTCGCCAAACAGGTCGTTAAGTGCAAATGCGTAGCAGCTTTCAAGAGCGGCTGACGAAGACATTCCGGCGCCCAGCGGCACGTCTCCTGCAAAGGCTGTGTTGAAGCCCTTTACGTCAACGCCTCGCTTGCGCATTTCCTGCACAATGCCGTAGATGTAGCGCGCCCAGCTTGCCCTCGGACCCTGCGGGTCGTCAACCTTGAACTCTACACGGTCTTTCAAGTCGATGGAATATGCCATAACCGTGTTAAGGCCATTGGGGCGGATTTCGCACATTATGCCCTTGTCGACGGCTCCGGGGAACACGAAGCCTCCGTTATAGTCGGTGTGTTCGCCTATAAGGTTGATGCGTCCGGGTGCGGCATATATGTTTCCTTCTTTGCCGTCAAAATGCTTGATGAAGCGGCTTCTTACAAATTCAATGTCCATAGTAGTCCTTTTTTATTGGTTAGTTTGTGATTGTTTTTAGTTCTTGCTAAGGCCCACCTTGCTGCCCCAATTGCAGAACCACAGTACGTATGCGTAGTAGATGAACATCATGCAGATGGCTACGCCGATGCCGAGTGACGGGGTGTCTACCACCACGCCCATTATCGGGGTGAGCGTCGCGGCGCCTATCACGCCGAGGTTGATGATGCCCGATGCGGCCTTGGTGTGCGGGCCAAGTTCCTGTAGGCCGAGGTTGAAGATGAGTGGCCACATCACCGAGTGGAACAATCCGGCTGCAAGCATGGCGTAGACGGCCGCCATGCCCGGCAGGAAGAACGAGATGCCCACGCAGGCTGCACCGCACACGAGGCAACAGGTGAGGATGGTGCGAGGCTGGAACTTGCTGAGCACTGCTGCTCCGACAAAGCGGCCCACCATCATTCCGCCCCAGTAGAGCCACAAGTAGTCGGTGGCTTGGCCAGGCAACTGCTTGTTGGCATCGAAATATCCGGCTAACATCGATGGGATGCCAATCTCAATGCCCATGTACATGAAGATGGCCAGCGCGCCGAGCCATACGTGCGGGTATTTGAACACGCTGCTCTTGTAGTGCATCTCCTTGCCCGAAACCTCGGATGCTTGTTCTTCCTCGTTGATGTTGGGCAACTTGAGGAAGAAGAGGATGGCGCAGAGCACGAGCGTGAATACGCCCAGCCCAAGGTAGGGCATGGGTATGTCGCCCGGCACGGCGTCTTTCGCGTCCTTGCCGTTGAGTATTACAGACAGGATGAAGATGGGGGCAACGGTGGTGGCAACGGAGTTGAGCGCCTGACTGAGCGTCATGCGGAAAGCTCCCCTCTCGGGAGAGCCGAGCACCATCACGTATGGATTGGCCACGAGTTGCAGCATTACGATGCCCAGTGCCACGACGAACATACATGCGAGGAACATCCAGTAGATGGTGCTCACATCGCCATTGAGGTTGTTGCTGATGCAGAGGTAGTTGATGACGAAGCCCACGCCAACCACAGCCAAGCCGAGCACGAGCGTTGACTTGTAGCCAATCTTGCTCATCATAAACCCGAATGGGATTGACATGATGTAAGCTCCGTAGAACGCGGAGTTGACTAACTGGCTCTGGAAATTGTTGAGCTCGAATGCGTTCTTGCAGAACTCAATCATAGAGTTGTTCATTGTCGTGATGAATCCTATAAGGAAGCATACGATGAACACAACGAACAAGGCGAACGAATAGTTCGGTTTACGACTTAACTCCATCTTGTTTTATTCTGAAAATCCATTATGTGTCGGGTTATTTCTCTACGCCGAACTTGTATATTGTCTTTTGTTTGTATTGTTCGCCCGGCTCAAGTATGACAGATGGGAAATACGGGTGGTTTGGCGAGTCGGGGAAGTGCTGGCATTCAAAGCAAATCGCACTCCTGCGTGGGAATGTTGCACCATTCTGGCCTTTGTAGCCATCAGCCCAGTTGTCTGTGTAAACCTGCACGCCTGGTTCTGTGGTATAAACTTCCATTGTGCGCCCGCTGACGGGTTCCTTCACTTTGGCGGCAAAGCTAAGCTCGCCTTCTTCTTTCTTGTTCAGCACGAAGCAGTGGTCGTAGCCGGCGCCATTCTTTATTTGTTCGTCATCGGCGTCAATGTCCTTCCCGACTTCCTTTGGAGTTCGGAAATCGAACGGTGTGCCTTTAACAAAACGGATTTCGCCTGTGGGAATGGAAGTGTTGTCGATGGGGAGATAATAATCGGCGTTGATTTCGCAGATTAGGTTGTCGATGGTTGGTGTGGGGTTGGCTATGCCTGCAAGGCTGAAGAATCCATGGTGAGTAAGGTTCATGATTGTTTTCTTGTTTGTGCAGGCAAGGTATTCAAGTATCAGTTCGTTGTCATCGGTAAACGTATATTCTACCGTTACCCTGAATTCTCCTGAATAGCCTTCCTCACCGTAGGCGGAGACGTAGTGCAAAGCCAATGAACGGGGGCTCATTTGCCGGGCTTCCCACACTCTGGCATGGAATCCGGTCGGCCCTCCATGGAGGGCGTTCGGCCCATTGTTGATGGCTAACTGGTATTCTTTCTTGTTCAACGTGAACTGGCCTCTGCAGATACGGTTGCCGTAGCGGCCTATCAAGGTGGAGAGGAATGGCTCCGGGCTATTGATGACATCTTGAATGTTATCGTGCCCTTGAATGACATTGGCTACGTTCCCGTCTTTGTCAGGCACCATTATAGCGACGATGGCACCGCCGTAATTAGTTACGGCGACCTCATATCCCTTTCTGTTCTTCAGTATGTATAAATCGGTTTTCTTCCCGTTTATTGTGGTCTGGAAATCCTTACGATTCAGACCACACTGATTCGCGTTTTCTGTTGTGTTCGTCATAATCTTAATGTTTTTAGTTATCGTATTACTTGCAAAGTAACCGAAAAAAAACGAAATTAACGAATGAAACGCTGAAAAAAACGTCCTTCTTATTGTTAAAAACAGCTAAAGGTCCAGAGACAGGAAGTCTGCCACGACATAGCTGCTGCCGCCAATGAAAATAAAGTCATCCTGATTGGCCATTGCTTTTGCGCAGTTGTATGCTTCGCAGACGGTTGCAAACGTTTCGCCTATCAGTCCGTGCTGCTGTGCTTTCGCCTTTAAGTCTGATTCGCTTAATGCGCGCTTGTTGGACGGTTTCGTGAAGTAATATTGTGCATTTGTCGGCATTAGTCGCAGTATTCCATCGATGTCCTTGTCATTGACAAAGCCAACAATAATGTGCAGTTTGTTGCATTTTATGCTTTTGAGCTGCTTGCTGAGGTATGTCCATCCGCCCACATTGTGGCCTGTGTCGCAAATTGTTGTTGGATGCTCGCTTACCTTTTGCCATCTTCCCATCAAGCCGGTTGTTGATGATACGTTGGCGAAAGCTTGCTTAACTGCATTTGATATGCGCTCGTTTGTGGCGGTAGGGTCGGTTAGATAGCTGCTGCCGCTTGCCAACAAGTTGATGGCTGTGAGTACTGTGTTGGCGTTGTGGCCTTGGTATAGTCCGCCAAGTTCCCCCGTAAGCTCGCCGTAATGGCGTGTTGAATATTTCATGCCGCCTTCAGGGGTGGCAGTTGCGTCAAGAACCTCGGGCTTGTCCTCTGCAAAAGTAATCGGGGCATTCATTTCCATTGCCTTTCCTTCAAATATGTGGCGTGTTTCTGGCAACCATTCGCCAATTACTACGGGGGTGCCTTTCTTTATTATTCCAGCTTTCTCCCTTGCAATTTCTTGGAGTGTGCTGCCAAGGAACTGGGTGTGGTCGAAGCTGATGTTTGTGATGACAGACAGTATTGGCGATATGATGTTGGTGCAGTCGAGGCGTCCGCCTAATCCCACTTCAACAACGGCAATGTCTACCATCATGTCAGCAAAGTACTTGAACGCCATTGCTGTGGTAACCTCGAAGAATGAAGGGTGTAGCGGCTCGAAAAAGCCGCGTTCGCTTTCGACGAAGTTCACCACATATTCTTCGCTTATCGGTTGTCCGTTTATCTTTATTCTTTCGCGGAAGTCCTTGAGGTGTGGCGAGGTGTAAAGGCCAACCTTGTAGCCGAGGGCTTGCAGGAATGCCGCTATGGTGTGCGAGCAGGACCCCTTGCCGTTTGTACCAGCCACATGGATGGTTTTGTATCTTGCATGGGGGTGGTTGAAGTGCTTGTCAAGTTCAATGGTGTTGAATAGCCCTTCTTTGTATCCGCTTGCCCCTTGCTTTTCAAACATCGGCATTTGGTTAAATAGGTATTCGGTTGTTTCCTTGTATGTCATGGTGATAATAAATAAGGGGTGCTTATCAATCGGCACCCCTGTTTGTTGTAGATGTATTGTTAATTGAAATAGTTCTTGAATCTCTGGAAGATGGACTGCTTCGTGCTGGCGTCGCCTTTGAAGTTGTCGCTGTCCTTGAACCGTGCGAGGGCGTCTTTTTCATCGCGGCTAAGCGTTTTGGGAACGTAAACGCTGATGTTTACAACCAAATCGCCTACACCATGCCCGTAACCCTGCACCGCCGGAAGCCCCTTGCCTCTAAGTCGAAGTGTCTTACCAGGCTGGGTTCCGCTTTCGATTTTCACTTTCAGCTTGCTGCCTTCGATGGTGGGTATTTCCACTTCGCCACCAAGTGCGGCGGTGGGGAAGTCGAGCAACAGGTTATAAATAAGGTTGTTGCCGTCGCGGACGAAAGTGTCGTTAGGTTCTTCCTCGATATACACCTGTATGTCGCCGTTTATGCCATTGTGCTTTCCCGCATTGCCTTTGCCTGGAACGTTGACCACCATACCTTCGGCAACGCCTGCCGGAATGTTGATTTCAACGACCTCTTCACCCTTCTCCACACCACTGCCGCCGCATTGGCGGCACTTGTTCTTTATCACCTTGCCTTCGCCGCCACACGTTGGGCATACGCCTTGTGTCTGCACCATGCCGAAAAAGCTTTGTGTGGTATGGGTTACTACGCCAGAGCCATGGCAAGTTGGACATACTTCAGAACTGCTGCCGTTCTCTGCCCCGCTGCCATGGCAATGGGAGCATACAACGTCCTTGCGCACCTTGAACTTCTTCGTTACGCCAGTGGCCACATCGTTGAGCGTCAGCCTTACCTTAAGCCGCAGGTCGCTGCCACGGTACTGTGCAGGGCGACGTTGCCCTCCAAAGCCCCCAAACCCGGCGCGGCCACCGAATATGTCGCCAAACATGGAGAAGATGTCATCCATGTTCATGCTCCCTCCGCCGAAACCGCCGAACCCTGCGCCAGCTGGGCCTTCGAAGCCAAACTGGTCATATTGCTGGCGCTTTTGCGGATCGTGAAGCACATCGTAAGCCTCGGCTGCTTCCTTGAATTTCTCTTCGGCCTCCTTGTTGCCGGGGTTTCTGTCAGGATGATATTTTATGGCTATCTTCCTATAGGCTTTCTTTATTTCGTCTTCAGAAGCCCCTTTGCTTACGCCGAGCACCTCATAATAGTCTCTTTTTGCCATTTCTATAGTGTTGCTAAGTCAAGGTTGACTGAAGTGTCATTGCCCAACTGCCACCTTGGCGTGGCGTATCACCTTGTCGTTTAGTTTATATCCGGCCTGTATGCAGTCGAGCACCTTGCCTTTTTTGTCGTCGCCCATGCCAGGTACCATTGCCACAGCTTCATGCACATCGGTGTCGAAGTCGGCGTCAGTTGTCTCAATCTTCTTTACCCCGAGGCTTTCGAGCGCTTTTTGGAATTTAGTGTAAATCAGTTCCATCCCTTCCCTTAGCACCTTTGGGTCGTCGGTCTTCTCGCCGCTGGCGATGGCCCTTTCCATGTCGTCGAGCACAGGCAATATGGCGGATATGGCTTTCTCGCCTCCGTTGAGTATAAGTTCGGCCTTTTCCTTGAGTGTGCGCTTGCGGTAGTTGTCGAACTCGGCAACGGAGCGTAAGTATTTGTCTTTGAGGTTGGCTATTTCATCGTTTGCGGCTTCGAGCGGATCTTTCTCTTCCGCGCTTTCTTCCTCTGCCTCGTTGGCGGCCACTTCCCCCTCGTCGGTCTCTACCTCGCTTTGGGTGTTTTCGTCGCCGTTCTCGATTTCTATCTCTTTGTCCTTTTCTTTCTCTTCCATAATGGCTGTCTGTATTATATTACACAAGAGCTTTAATGCAAAAACCATGCCCGTTTAGGCTCCGTACATTTTTGCTTTCAGTTCTTTGATGTTTTCGTCGTATATGTACTGGTCGTATTCCATCAGTTTGTCGATGGTTCCGTTTGGTGTCAGCTCTATAATGCGGTCGGCCACGGTCTGGATGAACTCGTGGTCGTGGCTTGCAAAGAGGATGTTGCCCTTAAAGCTGATGAGGTTGTTGTTGAATGCCTGTATGCTTTCGAGGTCGAGATGGTTTGTTGGCGTGTCAAGTATGAGGCAGTTTGCGTTCTTCAGCTGCATGCGGGCAATCATGCAGCGCATCTTTTCTCCTCCGCTGAGCACGTTGACTTTTTTCATCACGTCCTCGTCCTTGAACAGCATGCGTCCGAGGAAACTTTTCATCTGCACCTCGTTGCCTTTGCCAAACTGGCTCAGCCAGTCAATCAGGTTAAGGTCGCAGTTGAAGAACTCCGAGTTGTCCAATGGCAGGTAAGCAGTGGTTATTGTAACGCCCCACTTATATTCCCCTGCATCGGCCTTACGGTTGCCGTTGATTATCTCGAACAAAGCTGTCATGGCCTTGGGTGTCCGGCTGAGGAATACCGTCTTCTGGCCTTTTTCGATGGTGAAGTTTACGTGGTCGAACAGCACTGTACCGTCTGTGTCTACAGCCTTGAGGTCGTGCACTTCAAGTATCTGGGTGCCAGGCTCACGCTCCATCTGGAAAATTATTCCGGGATATTTCCTTGATGATGGGCGGATTTCCTCCACTGTGAGTTTTTCGAGCATCTTCTTGCGGCTTGTGGTTTGCTTGCTCTTTGCCACATTGGCAGAGAAGCGCCTTATGAACTCCTCAAGCTCCTTGCGCTTTTCCTCTGCTTTCTGGCGCTGGTTTTGTGCCTGGCGCAAGGCCAGCTGTGAGCTTTCGTACCAGAAAGAGTAGTTGCCGGCAAACACGGTCACCTTGCCAAAGTCGATGTCTACGGTTTGGGTGCTTACTGCATCAAGGAAGTGGCGGTCGTGGCTTACCACGAGCACAGTCTGCTCGATGTTGCTCAGGTAGTCTTCGAGCCACATCACGGTGTCGAGGTCGAGGTCGTTGGTTGGCTCGTCGAGCAGCAAGTTGTCGGGGTGGCCGAAGAGGGCCTTGGCAAGCATCACGCGCACCTTCTCGTTGTTCGACAAGTCGCTCATCATCTTGTCGTGCAGTTCGTCCTTTATCCCGAGGTTTGTCAGCAGCTGGTCTGCATCGCTTTCGGCGTTCCATCCGTCCATTTGGGCAAACTTGTCTTCAAGCTCAGCCACGCGGATGCCGTCCTCCTCGTTGAAGTCTGGCTTCATGTAGAGGGCTTCGCGCTCCTTCATGTTCTCCCATAGTGGGGCGTGGCCCATCAGCACCGTGTCGCGCACACTGTAGCCGTCGTACTTAAAATGGTCCTGCTCCAGCACCGACATCCGCTCGCCCGGGCCAAGCTCAACGCTTCCTTTGTTTGGCTCCAGTTCGCCGCTTATGGCTTTCAGCAGTGTTGACTTGCCTGCGCCGTTTGCGCCTATAACTCCATATATGTTGCCGTTTGTGAACTTGAGGTTCACATCTTTGTATAGTACTTTCTTGCCGAACTGAATGGCTAAGTTGGTGACTGTAATCATATCTGTCTTGGCTTATATTATATATAATGTATCGGAAGTATTTCTGCAAACTGCCTGCAAAAGTACTACAAATTTCCGAGATTGCCAAATCGTGCGGGTGGCTAAGGGGCTATAGTTGCCGTTTTTTTGACATTGCAATGCGCAGTGGCTGTTTGGATGACCGTTTTTTAGCATTGGTTTTGAGGTTGTTTGGAAATCTTTTCCTGTCTACAGTAAGTGCTTGAGGGTCAGCAGCTTTGCGAAACGGTATGTTTTGCGTTCCCAAACGTGCCGTTTTACCGCCCCAAACGGTACGTTTTGCAAGCCCAAACGGCACGCTTTGCGCAGTCTGCCTGCACCATGTGTCATGGCAATGATTCCAAAGTGCAGTGACGATGCTCCATCAGTAGGGTGGCGATGCATCAAAAGTGTGGACAAAATTTTGCCAATTGCCCTAATTGGCGTAACTTTGCGCGGATGAATGAAGAGATATTAGACCAACTGAATGCCAGTCAGCGCGAAGCTGCGCTGTATTGCGATGGGGCTGAGCTGGTGATTGCCGGAGCCGGTTCCGGCAAGACGCGCGTGCTCACATACAAGATAGCATATCTGCTGAGCAATGGCTACAAGCCGTGGAACATATTGGCCCTGACTTTCACTAACAAGGCAGCTGCTGAAATGAAGGAGAGGATAAGCCGACTGGTGGGGCACGACAAGGCCCGATTGCTCAACATGGGAACGTTTCACTCGGTATTCTCGCGCATCTTGCGCGCCGAAGCCGCGCGTATCGGCTACGACCATAATTTCACGATTTACGACCAGGGGGATTCGCGCTCTCTTGTAAAGACCATCATCAAGGAAATGGGGCTTGACGAGAAGCAGTACAGCCACACGTCTGTGGCCGACAGGATAAGCATGGCGAAGAACCACCTTATTGCGCCCCAGGCTTATGCAATGGGCGAGCAGCCTAAGGTTGATGCCCAGCGGCGGGTGCCTGCGATAAAGGATATATACATGAGATACGCCAACCGTTGCAGGCAGGCCAATGCCATGGATTTCGACGACTTGCTGATGAACACGTTCTTCTTGTTCGATGCTCATGACGACATCAGGCAGAAGTATGCTGAGAGGTTCTGCTATGTTCTCGTTGATGAGTATCAAGACACGAACTTTGCGCAGCAAGCCATCGTGATGCAACTGACGAAAGACCATCGGCATATATGCGCTGTGGGCGATGATGCGCAGAGCATTTATGGCTTTCGTGGAGCCAATATCGACAATATTCTCAACTTCACCAAGGCATACGACAATGCAAGGCTCTTCAAGTTGGAGCAGAATTACCGCTCAACACAGGTGATAGTGCAGGCAGCCAATAGCTTGATAAGGCACAACGAGCGGCAGATCCCGAAAAACGTGTTCAGCAACAATGAGCATGGCGAAAAGATTGTTTTCCGGCAGGCATACAGCGACCGCGAAGAGGCCGCCATTGTGTGTCGGGAGATTGAGCGGCTGAGGAAGAAGGACGGCTGCGGATATGGCGACTTTGCGATATTGTACCGCACAAATTCCCAAAGCCGCAGTTTCGAGGAGGCCATGCGCAAGGAGGGCATTCCTTATCGCGTGTTTGGCGGGCTGAGCTTCTATCAGCGCAAAGAGATAAAGGACATCATAGCTTATTTCCGCCTTGTGGCCAATAATGATGACGAGGAGGCTTTCAGGCGCATAATAAATTATCCGGCGCGCGGCATTGGCGACACTACTATGTCCAAGATTGCCATGGCAGCCAATGACCATGGCGTAAGTCTTTGGACTGTTGCCTCGCAGCCTGCTGTTTTCGGCTTAGACGTAAACCGGGGTGTCGTGGCAAAGCTTGATGCTTTTTGCTCTATGGTCAAGGGATGGTCGGAGCGTATCGCCCAAGTGGATGCCTATGTCCTTGGACAGGACATAATAAGGGAGAGTGGCATAAGCAATGATATATATGCCAAGCGCGAGCCTGAAGACTTGGCCCGGCAGGAGAATGTGGTCGAGTTTCTTGCCGGAATGCAGGACTTTGTAGAAAGTAGGCGTGAAGAAGAGGGGCCAGAGGCCGTCTTCCTGCCTGATTTCCTGCAAGAAGTGGCTTTGCTCACCGACTTGGACAGCGATGAAGGAGAAGAGGATGGTGAGCGTGTCTCGCTTATGACAATCCATAGCGCCAAGGGGCTTGAGTTCCCATCGGTATTCATAGTGGGATTGGAGGACAATATCTTTCCTTCGCCCATGAGTTGCAATAGTGCCAGGGAGATAGAGGAGGAGCGACGACTGTTTTATGTCGCAATAACACGGGCTGAGAAACACTGTTTCCTTACTTGCGCTCAGAGCAGGTTTAGGTATGGCAGGGTGGAGTTTGGCTCTCCTTCGAGATTCGTCAAGGACATTGACCCCGCGTTTCTCAAGGTAGAACTGATAGACAAGGCTGTGACTTCCCAGTCAACCTTAAGTTTTCGCGGAAGTGGTTATGGGGGAAAGTATGACAGACCGAAATGGCAACAGAACCCGCACCCAGTTGCCTCCCAGTTCATGGCCGACCCAAAGCCGCGTGAGGTGCCTCCACGTGTTGAGCGGCGTGCTGATCCACCATTTCCCGATGCTTTTGCAGCCAAGCTTGCAGAAGCTCCACGGTTGAGGTTGAGGCCAGTTGCCAATGTAAACAAAGCCGACATCTGCCATGCCTCCTCTTCTGAGGATTTTGGGGTTAAGGTTGGGAATGTGATTGAGCACCAGCGGTTTGGCATCGGAACCGTTTTGAACATAGAAGGTCATGGCGATAATACCAAGGCTACAGTGAAGTTCAACAATTCGGGAACAAAGCAACTGTTGCTTAAGTTTGCTCGGTATAAACTTATAAGGTGAGCAGATGTGTGTTTGGGGGCAATAATTAAACTGAAATGACAAGAAGAAAGACGGTGGTGGCAGCTTTGCGAGGTCTTTCAGTGAGGTTAAAGGCCTATATGCTTTAAAGGGCTTCGTCTTCCGGACGTTCCGGAAAACGAAGTCCTTGTTTTGGTAGGTGTTTTTTCTTGCGCAGATAGGCAGCTTTCTTAGCTTCGTAGGCCTCCATGCGCTTTTCAAGAAAATTGTCTGCCATCAGTCTTGCTTTGTCGTCCTGTTGTATATTACACTGATGGTAATTGGGTCGAATGGGTTGTCTGGCCCCCCTACGAGCTTTGCGCTTTTCAGCGACATCTCGTTCGATACGTTTGTTATTGATGATGAGCCGGACGACGAACTTGAAGTTGTGATTGAAACAGGCACAAGCACTGCTTTGTTCCAGTTTTCGGACACATTCCCATTCTTCTTCGTATTATACATATGAGTAATGAGGTTGGAAATGTTGTTGAATGTATATGTGTTGTTGCTGCTGTTGTAAACTCCCATGAATGAAGTGGAGTTGTCCGGCAGGTCTTTGTTCTCAAAGAAGCTGTACAGGCTGTCCTTGGGCAGCATGAGCACGTATTCCGGCTCGCTGAAAGCGTCCTCGCTCGTTTGGTTCATGCAGTTGAACACAATCCTTGCGCCGCTGATTGTATCATTTTCATGGCCGTATCTAATCTCATCAACAGGCAGTGTAACTTCTGTAAATATGCCAGCTGGGGCTTTGAGGTGCGTGCAGGTGTTGTCGCTCGCAAGCTGTTTGAGTCTTTCCTTATCCGTGTCTATGTGGGTCGTCTGCATCACTTCTTCTGTACCAGACAAGAGTGTGCTCCCATTGTAAACTGAGTCTTCGTTTGTGTATTTGTAGAAAAACACAAGCTCCGTGAGGTAAACTTCCGACATGACACCTATGCCGTCTGTCGACTTTATGTAGAAACCGGGGCAAACATTGTGGGCAAAGTTGTACGAGTTTTTGAAATTCTCAGGATTCTCGTAATACTTGCGCATAATGTATGTTCCGTAATTCTTGTATTCGCGACCGTCCTTGTCGATGTATTTCTCGTTTAGTGGAATCATGACGGATTCCATGTTCGTTTTGTCCTTTATCAGCGATCTTGCACTGTCGCTGAGGTTTAGGTCAAGGGTTGTGTATAGTTTGTTCTTTCTGATTGCGTTGGCGTCAGGACGTAAAAAACCTTGTGCTTCGGGGTCAAAGTTGGAATAATATAACTTGCCTTCTTCCACAGGCTTATCCAGTTCTAATGCTGTCAGCCTCATGGCGTTGAGCGAATCGCCAACAGATGAGTAAAAATAAATCTGCATACGGCATGAGTCAGCTATCACTTCACCGTTTTCAAGGCTCATGATACTGTCTCTTTCAGGCAGGAAAGTGGTTCCGTCAAGTGATTCCAGTATGGCGAACTGAGTTGTATAGTTGCTCGTAATGTATGTTCCTGCTTCCTGATCTTTGATGTGGCCTAAGTAGCAATATTGGTTTCTCGACAACACAGAGTCTACCACAATGGACTTTGTAGATACATAGAATGTATCAGTTAGTATGTCAAAATGATCTGCTTCGCTTGTCAGAGAATTGCCTATGGTGTCTGTTGTGTCATCGCACGAGAGGATTGCCATTGCGGAAATGGCAATTCCTATCATCAGCCTTACTTTCATCTTGAGCTTGTTTGTCGTTCAATTATTATCCTAAAATTTATTTGTGAGTGGCTGCCGTACTTGCGCATCACTGGCAGATTCTGTCATAGAATGCTTCGTATTTGTCTGCAAAATTCTCGCCGGGGTAGTCTAATAGAGGAATGTTGCAGTTCCTTGCATAGTCGAGCAAGCCTGGATTCACTTGCTCACTGGCTTGTATTATGCCATCGGAATAGTCGATGGCAAGCTTGCCGAGCTCTTCGAATCCGAAGTTGTCATCATACTTTTCCAACAGTTCCGCCTTTGCATCACGGAACTCCAGGCATTTCTTGAAGTTCTCCCCGAGGTCTTTTTTTGAGGCTTTTGAGAAAAGTGAAGTTACGATTTTTGAATTTGCGAACGATGGTTCGTCCTTGTATGCTGTCTTAACATAAAACGGGACTACAGCTCCCATCCAGCCTTGACAGTGGATGATTTCTGGCACCCAACGCAGTTTCTTGACTGTCTCGAGCACCCCTCTGGCAAAGAAGATGGCCCTTTCGCCGTTGTCAGGATAGTCCTCGCCTGTTTCATCGACATCCATTTGGCGTTTAGCAAAGTAATCGTCGTTGTCGATGAAGTAAACCTGTATGCGTGACGATTGTATTGATGCAACCTTGATTATCAGCGGGTGGTCTGTGTCGTTGATGATGAGGTTCATGCCTGACAGGCGTATCACTTCGTGCAACTGGCCTCGGCGCTCGTTGATGTTGCCCCATTTTGGCATGAACGTGCGGATTTCATGGCCTTTTTCTTGGATGGCTTGCGGCAACTCCCTTCCCATCAGTGAAAGTTCGCTGTCAGGCACATAAGGTGATATCTCTTGGTTTATGAACAATACTTTTCTTGCCATTGCTTGTCTTTTATTCACTTGCAAAGATACGAAATTTATTTGATATTAGGGAATGAATGGCTTCCGTTTTATGAAAAAAGGCTTTTGTTGGCCATATTTTCCACTTAATCTTTTCTGTTTTGCCAAAAAAGTTGTTATTTTGCAGCCCAAAAGCAGTATAGCGTTCTAAACGTTGTTGGAAATGAAAGTGTTTCATAAGAATGTGGACTTGCAGAACGAACTTTTTGAAGTTCGCAAGCAAGGTAAGAGTGTTGGGCTGGTTCCGACCATGGGCGCACTCCATGACGGGCATGCGTCATTAGTAAAGAGGAGCGTTGCAGAAAACGACGTTACCGTTGTGTCGGTATTTGTCAACCCGACCCAATTTAACGACAAGAATGACTTGATGAGCTACCCACGCGACCTTGACGCTGATTGTTGCCTGATAGAGGAGTGTGGGGCAGATTTTGTGTTTGCACCTTCGGTTGAAGAGATGTATCCGGAGCCGGATAAGCGACATTTCGAATTCCCGCCGGTGTCGACTGTTATGGAGGGTGCCCACCGTCCTGGCCACTTCAACGGTGTATGCCAGGTGGTAAGCCGCTTGTTTTACATTGTAAGGCCGGATAGGGCATATTTTGGCGAAAAGGATTGGCAGCAGATTGCTGTTGTTAAAGCCATGGTCAAGAGCCTTGGTCTCGGTGTACACATTGTGGAATGCCCAATCGTGCGCGATGCTGACGGCCTGGCGCGTTCGAGCCGTAACGCCTTGCTTTCAGCTGATGAGAGGGCCATTGCCCCAGAGATATTCAAGCATTTGCAGGCGAGCCTTGAATTTGCCAAGACCCATTCAGTAAAGGAAACCCATGACGCAGTGGTAAACGGGATAAATGCCGTTGACGGGCTTGACGTTGAGTATTTCTCTATCGTCGATGGCGATACTCTGCAAGATGTTGGAGCGTGGGATGATGCACAACATATAGTGGGTTGCATCACTGTTTATTGCGGCAAGCGCCCCGTTAGGCTTATCGATCACATTAAGTACAAATGAAGATGATGATAGAAGTATTGAAGTCTAAGTTGCATTGTGTTACTGTAACTGAGGCAAACCTTAACTATATGGGGAGCATAACCATTGACGAGGACTTGATGGATGCTGCCGGATTGATAGCCGGCGAGAAAGTTCAGATAGTGGATAACAATAATGGTGAGAGGTTTGAGACGTATATAATAAAGGGGCGTCGCGGCTCAGGTGACATTTGCCTCAATGGTGCAGCCGCCCGTAAAGTGCAGGTTGGCGATGTCTGCATTATAATTGCTTATGCGTTGATGGATTTTGATGAGGCAAAGACTTACAAGCCTACAATAGTTTTCCCCAAAAAGGGCAACAAGCTTTAATTAGTGAGCCACAAAAACTTTAAATCCCCATCGGCAGCGTTCTTGCGGCCGGTGGGGATTTCTGTTTTCGTGGGATATTGGTTCAGCCTATGGCAACCAAAGGGTCGCCTTCCATGACACTTTGGCCTGGCTGGACAAAAATTGCCGTTACCTTGCCGCTTTTCTCGGTGTCGAGGTTGTTGGCCATCTTCATGGCTTCAAGCACAACTACGGTGTCGCCAGCCTTGACTTCATCGCCTATCGCAACGGTAATCTCGGTTATCACGCCCGGTAGCGGGGCTTTCACGGCATCCTGGAAGTTAGGCTTGGCCGTGCTCGAGGCCGGTGAGCCGCCATCTGCGCTCGGCTTGGCGGTCGGAGGAACAACCTTCACCTTTGGCTTCTCGGGCTTCTGCTCTTCTTCCATTTCAACTTTGTAGGTCTCGCCGTTGACGGTCACTGTGGCAACGTTGTCGGCAATCTCGCCGATGCTTACATCGTATTTGTTACCGTTTATCGTATATTTATATTCTTTCATTGTATTGTCCGGTTAAAGTTTGGGGTGTCCGGTCATGGTCAATGCATGGCCGTTCCACTCCGTAAAGTGTTCTTTGATGGTTATTCTCCCAGACTCCTTGTCATGCACATTGTTGCCTTTGAACTCGTGCAACGCCAGCGAGATGGCAGCATATACCTCGTTATTTTGCTTCATGATGATATGTTTTAACCACAGGACCCGTGGCGCGCAGTCAAAATTCCGCGTTGCTTTCCCGTCCGGGCCCTGTGGCTTGGTGTGTCCTGATTACATTGGTATGTTGCCGTGCTTCTTGGCTGGCAGGCTCTCGCGCTTGGTCGAGAGCTGTGCCAGGGCGCGGCAGATGCGGAACCTCGTGTTGCGCGGTTCTATCACGTCGTCGATGTAGCCATACTTTGCAGCCTGGTATGGATTGGCGAACATCTCTGTGTATTCCTCTTCTTTTTCAGCGAGGAATGCCTTGGCGTCTTCGCCGGCCTCCTTCTTTTCCTTCGCCTCCTTGGCACAAAGTACTGCCACTGCGCCTGAGGCGCCCATGACGGCAATCTCGGCCGATGGCCATGCGTAGTTCAAGTCGGCGCGCAACTGCTTGCAGCCCATCACTATGTGGCTTCCGCCATAGCTCTTGCGCAGTGTGACGGTAATCTTCGGTACGGTGGCTTCGCCGTATGCGTAGAGCAGCTTGGCTCCATGCAGGATCACGGCGTTGTATTCCTGGCCGGTGCCGGGCAGGAAGCCAGGCACGTCTACCAGCGATACGATGGGGATGTTGAAGGCATCGCAGAATCTCACGAATCGCGCTCCCTTGCGGCTTGCGTTAACGTCGAGCACGCCTGCGTAGCAAGATGGCTGGTTGGCCACGATGCCAACGCTCTGCCCGTTGAAGCGCGCAAAGCCCACGATGATGTTCTTGGCGAATTTGGGCTGCACCTCAAAGAATTCCCCGTCGTCAACAATCGCGCCTATTACCTTATACATATTGTATGCCTCGTTGGGATTCTCCGGGATTATCTCGTTGAGCGAGTCCTCAAGCCTGTCGATTGGGTCGTCGCATTTCTTGCGAGGGGCAGTCTCCATGTTGTTGGAGGGTATATAGCTCAGCAGGGTGCGTATCATCTGCATTGCTTCCTCTTCGGTGGAAGCCGTGAAGTGTGTCACGCCGCTCTTTGTGGAATGCACGCTTGCCCCGCCGAGGTGCTCTTGGTCGATGTCCTCTCCCGTGACGGTCTTCACTACTTTTGGGCCAGTTAGGAACATATACGATGTGTTTTCCATCATAAGCGTGAAGTCGGTGAGGGCAGGCGAGTATACGGCACCACCCGCGCACGGCCCGAAAATGCCGCTGATTTGCGGTATCACGCCCGACGCGAGGATGTTGCGCTCAAATATCTCGCCAAATCCGGCCAGGGCGCAGATGCCTTCCTGTATGCGCGCGCCGCCGGAGTCGTTGATTCCGATGACCGGTGCGCCCATCTTCATGGCCATGTCCATCACTTTGCATATCTTTTGCGCCATCGTTTCCGAGAGCGAGCCGCCGTTGACGGTGAAGTCCTGGGCGAACACGAACACGAGGCGGCCGTCAACCGTTCCCGAACCGGCCACGACTCCGTCGCCAAGGTATTGTTTCTTCTCCATGCCGAAGTTTGTGCAGCGGTGGAGCTTGAACATGTCGTATTCCTCAAAGCTGCCCTCATCGAGCAGCATTTCGATGCGCTCCCGGGCTGTGTACTTGCCGCGTGCGTGCTGTTTCTCGATGGCCTTCTCGCCGCCACCCATGCGCGCTTCCTCTCGCTTCTCTATAAGCTGCTTGATTTTTTCAGATTGCTTGCTCATTGTAGTCTATTTTAGTGTTCACAAAGTTCGGTCAGGATTCCTGCTGTTGATTTCGGGTGAAGGAACGCGATGTTAAGGTTCTCAGCGCCCTTGCGAGGGACCTTGTCGATGAGGCGGATGCCTTTCCCATCGCATTCAGCCAAGGCGTTGGCCACGCCGTCCTCTATGCAGAATGCCACATGGTGTATCCCGTGGTTACCCTTGTCGAGCCATTTCTGTATGGTGCTGTCCGGCGACGTAGGTTCCAGCAGCTCCAGCTTTACTTCGCCGCACTTCAAGAATGCGGTCTTGACTTTCTGGTCTGCCACTTCCTCGATGTTGTAGCATTTCAGACCCAATACATTTTCAAAATAAGGCAGAGCTTCCTCGATGCTTTGGACCGCAATGCCTAAATGTTCGATGTGTGAAATCTTCATTGTGTCGAAATATTTGTTTATGGTTAATTTCTTGTCTTTTGATTAGAGCTTTGCAAAGATAGCTAATATAATCAAGATTGTAAAATTATTAATTGAAAAGATTGTTAAGCCAAAATTGGACGTTGGGCTTCGGCCAGATTTTGCAGTGTTGCCGGCAGGGCGCTCATCATTATTGCTTTATTGCGCTTTTGTTGGCGAGTATGGCTGTAGCTTGTTAGGAGTTGAAGTTTGTAAACGCTTTTGCCGTTTCCCGCAGAATGTCTATGTGCTTGTGCCTCAGGTGATTGCAATTCGGTGTGTTTTGCATTGCGAAATGGCCGTTTTTGCAAAGTCAAATAGGCCGTTTTGGAACGTGAAACGGCCTGTTTGGGCCATCGATGTAAGGCGAGGTGGCGCCTCATCGTGGGTTTGTAAAAGATTATTCAGGTGCGGCCAATGCTGCACCCTTGGCTTTTGGCGATGTGTATTGATTTCTTACAGCAGTACTCATTCTGTGCTTGGTGTTCACTTTTCCCATGGCTTGTGGTGTCTTTCAAGCTGTTTCTTTGTTGTCGCTTTCATCTTTATTATCCCGCTGAACTTTGCCGAACGGCAACAAAAATACATCACAGGAAGCCACAGAAAGCCATTGGACAAAAAATCCAAACAGCTTCTTAGAACTCAAGAATCACGCGCCCGTTTATTTGCCTGCCAGTTAGGTAGTTTGGAACAGCGTATTGCTGGTTTGTGACATCTGTCACCCAATAGTACGAGTTGACGTTGCTTATGCCGAAAAGATTGAGGCAGTCTATGCCCAGCCAGATGTTTTTGAATATGTTTCGCTTCTTGCGGTCATCGTTGTCGTAGGCCCGATAGCTCAGCCCCACGTCCACTCTCTTGTATGCCGGTGCCCTGAAGTCTTGGTATTCAAGACCCTGGTGCGGCGCGCCGAAAGGCAGGCCATCGGCAAAGGCGAGCCTCAAGGTCATTTTCCAGCGTTCTGTCCCTGGGAAATAGTCGGTGAAGTGCAAGTTGATTGAATACCTCTGGTCTGTTGGCATAGGCACACGCTTGCCATTGATGGTTTGCTTTGTGCTCATCACAGAGAATGTCACCCACGAGTCTGTGCCCGGTACGAACTCCCCGTACAGCTTCATGTCAATGCCAGCGGCATAGCCATTGCCCTTGTTCTGGCCATAGTAAGTCACCTTGACATTGTTCACGTTATAGGGAATGACGTTTGAAAGGGCCTTGTAGTAGGCTTCAGCAGTGAACTTGTATGGACGTTCTTTTATCTTGAAGCGATAGTCGAAGGCTGCCACGAAATGTATTGAGCGTTGGCTCTTTATCTTATCGTTGAGCCTTACTACTGTAGCACCGTTTACCGTTGTCGTGTCGCGCAGTTCCTTGAAGAATGGAGCTTGGTAGTAAAGCCCGGTGGCAAGCCTGAATGTCATGTTGTTGTTGAATGCCGGTATGATGGCTATCGAGGCCCTTGGCGACACGGTGGTCTCCTTGTTGAACGACCAGTTGCTGAAGCGTATGCCGTAGTTTATTGTGTAGAACGTGGAGTTCTCCTCGCCGCTCGTGAACTTGTAGGTGTCCTGGACGTAGCCTTCAAGGCGGTGGCTGTCCATCGTGTTGCGTGAGTTGAGCGAGTAAATCAAGTCAAGCCTGTCGGCGGAGTGGGGGATTGAGTATCCGCTCGAATCGCGCATTTCATATTCGCGTGAATGTTCCTCTATGTGTTCGAGTTTGTAGGTGATTCCTCCTTCAATGGTGTGGCGCTTTGTCTTGTGGTTTAGCATGAGCTTGAAGCTCTCAACGTTGGCCGTAAGGTAGTTCCTGGCGTGTTCCATGTAAGTGCCAACTCCGAGGTTCGTGCTGGTCTGGGTGTCGTCGAGCCAGTATTGCCCTTGTATGTCATAAGTTTCTTGTTCCTTTGTGTGGAATGCCGATGCAAGCAGCGACAGCTTTGTGTTGGCTCCCAGCTGTCGCGATATTGTGAGTGCGCCGAAGAGAGTGCGGAACACATCTTTTTCTTGTCCGTCAAAGTAAACTCGGAACGACTTTACGTCCTCCATCGTGCCGAACGACGTTTCGCGGTCGGTGGGAACGAAGTCGTAGTGGTTCTCTGATATGTTGCCTATGAAATCTATGCTCCACCTTTGGTTTGGCTTAAAGCTTATATATGTTTGGTAATCAAGGAAATTTGGCCTATATTCACCATCAGTTTCAAGTGAGCCGAGCAGGTATCTGTTAGTCTTGTACCTAATGCCGTGGCTCATGGAGAATTTCTTTCCGCCAATGCCTACGTAGCCGCTGGCCCCTAAGAGCGAGGCCGATGCGTTGGCTTCGAATTTCTTTGGCCGGCGATAGGTGATGTCGAGGGCTGACGACATCTTGTCGCCATATTTCGCCTCGAACCCGCCTGTTGAAAAGCCGATTGACTCCACCATGTCAGGGTTGATGATGCTGAGCCCTTCTTGCTGCCCGCTTCTTATGAGCAGGGGGCGATATATCTCCACATTATTTATATATACAGAGTTCTCGTCGAAGCTACCGCCCCTCACATTGTATTGCGATGACATTTCATTGTGTGTGGAAACGCCCGCCTGCTGCTGTATCAGTGCCTCAACGGCATTGCCGCTTGCAGTAGGCATTCCTTTCATGTCCTTTATGTCGAGCCGCTCCGTGCCGCTTGTCTGCCGCCGTTTCTCGGTCACGATTATTTCTCCGAGTGCCGCCATGGAGGGCAGCGTTATTTCTACTTTTTGCTGTCCGCGTGGATTTCTGAACACCCGCTTGCGCGCGTTGTAGCCAATCATTGAGAACTTGACCACAACGCTGTCGGTTGACTTCAGGCTTAACTTGAATTCGCCTTTGAGGTTGGTGGCGGTCACCTTGCCTTGCTCAAGGCATGACACAGTGGCCAACTCTATTGGGTTCTGCTCTTCGTCGATGACACGCCCCGTGAGCGTGAAGTCTTGTGCCGATATCTTGTGAGCTGAAGCCAATAGGACGACCAGCAGTTGCAATATATATTTGGGTGTCATTGTTTTCATTTGCTTAATTAACGTGAAAACCTTTGCCAATATTGTGTTTGCCTCGCCACAAATGCGCGCCAATGCTTGTTTGGTAGTTTATTGGGATTTGATGAAGTGGTGCGAGTTAGTGCGGCGTGCCACTTATTCGCTTTTGTCGGCAAAAAAACTTGGGGGATTAGCTTTGCCTAAACGTATTATAATATGGAGTGAATAAAATCTACAACACAATATGGCAAACAGATATTTACTAGGGTTAGATGTGGGAAGCAGTTCAGTCAAGGCTTCACTTGTTGATGCCGATAGCGGCAAATGCGCCGCGTCTGCTTTCTTCCCGGAGCATGAAGCTCCGATAAAGGCAGCCAAGGCGGGCTGGGCAGAGCAGGATCCGCAGTCTTGGTGGAACTATGCCAAGCTCAGCTTGGCTAAGGTAATGGCTGATGCAGGAGCTAAGGCAGATGACATTAAGGCTATAGGCATATCCTATCAGATGCACGGACTTGTCTGTGTGGATAAGGACTTGCAGCCTTTGCGCCCGTCGATAATATGGTGCGACTCGCGGGCAGTGCCTTATGGGGAACGTGCTTTCAATGAGATTGGTGCTGAAAAGTGCCTGTCGCATCTGCTCAACTCCCCTGGAAACTTTACGGCCGCAAAGCTTGCATGGGTCAAGGACAACGAGCCTGACTCCGTGTTCAAACGCATTCATAAGATAATGTTGCCCGGCGACTATGTGGCAATGCGCCTCAGCGGGCAAGTGAACACAACCGTGAGCGGATTGAGCGAGGGCATGTTTTGGGATTTCAAGGAAAATTCAGTGGCCTCGTTCTTGATGGATTACTATGGCTTTGACCAATCGCTCATTCCTGACATCGTGCCTACTTTTAGCATTCAGAGCCGTGTTTCGGCCACTGCTGCCAAGGAAACAGGCCTCAAGGAAGGCACTCCGATAACGTATCGTGCCGGTGACCAGCCAAACAACGCACTCAGCTTGAATGTTTTCAACCCCGGCGAGATTGCCTCAACCGCAGGCACATCGGGCGTAGTATATGGTGTGTTGGGGGATGTTAACTATGACAAGAAGAGCCGTGTAAACACCTTTGCACATGTAAACCATGGCGAAAATGGGCAGACAAGGCTTGGTGTGTTGCTCTGCATCAATGGAACTGGCATCCTCAATGCATGGATACGCCGTAACGTTGCGCCTGATGGAATGGGATATTCAGACATGAACGACCTTGCAGCCACGGCTCCAATTGGCAGCGATGGCGTTTGCATAATACCGTTTGGCAATGGTGCAGAGCGTGTATTGGAGAATCGCGAGGTGGGGTGTATGGTTAGTGGAATTAACTTCAACAAGCATGGCAAGGCTCACCTTATGCGCGCTGCGCAGGAAGGAATCGTCTTTAGTTTCTGCTACGGGATGGAAATCATGAGCCAAATGGGCATGGATATTCACAAGATTCATGCCGGAAAGGCAAATATGTTCCTTAGCCCTCTGTTCCGTGAGACGCTCGCCGGTGTCAGCGGTGCCACCATAGACCTTTATGATACCGATGGAAGTGTTGGGGCAGCTCGTGGAGCCGGCATTGGCGCAGGCATTTACAAGGATCATGACGAAGCTTTCTCTACGTTGGAGAAGTTGCAAGTCATTGAGCCGGACGATGCTCACTGTGATGAGTATCTGCATGCTTATGCCCATTGGAAAGAGGCTCTTGAAAAGATGGTTTGATTCGTGCTATTTGATATATTGTTGTTTTTAAACTAAAAAAATATTATGGCAAAAGAGTATTTTCCGCAGATAGGAAAGATTCCTTTCGAAGGACCAGAGAGTAAGAACGTATTGGCTTTCCACTATTACGACCCAGAGAAGGTTGTGCTCGGAAAGAAGATGAAGGACTGGCTTAAGTTCTCCATGGCTTGGTGGCACACACTTGGTGGAGCTTCGGCTGACCAGTTTGGTGGACAGACCCGTTCGTATGAGTGGGACAAGGCCGAGGATGCCGTGCAGCGTGCTAAGGACAAAATGGATGCAGGCTTTGAGATTATGCAGAAGCTTGGCATTGAATATTTCTGCTTCCATGATGTTGACCTCGTTGACGAGGGTGCGACTGTGGCTGAGTACGAAGCTCGCATGAATGCCATTACAGACTATGCCCTTGAGAAGATGAAGGCCACTGGTATCAAGCTTCTGTGGGGTACGGCTAACGTGTTTGGCCACAAGCGGTATATGAACGGTGCAGCAACGAACCCTGACTTCGATGTTGTTGCCCGCGCAGCAGTGCAGATTAAGAACGCCATCGATGCCACCATCAAACTTGGCGGCTCCAACTATGTATTCTGGGGTGGCCGCGAAGGCTACATGAGCCTGCTCAACACGCAGATGCAGCGCGAAAAGAACCACCTTGCAACGCTGCTCGCCGCAGCCCGCGATTATGCCCGCGGCAAAGGCTTTAAGGGTACTTTCCTTATTGAGCCGAAGCCAATGGAGCCTACAAAGCATCAGTACGATGTGGATACGGAGACCGTTATAGGTTTCCTCCGCGCCAATGGTCTTGACAAGGACTTCAAGGTTAACATCGAGGTTAACCACGCTACGCTTGCCGGTCACACCTTTGACCACGAGCTGGCCGTGGCTGTTGACAATGGCATGCTTGGCTCTATCGACGCAAACCGTGGCGACTACCAGAATGGTTGGGATACAGACCAGTTCCCGATTGACAATTATGAGCTTACCCAGGCTATGCTTCAAGTTATCCGCAATGGCGGTTTCGGCAACGGTGGGTCCAACTTTGATGCCAAGCTCCGCCGCAACTCTACAGACCCGGAAGACATCTTCATCGCCCATATAAGTGGCATGGACGCAATGGCACGTGCCCTTGAGAACGCAGCAGCCATCATCGAGGAGAGCGAACTGCCAGCAATGTTGAAAGAGCGTTATGCAAGTTTCGATAGCGGAATCGGCAAGGATTTCGAGGACGGAAAGCTTACTCTTGAGCAGGTTTACGAGTATGGCAAGAAAGTAGAGGAGCCAAAGCAGACCAGCGGAAAGCAGGAGAAGTATGAAACGATAGTTGCCCTTTACGCAAAGTAAACTTTACGGTAGCTAAATTTCAAAAGTATAGGCAGGCACCACCCATGCGGCATGTGGATGGTGTCTGCCTCTTTTTTGTTCCGACGTTAAGTTCCGCTTGGCATCTTGCTATATGCATAATGAGGTCCAGATGCTCACCCAAGGCCTTTTAGGCTGTTTTTGTACCAATTGAACAGCATTCCCACGCCCTTGTCTATTTCAACTTTGTGAGTCCAGCCGAGTGAGTGGAGTTTGGTTACATCGATTAGTTTGCGTGGCGTGCCATCGGGTTTTGAAGAGTCAAACGCAATAGTGCCGCCAAAGCCTACAGCTTTTGCCACAAGTTCAGACAAAGCCTTGATTGTCAGTTCTTTTCCCGTGCCTACATTGATGTGGCAATTGCGTATTTCCCCAAGAGCAGGGATTGCACCTCCCCGCCCTGTGCTGACGTTGCGGTTGACATCACCGCCAGTGGATGCTCCGTAGAATACAGATGAATATCTTTCAATGCCTACAATGTCTTTAAAATCCACATTCATCAAGATGTGTACGCTTGCGTCGGCCATGTCTTCGCTCCATAGGAACTCACGAAGGGGGCTTCCCGTTCCCCACAGTGTCACCTTGTTGTCTTCTATTCCATATTTAGCAAGCACATTGAGGATATCTTGAATGCCATTTTGCCCCGAAATGCCTTCCACGGGTCGTACTTCCATGTCGCGCCTGATGCTCTGCCAGTCTGCTTCATGTATGAGTTTTGCCAAGTAAATCTTACGCATCATCGCAGGCATGACGTGGCTGTTTTCAAGGTGGAAATTGTCGTTGGGTCCATAAAGGTTCGTTGGCATTACGGCTATGTAGTTAGTGCCATATTGCAGATTGTAGCTCTCGCACATCTTCAGCCCTGCTATTTTGGCAATGGCATATTCCTCGTTGGTATATTCGAGTGGAGATGTGAGCAGTGCGTCCTCCTTGATTGGTTGAGGCGCATTCTTGGGATAGATGCACGTTGAGCCGAGGAATAGCAGTTTAGACACATTGTGTGCGTATGCTTCGCTTATCACGTTGCATTGCATCTTCATGTTCTGCATGATGAAGTCTGCCCGGTAAAGCGAGTTTGCCATGATGCCTCCTACAAACGCAGCGGCCAGCACCACGGCATCGGGCTGTTCATCATCGAAAAACTTTCTTACTGCATATTGGTCTGTAAGGTCGAGTTCGGAGTGGGAGCGACCAACGAGGTTATGGTAGCCGCGCTGCTTAAGGTTGTTCCATATTGCCGACCCTACGAGTCCGCGGTGTCCGGCCACATATATTTTAGAGCTTTTGTCCAGTGCCATCTCTGTAAATTTTAAATTGGTTATATTTTTGATTTCCAATCATGCCGAATAGGCAACGCCACTATGATTTTGTAATATAAATTCATTATTGAGCCAACCTTATGTATCTATTTGAGTGCCAGTGTGTTGCAAAAGCAACCTAATCACCTTGCGAAACGGCCTGT
>CALUEY010000043.1 GCA_944319915.1 uncultured Prevotella sp. | reverse complement strand
TGAATATCTTTAATGTTCTACCGTATGTAAGTTGCTTATTTTCAACGCATATTCAAATCTGTGGAGAAAGTGAATATTGTTATGCAGCCATCTTTTGGCCATTTTCTGATGGAAGTATTATTGCCATCAATTCAGTTTTTTTCACTTCATATTGCTTGTTGGCTTCTTCGTTTCGGACGAAGAGATTGGCGTGTACGTTCTCATAAGTTGCAACCCATAAATCACGCAAAGCCTTTCTTATGCTTGCGTCAGAAATAGTAGCAACCAATTCAACGAAATATCTCATATTTCCACGTGCATAGTCAATAGATGGATGTGAATAATCCGCCATCATCCAATACCAATCATGTTTTTTCATTGTTTCCAATGCCTTATAGATAGTCTCCATCGTTGCCATACCTTATTTTATTGTTTTTATTTCGTTTCTTATTTACATTACAAAGATAGGCATATATTTAATTATAGCCAAATCATTAGGCCTAAAGTATGCTAAAGCCGAATGTTTTTTTGCTTGACAGTCAACAAGATAAAAAAAGGATGCCGCAAGCTGACACCCTTTGTAATTTGAATTAAAAGACCTCAACCAAAGATTCCCATCTGAAACTTCGCCAAGCCCCTTTCTCTACATCGAAATATGCTGTTGTGCAATAGTTCTCTCTGCTTTCTCCGTTGCCATTTGTCTTAGCTTTTGCAAGATTCTTTTGCGTTGTACCCCAACATTCTCTTAACTCTCCATTTTTCTTGATGAAAGTGAAGTGAGCAATGCCATTTTGAAGTTTTGATTTCAAATTCTCTATCATTAGAGCTTTCATTACCCCCATTTCATCGGACTTTGTGCGGTTGGCGATTACTGTTGCCCTTACTGCTGTTGTGCCTTTAACTACGATTGCTTGTATCATAACTTTATTTGTTTAATTGTGAATGATTTATTTCCTTTACCCACTGCAAATATAGGCATATATTAAATAATAGCCAAATATCTACAGTTAAAGAAAACTAAAGTATAGGCAAATATGCAATATATGAATGAAAAAGATTATCTTTGTTCTCAATATCATTGAAACTATGGAAGGAAAGAAGAAACAAGAGCGAAAAGTAGTGCATCTCCAAATAGGAGACAAGCACTTGTATTACGGCAGTATTTCACGGCTGTTTGATGACTTTACGGAAGATGAATTAGGCATTTCATATTATAAGACAAAGAATAATCTATCTAAGATGGGTACTATAACAACGGATAAATGTGTTATAAGGCAAGGCTATATAATAACTAAACCGAAAAAAAGATGATAACAGATAAACGAGCAACGGTAATATGTGTTTGTTTTAGAGAATCTATAATTCGTGTATTACTCGCATAACTAATTGATTATATGAAATTTACTTGCGTTGAAGTTGGAAATATAGGCACTTATACCCTAAATTATGAATTAAGGGGTAAAATAGTGCGCCAATACTCGGTTAACGCCTTGCTAATCTTTTCCTTAGTTTCTTTCTTATGTTGCTTGCCAAACATAGGGTTTTTTCTTCCTTGTTTCGCTATGCTCATTTTGAATTTTGTCGCATCCGACACTTTTCTACTATGTCTTTTGGCCATTTCTATTTGAACTTTATTGAACTTACAGCTATTTAATATAAATATCACGCTCAAATGAAAAAATCCTTTTGTACAAAGAAAATATGGGGGTTAAAGGATCATTCCATTGATGAAATAGCAAGCCATTATGTAAAGGCCGAAAACACATACGGCTTATATTCTAAATCCGCTCCTATGATAATGCCCAAGATACAGTTGCCTAATGCTCCAAAGTCTGAATGTGATGAGCCAAAAGCGGAAAAGAAAACGGTTGTAAAGCGTGAAAAGTTATTGGCAAAGAAATATGAATTCCTAATTCATACTATAATTAAGCGTGTCCTTAACAACGACAATGGAATTGCATATCTTCACTCTTCCATTCTTCAAAATGTCTTTGGCAAAGATTATAAGAAAATGTTGGATAACTTATATAAGATGGGCATATTACATTCAGATGGCTATTACTCTTTGGAGGAAAAAACATACGGATATTATTTTGCACCGAACGTAAAGTTTACATATACATTGCGCCCTTCATCTTATCTATCGGATTATGACGACAAACTTACCAAGTGCCTTTTGCCATACCAAACCCAAGAAGAACAAGACAACAAACAAAGGCTTGATAATGACTTCCTATATTCTCGTTACAATGACAGCCTCAAATTCCTTAAACTGCAATACATAGATGAAGCTGTTTCGTTTGTCACTTCTCATATTTTTCCTTCAGATAAATCAAATGACTACTATGTAAGGGTAATAGATAGATATTTGGATGGTGATTTTCGTATAACTTCTGTTGATGACAACAAGAGAATATACTCCATAGCTACGTCTACACCAAGATTATTGAAACCTTTTCTTAACATTAGGTATTCGTTAGACATACATAACTCCCATCCTTTGTTGTTTAATTCCATTCTTATGGATTATTATAAGATTCCCACATCTTTAATGAATAAGGTCTATCCAATATACGAGCAATTATATATGTCTAATGTAGAATCTCATAATGTTAGGCGATTTCTTTGCAAAGTGTTGATTAAGAACAATATAAGTAAAATTGGCATAAATGATATCCCAACGGATGTGCTATATTATATGTACTTAACTTCGATGGGTTTATTTTGGAATGTTGCCATACCAAACGACATTATAGAAGAAAAGGGATTGTTGCGTTCAGACATTAAAGTCTTGATGTTCAGAGAAGTGTTTTATTCAAAGAAATTAACGGCAAGAGGAAAGGAGTACGCCAAGATATTTGCAAAAGAGTTTCCGAACGTCTATAAAGTTGTACGAGAATCCAAGAAAGATAATCGTACCAAACTCGCAAATGACATGATGAAGATAGAGAGTGAGTTATTTGGCAAAATCCTATCTGAATTATACGCCAAGAAATTCAAGGTGATTAGTATTCATGATGCTATTGTTGTGTTGGATGTGAAGCAAAACGAAAAGTGTACGGAAGAAATAGTTAAAGAAGTAATGATGGACGTATATAGGAAATATGGGTTGCACCCCAACATTTCCGTTGACTACTACGGCAAGGAGTGTATGGAAAACCTTATGAAGAAAAATATGTTGCTTAAAGAACTCATTACCGATTATGTATCGCAACTGAAAGGATTGGCCGAGGAAGGTGATGAAGATGCAACTACCACGCTCAAGAAGATAGGAAATGGGAATTATGATTTCTACTTAGATACGGACAATCAACTTAAACTTCATCCTTTGCGTATCTAAAATTTCTATAGAAAATTTTGAGAGGCGTAACTATCGGTGTGCTTCATTATAGTTCAATTAGAACATTTTATGTGCGAAAGCGTGGATACCTACATTATTGCCGTTTTTATTTATTACTTTTGCAATGAGCAAAGGAAACAAAGCCTTGTATGCCAACAATATATTGTAAACTACAATGTAAACCAAACATAAATGAAAGAATATAACTCATTGAATAACAATAAGAAATACAAGATATTGTTCGTCTGCCTCGGGAATATATGCAGGTCGCCTGCCGCAGAGGGCATAACAAAGAAAATGCTGGCCGAACGGGGAATGGCCGACAGCATCGCCGTTGACTCTGCAGGCATTGGCGGCTGGCACGTTGGCCAGCTACCCGACAGCCGAATGCGCCGCCATGGCGCCGCCCACGGCTATACGTTCAACAGCCGCGCAAGGCAGTTCTGCGCAGCCGACTTCAGCCGCTTCAGCCACATCGTGGTGATGGACGATGACAACTACAAGGCCATAATGCGCATGGCCACTACTGAGGCCGACCGCCGCAAGGTGCTCCGCATGGCCGACTTCCTGCGCCGCCATCCCGCCCAGACCTCCATCCCCGACCCTTACTACGGCGGCGAAAGCGGCTTCGAGCTGGTGATTGAGCTGCTCGAGGACGCCTGCGAAGGGCTGTTAGACCACATTACGAACAAAACATTATAAGCATGAAGAAACTGATACTGCTCATTGCGCTGGCCATTGTAGTGGCCCTGCCGGCCGATGCCAAGCGCAAGAAGAAAAAGGAAAACAAGACCGAGAAGAAGGAAGCCCCCATAAAACAGGGCCTATTCAGTGTGCAGAAATCCGGCGACAAGTGGTTCTTCCTCGTACCCGACTCGCTCGTGGGCCGCCCATTCCTCGCCATCACGCGCTATGTGTCAACGCCATCGGGGGCGGGCATCTATGGCGGCGAGGAGGTAAACGAGCAGACATTCTACTGGGAGAAAGCCGATGGCCGGCTGCTGCTGCGCTCGCTCGTCTACCTTTCCGTGGCCGACAGCACCCAGGCCATTGCGCGCGCCGTGAAGGCGAGCGCGCAGAATCCCATAGTGGAGTCGTTCAAAATCGAGGCCACCAAGAAAGACTCCGCCGGCCACCAGGCCTACAAGGTGGAGATAGGCCGCCTCTTCGCAAAGGAGAACATGGCCGTGGGCCTCACCGCATCGGCAAAAAAACGCCTATCGCTAACGGCCATGAACGCCGACCGTTCGTTCATCAAGGCCATAAGCACTTACCCCATCAACACCGAGATAAAGACCGTGCGCACCTACGCCTGCAAGGAAGACGGCAACCTCGTGGCCGGGCAACTGGCCGGGGCGGCCACGTTCGAAATGAACACCTCGCTCGTTCTCCTGCCCAAGACGCCCATGCGCAAGCGGCTCTTCGACCCGCGCGTGGGCTACTTTGCCTATTACTACGACCCCTTCGACGACGGGCAGCAGCGCGTAAGGCGCAAGAAGTACATAAGCCGCTGGCGGCTTGAGCCGCGCGAGGAAGACGTGGAGAAGATGAAGCGCGGCGAGCTTGTGGAGCCGAAGAAGCAGATTGTTTACTACATCGACCCCGCCACGCCGAAGCAGTGGCGCCCTTACCTCATGCAGGGGGTGAACGACTGGAACGTGGCCTTTGAGCAGGCTGGCTTCAAGAACGCCATCGTGGCCAAGGAGTGGCCCGACGACTCTACCATGAGCATGGAAGACGCGCGCTTCTCCGTAATACGCTACCTGGCCTCGCCAATAAGCAACGCCTACGGCCCCCACGTCAGCGACCCTCGCAGCGGCGAAATCCTTGAGAGCCACGTGGGCTGGTACCACAACGTGATGAAGCTCGTACACGACTGGTACATGATACAGGCTGGCTGCTCCGACAGCGCGGCACGCAAAATGGAGTTCGACGACGAGCTGATGGGCCAGCTCATCCGATTCGTCAGCTCGCACGAGATAGGCCACACGCTCGGCCTGCGCCACAACATGGGGGCCAGCCACGCCACACCCGTAGACAGCCTGCGCAGCAAGCAGTGGGTGGAGAAGTACGGCCACACTGCATCGATCATGGACTACGCCCGCTTCAACTACGTGGCCCAGCCCGAGGACGGCGTGGGCCGCGCCGGACTGTTTCCGCGCATCAACGACTACGACAAGTGGGCCATTGAATGGGGCTACAAGCCGCTCTTCGGCACTGCCAACGAGGAGGAAGACCGCCTCGCGCTCAACAAGATGATAGTGGAGCAGCTCAAGGATAACCCGCGCTGCTGGTTTGGCGGCGAGGGCTACGACAACGACCCGCGCGCCCAGACCGAAGACTTGGGCGACAACGCCGTCCGCGCCAGCGAGTATGGCATCATGAACCTTAAGCGCATCGTAAAGGCCCTGCCACAGTGGACAGCCGAGGAGGCCGACCTCGGCCAGAACCTAAAGGAGATGCACGGCCAGGTGCTGAGCCAGTTCATGCGCTACGAGGGCCACGTGCTGCGCAACATAGGCGGAATATACACCACGTACAAGAGCACTGAGGAGCCAGGGGCTGTCTACGCGCCGCAGACCAGGGCCGAGCAGAAGGCCGCGCTCGACTTCATCAACCGCCACGCACTCACCGAGCCGGCGTGGCTCGTGGCCGAGAGCTACATGAGCCGTATAAGCCCCGCGCCCGGCGAGCTGCTCCTGCCCATAGCCAACCGCGCCGTGTCCGACCTGCTCTCGCCCACAAAGCTGGGAAACATCGACCGCTACTCTTACGCCGCCGATGCCTACCAGCCCGGCGAATACATCGGCGACTTGGCGCAGATGGCGTTCAGCGAAGCTGGCAGCGGCGCCCCGGTGTCGGTCTACCGCCGCCACCTACAGACGCGATTCGTGGCCACGGCGACGCGCCATTACGGCACAGCGCCAATTAGCGTGCGCGCTTACTACCACAGCCTGCTGCTCAACGTGCGCCGGCGCCTTGCCTCAGCCCGCACTACCGATGCGCCCACCCGCGCCCACTACGCCGTGCTGCGCCAGATGATAGACGATGCGATAGAAAAGAAATAGAGACCGTTCGCCAATTAGATCACACACAAAGACAGCCGCACTCAGATTGGGGTGCGGCTGTCCTTATTACAGGCTATCGTTGCAAATAGCCGTTATAGTGTCACTTTCTCCACTCTGTCGCCCACCTTTATAATATATAAGCCGGCAGGAAGGACTATGTCCACACGGCCACCGACGGCATTAACGCTCTCAATAAGCGCGCCGCCCATGTCGTAAACCACGACGTTACCCGTGGTGTTCTCTACCGTCACGCACCCATCGCCCGCCTTTATCACCGGCGGTGCCTGTCCGCCTAATACAGCATTACCGATGCCGCTCGGCACAAATTCTGATATACTCCAGAAGTTTTTCCAGCCATTAGCAGCCTGATATGAAGAGAGCGAACCTTGCGGAACATATACCGAAGCGTTCATGTAAGCCAGATTCTCAAACTCCGCTCCCGTAGGAGGAACAGAGTTGCGAACGTAAATGTTGACAAGGGCGGTGCATCCACTGAAAGCGTCTTGCCCTAACTTGCTGACCGAACTACCTATAACAACGTCTTTCAGAGCGGTGCAACCTTCGAATGCCGACCTGCCTATCTGCGGAAAAGAGTTGCCTATGTTGACGCTTTCGAGAGCTGAACACCTCATAAACACCTCGTTTCCCAGCTCCTTCACAGTGTTTGGAATGAATACATTGGTAAGCGCAGAACACCCCCGAAAGGCGGCATCTCCAATGAACTCCACTGAACTTCCAAAGTAAAAATCCTTCAGATTTGGACATCCAAACGCTTGTGCCCCCAATATATCTGACTGAATTGGGCAATCTCACCTCAGAAAAGCCACAATCTAAGAAAGCATTGCTCCCGATTGTGTCAACAGAATTTCCCAATTCCATATCTACAAGCTCGGAACAACTTAAGAAAGCACCACTCCCTATGACCTTGACAGAATTTGGGAAAGCCACGCTTGCAAGTTTTTTGCATCTTGCGAAAGCCTCTTTCCCTATTTTCTCAAGCGACGAACCAAACGTCACGGTCTGCAAGTTCTCGCAATCTCCAAATGTGAAATCATACAGTTCTTTCACCGAATTGCCAATGATGACCTCCCTCAACGTCTTGTTCTCATTAAATGGCCCGCTGTCTGTACTATAATACACACCAGTAAGCCCATTAAGGCCAGGATAAATTACCGGCCGCCCTAAATATACTGTCTCCAATGGACTTTCTTTAAACATTTCTATGCCACGTTCTTGATGCCAAAGGTCATCAATATAACTACTATGAGCAAAAAGTAACTGCGTGTCTCCGTCTTCAATGATGACCTTTGTAAGCCTTGTGCAATCATCAAAAGCGTCAGAACCTACTTGCTGAACTGTCGCTGGTATGGAAACACTTGTAATGGGATTGCCATCGAACGCGCCTTCACCGATTTTGAGAACTGTCAGCGCCCTGCCATTATAAGTAACCGTTCCGGGGATAACGACATCCCCCTCATACCGCGTATGATTGACATCATCCGATGTCACCTCGCAAGTCATGTCCTCCAACGACAGAATGTTGTAAAAGATGCCCTCTATCTTCAAGTCGTATGCCGAGGTACTGAGCGCGGGCGACATTGCCATGAGGAGCAATGCAAGCGGTCGTAAAAGTTTTTTTCATCGCTATAATCTATCATTATCATGCCTATCGACCTCCATGAATCGGCGTAAAACAAAATGAAACTATCGGCAACTATACAAAAAAAGCGTGGAAACTATATATACTAAAACAACAATGATTCGACTTGATGAATTTTGACGATAATACCTGCAAGTAACTGATAATAAGGAAAGAAAGTGCAAAAACCAAATCATAAATAGATTTAAACGAATCATAGTTTATTGGGGATATGTGGGAACATTTACGGGAAAGATATTACCTTTGTGGCAGAAATAAAAAACATAGGAACATGAAGATTACCATTATCACAAAGGAATGCAAGACCAAGGATAAAAATGCTACTACAAAAGCCAATCTTTGTTTTCGACTCCGAGATAAGGATGTTGACCTCAAAGTCCGTTCCGATATTGAGGTTATGCTTGACTATTGGGACAATGATACACTTTCCTATCGAAGGACAAAGAAATTACCATCTGACGAGCAGAAGAAAGTCAAGGTTTTGGTGCAGACCATTACAATGGCTCTTAGCGAGCAGTATAACTCTGCGACTGCTGATGTTGCATGGATGAAGAATGTGATTGATGAATGTGTCAATCCAACTTTAAAGTCAACAGAGACATTGACTACAGTTGTTTCGAGAATGGAACAATACATTGCGGAACATCCCATGAGTCCGAAATCAGCACTCGTTTATAAACCAACTATCAAGAAACTTCAACGCTATGAAGCCTACAAGAGGGAAGTAGAAGGAGAGGAAGGCTTCACGCTCTATTGCGAGACTATCCGTCCCGAAGACTACCTTGATTTTAGAGAGTATGTCATAAACGAATATATTCATTACAATGACTACCCTGAGTTTTACGAACAGTTTAACCTTGGCATGCACCCTCCCAAGCAGATGTCAAGCACACAGATTATAGGTATCATGCATCATCTGCGTATTGTTGGGCATTGGTGCATCAAGATGGGGTTTACAACAAACCGCTCATGCGATGCGTTCACTATTCCTGCAGCGGTACAAGGCACACCTTTTTATCTGACGATAGAAGAACGTGACAAGGTTTACAATGCAAACCTACATAACAAGCCAGAGTTAGAAGTGTATCGTGACTTGTTCATCTTCCAATCAATGGTGGGTTGTAGAGTCGGAGACCTGTTTTCTTTTACCAAAGACAATATAGTCGGTGACATATTGCAGTATCTTCCACACAAGACCATGCGCAAACGGTCGCAGACCGTGAGCGTCCCGCTTACCACAAAGGCTATGGAAATATTAAAACGTTACGATGGCAAGCAAGAAAAGCTTCTGCCAACAAAGCAAGTGTATCAATACAACGAGGGCATCCGTGCCGTGCTTCGAGAATGTGGCATTAACAGAATGGTTACTATCCTTGACACCGTCACAGGAAAGGAGGTTCAGAAGCCAATATGTGATGTCGCTACAAGCCACATGGCAAGACGCAACTTTATCGGCAACCTATACAAGAAAGTGAAAGACCCCGAGCTTGTGAGTTCCATGACAGGACATGTAAACGGAAGCAGAGCTTTCGCCAGATACAGAGAGATTGATGAGGAAACGAAAGTAAATCTTGTCAACCTCATCAACTAACGTTTATACAATCTACCAGTTATACATCATTATATATAGAGTAGCATGAAAGTAACAGCATTCATCCGAGAAACCTCGGCAAAGAACAACATAACCGACCAGGCGCACGTTTATTTCCGTGTGCGTGACGGCAAGACTGACATCAAGGCTGTCAGCGAGTTATCCATCAATCCTAATCATTGGAGCGCGGAACGGCAGGGTTACAAGACACGTGTGGCTCTTGTAGCGGAGGCAAAGCGCACGACATTCGACAAAGCCGTGCAGGACTTGATGGCGCTTATATCCGCACAATATTATCATGGAGCGGACAGCCGTTGGCTAAAAGGTGTTATTGAGGAGTTTCATCATCCAAACATCAACATCCGCCAAGGCAGAAAAGGTGACGAATACAGCCTTGTGTACCAATGCCAACAGTATGCCGAGAACCATCCGATGGAAAAGGAATCCATAAGGCATCATGAGCATAACGTACGTAAGCTGCAGCACTTCGAGCGTTTCCAAAGGGAAATCATGCGTAGACGAGGTTACACCATGCGACTTGATGCCATAACAGCCGATGACTTGCGTGAGTTTCATAAATATCTGGTAAACGAGGCTGAATATTATGAGCATTATCCTCAAATCTTCGATGACATAGAGGAGCGTTTCAAACCACGCCAACTAACGGAAAATTCCATCAATACTATATTCAGAAGAATACGCACGGTCGTGAACTGGTGTTTGAAGCATAATATCACGACAAACGACCCTTTCGCAACCTTTGAGATGCCTAAGGTACTGGACAGTCCTCCATTCTATCTAACACTTGAAGAGCGTGACAATGTCTACTATGCCGACCTCAGTAACGAAACGCCATCCACACAAGTATATCGTGACATATTCATGTTTCATTGTCTCATCGGCTGCCGTGTGGGAGACCTTGAAAAGATGACACGTGCCAACATCGTTGATGGTGCTGTGGAATACATTGCTGAAAAGACAAAGAACCACAAACCACGCACCATCCGAGTACCGCTCAATGATAAGGCGAAAGCGATTCTCGCTAAATATGCAGACCTTGAAACGAGGTTGTTGCCAAAGATAAATCAGAACATATACAACCGTCAGATTAAGAAAATTCTAAAACTGCTCGGCATTGACCGCATGGTGACTGTTATTGACAACAAGACTCGTGAGCCTATACAGAAACCAATCTGCGATATTGCGACAAGCCACACTGCAAGAAAGACGTTCATCGGCAACCTATACAAGAAGGTGAAAGATCCAAATCTTGTTGCATCTCTTTCGGGACACACAGATGGCAGTCGAGTCTTTGCACGTTACAGAGAAATCGACAACGAGATGAAACGCGAGCTGGTGAAATTGATAGACTGACCTATTGCGAGTTTGCCAAAATTGCGTTTCAAAAATGGATATTCAATAAAAAACGTTGGCGTTTAGAAGAAAATACTATACCTTTGCAGACGAACAAGAACCAAAAATATAATAAAAAGGTTTCAAAAATATGGTACAGACGTCAAGCCAAAGCACTGTAAATAAGATAGGAATGAGGCTTAGAGGGAAAGGACGTGGTTCGATAGTCTTTCAACAAGACTATGCAGATTGCGGAACACCATCAGCCGTGAAGTCAACATTCCATCGGATGTACACTGACGGAATGTTGGTGCGTCTGGCTCATGGTATCTATTATTACCCTAAAGAGGACAAGGAATATGGACTTGGCATTATCTATCCGTCTGTTGAAGACATTGCCCAGGCTATAGCCAAACGAGACAAGGCTAAGATTGTACCTATGGGAGCATATGCCTTGAATCGTCTCGGATTGTCCACACAGATGCCCATGAATGTCGTGTTCCTAACCAACGGCGCACCACGTAGGATAAAGATCGGGAACGGGCGTGGCATCCTGTTCAAGCATTCTTCTTCGGGCAAGAACTTTGCCTATAAATCAGAGCTGATGATGCTTGTTGTAACAGCCATGCGCGCCATAGGCGAGAACAAAATAACCGACGAGGAACGCAACGTGCTTGTCGAGCACGCAAAGAATGTAAACGACAACGATTTCAATCATGATATAAAACTTGCCCCTGCATGGGTGCGCAAAATACTAATTGCACGATGAAATTCATAGACATACCAGAAGATAGACAACGTGAAGCTATCAATACCGTGGCATTGCAGACCGGATTACCGCCGTCAAGTATCGAAAAGGACTGGTGGGTAACGCAGGTGTTGAAAGCCCTTCATACTTTGCCATATGCAGAACATATTGCTTTCAAAGGAGGTACAAGTCTCAGCAAATGTTGGAACTTGATTGCCAGATTCTCCGAAGACGTGGATATTGCACTTAACCGAGAATTCCTTGGCTTTAGCGGTGAATTATCGAAGACTCAAATCAGCGACAGACTACGTCGCGCCGCCTGTTCTTTCGTAAGAGAGAAGATGCAGCATGATGTAAGGAAAGCTTTAGTGGATTTGGGCATACGGGCAGATGCCTTTAGTGTGGATGTTGTAATCACACCAGTCACGACAACAGACCCAGAAGTGATAACAATAACCTATCATAGTTTGTATGAAGTATCACCATATATCAAGAATACGGTAAAGATAGAAATCAGCGGCAGATCGATGATGGAGCCTATTGAGAAAAAAGCAATCAACGCTGCTATTGACGCCCATTTCAGCAAAGCTCCATTTGCAGAAAAGCCATTTGAGGTGAACGCTGTCATTCCAGAGCGTACATTCCTTGAAAAGGTTTTCCTGCTGCATGAAGAGTTCAGGAAGAACGAGGTCAGAGTGGAGCGTATGTCTCGCCATATATATGATTTGGCAATGATGATGGATTCTGAAAACAAAATTGCTGACCGTGCAATCCACAACGAAGCCCTGTATAAGGCGGTACTTGAACATCGCAGAAAGTTCATCGGACTTAAGGGCTTCAACTATGATGAGCTATATCCTGCCACATTATGTATCGTGCCCAACGAGGATATTGCAAGACTATGGCAAGATGACTATAAATTCATGTGTGAGCACATGATTTTCGGACTGGTGCCTTCTTTTGATGAACTGATAAGCAAGTTGTCAATGCTCAACGACAGAATTAGACAGTTAAATTACAGAAAGGCATGAACATAAACGAACTCGGCGAGGATCTTGAACAGCAGTTCGGCAAGCCTCGCAACATAACAGAAGAGAACGTTAGGTTCATGCTTTCGCTCATAAAGGAAGAATTTGATGGAACGAAAGTGAACGAGAATATCGAAAAGCCAAGTCTTGAAGCCTTCGGCATGACCATTCTTGCTGTTATGTCATACCAAACTACACCTTGGGAAGTATTGGCAAAGAAACCTTCAATTCGCAAGACACTCAAATATATTGCCATTAGAGGAAACGACCATTATGACGAGATGGAGGCATTGACCAAGGAACTGATACGGAAGCACTTTGATGGCATTACCCAAAAGATGGTATTAGGGTTCTTGAAGATTATTCGTGGGGTGTCGAATGAAGAACGTCCGACCAAACTTATTGAATATACTCCATTCGCAGCCCAATACTATGCTATCCAGTACGGACTTCACCAGCTTATCAGAGGTGAACATCCAGATGATGCAGCCGTCATTATCCATTGTGCAATAGAGGACGGCATATTGTTTCCAACAATTCCTCGCAGTCTGCTGGTCGATGAGTTCAACCTGAAGAAAAGTAGTTTCGACAAGTATTTCAGTAAGTATCATATAAACTTGGAATACGAGTCCGATGCTGTCAAGAAACAGGTTGAGGAGAAAATCAAGTATCACAGAAGGTCTTTACGAAATGCCATAGGCTACAATGTCACCAATGAAAATAAGGTGCACTTCTACAACCGCAAATTAGGACGCAAGAACTTCCTTTCTATGATTATTGCATATTGTCGCAGCATATTTCGTTTCTGACAATCTGCTACCATTTACAATCCTTAGTCAAACGTAAAACAGCATTTGGCTAAGGATTTTTGATATTGTCACGTTAATTCCATTAACAAAGAGTAGTCAATAGTAGTCGCATCCTACTGCCTATTCAAATCTCATCGAGAGCCGTCAAAAGCCATATACCTTTGCACCGTCAATCCGACAAACCAGCGGATTGGCGGTGTTTCTTTTTATCACGCTGCGAAAAAGAGCATCCTGGTTTACGAGCAAGACAGCGTATGTATAACGAATATCAAAAGAAAAAATATGGTTGACATCATGTCATTGACAAAGATGGGAGGCCAGGTTGCACTAACCATTACCCCCGAAGACCTTCACCATTTTGCAAATGCTCTCTTGGCGCAGTCACGCAAGGAATGGGAGGAACAAGCTGCGTCTGCTCGCAAGGAAGAATCTGAGGAAACATTTCTTACAACAGAGGAGGTCTGCAAGATTTTCAATGTATGTCCTGCTACCCTATGGCAGTGGCATCGCACAGGCTACTTGCAACACATCAAGTTTGGCAACAAGAACATGTACCCTGCCTCGGCAGTCAAAGCCATTACCCACGCTCGCTCCATGAACGAAACTGTTGTTGGCTATTGCAAACGGACAAGCAAGGTGGACAAAAACTTGCCTAATGCTTACGACAACGATAGTAAAGAGAGCGTATGACGTATATTGAATACATGAACCAGCTTTGGCGTTCTGCTTTGATGTCGCCAATGCCAGCGAGTGAGATAGCCTTGTTTGCCTACCTTGTGAACGAGAGCAACAAGCGGTATTGGAAAATGCCGTTTGCGTGCTCCACAACAAGAATATGTGAAGACTTGCGCCTTTCAAGGCAAACTGTCATCACGGCACGGAAGCATCTAGCCGAGCGCAAACTTATCGCTTTTACAGAAGGTAAATCCCGCCATCTACCGTCCAATTACACACTGCTTGAATGGACAGATAACTTGACAGTAGGCTTGACGGATAACTTGACGCATGGTTTAACACAGGACTTGACACATATTAAAGATAAAGACAAACACCAAAGCAAAGATTCTTTTATAAAGGGAAGGTGTGAGATTTTTGACAGTAAAAACGGAGGTGTATATGGAAATAGCAAACGAAAAGAAAATCGCAGGACTTGTCCAGTTCCTGCGGAAGGGACGGACTATGACGGGGCGTTTTAGACTGCCTATGTTGGAGGAACAGGCATACGAATATCTTCTGGCAGCATATATCATGGAAGTACAGCTCCGCTATCGCAGGTTTATCTATAATGGTTTTGTTGAAGAGCAACTCAAACAGGTAGCCAATTGCCTGACTGCAAACACTGCAAAGTTCGGAATCGTTCTATGTGGCGGATGCGGCAACGGCAAGACCACTATGCTCAAGGCATTGCAGAACCTTGTCAGGCGATTGGAAATCCTCAAACCGAACATATCGCCTAATGCTGGACATAGTTCTGATAACTACTATAGTTTTACCATTGTCAATGCCATGCAGATTGTACAAATCCGCAAGACGGACTATAATAAGTTTTGCAAATTGGCGGAAGCTGATACATTAGGTATAGACGATATTGGTACTGAACCTGCTGAAGTGCAGGACTACGGCAATTTCATTTATCCCATCAAGGAACTCTTGGCTATGCGGTATGACGCACAACTGTTCACGGTCTTCACCACAAACCTTGAGCCCAAGGAAATCCGTCAGCGATATGGTGACCGAATTGCCGACCGACTCAACGAGATGATGACAAAGGTGGTCTATCGTAATCTAACCTACCGGACGGAAAACGCACAGATGACGGATAGTCAAGGATAGAGGCTGTCTTTCATGAGGGAGCCGACTTTTTGCAAAAGTCCATGAACATAATAGGGACTTTTAGATTCACCTGCTGACGCTGTTCACTTAAAAAGTCCTTCTATTATGCTCAGACTTCGCCCGAGACCTGCTGCCATTATACCGAGTTACGCCTTTTACAATGTACAACAAGACAGAAATACAATATGCAAAGCAACATACCACGTGCCGCTATCCATGTCGGCAAAGACAAGAAATCATTCTCCGCCCAAGTGGGCAACGAAGCCGAGCGCAGAGGCTGGGACGAGAATGTTTATCGTCTGAAGAATGCCGACAAGGAGAAAAACAATCATTACAACTTCTCTCGCAAGAATCTCAACTTCGAGATAGTCAAGGATGGAAAGATTGTCCCTCTTGGTTCCAATCCCATTCCACTTCATGAGCGTATTCAGATGCGCCTTGATGAATTGGGATTCAAGCCATACATGGATGCCAGGCATCCAGACCAAGTATCAAAGAACAGTCCGAACTGCACTGTCGGCATGATATTCAGTGGCGACCACGACGTGCTGTACAACCTCGCTTTTGGCAACCAAAGGATAGACACTGCCAATCCTGATGCAGATCATAGCCACATCGTATTGCAACAAGGCATTTATAAATGGGCAAAGGACACCTACGACTTTGCCTGTTGCAAATGGGGTGAGGATAATATTATCAGTTTCGCAGTCCATTGTGACGAAACAAGCATCCATGCCCATGTACAGACTATTCCTGTGGAGAAAGTCAAGAAACGTGGACGCATCGGCAGTAAGTATGTCAACAAGAACAATCCCGACATAGTGCTTTCAACTAAAGAATGGAGAGCATTACCCAAAGAGGAGCAAGACAACTACACCAAGCATACTGCCTCAAAGGATTATGTTGAGCGTGTGTCTTATGCCAAGGTGTGGGGAGAGACTAGAAAAGCAAAGTCGGAATATCTCTCGCAACTTCATACAGACTATCACAATGAGGTTGGCTGCAAGTATGGTCTTGCACGCGGCATCCCTTACAATGAATTGTCCGAGGAGGAAAAGCGAGGACGAAGGCATAAGAACAAAGTCATTCTTGAAGCCGAGCGACAGGCGAAAGCTGCTCTTGACAAGGTGGAGAAATACGCTGTGCTTGCCACTATTGACAAGCAAGAGCTCACCTTCCCTCTTCTCAATATCAAGACACCTGTTCAAGAGGCAATGGATGCCGTTAAGAAAGAACTTGCCATTCCTATTCCTACATTTATCGGACAAAAGACTTGGCGAGAGGAACGGACAACAAACATCAATGATGCTATCAAGGCTCTTGTCGTTGCCATCAACGCTGAACGTGACAAGCAGAATAATGGTATACGAGCATCTGTCAACAAAACTTACACTTACTATATGCAGCAACTCAACCGCCTTATCAATGAGAATAGGTCGCTTGAAGCAGAGAACATAGTCTTGAAAGAAGAAAACGCAATAGTCAAAGAGCGTATATCTCAACTTGACGAGAACGCAATCAAACGAGTGGCTGCAGAAAAAGATGAAATGATTGGTCGTCTTAAAAGGCAACTGTCAGTTGCAAGGGATGAACTCACAGATATAGGCAATGACTACAATGCACTATTGTCAAAGTATAGGAATCTTGTTCTTCAATGGAACGAGATGAGGCATCAACCTGAAATCATAGATGCGATGCTGCGTGTGGAGGAACGTAAGAAAGAGGAAGCGGCAGCTAAACGAGAGGAGCAAGCCAAACAATCCAGATACCAAGACATCATAGACCGATTTATAAATGAAGGGTACGATGCCCTCAAAAGTTTCTCAAAGACAGGACGAATAGACTTCATTGAGAAAGAAGCCAACGCTATCTATTATGGCATCATGGCAACAGCATCAAAGTACAACCTTTCTCTCGACTCTGCAAAGAGAGTAGAAGCAGCCACAGACAAATTCCTTGCAGGTATGGTATGGGATGATTGCAGTAACTTTCGCAAGGAATGTGTTACATCATGGACAAAGATCTTTGCCACAAAGGGAGTCGTTTATACCGAACCCCTTTGTCAAAACTTAATTGCATTTGTCGACCACATGTCATGCAGCGCCGATACCTATGTCTTACTCAGCGGCTCAAACGGATGTGCCGACCAGCTTACGAATTGGGATGGCACACAGAAGGTCGGCTTGGGAACACCAGCCAAGAGACAGACGCAAAAGCGTTGACCTTACACATAATGTATGTCACACAAAAGCATAGTTTCAACAAGTCCAATTTTGGGTAACTCCTCACCAATTCCCACCAATTCCCCAGTTAACAATAAGATTTTTTTAAGATTCATTCTTTATTCTGATTAAAAATACCTATATTTGCACTCGGACTATCATGTCTCAACTGAATATCAGCCCAAGACGAGTTCTTGTAGAAGATATAATGAGACAGCTCACGCCGTGTGGAGCATGGTAAAATCGAAAGACATATCTGTGCAAAGCGGGCTTGGGTGGGATGATAGTTCAGACATATTGAAGGCGTTTACTTGACGCTTCGTTCTTGACGAGTCGAATCTAGCAAATTCAAAATAAAAGTCTGGAACTTACCAACAGTAGATGTCTCGGGTGTGATTATATCAACCCCGTGGAGACCTTGTAAGCATAAATTGTGTCCTTTCGAATGCAATGTATTGTGCTGTATAGGTCTCTTTACGGATACGATTTCATATCGGCGTGGGCTTCTGCGTTGCCGCCCAAATCCAATAGGTAATGCGAGAAGCCTCTGTATAAAGGACAGCGACAGGTACAGATTCTACACTTTTTCCATATAATAACTTTAAAGCCAACGAGGGGATGACTGCGGCATATAAGACAGAAATGAAGACAGACGGTTATCATTTGTATCGAGTGGAATTTATGTATCGGCAAAGGTCATATTCTTGCGAATTCCAGTCAACGGCAAAGATTACTCCCACTACAGACAAACTTGTCGCATGGGAAATTGCTGAAGATGCTATTAAGAAATGCATGGAAACCATTCTGGATCGAACTAAAGGAGTGTACCCTTACTCTATTGTGCTCTATGGAGAATTCGGAAATCTAACAATCAAAGAATAGTATAATGAAATCAATCATTCAAAAAATTTGGATGGTCATGGCAATGCTGTGTGCATCCGTATCTTCCTATGCCTACGACTTTGAGGTTAATGGTTTTTATTATGAGGTCGATCTGGACAACATGACTGCCACACTTGTAGCAGGGGAGAACAAGCAATCGGGAGAAATTTCAATTCCAGCCTCAGTTGCATACAAAGGTCGAGAGTTTAGTGTAACCTCAATCAATGGCGCTTTCTCAGATAATAACGAGTTGACCAAAGTTACCATCCCCAAAAGTATAGAGTCATTGGGGGCAAGAGCATTTGAAGGGTGCTCCTCATTACAAGGGATTTCGGGCTTAAATAACATAACCGAATTAGGAGTAGCATGTTTTGCCGGCTGTGCATCGTTGACTACAATAGATTTACCTGAAGGACTAAAGAAAATAGGATCTCAAGCTTTTAAGGGGTGCGTGGGGTTATCTTCAATCTCAATTCCAAATACTGTTAATTCAATTGGAAGCGAGGCTTTTCAAGATTGTTCCTCTCTTTCCGATATCCAGCTCCCCCCGATGATAGCAAATTTGTCTAAAGGATTATTTCAAGGATGCTCTTCATTGGATAACTTAGAAATTCCTCATTCTATTGTAACCATTGAAGACAATGTATTCGCTGGTTGTAAAGGAATTTCGTCCATTATTATCCCCGCTAATCTACAACAGATTGGAAATGGCGTATTCGATGGATGTATTGGTCTGACTCAAATATCTATCGAAGCGGCTTCATCACCACTATCGGTTGGTTATAACAAAACTAGCAGCGACGCAAGAACTCCTCTTTTTGAAGATTGTCCTCTATCTAATGTAATCATGGGAAGGGACATTAAATCTTCTAGTAATGATAGAAATTATAATAGAATTGGATGTTTTAGTAGCAATATATCTTTGACCGAAGTTGCTATTGGTGAAAATGTTTCATCCATAGAAGAAGGTGCCTTTAGAAACTGCTCAAATTTAAAATCAATTTCAATTCCCCAATCAGTAGTATCGATTGGAGAATGGGCCTTTGCGTCCTCCGGACTGGAAAAGGTGACTTTTGAAGATGGCTATGACAATCTATTATTCTCATTATGTGTGGGGAGTTGGGATTATAAAACTCCTCATACTTTTGCGAATTGTAAAATCGAAAGTGCTTATATAGGAAGAACTTTATCTATCTCTGGAGGTGCACAAAATCCTGGCTATGGAAGGAATCCTTCAACATTTTTCCCAACAACATTGCGGAATCTCACAATAGGAGATTATGTTAAGAATATTGATGTTATATTGATGAATAATCAAAAAGCTACTTCATCGTTATCTCATTATTCTAAGCTTGAGGCCGTACAATTTGGTACTAATCTTACTAAACTCCCCAGTCTTATTGATAATTCTTTACTAACCCACCTTAGCATAAGTTCGGCCACTCCTCCAGCGGCGAATCCATTCACGAACTCTCAATATATGGATTTGATAGTTGAGATTCCCGAAGGCTCTTTGAATGCATATAAATCAACTCCCGTATGGAGCAAGTTCTGGACTCTCAAAGAAAGTGCTAATCTTCTTCATTGTATTGAGTTCGGTGGCCTGCTATATCGTATCTTATCCGAAAATGAGGTTGAAGTGATGAAAAAGAATTCTGATTATTCTGGGAACATCATTATTCCTTCAAGTATCGAGTATAATAATACTATATACAAAGTGACTTCCATAGGTGAGGCTTTCAAAGGGTGTTCTGATTTAATTTCTGTTTCTGTGCCTCCCACGGTTCTGTCATTGGACAATTATTGTTTTGCTGGCTGTAACAAATTGGAGCATGTTGATTTGAATAGTAATCTCGAATCGATTCCGTTTGCCGCTTTTCAGAACTGCTATAAGTTATCTAATATTCAGATTCCACAGACGGTCACACGTATTTCGGGGTGTGCATTCAAAGGATGCTCTGCGCTTGATGGTTTTACCTGCCCCAAGTCCTTATCATCCATTGGTGAATCAGCTTTTGAGGATTGTGTTGCAATTACGTCTTTTTCGTTCAGTAACATTTCTTCCGTAGGACAGTCCGCATTCAAAGGATGTAATCAATTGAAGAATGTGGAACTAAATAATAATATTTCAGTTATCCCCGCGGAATGTTTTTCCGGATGTGTAAATCTTGAAAACTTAAATAATCTTCAATTAATCATTAGAATAGAGAATAATGCTTTTGAAAATTGTAAATCAATTAAGGCTTTCGAATTACAGAGCATTATATCTATTGCTAACTATGCTTTTAAGGATTGCAATGCTGCAAATTCTGTTATTTTAGGTGATGGCCTTCAAACCCTCGGAGATGGAATTTTCTATAATTGTAGCAATATAGAATCATTAATAATCCCTGGGAATGTTGAAAACATTGGAAGATCAGTATTTTCTGGTTGCTCAGCTTTGAAAGTCTTAACCTTTAATGACGGAGAAACTACCTTACATTTACCGATTGGATCTTACGATGGCGCAACCAGTGTCCAAAAGAAGGAAGTAAATGGGGAAATAATTCAATTTAAGATTCAATACTATAAGTCTGCTTTTGATGGCCTCCCAATTGAAAAATTGTATCTTGGTAGAAATCTTTCTGATTCGCCTCGTTATACGATAACCGGCGATGGAGGAGTTGACTATTATCTCATTACTTCCTATGATTCTCCCTTTAATAATCTTCCCAAATTGAGGGAATTAACAATAGGCGAAAATGTCGATGTGCTTGGACCTAATGAAAGGTTTATCACAGAAGTTGAGATGTATGTCACTCCAGGATCTTTTAGAAAGTGTAGCTCATTGGAAAAAGTGAATGTTAAGAATACTATTCCACCGACGGGAGCGGAGTTTTCCAATACAGCATATTCCAAAGCAACTTTAATCGTTCCAGACAATACAGAATCTCTTTATGAAGTAGCAGAAGGATGGAAGGAGTTCATGAATATTGTGGCTGAAACGAGTGCTGGTATAGATGAGATTAATGCTAACAAAAGAAATGAGTACATTTCGGTAATCGGAGAAGGGATTATATATATAGGTGATTCAGTAGAGAATGTCTATGTGTATGGTATTGACGGAAGGCTTATTCTCTCGACGGTCGTAAGTCCAAACCAATCTATCGCATTATCGAATGGTCTCTATATTATTAAAATCAAAAATAAATCATTCAAAGTCAAGATATAATTCCATGAAGGCCGTTTAGTCGGCTCTTGAGTGAATGTTCACTCTTGTATAACTCATGGTTATAATATTATGTTTAACAGCGTAATAAACAGGCATCCTCACATCGGGTAGAACCGCCGTTGTGGGGCACTGCCTCAAAACGATGAAACGGTTCGGTGTTGTTGTGACAAGCCCGTGTTCGTGCGGTCTTACTGGCGCTTTCGGCTCTGTCGGTGGGAGTTTGTAAGATAGCACTGCCGAAGATGGCCTCGTAAGAGGAAATCAGTCGCACAAAAAGTTTAAAGTATTCTTCCCCAGCCCACACAAGGCTGGGGTTTCGTAATTTTAAACGGCTAATTAGTGTTCGCTGAATTAATATTTCGCCAATATCAGAGCGCAGCAGACTTTTCGCTCTTCAAGGTTGCTAACAGCAAAAATAAGCCAAATTTCAGAAAGTGCAAAGACAAAGTCCCCTCCTGACTTCGTCATCGTGTCACCCAAAAGCCCTCGTCAAAGAGTTTAACTATTTTCTGATGCCTTGCCATCAGCATGGTTTGGGTGTAAACCTCCTTGTTCAGAGGTAGCTTAATTTGTATTGTTGTGATTGTCTTAGCCAATGCCAGCACCTTGTCTACGCTCATCTTGATCTCTGAGACTTTCAACATGCGCTCCAATTCCTTGTAGACTTTCAAAGCTACAAAGCAAATGCATATATGAGCTTCGATGCGTCTGCGTGTAAAATGAAACATTGGGCGTATCTCTATCTTTGATTTTGCTATACGGAAAGCCCGTTCTACGTGCCAAAGGTTGTGATATGCTGTGTATACATCCTGTATTGGTATATCCGTATTGGTGAGATATCCTTTTAGGCCGTCCCATTTGGAGTCGTCGGCAATACGGTCATAATTGATGGCGACTTTCACCTCGCCATCCATGGATAAGAACTTATTGTAACCTCTCTTGTTGATGTTACCTTTCGTAAGCGCGCCATGCTTGTAAGCCTTTTCCAACCTGCGTATTCCCTTCTCCAGGTTATAGGCATCTTTCTTTGCACGGTCATCTGTATAGCCGACCAGGAGACGGCGTCCGCCTCCTTTGTCATATTCTACCATCTGGCAGTCGCGCTTGGGCTGTTCCAGTATCCAGTTCTTGACTTCCTGACTTTCATTCTTTATCTTCGCACCTATTATATACTTGTAGCCGTGCGCCTCAAGTTCCGCTATATTTGCATTGTTCATCAGGCCGGAGTCGGCCACCACAACGAAGTTCTCCAAACCGTATTTGCTTACAAACTCATTTATCGTCGGCAGCATCGTGTGGCCTTCATATTTGTTGCCCTCATGGATGCAATAGGCAAGCGGATAGCCGCCAAGGCTAACAAGCAGGCCGAGTATGATCTGAGGATTACTGTGACGTCCCTCCTTTGAGAAGCCTGCCTTGCGCAAGTCGTCCTCATAATCCGCTTCAAAGTAAAGTGTGGTGACATCATAGAACAACACACCGATATTTCCACCGAACAGTTTTGCAGTATGGCGCACGCTGATGTCCTGTACGACTTCGTGCTGATGGTCGCTAAGCTTGTCAAGATAGCGATAGATTTTTGAGAGATCCACATCCTCGTCAAAGTGGTTTTTCAGATATTCCACCGTAGCAGCCTTGCTCGTTGGATATGCCAAATGGGCCTTTACAAGCTTGCGGAACACTTCATCGTCAATACGATTGAAACCAATCCGGTCAAACGTGCGGTCCAATATCAAGTCGCAACCATTGAGAAGTATATTACTCACCTGTGACAATACACGACGTACTTCTTCTCGCTCACGGTCACACGCCTCACGCTCCTCACCATACAAATCGAGTTGTGGATGGCGTCGAGATTCTTCCTTGGAAATCCATTCTTTCGCTTCATTGACAAGATTTTCGACCTCATCTTCATTATATGCAACACCAATCGTAGCAAGTTCCTTCATCTTGCCACCGATTTTCTCAACAACAATAACTCCGATATTGCCGGATGGTTATTTCTTTTTGCGGACAAACATAGTTAAAAAACCTTTCGTGTCACCCAATATTTGGTGACACAAAGATACAAAATGTTGTTTATCAACAAGTTATAAAATGTATGTTTTTTGAGTGAGGAAGTCGGGAAAAATAAGCCAAATTTCAGAAAGTGCAAAGACAAAGTCCCCTAAGGGCTATACACTTCAGAAGCGCATCAATTTTGTGGAGAATTCAGGCTACTTGTATTACTCCAACGCTGGCACATTTATCCCTGGCACATTGGAGAATGCTTTGAGAAATGAAGAACCCCAGACTCATTTCCGAAATGAATGTCTGTGCAGGGCTATGGTTAACTTCAATATGATTGACACTGTAAGCCGTGGTATCAAGAAGATGTTCAACGAGCAATGGCGCAGACACTTCCCCATGCCAGACTATGAGATTGACCAAATAACGAAGAAAGTCGTAGTCCGCATATATGGCAATGAAATCAACAAGCGATACACTGACTTACTGAAGACAAATGGCACTCTTTCTCTTTGGGATTGCATCTCACTTGATGCAGTGCAGAAAGGCAGAACCATTCATAAGGATGTGGCGCAAGACTTGCTCAGACGTGGACTGATAGAGGGTGAGCCTCCGCATTACAGCATTTACCTAAGTGTCGCCAAAAACACGCATCAGCTTCCTTATTATACTAGGACGAAGGGGTTAGATAAGGAGAAACTACGCCAAATGGTTCTTCAATATCTCAGTAACGCTGATAAGGAAGGTGCAAAAAGAGACAGCATCTACGAATATTTGAAGGATGTCCTACTACAGAATAAAACGGAAGAGCAAAAACTTCGTTATGTAGGTAGATTGTTAGTGGAAATGAATGAAGAAAATTCAATAGATAGAATCGGACTAAGATGGATTTTGAAATAGGAACGGTCGGATGTGGACAAATCCGACCGAAAACTGACCGGAATTTCATAAATCCGACCGAAATCCGACCGATGTTAACGTTGAAAATAGTTAGAAACGACTGATTTCGTCATAATTATAGCGAAGTTTTCAACGGAATTTATAGCGAAGCAACCGATTATAGCAAAATCCGACCGACAAACCGAGCATTTCGGTCGAACTTAAAATACAAAAGATATGTTATTAGGAAACAAGATAAAGAAATTAAGAGACAAACATGAGGTGCTGCAACGTCAGTTAGCAGCATATTTGGAGATAGACCCCCCATGTTCAGTAAGATAGAACGTGGTGATCGCAGGGCAAAGCGTAGCCAAGTAATTCAAATGGCAACATACTTCAAAGTGGATGAAAAGGAAATGCTCACCCTTTGGCTTGCCGACAAAGTATTGGATGCTTTGGAGGGTGAAGACGAATTGAAACTTACAGCCATTGAAACAGCAAAAGACGAGTTAATGAATGTTAATCGCTAATTTGCAGCAAACAATTCATCTTCCGATATAAACTACGCAAGATTGATTTCTCGCAGACAACGGGAACTTTATGGTATCATTTACGCTTTATGCCGTAAAGTTTCTTATGATTTACAGACACTTGCAAAATACATACTGGTTCAAGCGTGGAACCCTCTCCGAAACGCTCACCCTCGATGACGGCAGAACCTATTGCATCGAGGTGACCGACGCAGTCGGCGATGGACTTCTCGACGGAGAAAGAGGCAGCCTTGTCGTACACGAGGCCGGTGGCAAGCTCATCGACCAGTTCTACTCCATCACCGGCTATGGCGTCCGCTCGTTCTTCATTGTAGACAGCTCAACCGGCATCCGCGACGCCATGGACGATGGCAGCCGCCGCGAGTATTTCACCCTCAGTGGCCAGCGCGTCTCTTGCAGCGCCCCGTCGGCAGGCCTTGTCATCGTAAAAGACGGGCGTGGGGCCCACAAGGTAGTGCTGGGCAGATAAGTGGGCGGCAAACTTGCTGCACTTGCTTGCGGAACGAATAATAAAAACAAGAGATAATGTAACCAACTAAAAAATGTAGTCTATGAGAAAAGTATTACTCAGCGCGGCCATGATGCTGGCCGCAGTGGCAACGACTTCAGCGCAGTGGCCAACGTCTCCAGCCGAGAGTCTTGTGGTCAACCCGGCAGGCGAGAACAACTATGGGTATGAGATAAAGACCAACGATGCCCACGTTACCTACGTATTCATGCAGATACCCATCGGAGGCGACAGGATAAGCATGCGGCTGCAGATTCTCGACAAGGACGGCAACAAGCTGCTCACCGAAAGCGGCAAGGAGCTTTGCGCCGAGCACAACCGCTCCTACACGTCGGTTAACCAGCACATGCTCATCGACAAGGATGGCAACGCCGTCATTGCCGTTTCCGACCAGCGTTCCGGCGGCGACAACTATACCATATATAAAGTCACGGAGCAGGGCGACGTGCTGTGGGAGACAGAGCTGAACAACGGGCTGCCCATAGGCAGTGCGGCGGCAATGAGCATAGCCAATTCCGATGACGGCGGCTATGTGTTTGCCTACGAGGTTTACAACGACATGAGCGTGAGTGTGAGTGCCAAGATACTTGTTGAAAAGCTCTCTGCCGACGGCAAGTCGCAGTGGCAGCAGAGGCTCGAGGATCCCGACGGGCTTGTTCCTTACGCCTATCCATACTTGGTGGATGCGGGTGCATCGCAGGCCATCCTCGTTTATGCCAAGGGCAATAACCAGGAAATCCTTGCCCGCCTCCTTGATTTCGACGGCCCCAGTGCGTGGGGCGAGGATATCCGCATCTACAATGGCGGTTTCTCTTCCAACCCGCTGCACACCATGATTGGGGTAGGCGCTGCTCCAGGCGGTGGCGTTTGCGTGGCATGGATGAACCCCGACATGAATACGGGCAACTATGAGAACCGTATGTCGGTGCTCAACAACGATGCCACCTATGCCTTCTCAACAGGCGATGCCGGTACCAACGTGAGCAACGACATTAATTACTCACGTGGTGTGCCAGACTTCTACTACGACGCTGACGATGAGGCTTTCTACTGCGTCTACCAGCAGTTCAACCAGGCGTTGCAAAGCTACCAAGGCTTGTATATGCAGAAGATTTCCCTCGATGGCGAGTTGCTATGGGGACCCGACGGCAAGCCGGTCATAGCCATACAGAATGCCGACACTTACGGGTATGAGTCGATACAAGACGCCGGCGACGGCAAGGTGGCAGTGTTCTACATGAAGAGAGATGGCCACAGCGAGTCTGGCGACGTAAGCTCCTACGTTGCCATCTACGACAAGGACGGCAACGCCGTGCAGGAGCCGATGTGCTTTTCGTCGACCCCAGGCGAGAAGTCAGGCTTAAGTTCTTCGCAGCTGCTTGATGGCGACCATTGGCTCGTAAGCTGGACTGAGGGCTTTTCAACCCAGCAGCAGAACATCTGCATGCAGTATGTAAACGTTGACGGAAGCGTGGCCACTGGCATCGATGGCGTGCCTGCGGGGGCTGGTGCCAGCGGCGTTGCGCGCTGCGAGGTCTATTCCGTTTCCGGCCAGCGTCTCAGCGTTCCCGGCAAGGGCGTGAACATCATTCGCTACGTTTACGGCGACAACTCCGCTGGCACCAGCCCCCGCAGGCACGCCATCGATGCAAGTGGGTGAGTGTGACTACCCGATAAACCTTGCTGCTCCGTCTGACATGATAGTGGGCAACGCGGCAACCATAACGTGGACACCGCAGGGCGAAGAGGACGCCTGGGAGGTGCGCTACAAGAAGTCGGCCGACACGGAGTGGAGCGAGCCGATAGTTGTGCGCGAGCCTAAATGCACGCTTGCCGGTCTTGACGGAATAACCAGCTACGACGTGCAGGTTAGGGCGCGCTGCTCTGCCTTCAGCAAGAGCCAGTGGTCGGAGGTGTGCACATTCACGAGCGGGCTGGCAATGTCGTTTGCCATCGAGTTTTCCAAGATGTCTGACCTTTCTGGGGGGTGGCAGTTCGTGAAAGGCGCCCTTGCCACCCCGACAGTGCTCGAGGAGAGCAAAGGATGGCAGTTCATCTCGTCGATGCGCGGCTCCAACCTCGTGCTCAACGGGCGCGACGGAGCCTTTGACGAGTGGCAGGTTACACCTATGACTAACTTTGACGACGGCAGCGTGAACTACATCGTGAGCTTCGCGCTCCAGAACGTGCAGGACACCGACCCGGCGTCAGACCTCAGCCTTTCGCTCGTGGTTTCCGACGCAGACGGAAACTTCAGCGAAAGTGGAGTTGTAAAGACGTGGACTCGCGACGAGATACCCAAGCTTTATTCCATAGGCGAGCTTTCCGCCATGCTCAAGGGAGTAAAGGGCAACGCCCGCTTGGGCCTGTATGCCCACAACACCACCGGGCGCTCGCCAATGTTAATGCTCACCACGCTTTCGACCAGCTATTCGTGCCCGAACGATGCCGAGGTAACGGTCGATGCCGTGGGCGACAACTCCTTGAGCGCCACGGTGGCAGGCTCGGCTGAGGAGTGGCTTGTGTTCGTGAGGAAGGCAGGCGACACCTCGCGCAACTATTCCAAGGTGACCAACGGGAAGATAGAGGCCACCGGCCTCGACAGCCGCACCGACTATGAGATTGGCGTTACCAAGGCTTGCGAGCCTGGCGACACGGCTGCGGTAAAGATAGTGACCGTCACCACCACTGGCGGCGACTGTGGCATGCCGCAGGACGTGGAGGTTGTGGCCGACAAGTTCAGTGCCACAGCCACATGGACGGGCGAGGCATCTGCCTACAACGTGCGCTACCGCCTCAACGGCACCGGCCAGTGGGCCGAGGAACAGGTGACGGCAAACAGCATCGTAGTCAGCGGCCTTGAGAGCAGCACCACTTACGAGCTGGCCGTGCAGTCGGTGTGCAGCAAGGCTGAGGGCGACACGAGCGCCTTCACCAAGCCCGTGACCTTCACCACGCTTGCCGAGACCTGCCTGCCGCCTGAGAACGTGGCGGTGGTGGCCGAGGCCGAGACTGCCGTAGTTACATGGGAGGGCGAGGCCGACAAGTATGAGGTGGGCTGTGCTCCTGCAGGCGGCGAGGAGACATTTGTCATAGCCGAAGGCACTACCACCACCATTGCCGGGCTTATCCCAGAGACGGAATACAAGGTGCGTGTGCGCGCCATCTGCGCCGTGGGCGACACGAGCCGCTGGTCGCAGGCCGTGGCCTTTGCCACCGAGGCAATGCCCGAGTGCGTCACACCGTATGACTTGACCGTAAGCGACCTGGCCCCCGACTCGGCCACGCTTTCGTGGAGCGCCGATGCCGGCAACCAGAGCTGGGACCTGCGCTGGCGAGCAAGTTCAGTGACGTCGTGGACCAACGTGGAGGGGCTTGAAGCAACCTCGTACTTACTCACGGGGCTTACGCCCAACACCCTTTACATTTGGAGTGTGCAGGCTGCCTGCGACAGAGGGCGCACCAGTGCTTGGGTCGTGCAAAACCGCTTTACCACGCCCCTTGCCGACGGCATAGGCGACATGGGCATTGACGACATTAGCGTATTCGTGAAGGGGCGGACGCTCAACATTGTCAATCCGTCGGGATGCACCATCAGTGGCGTAAGCCTTTACAACGCGGCGGGGCAGGCCATTGGCGTCTACTCTGTGAACACAGCCGAAAACGTGTTCATACCGCTGTCTGCCGGTGGCACCATCATAGTGAAGGTGTATGGCGAGAAGCTGTCAAAGACTGTGCAGGTGGCTGTCACGGGAAAATAGGATAGGGGTAGCCAAAGCGGATGCTTTCCGCCACCTGCTGCAAACAGGACAAAAGGGGAGCGGGCCTTGGCCCGTTCCCCTTTGTCTTGCCCCATGGCTTTGCCCGAGGCTGATGGCTGCCAAAGCCGCGCTCCGGCATACGCTGCCCAGCCGCCTTGCGGCCATGTCTTTTCTTTACAAATCCGTGCGCCACGGGGCCATGCCGTCCATCCGGCCTTGCAATATGTGCCGTTTGGCAGTGTGAAACGGCACTTTTCGCACTGCCAAACGGCACATATTGCAAGGCAAAACGGTGGCAGTCTCCAAGTTGCTGGCTGCCAGGTTGTTGGCCGCAGGCTTGCTGCTGCGGCTTGTTTTTTGAAAAATCATTAAACCCTAATAGGTCGTTATGACGCCAATCACATATATAACACCGTTATTGGAAGCCAAAGTGATTTTGTACTGCCCGAGTGCAGGCTGGCTGTAGCCTTTACCGGAGATGCTGTGGCAGAGGCTATGTGTACTTCGTCTTTACGTTGAGGCAAGATGCAGCAGGCTGGGCGAAAGCACTTGGAAACCCGTGCACAGCCCAGAGGGGATGCCTCAGACGGCTCTATTGCATTCGGGCTAAAAGAAAAAGCCCGATGCCGCACATGGCACAACACCATGCGCGGCACCGGGCTTGTTGCCGCCGTGCGGGCCGCCGTCAGAACGGCAGGTCGTCGGCGCTGTCGCCCGCTGCAGGTGATTCGGAGGCAAAGGGGTCGTCGCCGGCTGCGGCGGGCTGTGCCGGTGGGAACGGGGTGTTGGCCTGCGGGGCTGCCTGGGCTGCCGCTGCGGCGGGGGCAGGCTGTGCCACGGCGCGGTTAACGGCCCATGCGGTGATGTTGTTAAACCAACGGCCATTATACTCGTGGGCATCTACGTCGAACGATACGGTAAGCTCCTCGCCGCCCTGTATGGCGAACTGCTTTATCTTCTCCTCGCCGAACACCCTGAAGCAGCACTTGCGCGGGTACTGGTCGTGGGTTTCTATCACGTATTCCTGCGACATCCATGGGTTGCCTGTGCGGGCGGACACTCCGCTGTTGGCCGGGAGCACGGCAATGATTTTTCCTGTTATTTCCATTTTTTTCTGTTGTGAGTTGTTTTCTTTTCTTGAATGTTTTTGCGATTGCGAAATTACAAAAATAGTTTTAATTAGGGCAAGTTTTTGGCCGATTATTTGCTGCTCACGCTGTAATTTTGTATTTTTGTGGTCAATTTACATGATTGCAGAAATAACCAAAACGAATAGATACCCATGAGATTTACTTTGTCGAGCACTGCGCTTAGCAGCAAATTGATGGCCCTCTCGAGGGTGATAAATAGCAAGAATTCGCTGCCCATACTGTCTGACTTCGTATTTGAGGTGGGCGGGGGCGCGCTTAGGCTCACCGCCTCCGACAGCGAGAACATGATGAATACTACGGTGGAGCTAAGCGAGAGCGACGGCGACGGCTCCTTTGCCATAGGCAGCCACTACCTGCTCGAGGCCGTGAAGGGCTTCTCGGAGCAGCCCATCACCTTCGAGGTGAGCCGCGAGGACGGCATGGCAAAGATAATATACCAGAACGGACAGTTCTCGCTGCCCATAGAGAATGCCGACGAGTTCCCCAAGGCACCGGCAGTGGGCGAGGGGGCAAGCACCGTGACCATGGCCGCCGGACTGCTGGCCGACAACATAAACCGCTCGCTCTTCGCCACGGGCGACGACCAGCTGCGCCCAGTGATGAACGGCCTCTACTTCGACCTTACGCAGGACTGCCTCACCATCGTGGCCAGCGACGGGTGCAAGCTCGTGCGCAACAGGGTGCTCGGCGTGAAGGGCGATGGGGCAGCATCGTTCATCCTGCCCAAGAAGCCCACCACGCTGTTGAAGAACTTGCTGGCCAAGGACGGCGGCGATGTGACCATGAGGTTCGACGGACACAACGCCGAGATAACCTTCGACGAGGGCCTGCTCACCTGCCGGCTGATAGAGGGGCGCTACCCCAACTACAACTCGGTGATACCGCGCGACAACCCCAACCAGCTCACCGCCGACCGGGCCGCCCTGCTCAGCGCACTGCGCCGTGTGCAGCCCTTTGCCAACTCGGGCAACCTCATACGCTTCCACATGGAGTATGGCACGCTGCAGCTCGACGCCGAGGACTACGACTTCTCGCGCACCGCAACTGAAAAGATGGCTTGTGACTACAGCGGGCAGCCCATGAGCATTGGCTTCAAGGGCTCGGCTTTCATCGAGATACTGGGCAACCTCGACTGCCAGGACGTGGTGGTGCAGCTGGCCGACCCGAGCCGGGCCGGGGTGGTGGTGCCGTCGGAGCAGCCCGAGGGGCAGGAGGTGCTCATGCTGCTTATGCCAATGCTCATCAACGAATAAACGGCGCCAGGCATGAAACTGAATCTGAAGAGACCCCTCGTGGTGTTCGACCTCGAGACCACGGGGCTGGACTTGGTAAAGGACCGCATCATACAGATATCTTACATAAAGGTGACCCCCGGCGGACAGGAGAAGCGCGCCGACTTCATGGTGAACCCAGGCAAGCACATCCCGAAGGAGGTGGCCGAGCTGACTGGCATCAGCGACGCCGACGTGGCGGGCAAGCCCATGTTCAAGGACATAGCTGCAAGGCTCTGCGAGGAGTTCCGCGGCTGCGACTTCGCTGGCTTCAACTCTAACCACTTCGACATACCCATGCTGGCCGAGGAGTTCCTAAGGGCGGGCATCGACTTCGACTTCGCCAAGTGCCGCCTCATTGACGTGCAGACGATTTTCCACAAGATGGAGCGGCGTAACCTCGCTGCCGCGTACAAGTTTTATTGCGGGCGCGAGATGGAGGACGACTTTGAGGCTCACCGTGCCGACCAGGACACCGAGGCCACATACCGTGTGCTGATGGGGCAGCTCGACAAGTATGCCCCGGAGACCGAGCCTGACCCCGGGCGCCAGCTGCAGAACGACGTGGACTTCCTTGCCGATTTCTCGCGGCAGAACAACAACGTTGACTTTGCGGGGCGAGTGGTGTGGGCCGAGCTTAAGGATGCCGCCGGCAACGTGGTGGCTGGCCCCGACGGCAAGCCGCGCCTCGTGGAGGTGTTCAACTTTGGCAAGCACAAGGGCGAACAGGTAGCGCAGGTGCTGCGCTACGACCCCGGCTACTACAGCTGGATTCTCTCGGGCGACTTCACTTACAACACAAAGCAGGTGCTTACGCGCATCAAGCTGCGCGAGGGCAAATAGGCAAATGTAACCGACTGACGTATGCTTAAAGGGAAAAAGATAGTATTGGGAATAACCGGCTCGATAGCTGCATACAAGGCTTGCCTCGTAATAAGGGGGCTGGTGAAGCGTGGGGCCGAGGTGCAGGTGGTGATAACTCCGGCAGGCAAGGAGTTCATCACGCCCATAACGCTGTCGGCGCTCACGCAGAAGCCCGTAGTAAGCGACTTCTTCTCGCAGCGCGACGGCACGTGGCATAGTCACGTGGCGTTGGGCTTATGGGCCGACGCCATGCTCATAGCTCCATGCACGGCGTCCACACTGGGCAAGATGGCAAGCGGCGTGGCCGACAACATGCTCATCACTACTTATCTCTCGATGAAGGCTCCGGTGTTCATCGCTCCCGCCATGGACCTCGATATGTATGCCCACCCAGCCACTCAGGCCAATCTCGACCGCCTGCGCTCGTTTGGCAACATAGTCATCGAGCCGCAGAGCGGTTTCCTCGCCAGTGGCCTTGATGGCAAGGGGCGCATGGAGGAGCCAGAGGCAATAGTGAAGGCTCTTGATGACTATTTCCGTGGCAACGTGGGGCAGTTGCGTGGCAAGCGCATCATGGTGACCGCCGGGCCTACTCACGAGCGTATTGACCCGGTGAGGTTCATCGGCAATTACTCAAGCGGCAAGATGGGATTTGCCCTCGCGGAGGAATGCGCCCGCCGTGGGGCAGAGGTGACTCTCATCGCCGGGCCGGTGGCATTGCGGGCGGAAGGCAAGGGCATAAGGCGCATCGACGTGGTGAGCTGCGATGATATGTATAGTGCGGCTGTGGCGGAGTTTCCCGCCTGCGACGCTGCCATACTGTGCGCAGCCGTGGCCGATTTCGCCCCAGAGACCGTTGCCGCAGGGAAGATAAAGCGGGGCGACGATGACCTCGTGGTCAGGCTCAAGCCCACGCACGACATCGCTGCCGAGCTGGGGCGGATGAAGCGCCCGGGGCAATGCCTCGCAGGGTTCGCTTTGGAGACTGACCACGAGGAGCGTAACGCATTGGGTAAGCTGGAGCGCAAGAACCTCGATTTCATCGTGCTCAACTCGCTGCGCAACGAGGGTACGTGCTTCCGCTCGGACGACAACAAGGTGACCATCATGTGGCGCGGCGGGAGCAGGGAGTTCCCAAGGAAAAGCAAGGTGGATGTGGCTGAGGACATAGTGTCGCATCTCGCCAAGGTAATGCTAACAGAATAAGGCCATGGACGCAAGAAGATTGTTTGCGGCGGTGTGCTTCGCTGCCTTGCCTGTATGCTTGGGCGCACAGGAGCTGCAGGCCAAGATAAACATCAACCACAGCAAGGTAGGCGTGACCGACGTGAGCGTGTTCGAGAACCTACAGCAGACTCTGGAGCAGTTCGTCAACGATCGGCAGTGGACAGACTTGCAGTTCCAAGAGAACGAGCGCATCGTGTGCAACTTCAACATCACCGTCAACAAGTACGACAAGACCAACAACACCTTTGAGTGTTCGGCCACGATACAGGCCAACCGCCCTGTGTACAACTCGCAATACACATCAACTCTCTATAACAACCAAGACGCAAACTTCAACTTTGAGTTTGCGCAGTTCGACCAGCTGAACTTCAACGAGGAGGTAATCGACAACCAGCTGACGGCTCTCTTTGCATATTATGCTTATTTGATAATAGGCATCAACCTCGACAGCTTTGCACCAATGGGCGGCACCGATGTGCTGCAGCGATGCCTCAACCTTGTGAACAACGCTCAGAGCCTCGAATATCCTGGGTGGAAGTCGTTCGAGGACAGCCGCAACCGCTTCGCCATCATCAACGATTATCTCGACGAGGCCATGAAGCCTTTCCGCCAGCTGCAGTATGACTATTACCGTACCGGGCTCGACGAGATGGCGGCCAACGTGGAGCGGGGGCGAACAAACATCACCACGGCGCTCGAAAACGACTTGCAGAAAGCCCACGATGACAAGCCGCTCAGCTTGCTGCCGCAAATATGGACAGACTATAAACGCGACGAGCTTGCCAACATCTACAAGGGCAAAGGCACTCAGAAGGAGAAAGAGTCCGTTTACAACATTCTTTTCGGCATAAACGCTTCGCAAAGCAATTCGTGGAACAAAATCAAGGAATGAGAGATGCTTAGCCGACTTATAATAAGGAACTTTACGCTCATCGACTCGCTCGACGTATGCTTCAACCCTGGATTCTCCGTCATCACCGGCGAGACAGGGGCAGGCAAGAGCATCATACTGGGCGCCATAGGGCTGTTGATGGGGCAGCGGGCCGACACAAAGTCGATAAAGGCCGGGGCCGCAAAGTGCGTCATCGAGGCACACTTCAACCTGTCTAATTACGACATGAAGTCTTTCTTCGAGCAGAACGACATCGATTACGACCCTGATGACTGCATCATACGCAGGGAACTGTATGCCTCGGGCAAGAGCCGGGCTTTCATCAACGACGTGCCTGCGCCGTTGGCTCTGCTGAAGGATTTGGGCGAAAGGTTGGTGGACGTGCATAGCCAGCACCAGAACCTCTTGCTCGGCAAGCAGGACTTCCAGCTTGAGGTGGTGGACATCATAGCCGCCGACAATGCCGAACTAATGCTCTACAAGCAGGCTTACTCTGCCTATATGGAGGCTCGTGCCGCCCTTGACGAGCTTAAGGAGAGGTTTGAGCGCGGCAGGGAAAATGCCGACTTCATGCGTTTCCAGTGTGACGAATTGGCCAACGCAAACCTTGTCGACGGGGAGCAGGAGGAGCTTGAGGCCAAGGCTGGCACTATGAGCCATGCGGAGGAAATAAAGAGTGCGCTCTACGAGGCCGACGGCTTGCTATCGGCAGACAGTGCCGGGGCCGTGGCCAGCCTGCGGGCGGCTGTCGGGGCCATGGCTTCGGTCAAGGATATGCTGCCTGGGGCCGGCGAGCTGGCCGAGCGCATGGACATCGTCTACATAGAGCTTAAGGATATATCGCAGGAGATAAGCCGCCAACTTGGCGGCGTCGACTTCGACCCCGCCGAACTTGATGCGGTCAATGCCCGCCTCGACGTCATTTATGGCTTGCAGAAAAAATACCATTGCGACACTGTGGCTGCACTTATAGCCAGGCTTGCAGAGCTGAAGGCTCAGGTCGATGGCATTGATAATGCCGACGAGGCCCTTGCCGAGCTGCAGGCCCGGCTCGATGAGGCAAGGTTGCTTTGCAAAGAGCGGGCAGCGAGGCTTACGGCCATGCGCACAGAAGCTGCACACCGCATAGAGGCCGAGATGCAGGAGCGGCTTGTACCGCTCGGCATGCCCAACGTGCGCTTTGCTGTCGAAATCAGCCAAGAACAGCCCTCACGCAATGGCTGCGACCGAGTGGCGTTCCTTTTCAGTGCCAACAAGAGCACACCCATGCAGCCTGTGTCGCAGGTGGCTTCGGGTGGCGAGATTGCCCGCGTCATGCTTTCGCTCAAGGCCATGATAAGCGGTGCGGTGAAGCTCCCCACAATCATTTTTGACGAGATTGACACAGGCGTAAGTGGCAAGATCGCCGAGAAGATGGCCTTGATCATGCAGCAGATGGGGCGTGCTGACCGACAGGTGATAAGCATCACCCACTTGCCGCAGATAGCTGCCCTTGGGCAGGCGCACTATAAAGTTTACAAGGAAGAAACCGCGGGCGGCACTGCGAGCAGGATGGTGCAGCTCGATGCACAGGGGCGCGTCAGGGAAATTGCCCAAATGCTGAGCGGCAGCGACATTTCCGAGGCTGCCATAAGCAACGCAAAAGAATTATTGAGACAATGATACGTATACTATATATGATGGTGGCCTTGCTTGTATTGTGCAAGGTCCAGGCCCAGCCAAAGTGGGTGAAGAAGGCGGCCAAGTCCGTGTTTACCTTGAAGACATTTGCTGCCGATGGCACACTTGTCGGCAGTTCCAACGGCTTTTTTGTCGGCACTGGGGGCGAGGCCGTCAGCAGCTTCTCTCCATTCAAGGGGGCAGCGAGCGCTGTTGTGATTGATGCGCAGGGCAGGGAGATGCCTGTGGTGAGCGTGATTGGGGCTAACGGCACATACGACGTGGCCAAGTTCCGCGTGCAAGCCCACTCCACTGCGCCGCTGGCTGTAGCCGCATCCCCCGCGGCAGAGGGAAGCGTGGTTTGGCTTTTGCCATACTCTGCAAAGAAAGGCTCGGCCTGCGAGCACGGCTCCATAAGCAGGGTGGAGACTTTCGATGGTGGCCATGCGTATTATACCGTCAACGTAAAGGCTCCCGAAATTTCAGTCAGCAGCCCGCTGCTCAACGATGATGGCGAGGTGGTTGGGCTGATGCAGAGGCCATTCAATGCCAGTGACACTGTTGCCTATGCCGTGGGTGCTGCTTACGCCAACTCGCTCAAGACCAACGGACTGAGCATCAACGACGCCACGCTCAACAGCACATCAATAAAGAAAGAGCTGCCCGACGAGCGCGAGCAGGCTATCCTTGCGCTCTATGTGGCCGCTTCCGTGCTCGATTCAGCGCAGTATGCAGCCACCGTCGAGGATTTCATCGCCAAGTTCCCCGATGCCTACGATGGCTATGTAAGCCGGGCGCAGCTGTTGTGCGCCGCCGGTCGCCTTGCCGACGCCGACCGCGACATGAGGCAGGCCGTAAAGGTTGCCGACAAGAAAGATGATGCCCATTACAACTATGCAAAGCTGATTTACCAGGCACTTGTCTACCAAGACAGCCTGCATTATGCCGAATGGACATTCGACAAGGCTGCCCAAGAGGCGCAGGCTGCCTATGAGGCCAACCCCATTGGCATTTACCGTCAGCTCGAGGCGCAGGTGCGCTTTGCGCAGAACAAGTACGACGAGGCGTTCGGCATTTACACTCAGTTGCTCAACAGTGGCGATATGCGCAATGCCGAAACCTACTTTGCCGCTGCCCGGTGCAAGGAGATGATGCGCGACACGGCAGCAGTGCTTGCTCTCCTCGATAGTGCCGTGTGCACCTTCGACAAGCCTTACCTTAAGGCTGCTGCTCCCTATTTGCTCGCCAGGGCGCAAGCGCTGCTCGGCATGAGGCAATACCGCAGGGCGGTGCTCGATTTCAATGAGTACGAGAAGCTGATGCCTACCGAGGTGAACGCCAATTTCTACTATATCCGGGCACGGGCCGAAACCGAGGGGCGCATCTTTCAGGCCGCACTCGACGACTACCGCAGGGCTTTGCAGAAAGACCCCGCCAACACCCTTTACCTATGCGAGAAGGCTTCGCTCGAAATCCGTGTCAATCTCCTCGACGATGCTGTGGCAACCTCGCAGCAGTGCATTTCCGTTGACCCTAATCTCGGAGAGGGCTACCTCTTCCTCGGCCTTGCCCAATGCCTGAAAGGCGATAAGCCCGCCGGTCTGCAAAACTTGCAGAAAGCCAAAGACCTTGGCGACACTCAAGCTCAAGGGCTTATCGATAAGTACGGCAAGTAACATTCATTGGCTCCAATGCTGAAAGCGCCACTTGCAAATCCAAGGCAAGTGGCGCTTTATGGTTTATGCCAAATCGTCATACTTCGCCAATATTTCGTGCCGCTGCCAGGCAGATTGCTTTCCGCTTTTGCCGAAGACGTATCGGACACATCGAGAAAAAGCGGAAAGCAAGCAGGTGGCAGCAGTGCGGAAGATGATTTTAGATCCAACAACAGACGTTATATAAGTGTGATTGGCCCAATGGCGGCAGATTGGGTTTAACATATTTATGTTAACAGCTCCGACAATCCACGTTCTTTTTAACTGCTTGATTGCCAGCGCGTTCCAATATATGCCGTTTTGACCCGCAAAACAGCCTGTTTTGGCTTGCCAAATGGGCCATTTTGCATCCCAATTCATACCGTTCCGCATCGCAGCATAGCCCTTGCCTTAAATCGTGGGGCCATTATCCAACTTTTAGTTGCATATATTCAAGTAGAGGGCGCGGTACTCACTTACGGACGGTAGGCACTTGTTCGCCAGCTCCCCAATCTTCTGTTTGCTCTTTAAATCCAATTATTAATGTATAATATATGGGCTTGATGTATGTCAATCGCGTTGGGCGTTTGCGTTTATTTTCGCAAAAAGTCCGCGCAAAGCTTGCGGGTTAGCAGAAAACTGCTTACCTTTGCATCCGCTTTCGAGGAACAACCTCGGGGCGCTGAAAGGAAGAGAGTTCTTTGACAGG
>CALUEY010000042.1 GCA_944319915.1 uncultured Prevotella sp. | reverse complement strand
TCTGAAGTGTGGCCGTTTTAATATTTCTTAACCAGAACTTTAACACAAAATACTTGCTTAAGTCTTAGAATACAGGCTGTTTGGCAGGCTCAAACGGGCTGTTTTGCAATGCGGTATCATACATACTGATAAACGTTTGATATTCAGTGATTTAACAATAATGACCTCAATCAGTGAAAAATCATTACTTCCTGTGTGTTTTCCCGCATCTTCCTATAGCATTCGGGGCGGTCGGTGTATTGTTAACGGTAGCTAATCAATGTTTAAAGAGGTTTAGGTATCGGTGGCGTTTGCGCCTTTTTTCATACTTTTGTGTCTGACAACAGTGTCAGACATGGAAACTAACAATTGACTGATGATACGATTAGGCATAGACATAGGCTCCACAACGGCCAAAATAGTGGCTTTGGATGAGAGCGGGAGGCAGCTGTATGGCGATTACCGCAGGCACAACGCCAAGGTCAGCGAGGTGCTTGCAGATTATATAAATGAGCTGGAGAAGCGCACTGGCAACGCCGATGTCGCCCTTTGCCTTACCGGTTCTGTGGGCATGGGCGTGGCCGAGCGCCTCGGGCTGCCGTTTGTTCAGGAGGTAGTGGCCGCCACTCGTGCTGTGCAGAAAGGCTATCCTGAGGTGCGTACAATGATTGACATTGGCGGCGAGGATGCCAAGGTGGTGTTCTTCGATGGTGGCCGTGCCTCAGACCTTAGGATGAACAGCAACTGCGCCGGCGGCACCGGAGCGTTCATAGACCAGATGGCCATACTGCTCGGCGTAGACACAGCCCGCCTTGGAGAGCTTGCCGCAGTTGGCGGCGAGGTGCATCCCATAGCGTCGCGATGTGGGGTATTCAGCAAGACCGACGTGCAGAACCTCATGGCGGCCAACACTCCACGTGGCGACATCGCCGCCTCGGTGTTCCATGCCGTGGCAGTGCAGGTTGTCACAACCTTGGCTCATGGGTGCGACATAGAGCCTCCCATACTTTTCTGCGGTGGCCCGCTGACTTTCCTGCCGTCTTTGCGCCATGCCTTTGCCGACTATCTTGGATTGCAGGAGACCGACACCGTGGTGCCGGAGGCTGGCCATCTGTTGCCTGCCCTTGGTGCTGCATTGGCCTCAGAGGGCGGGGGTGTGACGAGCATCAAGGCTTTGGCGGCGGCTGTTAACAAGCTCGGCGGGGTGCGGGGCATGCAAAAAGGTGGACTCGAACCGATTTTTGCCAATGATGGCGAGCACGCTGAGTGGCTGCGCCGCATGGCGGTGGAACAAACAGCCGCCCCGCAGTTGCGTCCGGGCCGGCAGGAACTGTATGTCGGCATTGATTCTGGCTCAACGACAACAAAGGTCGTAGCGCTCGATAGCGATGGGAAAATGGTGTTCTGCTATTACCATAACAACGACGGAGACCCTGTTGGCACAGCCCGCAAAGGGCTTGAACAGTTGGCCCGCAGCTGCCGGAAGGCCGGTTGCGAGGCCGTCGTTATGGGTAGCTGTTCAACCGGTTATGGCGAGAATCTGCTAAAGGCTGCCTTTGGTCTGGGCCATGGCATCATCGAGACCATGGCTCACTACATGGCTGCGCGACATATTGCACCAGATGTTTCATTCATACTCGACATAGGCGGGCAGGACATGAAGGCTATGTTCGTTGATGGCGGAGTGATAACCCGCATCGAAATAAACGAGGCTTGCTCGTCTGGTTGCGGCTCGTTCATCGAGACTTTCGCCAAGTCGCTTGGTCTTTCGGTTGCCGATTTTGCGGCCGAGGCTTGCCGTGCTGCGGTTCCGTGCGATTTGGGTACACGTTGCACAGTGTTCATGAACTCAAAGGTGAAGCAGGCTTTGCGCGAAGGTGCCACTGTCGGTGACATAGCTGCGGGGCTGGCATATTCGGTTGTGAAGAACTGTCTATATAAGGTGCTCCGCCTTAAAGGCCCCGAGGAGCTTGGCGAACACGTAGTTGTGCAGGGCGGCACCATGCGCAATGACGCTGTGGTGCGCGCTTTCGAGAAACTTATAGGGCGCGAGGTGCATCGCAGCGCCTGCCCCGAACTGATGGGAGCCATGGGGTGCGCCCTCTACGCAAAAGCCAACGGCGGTTGCGCCAAGCCTCTGGCAGACCTGCTTGGCGGTTCGGCCTCGGCAACGAGGCGTCTTCACTGCCATGGCTGCGAGAACGGATGCCTTGTCACTGCATACTCTTTTGCAGGCGGCAATCGCTATTTTTCGGGCAACCGATGCGAGCGTGTGTTCACCAATACGGGAGCAAAAGTTGAGCCGGGAACAAATGCCTATGCACACAAACTGGCGAAACTGTTCGACCGCGACATCCATGTGGAATCTCCCGTAGCTGCCATCGGTCTGCCACGCTGCCTCAATATGTACGAGGAATACCCCTTTTGGCATACTCTTTTTTCGCGTTGCGGCCTGCAGGTGGTGCTGTCCGACGCATCATCTCTCCATGAGTACGAATCGTGTGCGCGCCTTGTAATGTCCGACAACATCTGTTTCCCGGCCAAACTTGTCCACAGCCATATTGCCAACCTGCAGGATAAGGGCGCTGACCGCATATTCATGCCGTTTGTGGTTTACGAGAAACTCGAAGGCGGGCAGAACAGTTATAACTGCCCTGTGGTGTCTGGCTATTCCGAGGTGGTGAGGAGTGTGCAGGCTGGTGGAACGCCTGTGGACTCCCCGGCAATAACTTTCAAAGATCGCAAGCTGCTCTATCGGCAGTGCGCCGAATATCTGTCGCAGTTTGGCATTGCAGGCAGCACAGTCAAGAAAGCCTTTGCCGAGGCCATGGATGAGTTTGACCGGTTTGGCCGAGAGCTTATGGACTATAACCGCCAACTGCTTGTCGCGAACTGCGGAAAGCGGCTGGTGGTGTTGCTTGCAGGCCGTCCTTACCACTCAGACCCGCTCATACAGCACAAGCTTTCTGACATGATAGCGTCAATGGGGGTTGATGTAATTACCGACGACATTGTGCGCTGTAGTACAGAAACGGTGGCAAATGTCAACTTTGTGTCGCAGTGGGCTTATGCAAACCGCATCTTGAAAGCAGCCGAATGGGCTGGACGACAAGGTGCAAACGTTCAGTTTATGCAGATGACTTCGTTCGGATGCGGCCCCGATGCATTCCTTACCGACGAAATTCGCAGCCTCCTTAAGTTGCACGGAAAGTCGCTTACCTTGTTGAAGATTGACGATGTGAGCAATCTCGGCTCCATAAAGTTGAGGGTGCGGTCGGTCATCGACAGTATGAAGTTTTCATTGCAAGGAGGCGGCAAGGCTGTTTCCGGGTCGTCTGTAGGCACTCCTGCGTTCGGCAAAGCAGACCGCAGGCGCAAGATTATTGCCCCGTTTTTCACTCCATTCATATCTCCGCTCATACCTGCACTGATGCGAAGGGCAGGTTATGAGGTAGAGAACTTGCCGGTAAGCGACACCCTTTCAGCCGAATTTGGCCTTAAGTATGCCAACAACGAGATATGTTATCCGGCAACACTCATTGTTGGCGACATTGTGAAAGCCTTTAAGTCTGGGCATTACAACCCAGATGACACGGCGGTAATCATGACCCAGACGGGCGGGCAATGCCGCGCGTCGAACTATATCCCGCTTATCAAGCGTGCCTTGGCTGAAGCCGGATACGATGGTGTGCCGGTCATCTCACTTTCTGCCGGCTCAGGCATCAGCAACAACCAGCCCGGTTTCAGCATGAACTGGCCAAAGATACTGCGCATTGTAATTGCCTCGCTGCTATACAGCGACTGTATTGCCAAGTTCTATTACGCTTCAGCCGTGAGGGAGAAAGAGAAAGGGATGGCAGCGCGTTTGCGTGACTTTTACCTTGACGAGGCCACGAAAGCCATCGAAGCCAATGATACATCAGCACTTTGGCATAGCCTTTCCGAGGCGGTGGAGGCATTCGACGGCATTGTCACAGATCGCCCGGCACCACGTGTCGGGGTGGTGGGGGAGATATTCTTGAAGTTTAACCCGTTTGCGCAAAAAGACTTGACTAACTGGCTTACGGAGCAAGGCATAGAGGTGGTGCCGCCTATGCTCACCGACTTTTTCATGCAGGCGTTCGTCAATGGCAAGGTAAACGCGGAGTGCGGCCTTGAGCGCCATCACGTGCCGGGCTGGCTCATGAAGTTTGCGTATGCCTTGGTGAAAAAGCAAATTGCCCGTGCCAACGCTGTGGGAAGCCGCTTTCGCTTCTTTGCTCCGCTTGCGGATATATTTGAAGAGGCTGGCGAGGCCAAGAGTGTGATAACACTTTGCGCGCAGTTTGGCGAGGGATGGCTGCTGCCTGGCGAGATTCTCTCTATGGCCAAGCGTGGCGTGACGCACGTGGTTAGCCTTCAGCCATTTGGCTGCATTGCCAATCACATCGTGTCGAAGGGCATAGAAAAGCGCATAAAGAGGCTTTATCCAGAACTGAATATATTGTCGCTTGACTTTGACAGTGGGGTGAGCGACGTGAATGTGCGCAACCGTGTGCTTCTCTTCATCGATGACCTTAAAGAATGCGTATAAGCTTATGGCAAACGAAAAAAAACATGTCGGAGGGCTGGAAGCGCGGATAGTTGACGCCGCGCGCGAACTTTTCCTTGAGCGAGGCTTTGCCGGAACGAGCATGAGCGACATAGCCCAGCATGTGGGCATCAACCGACCTACGCTTCATTATTACTTTCGCACAAAGGAGCGTATGTTTGGGGCGGTGTTCGGTGGCATTGTTGGATCGTTGGTGCCGCGTGTGAAAGATATCATATTGCAAGACGACAAGCCCGTAGGCGAGCGTGTTGGGAAGGTGGTGGATGCTTATTATGGCGTGTTCACGGCTAACCCGAGCCTACCGCTTTTCATCGTGCGCGAGATGGACCGCGATTTTGACGGCGTGGCAAACACCCTTATCGAGTTGGGCTTGAAGAGCTACATCAACTCCATAAAGCAGGGGCTGCTTGAGGAGATGAAGGCAGGGCGGCTCAAACGTGTGCCTATGCGTTATCTCTTCATGACGTTCTATTCCATGCTCACCATGCCGTTTGTGGCCCGCAACTTGTGCTGCAATGTACTTGTGTCCGACGGCGAGAGCTTCGCAGACTTCCTTGCAGAGTGGAAAGGCTATATAGTGGACGCTGTGGAAAGGATGCTTTGTGAATGATGCAGGCAGACGGAGCAAAGCTACTGGTGCAAACAAGTGAATGGCCGCGCGGCTTGACTTGCGCTGTTCGGCAGACGGCTGTTCTTGGGCAAGCCAAGGTCGGCATATTGTTGCGACCCACGCTATAGCCAAGCTGCAAATGCTTGCAGCTCTCGTTTTTTATTAGTAACTTTGTGACGTAATATCATTAAAACCTAATTAAAGACATACTAATATGAAGAGTGACCCAAAGGAATGCCTCTATTGCCAGAGCAATGAGACGCTGCACAATCTTATGGTGGAAGTTGCGGAGCTGAGCGTTTCGCGTGTGTTCATTTTCAAGGAGCAGACTTATCGCGGCCGTTGTCTTGTGGCATACAAAGACCATGTGGACGATATCAACCTGCTTAGCGATGATGACCGCAACGCTTTTATGAGCGATGTGGTGCGTGTGACGCGAGCCATGCAGAAAGTATTCAATCCCGACAAGATTAATTATGGCGCATACGCCGACACGCTTGAGCACCTTCATGTACACTTGGTGCCTAAGTATGTAGGTGGCCCCGACTTCGGAGGGGTGTTCCGCATGAACCCGCAGCAGACTTATCTTACCGATGCAGAGTATGCCTCGATGGCTGAAGCCCTGCGAAAGGAACTTTGATTTGCGGTTGGTATAGGTAAATAAGTTATATGAACAATCGGCAAAGCCGTGCCATCTTTCTGTGGCGCGGCTTTGCCGATTGTTGTCAGTTGGCCATGGCTTCCTTTATTATCTCACGCGTTATGGCGGCTATTGTGGCTGCATTTGTTTGGTCTGGCTCGGCTGAGTCCATGATAAATGCCACGATGCAGCATTTGCCATGTGGCAAGAATACCACTCCAGCGTCGTTGTCTGCAATCTTTATGCCGCCGATGCGGCCAGAGCTGCCAGTTTTGTGGGCAACCTTGAAGCCCGACGGAACTCCCGCCGGAATCTTGTCTGGCCCGGTAGAGGTAGTGGCCATGATGTCTCGGAGCAATTGGAATTGCTCTCCATCTGGCCCGAATAACAATCTAAGCACTGAAAGCATAGACGAAGGGTAACTCCAGTTCTTGCGGCACGACAGAGGATTTGAGTGCATTGAAGCCTCTGTTTGACTGAGGCTGAAGCCTGTTAGGCCAAGGCTGCGTATGTATGTGTCAACGCTGTCGATGCCGCCGCAGAACTTTATGAGTGCATCGCAGGCATTGTTGTCGCTCAAGGCTATGCTGTAGCGAAGGAGTTCCTTCATAGTGATGTCAATGTCCTCGTCGGGATGTTGCTGCTTTAGCGGACTGTAAGTGCCAGCAAGTAGCAATCCTTTTTCTATGTGCATTGTGCTGTCTGGGGCGATGGAGCTTTTCTGCATCTTGGCTATGGCAGCCATGGCTACGTGTACCTTGAACACGCTTAGCAACGGAAACCTGATGAAGTCGTTCTTCGAGAATGACATTTCGCCGCACTCTGCCGCCACTCCAACTGTCATTCTCTTGCTGCCTATGATTGAGTCAATGCGGCAGCTTAGGGGTGTATGCGCGGCGGTTTGGCAGCAGGCAGTGGTTGCCGTTGCCATTACCAGCATTGCAACTATGCAGCTTTTCAATCCGTCTTGTTTCATTTTGCTTGTCATTGTATGTTTGCTTGTGTTGCGGTTCAGACGGCAAAGTTACGAAATAATCCACAAATGCACAAATGTGCGTTCTGCTTTGCCTTTTAGGGCAGGTCAGCTGTGTATATGAAAACATTTTACAAGGTCTGCCGAAAGTACTCTTTGTATAAGCAGTTGATGCTCAGTGGTTTGCCGAAACATGACTCTTGGGCTGTCCAAACAGCCTGTTTCAGCCTCTCAAACGGTATGTTTTGCATGGCGAAACGGCACATATTGCGATGCGGAATTGATGGAATGGGGCATTTATGGTTAAATTTTATGACACTTGATGCATATATGAAGCTCTTTGCTGGTGTAATCATGCAAGGTTAGGGGCGGTTCGGCTGTGTGCCTTTTTTATGCTGAGGGCTCCCCCGTTTTATGAGTTTGCTGATTGATGGGGTTCTTGCGTGGTATCGTATGCGGGTGAATGGTCAATCATTGTTGAATTAAAAAACGCCCGGCAATGCAGGTTGTGATGGTGCATTGCCGGGCGAGAAGATGATTGCCGGAGTCTCGTTGTCAGATTCCGAGCTTCTTGCGGATGTCACTGGGTATGGCGTTCTTGTTCACCATGAAGTCCATTGTCTTGTAGGCTACGAAAGCTTTGGTCATATACCACGTACCTTTGTAGTCGCCAAACTCGCCCCAAGAGTTCTTTACCATGTAATACTCCTTGCCGTTCTGGTCCTTGGCTATGCCGTAGAGGTGCATTCCATGGTCGTCGGTGGTCTCCCAGTTGTCGTATGCTTCCTGGCGCATTTCCTGCGTAGGAACGATTTCGGGGGCGTTCACTCCGAGCGAATCAAACTTCTGGTTCTTCTCCGATGCCGATAGGCGGAGCCAGCGGTCGGCATCGCTTCCGGCCATGCTCTGCACTTTCTTTGTATCGTATGCTATGCCTAGGCCCTTGCGCGTGAACCCGTCTTCCGACACGTCGCCACCCCACATGATGGTGTAGCCTTCGTTGATGGCGTTGTCTATGATGCGCATCATGTCGTCCATGGGAACGTTGTAGCTGGGCTTCCAGCGCCAGTTGTCTTGCACTTCAACTATGAAAGGCTTCCAGAACGGATGGTGGGTGAAGCTGCTGATGCTTACATAGTCATCCCAATTGAGGCCGAGGCTTGCTGCAAACGATTGAGGTGTGTACTTTTTGCCTTCGTAGGTAAACTCTTTCGGGCATTCGCCAAGGTAGGCGTCGAGTATGCCTTGAAGTCCTTTTTTCCACGCGGGGGTCAGTTTTTTTGCACTGCTCGTGGCTATTGCCTCCACGTATGGGGTCATGCAGCGGAAGAACTCATCGAAGTTGTTAAGCGAGTCGCCTTGTGGCGTACCCGGGGCGGGCATTGCTTCCTCTGGGCAGAGGCCGTAGTTGATGGCGCAGTAGAGCGGATCATACGACGAGCCGCCCTGCGAGAATGATATGTCGCCATGTGTGCGGACGGCGGCGATGGCGCGGTCCATATAGGTTTTGCTGGCCACGAAGTTCTCGCACAGGTTGTATGTCTTGCCGCTCTTCTTCAGAATCTCGCTCTCAAAGAACGACAGCGTGGAGTAAGCCCAGCACGTACCACTGCGGCTTTGGTCCTTGATGCTCGTGATCTTGTTTTCCTTTACAACGGTGAACACCGGTTTGTTTTTGTTCACTGAGTCTTTCTTTTCCTCAGCGTTGGCTCCAAGCGCAACCACGGCGGCAAGAGCCAAAGTCATAATTTGCTTCATCTTATATTATTGTTGTTGTTTGGTTATTGCTATATTCGGTTGCTTTATGCCCTTTGAGCCAAGAAGGCTTCCACGTCGGCGGGATGGTAGGGTATGCGACTGTTGCCGAGGAAGCGGCACCCGTCCTTGGTTATGAGCAAGTCGTCTTCTATGCGTATGCCGCCGAAATCTTTGTAAGTTTCAAGCAAGTCGAAGTTGATGAAATCCTTGCAATGTCCGCTTGAGCGCCAGTCGTCGATGAGTGCGGGTATGAAATATATGCCAGGCTCGTCTGTTACCACAAAGTTCTCTTCAAGGCGTCGGCCCATGCGCAGGCAGTTTGTGCCGAACTGCGTGGACGGTCGCGTCTCTTCGTCGAAGCCGACATACTGTTGGCCGAGCCCCTCCATGTCGTGGACATCCATTCCCATCATGTGTCCTAAGCCATGGGGCATAAACATGGCGTGGGCGCCAGCTTCCACTGCGTCGTCAGTGTTTCCCCTCATGAGGCCAAGTTCTTTGAGCCTTTCGGTCATCAAGCGACAGATGTCCATGTGTACATCGTACCACCTTACGCCAGGGCGTGCCACTTTCAGAGTGTGGTCGTGGCATTCTTCCACTATCTTGTAAATGTCGAGCTGCCGCTGTGTGAACTTGCCCGACACGGGATATGTGCGAGTGTGGTCGGAGCAATAGTCGTCAAGCTCGCACCCTGCGTCGCATAGCGCAAGTCGCCCAGGCTCGAGCCTTGCCTCCGATGGGCTGCCGTGCATTATCTCGCCGTGCTGGCTGAAGATGGTTGCAAAGCTCACTTTCGACGCCAGCGAGTTGGCTGTGCCGTCCACTATGCCGCCTACGAATCTCTCAGTTACGCCTGGCTTGGCATTGCCCATGGCGGCAATGTGCATCTGGTAGCCCACCTCGCAGGCGCGTTCGATTGCCTCCACTTCCTGCGGCTCTTTGGTTGAGCGCATCTTTACTACGGCCTTTATCAGCTCCATCGATGCCGATTCGCGCTGCAGGCCGGGATGTATGCCGAGCAAGTCCATGATTTGAATCATGTTGTCGTGGCGGTATGGTGGCAGGAAATGTATCTTGCGGTGTAAGCGCAGGGCCTCATTGCAAACCGACTTCAACTCTTTCATTGGTGCGGTATGGCTTATGCCGACCTGTGCTGCGAGATTGCTGACGCTCTCTACAGCCCCGTACCATACGATGTCTTCAATGTCTATGTCATCTCCCACTAAAGATTCTGTGCCGTTGTCTATGTCTATCACGCCTACGAGTCCATCGCGGTGTTGCCCGAAATAATAAAGGAATGAGGAGTCTTGGCGGAATGGTGAATATGCGTTGGCCGGATAGTTGGCCGGGGCTTCGTTGTTGCCAAACAGGATAATGACACCGCTTCCTACTAATTCCTTCAGTTCAGTGCGGCGTCTGACGTATGTCTCTTTGCTGAACATGATGCTATCGATTTTTGTCGTTTGTATTGCAATATTAATGCAAAGGTACACATTTATTTATAGAAAAGGAGTATCTTTGCATTAAATTTTGTATTTAAGGTAAACTTAACGATGCAAATCTTCCGGAACACAGGACTTGTACTTGAGGGTGGGGGCATGAGGGGGGTCTTCACAAGCGGTGTGCTCGATGCATTCATGAAGCACGAGGTGTATTTCAACTATGTCGTGGCTGTATCGGCGGGGGCGTGTAACGGCTTGTCGTACATGAGCAGGCAGCCCCGCCGTGCGCGCATCTCTAATATAGATATGTTGGCTAAGTATGATTATATAGGGCTGCGCCACCTATTCACTCAAGGCAGCATATTCGACCCGGAATTGCTCTATGAGCGATTCCCCAATGAGCTGGTCCCATTTGATTACGACACTTTCTTCAGCAGCCCCGCAGTGTTCGAGATGGTTGCCACTAACTGCCTGACTGGCCAACCGGAATATCTTAGTGAACATTCGGGCAATCGCCAGCGGCTGATAGACATTGTCCGGGCCAGCAGCAGCCTGCCTTACTTCAGCAGTGTGGTCAAAGTAGACGGAGTGCCGATGTTAGATGGTGGCATAATAGACAGCATCCCGGTGAGGAGGGCGGTGCAGATGGGCTTCAAGAGGAATGTCGTGATAGCCACGCGCAACCGTGGCTATCGCAATACAGGGCGCGACCGCAAGATTCCACGATTCATTTATAGAGATTATCCACGCCTGCGTGTGGCATTGAGCCATCGCATAGAGGCTTATAACGAGCAGTTGGAGATGGTTGAGAGGATGGAGGACGAAGGCTCAATCGTGTGCATACGTCCACAAAAACCGATGGAGGTGGGGCGCATGGAAAAGGACATAAAAAAACTGGAAGCCCTCTATGAGGAAGGCTTCCGTATTGGTGATGAATTTTGTCGCAGCGAATTTGCGTGACACTCATTTCCATTCGGGAACGTAGTCTGGTATGTTCTCACCAGTATCTTCGGCTATGTATTTGGGCGAAGGGCCGTATTTGTTGTCGTGGGCCTGGCTGTCCTGGCATAGGAATACGAGCGTTATGATGCTGTAGACGAACATGACTATGTAGATAATGATTAGCGTAGGGTTGAACAACATCTTAAGCATCATGATGGCGGTGCCGTAGTCTGTCACGTCGGTCGAGAAGCCGTTGGACTGTAGCATGCTGTAGATTGATGCGAAAAACTCTACTGCAAGTATGGCGTTGAGGATGATGCCTGCGCCACACCACCATCCACTGCGGCCGGTGTCGTGCAGCCTTCTGAAAGTGAGGGGTATCATGGCAAGGTATACCATGAATGCCACCAGGTTGCCTAAGAAAGGTATGAGCGAGCATACGCAGTTGATAATTATGAGCACCAGGTACGTCCACCAGAATTCAGAGCGGCGCGAGCGGTCTGTCACTTGTGTGATTTTGCTCCATGCCTGCTTTACGGCTTCTGTGAGCGTGAGCTGAGGCAGCTTGGTTATTCCGTTCATGTCAATATGATTTAGTTAGGGCTTTGGTGTTGATATTGGCTTCTACGACTGTGGAGACCCCTTTTGCCCACGCCCGTATAGCCATTTTCTGTTGTTTCTCGGCTGGTTTCCTCCCGCTTGCCAACAGTGTCACCTGAGCAGGTCGGGGCGCAGGCGACGTGTGCGTTCCATGGCCTGGTCCATTTCCCATTCCTTTATCTTGGCCTCGTTCCCGCTTAGGAGAATCTCAGGCACCTTCCATCCTTTGTAGTCAGCAGGGCGTGTGTAGATTGGCGCAGAGAGCATGTCGTCCTGGAAACAGTCCGAAAGCGCGCTTTGGTCATCGCCAATCACGCCCGGCACTACGCGCACAATGGCATCTGCCATTACCGCCGCGGCAAGCTCCCCGCCAGTGAGTACATAGTCACCAATGCTGATTTCGCGCGTGATGAGGTGGTCGCGCACCCGCTGGTCGATTCCTTTGTAATGTCCGCAAAGTATGATTATGTTCTCGAGCATCGACAGCTCGTTGGCCACGTGCTGGTTGAACTGCTCCCCGTCTGGCGATGTGTAGATTACTTCATCGTAGTTGCGTTCGGCTTTCAGGGCAGATATGGCACGGTCTATAGGCTCGCACTGCATCACCATGCCTGCGAATCCGCCATACGGGTAGTCGTCCACACGCCTCCATTTGTCGGTGGTGTAATCGCGGAGGTTATGTAAATGTATCTCCGCAAGGCCTTTTTTCTGCGCCCGGGCAAGTATTGACTCGTTGACAAACCCCTCAATCATCTCGGGCAAAACGGTTATGATGTCTATTCTCATGACTACAAAATTACTGAATTTTGCTTGTTAATGCACATGAGACAGCGTTAATAAAGCTGAAATCCAAACGCGGCGGCGGCTTGGGGGCCTTGCCTTGAACTTTATATGGACTTTATGTTGCATTAATGAATATTATTCGTAATTTTGCATGATGAATGTTTTTTAGTGGCCATTGTCTGAATTCTGCTTTCATGATGGCCATATTCATAAATAGCAAACATATTCTGGCAATGAACGACGAAATAATACTAAACAGCCACAACAAGGAGGAATTTCCGCCTGCACACACCGCAGAACATTTGCTTAACCAAACCATGGTAAGGATGTTTGGTTGCGAACGTTCGCGCAATGCCCACATAGAGCGAAAGAAAAGCAAGATTAGTTATACACTCGACCACAAGCCTTCGCGCAAGGAAGAAAAAGAAATAGAAGTCCGTATGAACGACTTGATTGCCGCAGACCTGCCTGTTACTTTTGAGTTTGTAGACAAGAATGATGTTCCAAAAGGTATCGTGACCGACCGCTTGCCAGCCGACGCTTCGGACACTATACGCCTTGTAAGGATAGGAGACTATGATGTTTGCCCATGCATAGGCAAGCACGTCCGTTCAACGTCGCAGATAGGTCGTTTTGAGATGCTCGGTACCAATTGGGATGAGCACACAAAGGTATTTCGCATAAGATTCAAGGTGGTTCAATGAAATGCTGTTGTATCACTGTGCCCATTAGCAAGCCATAGGTTAGAGCCGTAGATATAAGCAAAGTGGGGTGGCCATTCCTGATGGTCACCCCGCTTTTCATTTCGTCTCAATCTCCTCTTTCATGTCTATGAAATTGCCTTTCTTGTCGTAAAACTCATATTGCAAGAAAGCCAGCTTCTGTGAGGGGATCACGTTAAGTCCGAATCCGTACTTCATCTGCCACTTGCGTTTAAGTGACAAGATGCCCTGATTAATGTATGCAGCTACATACGGATGTACGTGAAGGTTGAACTTCTTGATGCCAATCTTCGTTACCAGTCGGTCGATTTTGCTCTCTAATTGATCTGTAAACAAGATGCTCGACTTTATCTTCCCTTTGCCAAAACACGTTGGGCAAGTTTCTTCCACGTTAACGTCCATTGCCGGGCGAACCCTTTGGCGTGTGATTTGCATGAGTCCGAACTTGCTGAGGGGCAGTATGTTGTGCCTGGCCCTATCTTTTTGCATGTTCTTGCACATACGCTCGTACAGCATTTGGCGGTCTTCGGCAAGGTTCATGTCGATGAAGTCAACGACTATTATCCCGCCCATGTCGCGCAGGCGCAGCTGCCTGGCAAGCTCATCGGCAGCCCCTAAGTTTACCTCGAGCGCATTGGCCTCTTGCCCGTTTTCCGATCGTGTCCTGTTTCCGCTGTTGACGTCAACCACGTGCAGGGCCTCAGTGTGCTCAATTATCAAGTAGGCCCCGCGCTTGTAATTCACCGTTTTCCCGAAGGCAGACTTGATTTGCTTTGTTACGTTGAAGTTGTCGAAGATTGGAACCTGGCCTGTGTAGAGCTTAACTATGTCAACTTTCTCGGGGGCAATCAGTTTCACGTAGTCTCTTACCTGATTGAAAACTTCGCCATCGTTGACATATATTCCGTCGTAAGTGGGGTTGAACAAGTCGCGCAGCAGTGCCACCACACGTCCGGTTTCCTCGTAAACAATCTGTGGGCGAGTGGTGCTTTTCTGCACTTTGGCAATCATGTCATCCCATCGTTTGATCAAGGCTTTCATCTCCTTGTCAAGCTCAGCCACCCTCTTCCCTTCGGCTGACGTGCGGACTATAACGCCAAAGTTCTTTGGCTTGATGCTTTGTATGAGTTGCTTGAGCCTTGTCCTTTCCTCGCCTTTCTTGATTTTGGAAGAAACAGAAACCTTATCGTTGAACGGTATCAGCACCATGTACCTGCCAGCGAAGCTCAGTTCGCAGGTCAGCCTTGGGCCTTTGGTGGATATGGGTTCCTTCACTATTTGCACCAAGACCTCCTGGCCAACCTTTAGGGTAGTCTGCACGCTGCCGTCTTTCTTGAGGTCTGGCAGGCGCGATGCCTTAGATATGGGATAAAGTTTCTTCTTGTCGCTTTGTACCTGTTTGAGATACTTTTCGTAAGAGCTAAATTGCGAACCCAAATCCAGGTAATGCAAGAAAGCATCCCGTTCAAACCCGACGTCTACGAAACAGGCGTTAAGCCCAGGCATTAGTTTCTTAACCTTAGCCATGTAAATGTTGCCCACAGAGAACGAAGCCGACCTCGTTTCGCTTTGGTATTCGACAAGACTCTTGTCTTCAAGCAGAGCGATGGAGATTTCTTTTGGGTGGACATCAATGATAACTTCGCTGGTCATTCTTTTAAACGGTTTCCTTTCGTTGGTTTCACATGGTGCGCACAAGTTTGCGCGCACCGTTTTGTTTCACATTTGCAGGGCAATCTGCGGCCCTTTTCCGTATGCTTGCCAATGGCGAGCCAAACATCTTGCCTTTGGCTATTGCATGGCAAGCGTGTCGTAAAACGCCCGAGAAGCCCTGCCGCTTCATTTAACAGAAAGGGTGTGCCGAAACCCTATTTGGGTTTGCTGGCACACTCCTCTCATTAAAACTTTGAACAAACCTGTCAGGCTTTGTCGGCCTACTTGCTCTTGTGCCTGTTCTTTCTCAGTCTTTTCTTACGCTTGTGCGTGGCCATCTTGTGGCCTTTCCTTTTCTTTCCGCTTGGCATAGCTTATGATTTTAAATGTTATTTTGTTATGTTGTTTGGTTATTTCATCTTGGCAATGAAGCTCTTGGCCGGCTTGAATGCGGGGTAGTCGTGAGCATCGATGACAATGGTGGTGTTCTTTGATATGTTGCGTGCAGTCTTTTGCGCCCTGTGCTTGACGATGAAACTGCCGAATCCCCTCAGGAAAACATCTTCTTTCCTTGCCGTAAGGCTCGTCCGAACTTCCTCCATGAAAGCCTCTATCGTGGTGGCGACATCCCTCTTGGCAAGGCCAGTGTCCTCAACAATCTTGTTGATTATATCAGCTTTTGTCATCTCTTTTATATGTTTATATGTTGTGATATTTTATTTCATTTCGTTTATTCGGAGTGCAAATATACGCATTTTTGGCGTTATGAGGAAATTTATGTCGATTTTTTTTAAGAAAATGGGCGTAATGTGCTGTCGTTGACATAAAATCCACATATATAATGGTTTAGGCACAAATTTATGGAATGTGCAAATTAATTTTGGCTTATTAAATGGCACATGGCCTTTTGTAAAGTATTTCGATTCACATACATTTGGTTGCCCATCTTTGCCCGGCTTGTGGTCTCGGAGTCAAGTGTGCCGTGGTACCATTATGGCTTCTGCAAAGGCAAAAATGTAGGCGCAGGGCATAAAATGTAAAGTTTTGTTACGGATTAAAGCACCCTTTCTTAATGGATTGATTTTCAGTGGTTTGCAAAACAGGCCTTTTCGCATCGTAAAAAGGCCTGTTTTAGGATTCAAAACGGACTGTTTTGTACTGCAATTTGGCCTGTTTTGCCGCGGAAGACAATTGCAAGCGTGCTATGAAGTGGATTTTAGCACTTGTTTGTCATGATATTTTGGCGTTTTGGCCCATCTCTGCCTATTGGCTTTTCAGTGTGTCGTTAAGGCAATGCGCAACCCTTGCACTTGTCATTTGAGCACTCGTTTCGGTTCATGTTATAGGTGCAACTATGCGGCACAATATGCAGCCATGGTTGTCCTGGTGAGCATTCGTGGCATCAGCATTTGGCGTCGATGACATTCGTAGGCATTGCTTCTGACTACTCCGAATCTTCGCTGATGAGATGTTATGATTTTTTATGAAAATTAGGGCGTCACCACCTGACACCATATCAATAAAATTTCGTATATTTGCAAAATACAAATCACAATGGCTTATGGCAAAGTATAATATCACAGAAAAGAAGGAAAAAGAGGCCGCCTACAGGGATTTGGTCAGTCCGCAGCTCATGGACGAGATGAAGGAGAAGATTCTCAACATAATAGTCCTTCAGAAGAAGTACAAGGACAAGGATTATTCTGCCAAGAAACTTGCCGAAGACCTTGGGACAAACACCCGCTACATATCGGCCGTGATGAACGTGAGGTTCCACATGAACTATTCCTCGTTCATCAACAAGTTCCGTATTGAAGAGGCCATGGCTATCCTCGTTGACAAGCGCTACCTTGACTTGAAGATGGAGGACGTGAGCGACATGGTGGGCTTTTCCAATCGCCAATCGTTTTATGCTTCGTTCTACCGTATCATGCGGATGACCCCTCGTGCTTACAGGATGCAGCACATGGCGCAACACCCAGAGAAAAGCAAGGCGGCCAGGTCGGCCAAGGCCACCAGAAAGAAAACTATGGTGAAGGAGGCTGACTGATGGCAGAAGCAAGCTTTGTTTATTCCGACATCAGGTTTGCCGACATACAGATGCTGCGCTATCGGCTTAATGGCTTTTCAGGGCTGACGCTAAGGCAGAAGAAACTTGTTTACTGCCTGGCGCAGGCCACGCTGTGGGGGCGCGACATAACTTTCGATCAGTTTGGCAAGTATAACCTGCGGATAAGGAAAACTCTGGAGGCCGTGTATACAGACGAGGCCATTGACCGCACAACCAAAGACTTCAGTGCTCTTGAAACATACCTTAAGCGTGTGTGGTTTTCCAATGGCATTTATCACCATTATGGTTGCGACAAGTTTGTACCCGGCTTTAGCGAGGACTATTTTGCTGAGGCAGTGCGCTCCGTCGCCCCATCCAGGCTTCCGCTTGGCAATGGAGAAAGCGTCGAAGACTTGCTCCACGAGATTGTTCCGGTGATCTTTAGGGCAGATGTATTGCCCAAGAGGGTCAACAAGGAGGCCGGAGCCGACGTGGTGGCCACATCGGCATGCAATTTTTATGATGGCGTAACCCAGGCTGAAGCCGAGGCTTTTTATCGTTCGCGCAAGGCCGGGTGGGGCGACTGCCCACCATCGTTTGGGCTTAATTCCACGTTGGTCAAGCGAGGGGGAGAGTTGATTGAGGATGTATGGAAAGAGGATGGCAAATACGGAAAGGCCATCAGCAAGATTATCTTCTGGCTGGGCGAGGCCTGCAAGGTGGCAGAAAACGAAGCCCAGGCTCGTGTCATCAACAAACTCATAAGTTATTACAAGTCAGGCGACTTGCGTGCCTTTGATGATTATTCCATCGAGTGGGTAAACGCCACCGAGGGCAAGATTGACTTCATCAACGGTTTCATCGAGGTGTATGGCGACCCCCTCGGCCTCAAAGGCTCTTGGGAGGGAATAGTGGAATATAAGGATGAAGCAGCCACCAAGCGCACCCGTATGATAAGTGAGAATGCACAGTGGTTTGAGGATCATTCGCCCATTGACCCAAGATTCCGCAAGCCGGAGGTGAAAGGCATAACCGCCAATGTGGTGTGCGCAGCCATGCTGGGTGGCGACGAGTATCCGTCAACTGCCATTGGGATAAATCTCCCCAATGCAGACTGGATAAGGGCGCGGCATGGAAGCAAGAGCGTGACCATAGGCAACCTTACGGAAGCCTATAACATGGCAGCCAAGGGTAATGGTTTCTACAGGGAGTTTGTCATCGACAGCGAGACGCTCGAACTCATCAATCGATATGGCGATGTTTGTGATGACTTGCACACCGACCTCCACGAGTGTCTCGGGCATGGAAGCGGCAGGTTGCTTCCCGGCACCGACCCTGATGCCCTCAAGGCTTACGGCAATACCATCGAGGAAGCTCGGGCAGACTTGTTCGCCTTGTATTACCTTGCCGATGAAAAGTTGGTGGAGTTAGGGCTTGTTCCCAATGCTGACGCTTATAAGGCTCAGTATTACACTTACATCATGAACGGACTGATGACCCAGCTCGTGCGCATTGCTCCCGGCGCAGCCATAGAGGAGGCTCACATGCGCAACCGGGCCCTCATAGCCAACTGGTGTCTTGCCCATGGCAATGCTGTTTCTTTGGCAAATTGCAGTGGCAAGACCTATGTTGCAATCAACGACTATGCCGGATTGCGCAAACTTTTTGCAACATTGCTGGCCGAGATTCAGCGCATAAAGAGCGAGGGCGATTATGCAGCGGCAATGGACCTTGTGGAGAAGTATGCCGTAAAGGTAGACCCGAACGTGCATGGCGAGGTGCTTGAGAGGTACGCGCGGCTTGACATTGCCCCTTACAAGGGATTCATCAACCCGGTATTGACTCCCATACGTGATTCCTCGGGAGAGATAACGGACATTGATGTTGACTATACTGAAGGTTATGTCCAGCAGATGCTGCGTTACAGTTCAGAATATTCGGCTCTTATTTAAAAAGATTCACAATATAAGGTTTGGTGCTAACTGTTGTGGATAAAACAGAATTCTACAGAGAATTATCATTACATAGATGGATAAAGGAAATGCTGTAAATGAGCGGGTAAAAGCCGTAAAGCAATCGTTCCGGCTCATGATGAATGGCGTAGCTGCCCAGTCAATGCGCGAAAAGGGTTTGGGGTATCACGTTAATTGGGGCGTGTCGCTGCCTGCGCTGAGGGCAAAGGCGGCCGAGATAGGCAAAGACTACGACGTGGCCATGGCCTTGTGGAAAGACGATGTGAGGGAATGCAAGATTTTGGCAACAATGCTCATGCCGCCCGGGGAGGTGCACCCCGAGGTAGTTGACATCTGGATGGAACAGACGCATAGCCTGGAGATTGCTGAGCAAGCTGCTTTCAATCTTTACCAATATCTGCCGTATGCGGCCGAAAAGGCTTATAAGTGGATTGCGTCAGACAAAGAACTGGAGCAGATTTGTGGCTATCATGTGCTCTCAAGGCTATTCATGAGCAGGCAAGAACCGAATGAGCGGGGCATCAATGAATTTCTTGACCAAGCCTTGTCGGCAGTAATGAGCGATTCCGTTGTTTTGAAAAAGGCTGCTTTTGCGAGCCTGACTCACTTTGCCGAGCTTGGCATACTGTATGAGCGACTGGCAAAAAGCGCCCTAAGAAAGGTAGGGCTGGAGCTGTGATAGGGCTGGCTTTAGCGGCCTACGGGCTACAAGATTACTGTGCAGAGGCTTCTGTTCCATAACTCGAAACAGAAGCCTCTGCCGCTTTCAGAACCTGACGCTAAGCTCAACATCAACCATGCTGTAATTGTGCTCTGCCAAGCTTCGGTCGTTGATGAACGCATATTCTGCCTGTACTTCAAGGTTCTTGCTGAACAAGTAGTTCAAGCCAATTTCATATTGTGTGCGGCTGTCGGTCCACGCCCCTGACTTCCGGTACAAATCATAGCGAGCCTTGGCTCGCAATTTTTGTCTTATTATGGGTGCAATGCATAGGGCATAAATGCCATCGGCCTTGTTGCCTTGGGCATAGTTCACCGTGGCGTCAGCAGCATCGCCGCTATCCTGTTTCGTAGTCTTGAAGCCGTAGCCGGTGGAATGTATGTACTCGGAGCGCAATTGCCAGTCTTCGTCCTTGTATTCCGCGCTTACTGCATAACGGTACTGGCTTAGGCTCACTGTTCCATTGTGTTCTTTGCCATCCCCATCAGTCCAATGCCCATCCCGGGCGTGTGACCCCGTCCATCCAAAAACTCCTATGCGTAATCCCTTGGCTGGCATAACCCACGCGCCGCCAATGATGTCCTTGCGGTTGTCAGCGTCTTTGGAGTTGATTCCTTGGCCGTTGAAAACGCCTATTTGGTAGTGGACGAGAGCCCTGCCCGAACTGTTTGGCAGCAAGTCGCCTTGTATCTGTATGCCGATGTCGCGCCCGTTGCTGGCTTGTTCTCCCGTTCGGTCGTTGAATCCTGAAAGGCGCTGAACGTTTTGCGAGTAGCCCATGAAGCCTTGGTCTACTGGATGCATGGGGTTCTCAAACGTGAAAGGACGCTTGAACTGGCCAACCTTGATGCGCGCAAAGCTGTAGCGTTGCCATTCAACGAACAAGTCAACAACTCTTGGGCTTTCGCCAAGGGTGGAGGTGTTTCCATTGATTTGCCCTTGCACCTTGTATTCAAAATCACCCAAAATGCGCCCTCCTACTGACACTCTCGCCATACGCAGGCTGAAAGTGTTGCTATTGCTGCCTTGGAAGTTTGCCTGGTATTGACCTATGATGTAGCCGCTGAATTTTGGCTTGCCAATAATCGCCGTATTGGTTTCACCTGCCCGAATCGGCATATAAGCCAACGCTGCTAAGGCTATGGATAACAATGATTTATGCATAGTTGTGGTTAATTGAACAAAATAGCTTTCAAGTTTGCCAAAGTGATTGATTTGTTGTTTCATCGCCTACGCTCGAGCAGCACCACATTCTCAACGTGGGGAGTATGGGGGAACATATCCACAGGCTGTACGGCCGTTACTTTATAGTCGGCATCTAACAATGACAGGTCGCGAGCTTGCGTTGCCGGGTTGCAGCTGACGTAGACAATACGCCGTGGGGCTGCTTTGAGAATTGTGGCAACCACGTCTTGGTGCATACCTGCGCGGGGAGGGTCGGTAATGATGACATCGGGCCTGCCATGGGTAGCTATGAACTCATCGTTCAGTATGTCTTTCATGTCACCAGCAAAAAAAAGTGTGTTTGATATCCCGTTAAGCTGCGAATTTACCTTGGCATCCTCAATGGCTTCTGGCACATACTCTATTCCTATCACCTGGCGAGCTTTTCCTGCCACAAAGTTTGCGATGGTGCCTGTACCTGTATACAAGTCGTAAACGAGTTCGTTGCCGGTTAGTGCGGCAAAGTCGCGCGCCACGCAGTAAAGGTGGTAAGCCTGCTCTGTATTCGTTTGGTAAAAGCTTTTGGCTCCTACCTTGAACTTAAGGCTTTCCATGTGTTCCATAATATAGTCATCGCCTTTAAAGACAAGTACTTTCTGGTCGCCTATTGTGTCGTTGCATTTTTGGTTGTTGACGTAAAGCAAAGAGCTTATCTGTGGAAACTTGTCTGCAATATGGCGCAACAGGGCTTTGGCGATGCCTTCGTCTTCGGGCGCACCGTAGTGGAACTGCACTATCACCATCCATTGTCCGGAGTTTGAGTTGCGGATTATGATATCGCGAAGAAGACCCTTTTGCTGGCGCAAGTCAAAGAACTGGATTCCGTGGGCAAAAGCATAGTCTCGAATCTCGTTCCTAATGCTGTTGTGCAGGTCGTCCATAAGCCAGCACTTTTCAATTGGCAGAATCTTGTCGAAAGCTCCAGTGATGTGGAAACCTATGCCGTTCATGTTGTCGTATTTATAGCCACTGGCTATTTGGTCTTTTGTTAGCCAACGCTTGTTGGAACACCCAAACTCAAGCTTGTTACGGTATTCGGATGTTTTTGCTGAACCGAGAATCGGGCTGAATTCTGGCAGTTCCACCTTGCCGATGCGCGATAGTTGGTCGTATACTTGTTTTTGTTTAAATCTAAGTTGCTCTGTGTATGGCAGGTTCTGCCACTTGCACCCTCCACAAACGCCGAAATGCTCACACATAGGCTTGGTTCTTGTTGGGCTGTACTCAACAAACCTTACGACCTCAGCTTCGCAGTAACTATGCTTCTTCTTTTTTATCTGAAGGTCAACTATGTCACCTGGAACGGTGAATGGAACAAAGATTACCAAGTCGTTGACACGTGCTATCGACTTTCCTTCGGCTGCAATGTCGGTTATGGTCACATTTTCGAGTATTGGGAATGGTTTCTTTTTTCTGCTCATAATTCCGTAATGTTTTGGCGTGCAAAGTTACAAATAATGTGGCACAAACAAACAGTAAAGCCCAAACATTATGTGTTGAGAGCTTGTTTTGCCTATGCCGGCATGGATGATATGGCTAATGGCTGCTACCATGGCTGCTTTTATTGCGCATCTGCATTCAGCCGAATAGGTTGGCAATGGCCACAGGGCCTGATATTCAGCATTAAAAACAAGACATTGGCAATTCTGAAAAGTTTCTTAAAATGTGGTGCCCGTGTAGGGTTTTTAATATAATTTAGATTGCTATTTTCCGTTTTCCACCACTTATTGCGTATTTTTGCACCTACTTTTGGATAGCGTAGAAGAATATAAACAACAAATAGACATATATCATGGCAGAAGCTATAGATATCCGCGAACTAAACCAACGGATAGAACAACAAAGCGCATTTGTGACAAACATCACAATGGGGATGGATCGTGTAATAGTCGGGCAGAAGCATCTGGTTGACACATTGCTCATCGGCTTGCTCAGCGATGGACATATATTGTTAGAGGGTGTGCCGGGCTTGGCAAAGACGTTGGCCATAAAGACGCTGGCTCAGCTCATAGATGCAGATTACAACAGGATACAGTTTACGCCAGACTTGTTGCCTGCCGATGTGATAGGCACGATGATATATTCCCAAAAAGAGGAGAAGTTTCAGGTTAAAAAAGGCCCTGTGTTCGCAAATTTCGTGTTGGCAGACGAAATAAACCGTGCTCCCGCAAAAGTGCAGAGCGCCCTGCTTGAGTCAATGCAGGAGAAGCAGGTGACCATCGGCAGTGAGACTTTCCACCTGCCGGAGCTGTTCCTTGTGATGGCCACACAGAATCCTATTGAGCAGGAGGGAACATACCCTCTGCCTGAGGCTCAAGTTGACCGATTCATGTTGAAGGTGGTAATAACTTATCCTACAATTGACGAGGAGAAAAAGATCATCCGCGAGAACATAGCTGGAAGCCTACCCGCAGTCACCCCAGTGACAACCGCCGAAGAGGTTCTCCAAGCAAGGAGCGTTGTGCGCGAGGTGTATATTGATGAGAAAATAGAACAGTACATAGCAGACATCGTTTTTGCCACTCGTTATCCGGAACGCTACGGCCTTAAGGAACTTAAGGACATGATAGCGTTTGGAGGCAGCCCCAGGGCAAGCATAAGTCTCGCAAAGGCCGCTCGGGCGTATGCATTCATAAAGCGTCGCGGTTATGTTGTGCCGGAAGATGTGCGGGCCATTGCCCATGACGTGTTGCGCCATCGTATCGGTCTTACTTATGAGGCTGAGGCAAGCAACATGACAAGCGAGGAGATTGTCAGCAGGATTATAAATAAGGTGGAAGTGCCTTGATATAATGGAGCCACAAGAGATTATAAAAAAAGTACGCCAGATTGAGATCAAGGCTCGCGGGCTAAGCTCAAATATCTTCGCCGGGCAGTATCACACGGCGTTCAAGGGGCGTGGCATGGCTTTCAGTGAGGTACGCGATTATCAATTTGGTGATGACGTCCGAGACATAGACTGGAATGTCACTGCACGTTTTAACCGTCCTTATGTCAAAGTCTTTGAAGAGGAACGTGAGCTGACTGTGATGTTGCTGATTGATGTAAGTGGTTCGCTTGATTTTGGCACACGCCACCAGATGAAGCGCGACATGGTTACTGAGATAGCTGCAACAATAGCTTTCAGTGCCATCCAGAACAACGACAAGACGGGGGTTATATTCTTTTCGGACAGGATAGAGAAGTACATACCGCCCAAGAAGGGGCGTAAGCACATCTTGTACATAATCCGTGAAATGCTCGATTTCCGCGGCGAAAGCAGGCGCACAAACATAAACGTTGCACTCCAGTTCCTTTCGGATGTCATGAAACGCCGTTGCACTGCTTTTTTGCTTAGTGATTTCTATGTGCGCGATGGCTTTGAGCAATCGCTGACCATATGTAATCGTAAGCATGACATAGCAGCAATACAGGTGTATGATGTTTTTGCAAAGGAGCTTCCAGATGTGGGGCTTCTTAAAGTTGTTGATGCCGAGACCGGGTTCGAACAGTATATCGATACTGGGAGCAAGCGGCTGCGTCAGGCTCACAAGCAATATTGGGAAAACAGGCAAGTAGCGTTGCACGAGACGTTTAACAAAAGCAATGTAGACAATATCTCTATTGCCACTGACGATGATTTTGTAAAGGCGTTGCTCTTGCTTTTTAAGAAACGAGGGTGAGGGGCTCTGCCAGTGTCTGCTTTATATGCAGGTGAGCATCCATTTTGCCGCTTATTCAAAGACGATTAATAGATGAGAAAAATATTTTCATTTATATTGTTGGTAATCAGTGCGTTGCCAGTAGCTGCGCAAGTGTCAGTTGAAGCCAGGATTGACTCTATCGCAATGTATATTGGCGAACAAGTCCATGTGACTTTGACAGTTACGGCTGGCGAGGGAGCTAAGGTCATTCTTCCATCATTTAAGGAACGTCAGATGATTACTCCTGGGGTGGAGGTTTTGGGCGCTATTGACATGGAGAAAGAATCTGATGGTGATGGTGAGACTATATATAGGCGAATATACACATTGACTTCTTTTGATGGCAAACTGTATTATCTGCCGCCTTTCCGTGTAAAAGTTGACGGGAGGGAGTATAAAAGCAGCAGTCTTGCGTTGAAAGTTGTTGATGTGCCTGTTGATTCTGCGAATGTAGATAAGTTCTTTGGCCCCAAAGATGTCCAGGACAATCCTTTCCAGTGGGATGATTGGAAGTTGCCATTCTGGCTCAGTGTGCTTATGTTGGTTTTGGGCTCTGCAAGTTATTATATATTTGTCCGCTTACGTTCCGGAAAGCCTATAATTGCCCATATCAAGATCATAAAGAAATTGTTGCCGCATCAAAAGGCCATGAAGGCGATAGAACACATTAAGGAGGAGAGGATGGTGCAAGCTGAAGACCCCAAAGAGTATTACACGCGCCTTACAGAAACATTGCGCCGTTACATTGAGGAGAGATATGGGTTCAATGCCATGGAGATGACGAGTGGGCAGATAATAAGCCACTTGATGACAGTAGCAGACCAGAAATCGCTTGATGAATTGCGAGTCTTGTTCGAGACGGCCGACCTTGTTAAGTTTGCGAAATATTCTACTTTAATCAATGAGAATGACATGAATCTTGTCAATGCGATAGAGTTTATAAACCAGACAAAGTTGGACAATATGCCTACAGAGGAGGTGGTGCGTCCGCAGCTGACCACAGAAGAGGTGCGCACGGTAAAGACACGTCGCTTCTTGGAAGTCGTTGTGTGGTTGCTTGCCACAGCAAGCGTAGCTATATTAATTTACGTTGTCTATTTAACGTACAAACTCATGGCTTAATGCCGGTTGGAACCTATATTGATGATGAAAGATGGAATTTGCCAATAAAGAATACTTTTTCTTGCTGCTTCTGATCATCCCATATTTGTTATGGTATATGATGTACAGAAAGAAAAGTGAGCCAACGATGCGCGTGTCCGACACGTTTGTTTACCGCTTTGCCCCTAAGAGCTGGCGTGTGAGGCTTATGCCTCTGCAGATGTTGTTGAGGATCGCAGCCTTTGTCCTCATTGTTTTGGTCTTGGCGCGTCCGCAGACAAATGATTCATGGCAAAACAAGTCTGTTGAGGGTATAGACATAATGCTTGCCATTGATGTGTCGACAAGTATGCTTGCTGAAGACTTGAAACCGAACCGCCTTGATGCCGCAAAGCAAGTAGCCGCTGAGTTTATCTCGGGGCGACCCAATGACAACATAGGCCTGACTATATTTGCAGGTGAGGCTTTTACCCAATGCCCAATGACAACCGACCATTCTTCTTTACTCAATCTGTTGCAAAATGTGCGTACAGACATAGCAGCCCGCGGATTGATTCAAGATGGTACAGCCATAGGCATGGGGTTGGCCAATGCCGTTAGTCGCCTTAAGGAGTCTAAGGCCAAGAGCAAAGTCGTTATTTTGTTGACCGATGGTAGTAACAACATGGGCGATTTGTCGCCCATGACTTCTGCAGAAATAGCAAAAAGCCTTGGAATACGTGTATATACTATCGGTGTTGGCACGAACAAGGTTGCCCCTTACCCTATGCCGGTTGCCGGCGGGGTGCAATATGTCAACATACCTGTCGAGATAGACACAAAGACATTAAGCGACATAGCATCGGCTACAGATGGAGACTTCTATCGTGCGACCAATACAGGAGAATTGCATGACATATATAAGGAGATAGACAAGTTGGAGAAATCCAAGTTGAGCGTAACTAACTTCAGTAAACGTTATGATGCATATCAGCCATTTGCGGCATGGGCTGTTGCAGTTCTTTTGGTTGAACTGTTGCTGAGGATAACTGTTTTCAGGCGTATTCCATAGGAACTATTTTGCAATAAGAAATAAGAGCATTACCGAGATGTTTAGATTTGAAGACCCGATATATTTATACTTGCTTTTGCTTATACCAGTATTGGCAATGATACGTTTTTGGTTGATGCGGAAGCAGAATCGAAAACTGCGTAAGTTTGGCGACAAGGATTTGCTTCGTCAACTCATGCCAGGAGTGTCGCGTTGGCGCCCACTCACTAAGTTCTGTATCGTGGAAAGTGCGCTTGCCATGCTTATATTGACCCTTGCCCGCCCGCAGATGGGGACCAAGATAAGCCATGAGAAGCGTACTGGAATTGAAACCATAATAGCTATGGATGTAAGCAACTCAATGTTTGCCCAAGATGTAGAGCCGAGCCGCCTTGACCGCAGCAAGATGATGGTAGAAAACCTCGTGGATAACTTCACTGACGATAAGGTAGGGCTCATAGTTTTTGCTGGTGATGCCTTTGTGCAGCTGCCGATAACCAGCGATTACGTCTCTGCCAAGATGTTCCTCAGCGACATCAATCCGTCCATGATAGCTACGCAAGGCACTGATGTTGCTCGTGCAATTGACATGGCAATGCATAGTTTCACGCAGCAGCAAGGCATTGGCAAGGCAATCATCGTCATCACAGATGGTGAAGACCATGAGGGCGGGGCTGTTGAAGCCGCAGAAAAGGCCCGCAAGAAAGGGATGCGAGTTTATGTGCTCGGAGTTGGCTCTACGAGCGGATCTCCTATCCCAGTTGCTGAGGCGGGTGGATATCTGAAAGACAATGCAGGCAACACTGTAATGTCCGCATTGAACGAGGATATGTGCAAGCAGATTGCAAAGGCAGGAGGTGGAGCTTATATCCACGTGGACAATAACAGCAATGCCCAGGAACAGCTCAATGCAGAATTGGACAAACTTGCGAAGAAGGAGACGTCGAGCACAATTTATAGTGATTATGACGAGCAATTCCAAGCATTTGCCATCATCGCGTTGTTGTTGTTGATTATCGAGACTTGCATGTTAGACAGGAAAAGCCCCATTTTCCGCAACGTTGCGTTGTTCTCACGACGCAAGAATGCAGCAGCTATTGTTTGCCTGGCCATGTTGCCGAGTATAGCGGCAATGGCGCAGTCTGACCGCCAATATATTCGTATCGGCAACAGTCAATACCGAGCAGGAAATTATGCACAGGCAGAAGTCGCATACCGTAAGGCTTTGGAGAAGAATCCGCACAACCCGCAGGCCGAGTATAACCTGGGAAACGCCCTTTTCGCACAGCTCAAAGATTCTGCCGCTATAAGGTCATTTGAAAATGCGGCCAGATTAGAGACCAATCCGCTGCGGAAAGCCCAATCCTACCATAATATGGGGGTTGTTTGCCAGAGCCACAAGATGTTTGGCGAGGCAATAGAAGCCTATAAAGAATCCTTGCGGCTTAATCCAAAAGACAACACCACACGCTATAACTTGGAGGTTTGCAAGCGTCAGCTTAAGGAACAGCAGAAGAGAGAAAAGGAGAGGGACAAGGACAAAAAGGAAAAAGGCACTGACAAGAACCAAAAAGACAAGGATAACAAGCAGCAACAGCAGAACAAGCAAGACCAGAACCAAAACAAGATGAGCAAGGAGAATGCCTTACAGCTGCTGAACGCTGCCATCCAGCAGGAAAAGAACACACAGGAGCGCATGAAGAAAGCCATGCAACAGCCTCGTTCGCGCAAGTTGGATAAAAATTGGTGACAACCGGTTATGAAAAGAGCATTTCTTATATTTGCATTGTGTGTGGCTGTTATTTCAGCCAAGGCTCAGAAGTTGGTTGCCGATGCCCCTTCGGAGGTGGCGGTGGGCGAGCAGTTCCGCCTTACCTATACCGTCAACACTCAGAATGTGAGTGGATTCAGTGTCGGAAGTATCCCAGGGGAACTAGAGGTGCTCATGGGGCCGAGCACATCGTCACAGTCAAGCTTCCAGATGGTCAATGGGCATACAAGTTCCACTTCTTCGATAACTTATACATATATTATATGCCCTAACAAGGCCGGAACATACACGCTGCCTTCGGCCCACATTCGGGTTGGTGGCAAGACCATCGCTTCAAACCAGCTTCGCATAAAGGTAAGTGCATCATCCCGCAGAGGAGCGCAGGGACAACAAGGGGATTATGGCGGCGAGATGCGTGCGGCCGGTTCGCGCATAAGCGGCTCAGACCTCTTCATAAAGGTAAGTGCCAGCAAGCGGAGAGTGCATGAGCAAGAGCCTATAATGCTGTCGTACAAGGTCTATACTCTTGTAGACCTCACATCGCTCGACGGCAAGATGCCCGATCTTAAGGGATTCCATACCCAGGAAGTGCAGCAACCTCAGCAAAAGAGCTATAAGATTGAGACCATCAACGGCCGTCCATATAGGACGGTTACGCTCCGGCAGTATGTCATGTTCCCGCAAATCACGGGTAAACTCGAAATACCCAGCATTACATTCGACGGCATTGTTGTTCAGCAAAACCGCAATGTAGATCCTTTAGAGGCTTTCTTCAATGGTGGTTCAGGGATTGTAGAGGTAAAGAAGAAAATCAAGGCTCCTGGGCTTACCATACAGGTAGATCCGCTACCAGCCCGACCAGCCGGATTTTCTGGCGGCGTTGGCACATTCACGATATCAGCCCAACTCAACAAGACCGACATAAAGGCTAATAACCCCGTTACGCTGAGGGTCATCGTCAGTGGGCGTGGCAACTTGAAACTGATAAAGAAGCCAGAGGTAAAATTCCCCAAAGACTTCGACACCTATGATGCGAAGGTTACCGACAAGACAAAGCTCACGGCAAATGGTGTGGAGGGCAACATGGTATACGACTTCCTGGCAGTGCCGCGCCATCAAGGCAAGTACGAGATTCCACCAGTAGAACTTGTGTATTATGACACGCAGGCTAACGCGTATAAGACAATAAAAACGCAGGCATTTGAGCTTAGCGTGGCAAAAGGTTCGGGCAGTGGGAGCGTTAGCGACTACACCGGGCAGGAGGACGTGGAACTGCTCAACAAAGACATTCGCTACATCAAGACTGGCGACTCAAGTGTTCATGATGTGGATGAATTCTTCTTTGGGTCAACCGGCTATTTGGTTGCCATGTTACTGCTTGCGGCGGTTTTTGTGTCGCTATTTGTGGTGTTCCGCCATCGCGCCATCGAAAATGCCAATATCGACATGATGCGTGGGAAGAAAGCCAACAAGGTGGCGACAAAGCGCCTAAAGAAAGCAAACGGCTTGATGCTCGGAGGCAAGGCGTCGCTGTTCTATGATGAAGTGCTGCGCGCTTTGTGGGGATATGTGGGCGACAAGCTAAGCATACCAGTAGAAAACCTCTCGCGCGAGAACATCAGCCAGCGTTTGGGTGAACGCGGAGTGGGCGAAGAAACAATATCCCTTTTCATAAGTGCGCTTGATGAGTGTGAATTTGAGCGATATGCCCCTGGCGACGTTGCCGGCAACATGAACAAAACATTCGAGGCTGCCATGACCGCCATAATGAAGATAGAAGAAACCATGAAGAAAGGAAAGAAAACGACCTCGGCAAGGGCCTTGCTCCTGCTTGTTGCCTTTTGGGCGTTGCCGCTTTCGGCCGCGGCCATAACCAAGGCCAATGCCGACAGCGCCTACGCCCGCCAGCAGTACCAGCAGGCTATAAAGGATTACGAGGAGCTGCTTCAGGGCGGGGTGAGCGCAGAGCTTTACTACAACCTCGGGAACGCATACTATCGAACCGACAACATCACGAAGGCTGTGCTTAACTACGAGCGCGCCCTACTGTTGTCTCCGGGCGATGCAGACATCCGTTTCAACTTGCAAATGGCACGCAGCAAGACCATCGACAAGATTACGCCTGAGTCTGAGATGTTTTTTGTTACATGGTATCATTCCCTTGTCAACATGATGAGCGTTGATGGATGGGCTAACGTGGCCTTGGTATCTTTCGGCCTAGCCATAGTGCTTGCCTTGGTCTACCTGTTCTCTTCCCGTATATGGATGCGCAAGGCTGGTTTCTTTGCCGGTGTGGCGTTCATCTTGCTGTTTGCCGTGGCCAACCTTTTTGCATACCAGCAAAAGAAAGAACTGCTCAACCGCACCGGGGCAATTGTCATTTCGTCGGCAGTCCCGGTGAAGAGCACGCCATCCAATAGCGGAACCGACCTTTTCATACTCCACGAAGGCACAAAGGTGGAGATTACAGATGGCTCCATGCGTGGCTGGAAGGAGATTCGGGTGGCCGATGGCAAGGAAGGTTGGATAGAAACGTCAAAGATTGAAATAATATAAGCATGATGGAACTTGAGCCGATAATACAGCTTGACAAGCAATTGCTGCTGGCCCTCAACGGCAGCGATTCTCTGTTCCTCGACGGTTTGGCCGTGTCGTTGACCACAGCCTCCACGTGGATACCTCTTTACGTTGCCTTGTTTTACCTCGTGCTTAAGAACAATGAGAACGTGCGCCAGATATTGCTTGTCGTGGGCTGCGCCGCAGCTTGCGTTGTGCTTGCCGGCACGGTGGACGATTCTATAGTAAAGCCCATGGTGGCCCGATTGCGGCCTACGCACGACCCGGATATTGGAATTTTAGTAGATGTGGTCGATGGGTATCGTGGCGGCAAGTATGGTTTCTTTTCAGCCCATGCCGCCAATACTTTCAGCATTGCCTTGTTCTTCAGCCTGCTTGTGCGCAGCCGCGTGCTCACGTGGGCTATGCTGGCATGGTCGTTGGTCAACTGCTGGACGCGGGTTTACCTTGGCGTCCACTATCCAGGCGACATCCTTTGCGGCATTGTTTGGGGAGCTATTGTCGGCTCTTCGGTGTATTGGGCCTATTGCCGTATAGGCATGCGGATCAAGGTAGGCAAGAACTTCATCTCTTCGCAATACACCTCTTCCGGCTATCAACATACAGATGTCAACGTTGTCATGCTTGTCATGGCCTTGTCGCTTTTGTATTGCATTTTCAGGTCTTGCCTGCCTTTGATATAACCCCATGCAATCAGCTGAGTGTCAAGGAGTTGCAAAACGGGTCGTTTGAGCATGCAAAACGGGCCGTTTTGCGATGCGAAAAAGGCCGTTTGACAGGCCCAAACGGGCCGTTTGACAAAGCCGGGTGTTGTGGATAAAATAATAACAGAATGGACACAAGACATATACATATAAACGATTATGATTATCCGCTGCCAGAGGAGCGCATAGCAAAGTATCCTTTAGCAGAGCGTGACAGTTCGAAGTTGCTCATCTACAACCATGGGCAATTGAGTCAGGATGTATTCCGCAATTTGCCCTCATATCTTCCTACCGGGGCATTGATGGTGTTCAACAACACCAAGGTGATACAGGCTCGCATCCACTTTCGTAAGGATACCGGTGCTCTCATAGAGGTATTCTTGCTTGAGCCTGCCGTACCAGCTGATTATGAACAGATGTTTCAGGCCACCGCCAATTGCTCATGGCATTGCTTGATTGGCAACCTGAAGAAATGGAAAGAGGGTATGCTCAGACGTGAGTTTTGCGTGAAGGGCCATACCGTCACATTGTCTGTGGAGCGAGGGGGGCAAGCTGGTGGCAGCAATCTTGTCCACTTCAGTTGGGATAATGCCAAGGTCACGTTTGCCGATATCTTGGACGCTGTGGGCGAGCTGCCCATACCGCCTTACCTCAACCGAAAGACCGAGGAGAGCGACATGACCACCTACCAGACAGTCTATTCAAAGATAAAGGGCAGCGTGGCCGCCCCTACTGCAGGTCTCCATTTTACCGAGCGCGTGCTTGCCGCCATCGAGGCAAAAGGCATTGAGCGTGAGGAACTTACGCTGCACGTCGGAGCAGGCACGTTCAAGCCGGTGAAGAGTGCCGAAATTGAGGGCCACACCATGCATACCGAGTTTATCTGTGTGCATCGCCACACCATAGAACGGCTCATTGCCCACGGGGCGCAAGCCATAGCCGTAGGCACCACGAGCGTCCGCACGTTGGAAAGCCTTTACTACATGGGCGTAAAGCTGTCAGAAAATCCCGACCTTGGTGAAGAACAGTTGCACGTCAGCCAGTGGGAACCTTACGACAAGCCTGCCACGCTGCTGCCCGTAGACGCCCTGCTCTGCGTGTTGGCTTACCTCGACAGCCACCATCTCGACGCACTGCACTCCAGTACACAGATAATCATAGCTCCCGGCTATGAGTATAAGATAGTGAAAATGCTCGTCACAAACTTCCACCAACCCCAGAGCACTCTACTCTTGCTTGTCAGTGCTTTCGTAAATGGCGACTGGCGACGCATATACAACTACGCACTGGACGGTGGCTTCAGGTTCTTGAGCTATGGTGATAGCTCGTTGCTTATTCCATGAACATTACTTAAATAAAGATACATATATTATGAAGATAGGAGATAAAGTACGCTTTCTTAGCGATACCGGCGGCGGTCGCGTTGCTGGGTTCCGAGGCAAGGACATTGTCCTGGTGGAGGATGAGGATGGCTTCCAGATACCAACAGCCGTGAACGACGTTGTAGTCGTAGATGACGATGACTACAGCACTCGCCGCATAGTGGAGGGCAAGATGAAGCAGGCTGCACCGCAGGCAGACGAAGATGAGGACTATGACCCGGCAGACCGCCCTGTGACGTTTAAGGCGCCTATTGAGGAACGGGCCGGCGGCGACAAGCTTAGCGCCTACCTCGCATTCGTGCCGCTCGACCCTCGCGAAATGACTTCTACGCGCTTTGAGGCATACTTCGTAAACGACAGCAACTATTACTTGCGTTATGCCTACTTTGTGGCCGAAGGGGGTAGCTGGCACTTGCGCTCAACGGCTGAAGCAGAGCCAAACACCAAGCTCTTTATCGAAGAGTTTGGGCGCGAGGAACTTAACGGTATGGAGCGTGTGTGCCTCCAGCTCATTGCTTATAAACGCGAGAAGCCTTTCCTGCTAAAACCAGCCCTCGACGTGAAGTTGCGCATAGACACCGTGAAGTTCTACAAGTTGCATACTTTTGTTGAGAATGACTTCTTTGAGCAGCCGGCACTGCTTTACACTATCGTTGAGAATGACAAGCCCGCCCGCCCACTCGTTATAGATGCCAACGGGTTGAAGCACGAGATGATGGCCAAGGCTTCTGCCGATTCACACCCAGCGCCTAAGCCCTCAAAGCCCAAGGCCAAGGACGGGCCTCTCGTGGTTGACTTGCATGCCAGTGAGCTTCTTGATTCCACTGTGGGCATGTCGTCGGCTGACATACTAAATTATCAGATGGAGACATTCCGCAATACGCTAAAAGAGCATGAAAAGCAAAAAGGGCTGAAGATAGTGTTCATCCATGGCAAGGGCGAAGGTGTGCTTCGCCAAGCAATCATCAGCGAGTTGCGCTACCGTTTCAAGCACTTACTTTACCAGGACGCTTCCTTCATGGAGTATGGTTATGGCGCCACGCAAGTAACTATAAAGTAATAACGCAAGGATAAAGCAAGATGGAATACGGTTTGATTACTGTGGCTGCGGCGATACCCCAGGTGCGCGTGGCTGACCCCGAGTTCAACCTGCGCGCCATTGAGGAATTAGTGGCCCGCGCAGATGGCATTGGGGTCGAGGTAGTGTGCTTCCCAGAGCTAAGTCTCACGGGCTATTCTTGCCAGGATCTTTTCTTCACACAACAGCTGCTAACCAAGGCCGATGAGGCCCTGCGTGGCCTGCTTGAGTTCACGCGAGGGCGCGATGTCATTGCCATTGTGGGTATGCCGGTGGCTACAGGCTGCCAGTTGCTCAACTGTGCAGTGGTAGTTCAGAAGGGTGAGGTGCTCGGAGTAGTGGCCAAGAGCCACCTGCCCAACTACAATGAGTTCTATGAGAAGCGCTGGTTTGTTTCTGCAAATGAGATAAAGCCTGCCACGGTTAGCATTGCTGGCCACTCAGTGGCCGTGTCGGGCGAACCTCGCCTGTTCGTCACCGCAGGCGGCGCGCGCTTCGGCATCGAGATATGCGAAGACTTGTGGGCCCCGGAGCCGCCCAGCGGCACACTTGCATTGGCTGGGGCCGACATCATCTTTAACCTTTCAGCCAGCAACGAACTTGTTGGCAAACACACATACCTCATGTCGCTGCTCGCCCAACAGAGCGCTCGCCTTATTTGCGGCTACGTCTATTCCGGATGTGGTTTCGGCGAGAGCACGCAAGATGTTGTTTACGGCGGCAACGCCATGGCCTACGAAAACGGGAAGCTCGTGGCAGAGGGCAAGCGCTTCTCACTTGAGCCGCAGCTCCTTGTGGCACAGATTGACGTAGAGAGCTTGCGCACCGAGCGCCGAGCCAACACAACGTTTTCAACCTCAACCTCAGCCATGGCCGCGACAGTCATTCAAGCCAATGCCACGCGCCCACGCTCATTCGCCATGCTGCGCTCTGTTGAGCCGTGGCCATTCATACCCCACGGAACTGCCATGGAGGCTTCATGCGAAGAGATACTAAGCATCCAGGCTCACGGCCTCGCCACCCGGCTCGCGCACACTCGTTGCCGATGCGTTGTCTTAGGTATCAGCGGCGGGCTCGATTCAACGTTGGCCTTGCTCGTATGCGTCCGTGCCTTTGCCTTGCTCGGGCTGCCATCCGATGGTATCGTTGGCGTCACCATGCCTGGTTTTGGCACCACTGGACGCACTCACCGCAATGCACTTGCACTCATGCAGCAGCTCGGCGTCGCCCAGCGTGAGATAAGCATTGCTGCCAGCGTTGGGCAGCACTTCGCAGACATAGGTCACGACCCTGCCAAACACGATGCCACTTATGAAAACAGTCAGGCGCGAGAGCGGACACAGATTCTCATGGATTTGGCCAACCAGCTTGGCGGTATTGTTGTGGGCACTGGCGACCTCAGCGAATTGGCTTTAGGTTGGGCTACGTACAACGGCGACCACATGTCGATGTATGGTGTCAATGCCGGTGTGCCTAAAACGCTAATACGTCACCTTGTGCGCCACGTGGCTGCCACAATGGCTGATGGCACAATCCGTGCTACACTACTCGACATTATAGCAACCCCAATCAGCCCGGAACTTATACCAGTAAGTGAGGCAGGCGAAATGACTCAGAAGACCGAAGACCTTGTGGGGCCTTATGAGCTGCACGACTTCTTCCTCTACCATTTCGTACGCCACGGCTTCCGTCCCGCCAAGATTTTCATGCTTGCCCAATGTGCTTTCGATGGATCACGCCCTGGAGCCGGCCCATATGATGCCCCCACCATCCGCCATTGGCTCACGGTGTTCTTCCGTCGCTTCTTCAGCCAGCAGTTCAAGCGCTCATGTATGCCAGACGGTTCGAAGGTGGGCAGCGTGAGCCTAAGTCCGCGCGGCGATTGGCGTATGCCCAGCGATGCATCCGTCAGTGTCTGGCTTAAAGAGTGCGAAGAGCTGCCTATATCATGATGAGAGAGTATATAGCTCAAACATTGTTTTTTGTTTGAAATAGAGGGGGCAGCTACTGTATTTATATGTAGCCCATAGCATCTCATGCGAGGATGCTTGCTCAATCTGAAAGCCGCGCCAAGTCTGAATAGGCAGGTTTGGTGCGGCTGTAATTTTACTCCTCATTGGTGGGGCTTCTTCAGAAAATGGCACTGCTTCCTGTTTCTTTCCTAATGTGCTCCGTGGAGCGCAGCCAAAGCAATTGTACTTGGGCTTCTAGTCTCTTCAAGTAACTGTCAGTTTTTTTTGAGAAATAGTGTGAAAAAACAACGTTAAATAAGAAGTTTCGTAGGTTTTATTTTGGTATCTTATGATAATGTATTAAATTTGCCAAGCTTAAAATATTTGCATTTTATGAAAAAAAACAGTTTAATTAAGGCCTTAGTCGTGGCCTTGATGTTGGCTGGGGCCGCCCATGCCAACGCCCAGATTGATTTAGGAAGCATTTTAGGTGGCCTTGCTGGAAAGAACACAAATGAAGAGAAATCTTCTACAACAAGCAATCTCATTTCCGGGCTTTCTTCCATCTTTTCGAAAGACAAGCTGGCTTCTACCAACAACCTTGTTGGGACGTGGGAATATTCTGAACCAGCAATAATCTTTGAATCCGATAACATCTTAGCAAAAGCAGGCGCGAGCATCGCTTCAAACAAGATTGAGGGTAAATTGCAAGAGCAACTCTCCAAGTTTGGCTTTGCCCCCGGAGCCTTTTCAATTACATTCAACGAAGATGGAACTTTTAAGGAAACTTTTAATGGAAGGAATATCAATGGGAAATGGGAAGTAAAGGATTCGCAGCTATACTTGACATTTGCCAAAAAGGCAATACCAGTGACAACCCAACTGGAGGGCAAGAAACTGATGTTTGTTACTGATGCAACCAAACTGTTAGACCTTGTTAAGGCCATAGGGAGCAAGTCGACGAATTCAAGTTTTCAAACTGTCACGTCACTTATGAAGAGTATTGATGGGCTGCAAGCTGGACTTACCCTTGTTAAGAAATGATAAATTATAGGCGTATGATTAATTACATTGCCGATAAAGTTGTAACTTTGCAGCCGCTGTTACGAGTTAACAGCATAAATTCAAACCAAAGTTAAAACAACACATTTAATTTAAAATGGCAACAAAAATCAGATTGCAGCGCGGCGGACGTAAGGGCTATGCTTTTTACAGAATAGTTATCGCTGACGCCAGAGCACCACGTGATGGTAAATTTACTGAAAAGATTGGTACTTACAACCCTAACACCAATCCAGCCACAGTTGATTTGAATTTCGACCGTGCCCTTTATTGGGTTGAGGTGGGCGCACAGCCTACCGACACGGTTCGCAACATTCTTAGCCGCGAAGGCGTATACCTTATGAAGCACCTCCGTGGTGGTGTAAAGAAAGGAGCTTTTGATGAAGCAACTGCTCAAAAGAAGTTTGATGCGTGGAAAGCCGACAAGCAGAAAGGTCTTGAGACAATCCGTGAGAAAGACGAAAAGGCCAAGAAAGATGCTTACGTCAAGGGCATAGAAGCTGAAAAGAAGGTCAACGAGGCTATTGCCAAGAAAGTGGCCGACAAGAAGGCCGCTATTGCTGCAGCTAAAGCTGAGGCTGAGGCCGAAGCACAAAAAGCCGCAGAAGAGGCTGCTTCGACCACGGAAGAGGCTGCACCTGCTGAGGCTTAACGGCTAAGAGGACTTTGTAGTCTTAAGGATTTTTTGATTGAGCCTGAACGAGCGTTTGCCGTTCAGGCTCAATTTATATTTGGCTCCCACCAATTCCTTGGGACGACTTTATTGCAAAAGGATTGCCTTGTTCCATGCCCAAGGCGTCAATATGCATTCAGTGTAATGCACTTTCGACTTGAAATAGAAACCTAACGGCCTATTGAGGCAGCGTAGTATTTTGCGTACTCTGAGGCTACCTTGATGTAATCGTGGTGCTTCCTAACGTATTCAATGCTTTGTTGTTTAAGACCGAGTAATTTAGATGGGGTTAATATTAGTTTTTTTAGTTCCCCAAACACACTCTCATAGCATGGATATACGTTTACAACAGGGCGTAATGATTTTTCGTTTACGAGTTCATAACACTCCTCTTCGCCACCTCCTATGCACACTATTCCTTTAGACATGGCCAGCAAGGAATTCATTGACGGAGCATAGCTGTAGAGTTGGTCGAGTATCGCATCGCTGCCATCCATGAGCCGTTCATATTCTTTGAATGGAACAGACTCGGCTTTTACAAGCTCCATCTTTGCAGGATACTGTTCCTGTAGGCGAGTTGCCGCTTTCAGCATGATGTCAGTTCCTTTATATTCACTGCGCTCTTTGTTTATGCCAATGAAAATTTTCACCCGCTCGCCAATGTCGTTGATGTGTATGCTGGTTGGCATTTTTATAGGAAGGGGAATGTATGTGGTCTTGTTGGGAAAGGCCGGAGAATAGCATGACCAATATTCGTAAAGCCCGGTAATTATCCCATCACAATCATCGGCTATATATTTGTTGAGTCTCTCCTTTGCAGTGCCTAACCAGTCTGTTTGCTCTTTTATGGCATCTTTGTTGGTTCTGACGGTGTCGCCGATGTTGAAATCGCTGTATTTTAGGTGCTTCTCGTGCAGGCACGTATGAACCCAATACCAGTCCATGCCCATTCCGCACAAGAACACCTTCTTGTTGTGCTTGCGCAAGTACTTGTAAATAGGGAATATCCGTTCTGCCTTTAGCTCTACGAACATAGGGTTTATAAGTTGCACCACATCATACCCTTTTAACTTGGGCAAGACTGACAGAAGTTTAATGGCAAGCATAGCCCCGCCGATTTTCCCGGGCTTGCGGTCAAGCGAGATGTCGCGTGGATAGTCTTTCCAGAAATCCCCGTTTGAAACAACAGTAACCTTGTGGCCAAGCATTCTTAGGCCTTCAGCCAGGGTGGCATGCACATTGCTGTATTCTCCTATGAGCAGTATCTTCATTTTTCTTTCTTTACCAGTGGCAATGCCTTTATCAAGATGTTCAGGCCGATGCTGCTGTTGGTCATACGCCTAAACCATTTGTACTTTGATGAGTAGTTTTTGTCTGGCAGCGGGAACAGACCCTTTGTGCTGAGCAGATGCAGTTTTTTCATTATGAAACTTTTTGACCGCGTAAGGATTATAGTGTTGTAAATATAATCCATTGTAAGCTGTGCTACACGGCGTTGAAGTGCGATGCTATCCTTGCCAGGCAGTTCATTTGAAACGTTTTTTAGATGCAATATCACCTTTAGGTTGTCATCGATGCGTTTCAAGTGACTCCGTATGTCGGATTTGTTCAGCACAGATTCTGAGTGCTGCCTGTAGAAGTATGCAGTGGCATTGGTCTTGTAAATGTTTTCGGCGCGCAACAGCAATTGAGGCGTAAACTCTTCATCCTCCCCATATTCGATGCCGGGAGTGAAAGTAAGGCTACCTATGATGCTTTTCTTGAACAGATAGCACCAAACAGCCCCCTTGATGTTGTTGTTGTGCATATACTCAGTACCGTTGATGTGTACATCTGGTTCATGCCGTTTGCTCGTTGCCTCTTGCTTTTTTGTGAAGTCGAAAATTACCATGTCGGTGTCGTTGAACCTGATGATGTCGAGGCAGTGCTCGTATGGGGCGTATATCAGCTTGTCGTCTCCATCAATGAATTGCAGGTATTCCCCAGCAGCCATTTTCATTCCGATATTCCGGGCAGAGCTGACCCCTCCGTTTGGTTTCCTAAGATATTTGATGTCATTCCCGTATTTCATCAAATCGTTCATTGGGCAGTAGGCCGACCCATCGTCAACCACAATTATCTCCCTTTCGCTCCTGCTCAGCGACAGTGCGAGCACACTTTCGATGCACTCACAAATGAACTCTATAGGTTGGTCATGGTAAGTGATGACGAAACTTACCAAAGGCAATTTCTTGTTTTGTAGAATATTCTGTGTAACTTGCATACGCGTTCTATCCCCATAAGATTAATGGCCATGGCTTTTGCTTTGTCTTTTAAGCCGAGGCTCTTGGTGTTCATTATTTTTAAGTTGTTGAGCCGTGGCGCAGCCCCCGTCCGGTCAGTAACGTCAAGCTGTATGTTGAGTACGTGCAGGTAGTACCTCTCGTCCGTGATTGTTGCATTTGCCGTCAAGTGAGCATCGAGCAGCATTTCCAACGACCCAGCCGTAGGATTGGCGGTTATTCCGTTTTCATTCCAACAATAGTAATACAGTCCTGCGCTTGTTGTCTGCACCTTTTTTGCCATGCCAAGTAGTTTTGGCAATGTGTAAACGTCTTCGAATGCCTTGCCTATTGGAAACTTTATGTCATTGAAAAGCTCACGTCTGAATATTTTGTTGCACACGTATGCATGGCGGTAGGTTTCTGCCCTTAGCCAGTATTCTGCCATGTCTACGTACTTCCGCCGTTCAAATTGCAGCAACGATTGCTGTGGTGCCCCGTAGAACTTAAATATAGGATATTCGATGATGTCGGAGTCTTTGTCCATTTCTGCCAGCACTTCAGGGTAAGTGTTTGGGGCTATGTAGTCGTCAGAGTCCACAAACGTGATGACGTCTCCTTTGGCGATGGCGATTCCTGCGTTTCTTGCATCGCTCAATCCTCCGTTGACCTTGTGTATCACTATTATCCTGCTGTCGCGTTCTGCCCATGCATCGCAAAGCTCGAGGCATCCGTCAGGCGACCCGTCATCCACAAGGATTATCTCCATGTCGGCAACAGGCTGCCCTACGATGCTGTCCAGGCATCTCCCGAGAGTCTTTTCAACTTTGTATACAGGTATTATTACGCTGAGCTTCATTTTATGATACCTTGATGTCTTTTATGCGCCTAGCAATTTTAGGCAGAGGCTTGTCGAAGAACACAAAGTCGCGACCGTTGATTTCAATTACTTGCCAACGCGGAGCCTCGTATATATAACTCTTGTACATGAAAGGGCGCTTGTAGAAAGGAGGGTTGTCTTCGCCAAGGTAAAACGTAACCTTATTTACTTTCGTTCCTTTCGGCACTTGTATTGCTATCATCTCGCCGGCGATGTTTTCTCCCCATTTCCAATAGCTGTCAGGATTGTCCATGATGTTGCCCACCATGTCGTCGGGCAGGAAAACGAGCCTCGTCCTGTTCAGCAATGTTGCGGCACACCTTACGTTTTCGTCCGTAGAGTCAGGGGCAAAGTAGTTCGTGTTGGGGCTGAACTCCACCTGCCTGAAGGTGAACTTCCTTATGAAATAATTGCATCCCATCACCGGCTTAACCCTTATTATGTCAGACTTGCCCTCTTCAATCTGCGCTTTCATGTACCTGTAATTGCAATGTCCTTTATAGCTGTAGTATATTCCGGGTACCAGCACCAATATAAGGATGGCAGCCATGGCGGGCATAAGCTTGCGGGTGTGCCTGGCTATGCCAAGCCGCAGCAGCAGGTTGACCACAAGCAACATCGACAGGAATTCGGGAAAGTAGCACACCCGTGGTTGGGTAACGCCACTTGCATAGATTATGGCGATGCAGAAAACTATGGCCAAATACAGATAATCATACCTCTTGAGGTGCGCCGTCAGCAGTCGCCTGTGCTTTTTGTAAGCATAAAGCATTACGAATGCCAGCAGCCACAGGGTGCGCATCTGGGTCATGGTATATGTGCCGAGAAAAATTTTCGTGCCAATCCCCACCGTATAGTGATTGTCGCCACCGATGGCCCTTAGCACGGTAGACGGAGATAGCGAGCAAGCCAAGGCTCCTAAGGTAAACCAAGCTATGTAGGGTAGGGCTGCATTATGAAGCATCTCCCTGCGCCTATGCCAGCACAAAACGGCAAGGCTGGCTGCTATCGGCAGTGCAATCCCCTCGTGAGTCCAGCCGATGAAAAGCATTAGCGGGCTTGCCACGTAATCCATGGCACAAGCTTTCAAGCGGGCCTTCCTCTCTATGATGAAGATGAAGCACAACATGGCCAGCGTTACCCACAAGTAATTGATCGACCCCTCAATCCACAAATAGTCGTCAACAAATCCGGGAATCATCACCATCATGATGAACACTACCATCAGCAGCGCCAGTGGCGTGACCTTGCTGCGGGGCGAAGCGTATTTCGCTGCATACCAAACGGTAAGACCAAAAACCACGGCGTTGGCCACATTGTATACCGGCTTGCTGAGCAGGCCAAGAAACGTTTGGGCCACAAATTGTACGATGGCTCTTCCCGTGAGGCATTGATAATGTATTACCTGAGACTCTATTATGTCGCCGAAGTTCCTTATAGGCACGAAGCCTTCTTCGCCCGTCCATCTCCAGATGCAGTGATAAAGCACATCATCGGAAAGTGTATATGACTGCAGGTATGTCAGCAGCAAAATTGTCAAACTGGCTGCCAGCACTATCAAGAGTTGCTTTTTCATTTTTGTCTTGGCATTCATGCTATTGTTGATGGTGCTTAAGTACGATGGCCGTTGAGTGTTGGCAAGGGCATCTCGTGTTGCATTCCTCATGCAAAGTTACGATTTTTTTCTTGAATAAGAGCTCATTTGTATTATAACTCATCCAAACTTTTACTGACTGCCGGGGTGTTGGATAGGCTTTGGGGCTTCCGCAGGCTTGTGCTTGGGAACTTTATGCCCCTTGCCTTCTTTATTCATGATGATATGGCTCACCTTTGATTATTGTGCAAGCCCTGTACAACTGTTCGGCAAAGATTAGGCGAACCATTTGGTGGGAAAACGTCATGCGTGACAATGATATCAGTTTGTCGGCACGGGCATACACTGGCTGGGAAAAGCCGTATGGGCCGCCTATTACGAACACAAGCCGCCTTGCAGTGTTGCGCTGGCGTTCGAGCCATGACGCAAACTCCATGCTGGAAAGCTCTGCGCCATGCTCATCGAGTAACACCACAGTGTCTGGCTGGCGCAACTGCTTCATTATTAGGTCGCCTTCAATTGCCTTTTGCTGATCCTCTGTGATGTTCCTCGTGTTCTTTGCCTCACTTATGGTCACGATGTCAAATGGCATATAATGGCTAATGCGCCCTGCATAGTCATCAATACCTGCGGAGAAGTGCTTGTCTGTGGTTTTCCCAACTTGTAACAATACTGTTTTCATTGCTTGTCGTATTCGTGTTTACGTTTTGGATTCATAGGGAACCACCCCTTGAGAACACGCTTGCGCTGGTCGAAAAGTTCGCCAATAGACCACAAGAACGACGCTCCGACCACTCCGAAAATGGACGACACGATGACGTGCTCAATGAAGAGCGCTACCACTATGGCGGCAATGCCCAAAACGAGGAACACCCACCATAGGCGAGTGCCGGTGTAGTATTCGGCCTTTATCACTATGGGGTGAAACACTCCGATGATGAGAAATGTGCTTATTGCAATTATAATTCCGGTGTAATGCATTGTGTTTGAAGTTTTTATATATGTCTTGGGCTCTAGTTAATTATACCGTTGCAAACTTGACATTATAATGGTTCATGGAAAGTCCAAGCAGTTCATCTGCCTGG
>CALUEY010000041.1 GCA_944319915.1 uncultured Prevotella sp. | reverse complement strand
CGTGGTTAACGTTCTTTATATTATAACGCTCTTTTCTTCCGTTTTGTTTCCATGGTGCAAATCTAAAGGTTTTAGAGGCTCAAACGGGCTGTTCGGCAATGCGAAACAGTACACACCGCAATCTGGGCTATGTTTTGTAATGATTTGTTCGCATGATGGCAATTACCCAACCATGCGTAAAACAACAATGAAAGGCATACGCTATCCGCCATCGAATGTGCCACGGTGTTTCATCACAAGGGGAGATCCATCCGCCATCTACAACAATGACGCACTCTATCTGGCAGTCAACATATCAATGGCTTGCTTTCACAAGGGCAGCAAAACAACCTACATAACCAACCAGAACAAGCCTAAGACAACATGGCCAAACACCCTATGACCTGCCCCAATACCGACACACATCAAATAATAATGGCCGCAGGCCAAAAAACATCCACCCCGATTGCGGAATAAAAATTAATTTCGTATCTTTGCAAACATTATTAATATCAGACAACGCAAAAGAAGTTTTAAGGACAAATGGCAGAAAACAACATTATAGACAACGGAGAAAAAAGAAGCGTAAGTTTCGTGGAACAGATGGTGGAAGCCGACCTTGCAGAAGGGAAGAACGGCGGACGGGTGCAGACGCGATTCCCGCCAGAACCCAATGGCTACATCCACATTGGCCACGCAAAGGCTATCTGCATGGACTTCGGTGTGGCCGAAAGGCACGGAGGAGTATGCAACCTGCGCTTTGACGACACCAACCCCTCGAAAGAGGACACGGAATACGTTGACTCTATACTCAACGACATAAAATGGCTCGGCTTCAAATGGGGCAACGTATATTACGCCTCGGACTATTTCCAGAAGCTGTGGGACTTCGCGGTATGGCTAATCAAAAAAGGCTTGGCATACGTTGACGAGCAGAGTTCAGAGCAAATAGCCGCACAGAAAGGCACGCCCACACAGCCAGGAACGCCAAGCCCATTCAGGGAGAGGCCGGTGGAAGAGAGCCTGGAGCTGTTCAACAAGATGAACACCGCAGAGGCCGTGGAAGGCTCGATGGTGCTGAGGGCCAAGCTCGACATGGCCAGCCCCAACATGCATTTCCGCGACCCGGTGATATACCGCATCATACATACACCCCATCACCGCACCGGCACCAAATGGCATGCATACCCAATGTACGACTTTGCACACGGGCAGAGCGACTATTTCGAAGGAGTGACCCACTCTATATGCACACTTGAGTTCGTGCCTCACCGTCCGCTCTACGACAAGTTCGTTGACCTGCTTGTTGAGTATGAACGCGAGCTAGGTCTGGCAGCCGACCATCGTCCAAGGCAGATTGAGTTCAACAGGCTCAACCTGACGTATACCGTGATGAGCAAGCGCAAGCTGCACACACTCGTTGACGAGGGTCTTGTGAGCGGATGGGACGACCCAAGGATGCCCACCGTGTGCGGCATGAGGCGCCGAGGCTACTCGGCACAGAGCATCCGCGACTTCATCGACTCGATTGGATATACCAAATTTGATGCCTTGAACGACTACGCACTGCTCGAAGCTGCTGTGCGCAACGACCTGAACAAGCGCGCCTGCCGCGTGTCGGCAGTGCTCAACCCCGTAAAACTGGTCATAACGAACTACCCAGAGGGTAAAACGGAGGAGATGGTGGCCGTAAACAACCCGGAAAACGAGGCCGACGGCACTCACTGCATCACCTTCAGCCGCGAACTGTGGATTGAACGCGAGGACTTCATGGAGGACGCACCAAAGAAATTCTTCCGCATGACTCCAGGCAAGGAGGTTAGGCTGAAGAACGCTTACATCGTGAAATGCACCGGGTGCAAGAAGAACGCAAACGGCGAAGTGGAGGAAATCTACGCCGAGTATGACCCCGACAGCAAAACAGGCATGGAGGGAGCCAACCGCAAGGTGAAAGGCACACTCCACTGGCTTAGTTGCGCCCACTGCCGAAAGGCTGAGGTAAGGCTTTACGACAGGCTGTTCAGCGTGGAAGACACCGCAGCCGACGGACGCGACTTCCACGAGCTGCTTAACCCTGACTCGCTGAAAGTTCTCAACGAATGCTACGTGGAAGACTACGCCGCAGGGAAAAAGGCTGGTGACTTCCTGCAATTCCAACGCATAGGATACTTCACGCCCGACCTCGACACTACCCCCGAAAAGCCGGTGTTCAACCGGACTGTAGGGCTAAAGGACACATGGGCAAAGATTAATAAATGATGCAGACAGGCGACGAATACTTTGACAGCAACGAATTCAAGGACATCCTCATGGCCTATGAGGAGGCGGAAAGAACAGGGCAACCCTTGTTCATGGACACTGACGACCTCATCGACATAGCCGACTATTACAGCCTTACCGGCAACAAGGACAAGGCGTCGGCTGCTATTGAGACAGCCATCGAACTCAACCCCGGAGCCACGCTGCCACTCGTCTTCAAGGCTCGCGAAGCCTTGGCGCACGAAGACGTGGAGGCCGCCAAGGAATTGGCAAGCAGCATCATAGACAAAGATGACTATGATTACAAGTGGCTACAGGCAGAAATAATGGTTGCCCAAGACAAGGTGGACGAGGCCGACAGCTACATAAAGGATGTATTTGAAACAGTTGAAGACGACGAGCGCGACGACTCCATATACGACATAGCCGGGATGTACCTCGACTATGGCGTGTACGACAAGGCCTACGAATGGATTTCAGAATGCAGCGATACCGACAGCGACGAATGCCTCGACCTCAGGGCAAGGGTACTCATGGGGCTTGGAAGGCCTCATGAGAGCATCGCCATCTACAACACACTGATAGACAGGAAGCCACGTTCGGCTGAGCTTTGGACATCAATGGCCACAGCCCAATATCAGGACGAAGCGTATGGAGATGCCATTACGAGTTGTGAATACGCCCTTGCGCTAAACCCCAATGACACGGGCAGCCTATTCACCAAGGCCAACAGCTTGCAAAGGCTCGGAAACATGGAAGGCGCACTCGAATACTTCAATCGCTACAACAAAGTTGCACCGCCTGACGGATTGGGCGAACTGAACATCGGCACCACCCTGCTCCACCTAACCCGCAACGACGAAGCACTGCTGCACCTGCGCAAGGCCGAAGCCCAAACCGCCAAGGCCAAGACAGGATACGAAGCCCAGATATACGAGGCTATGTCATTTGCCTACAGCTCCATGGGCATGGCAGACAAGGCAATGGAATACATAAAAAAAGTGCCTATCACCGACGAGGACAGCGAGGAAAACGCTTCGAAGCTCATCGTCCGCGGACACATACTGCTCGAGGCCGGACGTATAGATGAGGCTGAAGCCGTGTTCCGCAAGGCAATAATTAGCTCCGGTAGCTCATCGGCCATCATTTTGCGTGTCATTGTGTCATTGATGGACAACAAGTACACCGAAGTGGCATACAAGATGTTCAAGATTTACTTCTCGGCATTCGACGACGTGACCGACGGATACTCCTATATGGCCCTGTGCTGCTGGGAGCTGCAGTATGCAAACGAGTTCGTGTACTACCTAAAGAAAGCCATGTCCTGCAACAAAGCTGAAGCAACCACGGTCCTTGCCAGCATAATACCACAGGACGTGGAGCTGCACGATTATCTTGACAACCTCATTAACAACTCAAGAAATAAGGACAAGTGAACTTCTTATCAAATCTACTTGGCAACCTCAACTACGGCATCATCTTCTTCCTGATGATGCTTGAGGGTACGGCAATCCCCGCTACATCAGGGTTTGCAGCCGCTTCGGCTGCCTACCACGCCGCCAACAATCTTGACAAAATCCGCGTCGTCAGTTTTGTTGCGCTGGCAGCTGGCCTCGTGGATAGCATCAACTACGTGACTGGATGTTGCCTTGGAGAGTCACTGACATACAAGTTCACCAACATTCGCTGGGGCAAGATGTGCCTGCGCAACCCAAAGAAAGTGGAGATAAGCGGGAATCTCTTCTATGGCCACGGAGTAGTTCCTGCTCCACACCCACCATTGGCATAGGCTGCTGACACAGCATACTGGACTGATTGGACAGATACGTGTGCTTCGCTGTTCCTGCCGATATATATGACGACAAAATGGCCGAGTAAGCCGAATACATAAAGCTCACGCTCGTCGCACTCACACTTGCAGTGTTTGGTTACTTTGCCGTCAAGGGATGGTAAAGGAGATGCCACAAGCTGCACAACAGACAGTGACTGGCAGTGATGCCCACGAACAAAGCCCCGCACCAAGAAATATATCTAACAAACGCAATGAGCTATGGCAGAAAGAAACAATCACTTAGTTATTATGGCCGGAGGCGTAGGTAGTCGATTCTGGCCCATGAGCACGGCTGAATATCCCAAGCAATTCATAGACGTGCTTGGAGTGGGCAAGTCGCTGTTGCAGCTTACCATGGAAAGGTTTGGCCCTATATGCCGCCCAGAAAACGTATGGGTGGTGACGAACCAAAGTTATGCCTCAATAGTAAGAGAGCAACTGCCTACAATTCCGGCAAGCAACATCCTCTGCGAACCATGCCGCCGCAACACTGCACCGTGCATTGCATACGTCAGCTGGAAGATTAAGTCAAAAGATCCCAAGGCAAACATCGTTGTTTCGCCAAGCGACCACATAGTTACAAACGAGCAGGAGTTCACGAGGGTAATAAAGATGTGCCTCGATTTCACGGCTGAAACCGACTCGATAGTAACGTTAGGCATAAAGCCAACACGGCCGGAAACCGGCTATGGATATATACAGGCCGATATGTCATCGAGCTCACTGCGCAACAAGGAAATATACAGGGTTGACTCTTTCCGCGAGAAACCCGACCTCGAAACTGCAAGACTGTACGTCCAAAAGAAGAACTACTACTGGAATTCAGGCATTTTTATCTGGAACATAAGCACCATAACAAACGCCTTCCGCATCTACCAGCCGTCGCTCGCAAAGACTTTCGACTCCCTACAGGCTGTATATGGCACCGATGCGGAACAGGAAGCCATCGACGCCAGCTACCCACAATGCGAGAACATATCGGTGGACTACGCCATAATGGAGAAGGCAGAAGAGATATTTGTATGCCCGGCCGACTTCGGATGGAGCGACCTCGGCACATGGGGATCGCTCATGGAGCACACCAGGAAAGACCTTTATGGCAACAGTTGCATCGGAAACGGCATAACTCTCTTTGACACACGCAACTGCATAATACACACAACCGAGGAAAAGAGAGTTGTTATTCAAGGCCTCGATGGCTACATCGTTGCCGAAAAAGACGGCACGCTGCTCATTTGCAAGCTAGCCGAAGAGCAACGCATCAAGCAGTTTTCTGGCAACGAATGAAACAAACTTACAGTAAAACAAAAAAATCGCGCAATGAGTAAAAAAGTTGCACTTATCAGCGGCATAACAGGGCAGGACGGTTCATACCTTGCCGAGTTCCTCGTTGAAAAAGGCTATGAAGTCCACGGACTGCTGCGCCGCTCGTCTTCATTCAACACTGGACGCATTGAGCACCTATATCTTGATGAATGGGTGCGCGACATGAAGAAAGCCCGACTCGTGAACTTACACTGGGCCGACATGACCGACTCGTCATCTCTGATAAGGATAATCGGAGAGACAAGACCTACCGAAATATACAACCTTGCCGCGCAAAGCCATGTAAAAGTGTCGTTTGACGTGCCCGAATATACAGCCGATGTGGATGCAGTTGGAACACTGAGGCTGCTCGAGGCAGTACGCATCTGTGGGCTTGACAAGACCTGCCGCATTTACCAGGCTTCAACATCCGAACTGTTCGGCAAGGTGCAGGAGGTGCCACAACGTGAGACCACGCCGTTCTATCCACGCTCACCATACGCTGTGGCCAAGCTTTACGGGTACTGGATAATGAAGAACTACCGCGAGTCTTACGATATGTACTGCTGCAACGGCATACTATTCAACCACGAGAGCGAGCGACGGGGCGAAAACTTCGTGACACGCAAGATAACCCTTGCAGCGGCACGCATAGCGCAAGGCTACCAGGACAAGCTCTACTTGGGCAACCTAAACGCCCTGCGCGACTGGGGATACGCAAAGGACTACGTGGAATGTATGTGGCTGATACTGCAACAGCCCGAGCCTGACGACTTCGTGATTGCCACTGGCGAATACCATACCGTGCGCGAGTTTGCAACGCTTGCATTCAAGGAAGCTGGCATTGAGATTGAATGGACTGGCGAAGGCGTCAACGAAAAAGGCTACGACAAGGCCACTGGCAAGACTTTGGTTGAAGTAGACCCGAAATATTTCAGGCCGGCTGAAGTAGAGCAGCTGCTTGGCGACCCTACAAAAGCAAAGCAGAAATTAGGGTGGAATCCACGCAAGACAGGGTTTGAGCAGCTTGTAAAGATAATGGTAAGGCACGACATGACCTTCGTGAAAAAACTTTTCCTAAAGGCGCAACTGGCAGAATGACGGACAAAGCCGCAGCATGGCCACCACCAGCTGCGGCTTTATCGTTACACTGGCAATCAACCTATATTTGTGCTGACAAGGGAAAAGCTACAAGTGAAATATTAAGACAAAAGCTATGGTTGCAACAACCATCTGCATATCTTGCATTACAATATATGCCGTTTTGCAGCTCCAAACGCCTTGTTTCGCCACATGAAACAGGCCGTTTCGCAAGGTGATTAGGTTGCTTTTGCAACACACTGGCACTCAAATAGATACATAAGGTTGGCTCAAT
>CALUEY010000040.1 GCA_944319915.1 uncultured Prevotella sp. | reverse complement strand
GAACACTATAAAGTTACAACAATTTTCGCTAATCACCAAATTTACAAATAGTTATAATTCATCGAACTCACGTTAAATATGTTACTTTTGCGCCATCATGACAAGGAAAGAAAGATACATAAGAGTGCTTGACTATTTCCGAAAGGAAATGCCGCAGGTGAGCACAGAGCTTGAATTTGGAAGTGTATTTCAGTTGCTTGTTGCCGTAGTCCTGAGCGCTCAGTGTACCGACAAGCGGGTAAACATGGTTACGCCGGCACTTTTCGCCCGCTATCCTACTGCAAAGGAAATGGCCGACGCCGAACCTGAAGATATCCTGGAATTCGTAAGCAGTGTGTCATATCCAAACGCCAAGTCAAAGCATTTGGTTGAAATGTCGCGCAAACTTATGGAAAGACATGGTGGTGAAGTGCCTTCAGACATGGATGACCTGCTGAACTTGCCTGGAGTTGGGCGAAAGACAGCCAATGTAATACAGGCTGTAGCTTTCGGGAAATCTACAATGGCAGTTGATACCCATGTGTTCAGGGTAAGCCATAGGCTTGGCCTTGTGGGGCCACGTGACAACACCCCTTTCAAAGTTGAGCTTGCTTTGACAAAGCACATCGACAAGGAAGACATACCATTGGCACATCACTGGCTGTTGCTGCACGGCAGATATGTCTGCACGTCAAGAACCCCGCACTGCCAAAGCTGCGGTCTAAGCACCATCTGCCCAAAGCTCATGGATGGATCGAAACTTGCCTAAAAGGCTGATGAGAAATAAGAGTGGCATCAAAAAAGCCATGGTGCTTTTGCCATGGCTCAACAATGTCAATACGGCCTATATACGGTAATCCATGCCGTAAAACCACATATCACTTCTTACTTGGCCTTGGCTGGCGGTTGAACTTCTTCAGCATACGGCGGTGAAACATATCTTCTGCCTTGATGACATCAAACAACTTGCTTGCCGGAATTATCGACATGAACTTATTGTGATACGCTTGTTGGATTTGCTTTAACTCCAATTCAAGCTTGTCACGCTTCTGTATGGCTTCCCTACAGCCCTTTTCGTCTGCAGGCTTAACACGGCCAAGGCGGCGCATCCTGCCGTATACTGCACGCTGTTTCTTACCCATCTCATCATATACAGGAAAGAACTTTGCCGCTTCCTTTGGGGTCAAGCCTGCCTCCTTGGCAATGAATTGTTCCATATCTTCCTTGAACTCCTTGGGCGAAAAACGCTGGCGCTTATTTTGCGGAGATGCCTGCAAAACGACAAACACTGCCGCAAACAAAAGTATTATCCTTACTTTCATCATTGTTTATAATAGCTACATATTATTACGCGGCTTCGCATTACCTTGCGCAACGGCGGCAAATAGGCTGGTCAATCGTCGGCGGCATCAATCAGGTATGCATAGATGTCCGCATTGTCAATCATAACATAGTCTGCAAAAGCATCCTCATCAATGTCGTAAACTGATGCTGCAGAATGTGCAATGACCTCATTGCCAGCATCACCCGGGGTGGCGCTGTCAGCCTTGGCAAAATACATTACTGTACAGAATATGCCGGCGCACACACAAGCGGCTGCACTTATCCACGCCCACATCCTATGCCGCGTTCCGCCTACTGCCCTCAGCTCAACAGGGGGACGCTCCGGAAGACGATTCATCACCTGCGATGAAAAGCATTCGAAATACCCATCCGGAACACGGAATGGATACCCAGATGGCATCTTGCCCAAGCCTTGTTTTTCCCTCTCCATCATAACCTTGTCTTTTACTTTTTTGACGAAAGTTCGCGCATTTGGATTAATCGTGATTTGTAAAATAGCTGGATATTTTCTTCACTGCAATGTGATATGAAGCCTTGAGAGCCCCTTCTGTAGTACTGAGAATCTTGCTTATCTCGCTATATTTCATGTTCCCGTAATACCTAAGGTTGAAGACTGTACGCTGCACCTCCGGAAGTGAGGCTATTGCCTCTTGCAGCTGTGCCTCGGTTTCATCGCCATCGAAATAACGGTCAGCCATTAGCATATTCGCAATACCTGCTTCTTCATCATCTGTACTCACGGTAACCATCGTTTTATGCCTGCGCACAAAGTCCAAACTTTCATTGATGGCAATGCGATAAAGCCACGTGGAAAGCTTTGAAGCATTACGGAATGTGTCAAGGTGATTCCACGCCTTGATAAACGTATTCTGCATTACGTCGTCAGCATCCTCATGTGTCAGGACAATGCGCCTGACCTGCCAATATAGCTGCTCGCTATACAGCCGGACGACCATCTCGAAAGCCTTGCGCTGCGTCTCAGGTTTCGCCAACAGCTCTATTATCTGACGTTCATCGCCGTTTTCCATCCTTTTGCTGCTTTACTGCCTATTCAAAAAGAGTTTTAATACTGTCAAAAACAACTTTGTCAAACCCGTATATATCATTGTACATACGCAAAACCCCATCAATATCCCAATACATCGTATAATAAATAATGTATAAGGGTACGTTTGGCTTAACTTTGAGCGATCTCACCAGTTTGATGTCCGTATCGCCATTGTCAGCAACATACCTCTCCCCACGAGGTGTTTCAGGTTTCATGCCCATGGATATGCGCAACTTGTCGAGAGTCCATTCATCTACATCGCCCAAAAGAAAAGAAGCCAGCTCAAATGGTTTTTGCACTCTTATACAACCATGCGACACACTGCGCACGTCACGGGCAAAAACACCTTTACTCGATGTGTCGTGCAGAAACACCGAGAAATCATTGGGGAAACGGAAGACAATGCGCCCCAAGGAGTTGCCCTCCCCACCCTGCTGAACAACCATATAGTCTCCACTTTCAAGCATTTCTGCAGTCACGTCAGACTGCTCTATGCGTTTGCCTGTAATACGCTCCACCACATAGTAGCGGTTACGACTGAAATATGCGGTGTCGGCAGCTTTCGGAACGATGTCTTTCCGAATGATGCTCATAGGGATGTTCCATACCGGATTGACGTCCATGCGGGTTATGTCGCTAACGAGCTGCGGGGTCTTAGTCTTGCGCGAGCCACAGCCTACACGCATATCAAGCAGCGAATCGCCACCAAGGGCATATAAATGAAATGCAGGAATGTTCACTATGACACGGCGTCCACTTTCTGGCTGAGGCCTCAACATCCGCCACCGACACCGCTCCATGTTGCAAAGCACTGCTGTTCGCTCCTTCCCAACGGCGCGAGCCAACTTTCGTTGCAAGGCCATATACAGTGAATCCCGTGGACATGAGCCTTCAACCATGGCGGCAATTCCTTTGTGAGATATGCTTTCAAGCATATAACGCATAAATTCACTGTCAGGATGTTGGATGTCAATGTCGAACAGTGTTCTATATACAGGCGTAAGACTGTCACCCTTACCCTCAACTGTATCAATCTTGTTGAACAACACCGAGGGATTGACAAAGCCAAAGCGCATACCGACTACATACCGAAAGCAGGCCTTAGTAAGGTGAAACTCAAGCCTGCCAAATACTTTGCCAACAGAATTATCACCTTCATCGAAATTAAGATTGCGGATGCGGGCCAGGTCAGCCTCGATCTCATCAACAAAAAACGAACGATGAGAAAAACCGTGTTTGTCTACCGCCTTAAGTGCTGAAAGGAGCGTGTCTGCCCGCAAATCAACACCACTCCGGTCAATCCAGATGTAGCCTCCACCCTGTAAATAGTGGTTGACAGCATACCGATCGCCAGTAAAAACTGACTTCTGTGCATAGCACAGACTATCTACCGTATGCCTAACCTCGTTTGAATCCAAAAGATAAATTGGCGTTCTCATACTTGAAAACGCCTCCATATCAATATCCCTGTTTACATTCGCCACTTTTCCCCTGCACCCGACCAATATCAAGGCGGCAAGGCACAATGTCATTAACGAACGGAAACTTTCCTTACCACCGTTCCTACTTTCAAGATGTAGCAACCTTTTGGCACATTAAGTTCAACACGTTGCGACGGAGCCTCTATCTTAACCGTAGCCACTTTACGGCCAGTTAGCGAGACCACCTCCAACACCATGCCGTCTGCGCCGGATACATTCAGCGTGCGCCCCTCCACGGTTATGCTGATATTATCAGCACCAACGCGCTCCTGCACCTCATTAGCGAAAGTCTCGCCAAAGGCGCATACGGGAACGGCCAACGCCGAAACCATGACGAATGCCATTGAAAGTATATATCTCTTCATGTATCTCCATTTTGTTCTGCAAATATACAATATTCTTTGCAAATGGCAAAATTTATTTTGAGAAAAGCACAATATTTTACACGAAATGACGTTTGGGAATATCTGCCAGCTCTACTTAAGAAACACTGCCTCTAAAAAACAACCCTAATTTTACATGGACAAGAGATGACAAATAGATTTTCCAACCTTTACTTTAGAAGCAGTCCGGCAGGAACGCCCATCGCACTCCTGCCGGACTGCCTTCCTTAATATGAAACTATTTCATTGCCCTCTTTACTTTCTCGTAATAGCTCTGTGTCCGCCTCATACTGTATCGTGGACCACCGTTCCACGAGCGTATGGCTTTCTCGATGTCATTCGATGGATTGTGGTACGACTGGAACAAGATGAACATCTCTTTCGACTTTGCCACGCTAAATCTGTCACTCAGCATAAAACGCCTTTTGCTCTTGCGCCGCTTTAGTATAATGTTACACTCCCTGACCATTACCGGGGTTATCTGCATTGCTCCACAAGAGCTTCCGCTCCTGGCATTTGCATTTCCTTCGCTTTCAACTTCGATTATCGCTTCAATCACAGGGGTCCAGTCAAAGCTTGAATCATTGGCTTTGCTGCTGGCCAAAACAACTGTTGGAACAAGCAGAGCAAAAGCGACAACCACTTTCATTATTATTCTCTTCATCATTATTTGTTTTACAAGCCTCACGCATCCGCAAATGCGCAATTGCCAAATGGCTTCAAATCGCCATATCGGCAGGCCTTGTTTGCATTGAAATATTGTGGCAATCCATACAACGGATGCCCGCTTATCCTGTTGATTTTCGGGTGCAAAATTACAAAAGCCGGCCTTAACCGCCAAACTTTTTGATGAAAATTAAGATATTATGCAAGATGTAGGCTGTTGGTTTTCAATAATTTAAAGCGTGGGAAGCTCCGTTACGACCTCAAATAGCCATCGCAACAACTGCGCGCTTCGCCCATCAAGGCAGATAGCCTAAGCCAAGGGTCAGGCCGCAAGGAAAAGATTTTCCTCATGACCATGAACTGGCAAAACAGAACAGCTCAATGGGATACGAAGCAACCATCAGAAAACAAGCGGGGTTACTCTCTCTTTCAATATATGCCGTTTTGCAACGTCAAACGGCCTGTATTCAGACTGCAAAACAGGCTGTTCGGGAACTCAAAACAGCCTATATCGCAAATCACTGATACTCAAGGCATAACATCGCCCTGCCACCATGATGCCTTAGAAGGAAATTTCAGACATCAAACACAGCCATCTCATTGGCAAGCACCGTATCGGGGAAAATGGCCCGCGCCTCGTCAAGCAGCACTTTCTCATCATCGTAACGGGCTGAAAAATGTCCGAGTATCAGTTTGCCTGCCCCTGCGTCACGAGCTACCATGGCTGCCTCTGAAGCCGTGGAGTGGAAATACTTAACCGCACTCCGTGCATTGTCACTGCCATACGTGCTTTCGTGATAGAGCGTGGTGATACCCCGCAGCTCATCAGCAAGCTCTGGCATATACCTTGTGTCGCTGCAATAGGCATAGCTCCTTGCCGGCTCGGCGGGTCTCACAAGCCGAGAGTTAGGTATGACAGCACCATCAGCAGTCACCCAGTCCATCCCATTTTTGATATTGTTCACCTGGCACAACGGAATCCCATAGCAGTCCAACATATCACGACGGATATGCGGCAGAGTCGGTTTTTCCTTAAACAGAAAGCCACAGCATGGCACGCGGTGGTTCAAAGGTATGGTCTCAATGGTGAGGCTTCGGTCGTCATATACCACGCTACGTTTTGTTGTGTCAATCGGGTGGAAAATAACTTCATAACCGAGCATAGCGCAGAACATCTCCATCTGCGAACGAAGCGATGGGCCAAGCTCAGGGGTGGCATAAATGTGCAACGGAGCAGTGCGGCCAAGCATCCCAAACGTGGATATCAAGCCTATCAAGCCAAAACAATGGTCGCCATGGAGATGCGATATGAACACATTGTTTATCTTAGAGAAACCGAGGCGCGAGCGGCGCAGCTGCATCTGGCACCCCTCACCGCAATCAACGAGAAACAGCTTGCCCCTAACATCAACGACCTGTGACGACGGGTAATGGCGCAAGGTAGGCAATGCGCTTCCGCACCCAAGTATATGCACACTGAAAGGCATCATAGGCTGCGCTCCATCATTCATTACCTGCCCCTATCGAACCAGGCAGCCTCCTATAACCATAGGTAACACCATTCTTGACAAGGAAAAGCGAGTCGTGGCCAATAGACGTTATGCCAAACGTGTCTGGCGACAGCACAAGCATGCCATTGACAATCTTCCATTCCGTATAGGGTCTGGGCTCTTTCATCGTGCTTTTAACGATACCGCTGTCACAAATTTCAAACATTTCGCCAATGCGCGCCCACTTTCCGAGCAAAGAGGAAATGTTGACCACCATGCCGGCAATACTTGCGTCTCCATGGCCTCGCGAAATGACTACGGCCATACGGTCGCCTACAGCCAGGCCCCCCACCACGTTGCCATGCTCGTTGGCCTCATTAAGCGACAATTCGAGCGTGTCGCCCCCTTCCGTAATAAGCTCAAGGGTATTCATTGCAGTGCTGCGGCCACAAATGCCATAAACCGTTGAGTCGGCTACCGCCACAGCCGCCGCCCTTTGCCTCATCACGATGTTTTTCTTGCTACCATCGCGGCACCCGGCAGCTATGGCAAGCACACATAAACCCAATGCAAGTGACAGCTTTCCCATAGCTATTATCCGTTAGAATCACGTTCAGACTTTTTTGCCTCGTTCCATAGCCTATCCATTTCCTCAATAGTCATCTCGGTGAGAGGCTTCCCTGACTTTATGGAATGGTCTTCAATGTATTCAAAACGCTTCATGAACTTGCGGTTCGTCATCTCCAAGGCCGTGTCAGGGTTCAAGTGGTATAGCCTGGCTGCATTTATCACGCTGAAGATGAAGTCTCCAAGTTCTTCCGTCGACCGCTGACGGTCTTCCTTACGAAGCTCGTCCTCCAACTCGCCGAGCTCTTCGCGAACTTTTGCCCACACGTCGCCTTTGTCTTCCCAGTCGAAACCTACGTTGCGAGTCTTCTCCTGTATGCGATAAGCCTTTATAAGCGACGGCAATGCCGAGGGGATGCCCGATAGCACGCGCTTGTTGCCATCTTTTTCCTTGAGTTTTATTTGCTCCCAGTTCTCAATCACTTGTTGGGCAGTGGCCACCCCGTTTTCTACGCCGCTATCCTCGCCATTTTCACCAAAAGGCAATGGTTTCGGTGCAGCAGCCCCTACCTGCGATGGGTGATATACGTGCGGATGGCGGAATATCAATTTGTCTGCCAAACGGTTACAAACATCAGCCACATCAAATTGCCCCTTTTCATCGGCTATTTTAGCATAGAAGCAGACATGGAGCAACACATCGCCAAGCTCCTTGCAAATATCTGGAACATCGTCATTAATCAATGCATCGCAAAGCTCATAAACCTCCTCTATCGTATTAGGCCTAAGGCTCTGGTTTGTCTGCTTCCTGTCCCAAGGGCATTTTTCCCGGAGCACGTCAAGCACATCGAGCAGCCGCCCGAAGGCTTCCATCTTCTCTTCTTTTGTATGCATAGCAAATATTTAATGTGCAAAAGTAATAATTTCCCATGGATTTTTAGTACTTTTGCAGCGTTTTTATGCTGAAATTAATAAATCACATTTTGGATATATGGAATTAGCAAGCAAATACGACCCACAAGCCGTTGAATCAAAATGGTACCAGTACTGGCTTGACAACAAGCTTTTCAGCAGCAAGCCCGACGGGCGCGAGCCTTACACCATAGTCATTCCGCCGCCAAATGTAACAGGAGTGCTCCACATGGGGCACATGCTCAACAACACCATTCAGGACATACTGGTGCGCAGGGCGCGCATGGAAGGCAAAAACGCCTGCTGGGTTCCGGGTACAGACCACGCCTCCATCGCCACCGAAGCAAAGGTGGTTAATAAGCTGGCGCAACAGGGTCTGAAGAAAACCGACCTCAAAAGAGAGGAGTTCTTGGAGCACGCCTGGGACTGGACCAGGGAACATGGGGGCATCATCCTTAAGCAGCTAAGGAAGCTTGGAGCCAGCTGCGACTGGGACCGCACTGCGTTTACCATGGACGAAAAGCGCTCAAAGGGTGTAATAAAAGTATTCTGCGACTTGTACAGCAAGGGCCTCATATATCGCGGTGTGCGCATGGTCAACTGGGATCCAAAGGCACAGACTGCCCTATCCGACGAAGAAGTTATATACAAAGAAGAGCACTCAAAGCTCTACTACCTGCGCTACATGGTAGCCGAAGAACCTGGCCGTTATGCCGTAGTGGCCACAACGCGCCCTGAAACAATAATGGGTGACACGGCAATGTGCATCAACCCTAACGACCCAAAGAACCAATGGCTCCGCGGAAAGCACGTAATCGTACCGCTCGTGGGCCGCCAGATACCGGTTATCGAGGACGAATACGTAGACGTGAACTTCGGAACTGGATGTCTGAAGGTAACGCCTGCACACGACGTTAACGACCACGCGCTCGGCCTGAAACACCATCTTGACACAATAGACATATTCAACGATGACGGAACGATAAGCGAGGCTGCTGGACTTTACGTTGGCATGGACCGCATGGATGTGCGCGCCAAGATAGCAATCGACCTGCAAGAGGCTGGCCTGATGGAAAAGGTTGAGGACTACGACAATAAAGTGGGCTTTTCTGAGCGCACCAACGTGCCTATCGAGCCTAAACTCTCAACGCAATGGTTCCTATCGATGAAGCACTTTGCCGACATCTCGCTCGCACCTGTAATGGACGACGAAATACAGTTCTACCCACCAAAATACAAGAACATATACCGCCATTGGATTGAGAACATCAAGGACTGGTGCATAAGCCGGCAGCTTTGGTGGGGCCACCAGATTCCGGCTTACTACTATTCCACGGCCGATGGGAAGAAAGACTTCGTTGTGGCCGAAAGCGCTGAAAAGGCATTGGAAATGGCGAAAGAGAAGAACCCCGCACTGACGGCAGCCGACTTGAAGCAGGACGAAGACTGCCTCGACACTTGGTTCTCATCGTGGCTGTGGCCAATATCTGTCTTCGATGGAATCAACAATCCCGACAACGAGGAGATAAACTATTACTACCCTACGAGCGACCTTGTCACTGCGCCCGACATCATATTCTTCTGGGTGGCACGAATGATAATGGCCGGATACGAATATCGCGGAAAGATGCCGTTCAAGCACGTATATTTCACTGGCATTGTGCGCGACAAGCTGGGCCGTAAAATGTCGAAAAGCCTCGGCAACTCGCCCGATCCTATCATGCTCATCGACAAGTATGGAGCTGACGGAGTGCGAATGGGAATGATGCTGTCAGCCCCTGCAGGAAACGATATCTTATTCGATGAGGCACTATGCGAGCAAGGGCGCAACTTCAACAACAAAATATGGAACGCTTTCCGCCTTGTTAAAGGTTGGGAAGTGGCCGATACGGAGCAGCCTGAGTCAAGTAAGCTGGCCGTTGACTGGTTTGGGGCCAAGCTACGTCAGGCCAATGCAGAGATAAACGACTTGTTCAGCAAGTACCGCATCTCGGAAGCCCTAATGGCCGTATACCGCCTGTTCTGGGATGAATTCTCCAGTTGGTATCTTGAAATGATAAAGCCCGTATATGGCCAGCCCATAGATAGCAATACGCTCAGCGCAACACTCGGTTACTTCGAGACTCTGCTGAAGATGCTACACCCATTCATGCCTTTCATCACCGAAGAACTGTGGCAGCACATCTACGAGCGAAAGGACGGCGAGTCAATAATGCGCGACAAGCTAACTGTAAGCCCGGCGACAGATGCCGATGCCAAGCTCTTGGCTGACATCGAGAACGTAAAGCTCGTTGTAGGCGGCATACGCACAGTGAGAAACCAGAAGAACATCCCATCTAAAGACGCTCTCACTCTGCAGGCCGTAGGCAACAATCCATATAATGTATATGACTGCATCATAACGAAGATGGCCAACATCAGCTCGATAGACACCGTTAAAGAGAAAGACGCTACGGCTGCAACGTTCATGGTAGGAACCGACGAGTTTGCCGTGCCGTTAGGCAACATGATTGACGTGGAAGCCGAAATCGCCAAGCAGGAAGCACAGCTCAAACATCTCGAAGGCTTCCTTGCTGGCATCAAGAAGAAGCTAAGCAACGAGAAGTTCGTGGCAAATGCCCCCGAAGCAGTGGTGGCCATGGAGCGCAAGAAAGAGAAAGACAGTGAGGAAAAGATTGCAGCACTAAAAGATTCGCTGGCCGCGCTGCGTGGCAACTGAGTAGACACCAGCGCACAGCCTTAAACGTCTTTTTCCACAAATAGCCGTGCACAAAGGCTGCCTAATTAGACTATCCATATATCATTGAACATTCCGGCAGGACACCAACCAAACGTCCTGTCGGAATGTTTGCTTTTATTTGCCACATGACACATTTTTTCCGTAACTTTGCACCATGGTAATATTACTCACGCTACTGGCATATTTCATTGTGCTCTTTGCCTTAAGCAGGATAACAGGGCGAAAAGCAACAAACAGCACTTTCTATCGTGCCGACCGTCGCTCACCATGGTATATGGTGGCTTTCGGCATGGTAGGGGCCTCCATCTCGGGCGTAACGTATGTTTCCGTGCCAGGCATGGTAACCTCATCGGGCATGACATACCTGCAGATGTGCCTCGGCTTCATTCCAGGCTATTTCATCGTTGCATTCGTGCTGTTGCCTCTTTATTACAAGCTTAACCTCACAACCATTTACACATACCTCAACAATCGCATCGGACCAAAGGCCTATAAAACCGGTTCATGGTTCTTCTTACTGTCAAAAATGCTGGGTGCCTCGCTGCGGTTCTATGTAGTATGCCTCATTGTGCAGACATTTGTATGCGAGCAGATTGGCATTCCTTTCACCGCTACAGCTACGTGCATGGTTTTGCTTATATGGCTGTACACCTACCGAGGAGGTATCAAGACACTCGTATGGACTGACTCTTTCCAAACACTGTGCCTTTTTTTGTCGCTTATACTCATTATTATTAATGTGGCAGAAGCCATGAACATGGGCCTGGCCGAGGCTGCTAAGACTGTGGCCGCCGACCCCATGAGCCGCATATTCGTATTCGATGATTGGCTATCGCCGCAGAACTTTTGGAAACAATTCGTCAGCGGAGCTTTCATCGTTGTGGTCATGACTGGGCTAGACCAGGACATGATGCAAAAGAACCTTACGTGCAAGACATTGCGCGAAGCCCAGAAAGACGTTTGTACTTATGGTTTTGCATTCTTCCCTGCAAATATGCTGTTTCTCGTCCTGGGAATATTGCTTGTACACCTGGCAGCCTGCCGTGGCATGAGCTTGCCCGCAAATGGCGACGAACTGCTGCCAATGTTTGCCGCAACAGGACACCTTGGCAAGGCTGTGGTGGCACTCTTCACCATAGGCATTGTTGCTGCAGCTTTCAGCAGTGCTGACTCTGCGCTGACTGCCCTTACCACGAGCTTCTGTGTAGACATAGCAGGCTGCACCGACGACGAACGGCTCCGACGACGCACCCACATAGCCATGTGCCTTGCATTCGTGGTTTTCATGCTGATATTCCGCGCAATCAACTCTTCGAGCGCACTAAATGCCATATACACATTGTGTTCATATACATACGGCCCCCTGCTAGGTCTGTTTGCTTTCGGAATGATTACTAAACGCGCCACACGCGATGCTGTAGTGCCTTACGTGGCTGTAATGTCCCCAATGCTATGCCTCGCTGCCGACACCTGTGTGCCTATGCTCACAGGCTATCATTTCGGCTACGAGCTGCTGCTGCTCAACGGACTGCTCACATTCGGCGGGCTGTGGATTGCCTCGCACAAGAAACAAGCTTTATACACATAAAGATTATCATAATGCCCAAGCCTGGACAATATTTAATTATCAGTCAACTCTCTATTCATCAACAACAATGATAAAGAACATAATACTCGACTTCGACGGAACAATAGGTGACACTTGCAGTCTGATAGTGACTACCATGCAGCAAACCATGGACTCGCTCGGGCTACCCCCGCACACATACAGCGAATGCGCCGCCACCATAGGCTTGCCACTGCGACAGTGTTTTGAACAATTGACGGGCATCGAGGGCGACATGGCAATGCTCTGCGAGGCAAAATACCGCGAATTATTCGCTATCAACAACGCCAACTACCGTGTTCATGTGTTTCCTCATGTGGTAGAAACAATAAAGCTCCTGCACGCAGAAGGCACCGAAATATCAATAGCAAGCAGCCGCAGCCACCAGTCGCTTCAAGCGTTCCTTGCCGACATGAAGCTTGAAAACTACATAAAATGCGTGGTTGCTGCCAACGACGTGGAGCACGCAAAGCCTGCCCCAGACATGATAATGCAGATACTGAAAGATACCGGCGGAAATGCCCACGAGGCTATCATGGTGGGTGACACACGCTTCGACATTGACATGGGATACAATGCAGGAACGCTTACTTGCGCCGTTACTTACGGCAACGGCAAGCGTAGCGACTTCAACAGGGCTGACTACATAATAGATGACTTTGCCCAATTGGCAGATATCGTACACAGAAGCTAATCATGAACCAACACAACAAACGCAGGGAATGACACATTAAGATAAACAGCACAAAACGGCCTTGCCCCGCTTCCATATACAGAGAGCAGGGCAAGGCTGTAAATATAACTATGTGTTTACGGGGCTACAGATTAGGAATTTAGCAAATAGCGCTCGGCCTCTATTGCAGCTTGACAACCAGAGCCGGCAGCAGTGATCGCCTGACGGTACACGGGGTCTGCCACGTCTCCTGCCACGAACACTCCAGGAACCTTTGTGCGCGGGGTTCCGTCAATTTTCTTCAAATAGCCCACTTCATCGGTATCAAGCCACTTACTGAACACCTCGCTGTTGGGCTTATGCCCAATGGCAAGGAAGAAACCGTCAATCTGGATGTCGACCATCTCTTCATCTGGATCGCCCTTGCGTTTCACAAGATGCGCACCTTCGACGCCATTTTCGCCAAACAATCCTATGGCATTATGTTCGAAGAGCACCTCTATGTTATCGGTTGAAAGTACACGCTCCTGCATCACTTTCGATGCGCGCAGGTAAGGCTTGCGCACTATCATATAGACTTTCTTTGCCAAACCAGCAAGATAGAGCGCATCCTCGCAAGCGGTGTCGCCACCTCCCACTACAGCCACAGTCTTCTTGCGGTAGAAGAAACCATCGCACGTCGCACAAGCCGACACCCCCTGGCCATTATACTTCTTCTCATCGTCAAGCCCAAGATATTTTGCCGATGCACCTGTGGCAATAATCACCGTGTCGGCAAGGATCTCGTGTCCGTCCTCAGCTGTAAGCTTATATGGGGCTTTCGAGAGGTCAGCCATAATGATGGAGCCGTCTCGCAAATCAGTGCCGAAGTGCTCGGCCTGCTCGCGCAAATCCATCATCATTTGGTTGCCGTCCACCCCTTGGGGATAACCAGGAAAATTCTCCACCGTAGTGGTCTGAGTTAGCTGACCGCCAGGCTGTATCCCGCAGTACTCTACGGGGCTGAGGTTAGCCCTGGCGGCATATATAGCGGCGGTGTAACCCGCTGGGCCGCTTCCAACAATAAGGCAGCGTACGTGTTCTGTGTTCTGTTCCATATCTCTTTAGCGTTGCAAATCTTATACTCAACAACAACTTATTTGAGCAATTCTTCTATTTTGACTGCTATGTTATCAATGCTCTCAGTTGGCTCAAAACGCTCTATAACCATTCCCAACTTATTGGTAAGGAACTTGGTGAAATTCCACTTTATGTCGCTCTTCTCCTTGTAGTTTGGGTCTTCTTTCGACAGCATTTCGTCGAGAACGTGTGCCAGTGGGTGTTCCATGTTCCACCCGGCAAAGCCTCGCTGTTCCTTAAGGAACTTGAAAAGTGGGTCAGCATCATCCCCGTTTACCTTCACTTTCTTGAAACGCGGAAACTCAGTACCATACGTAAGCTTGCAAAAGCTGTGGATGGACTCGTCTGTTCCGGGGGCCTGCTGGCCAAACTGGTTGCAAGGGAAGTCAAGGATTTCGAAGCCCTTGCTATGATATTTCTCGTAGAGTTTTTCCAGTTCCTCATACTGCGGGGTAAAACCGCATTTGGTGGCAGTATTGACTATGAGGAGCACCTCGTTGGAATACTCTTTCAACGATACGTCTTTACCTTTTCTGTCCTTGACAGAGAAATCATAAACTGTTTTCATCTCGTTTGTCGCAAATGTTGTTTTCAAATTGAAACTTTAGGCAAAAATACTCATTTTCCTCATCAAAACCAAACATCATGACGATTTATTAAGTATTTTTTCAAACGGGCGCAAGCAAAAGCTGGTTTATGCTTCCATGTGCAGAAACAGTTTCTATCGCCGTCCATCTGGAGAAACCATGCATCAGTTTAAGCCCCAAGCTCTGGCTATGTTAGCAGCCTGCATCCCCTCAACGTAGTTCTCCGTGTCATCGGGTAGATTGCAGAAAAAGTCTATACCTGTCTTGCTCTCAAGCTCATCAATAGACACTACATAGGCACTCAACTTGTCAGCCGAGTGGTCGGCATTGAGGTGCTCGGCCCAAAAACCCAAAGCTTTATAAGAGCCCCCTCGCTTGCAGAGCACTGCCATGAAGAAATAACGAGGCACGACAAGCCCTGTTGAAGTATACCCCTTGACCCCTTGCGTAGCACCATAATCCTCAATGGTACCACCCTTACATACATAAAGAGTGTCGCGGAAAGAACTTCTGTTCCACCTTCTGAGCTGGTTCTCCATCTCAAGCCATAGCCCAGAGTTGAACGCGCCGTGTTGCGGCTGCATATTAGAGAGATAGAAAGTCTGCCCGTTGGCATCCATGGAACAAAGACGGTCAGCCGAAGGGCAGATGTGGCCGCGATTAAAACCCGACCCTCTGTAGTCCGCTATAGTGGTGCGGCATTGGCGTGGCAAATCGGGATCTTCTTGAAATGGGTCACCAGTCCACGTGCGCCCTTGCCAGTATGCCCCCCGCCAACTGTCGCGATCCCAGTTTGTCACGCTGTTTGCGTTGTACATTTGATAGCAAGTCCACCTCTGTGCACGCTTATCGCAATCCCATTCAACAGCAAAGTTCACCCCATAGCCTTCTGCATAATGTACCACCACAATGCTCTTGCCGTTGTTTCGCGTTGCAGGAAACTCCAAACGGCCGGCTTCGGGAGTGACAATCGTACTGTTACGGTTAGCGTTGTTGCCTCCGTCTATCTGTCCGTCGTCGTCAGACGAGCAGCCCATAATGGCCGAAGCGAAAAAAAGTGCAAGCGGCGCTAAAAACTTATATAACATTTTCTACCTTAGTTTCATTACACAACAAAAAAGGCGTACCCGGCATCTTTGCTGCGCGGACACACCTTTTTGTATCTTTATCAATAAAGCGAATCTTATTTCTTTGCAGCCTTTCCGTAGCGGCTCATAAACTTGTCCACACGTCCTGCAGTGTCGACGAGCTTGCTCTTGCCTGTATAGAACGGATGGGATGTGCTCGAGATTTCCAGTTTCACTACAGGATAAGTCTCGCCTTCAAATTCCACTGTGTCATTGGTCTTGCACGTAGAACGCGAAAGAAACATATCGCCGTTGGACATATCCTTAAATACGACGGGGCGATAGCTCTCAGGATGGATACCTTTTTTCATTTTAGTTTTAAAATTATTATTCGTTATTTACTATATTCGCTTTGGGCTGCAAAGTTACAAATATTTTTCTTTCCCGACAAATTTTCGGGCTTCTTTTTCGGCATCGGCCTAAGCTTGGATACCACTTTGATGTACATAAAGTGACAACTATGGCGATATTATCGCACAATGATAGCCACGGTCTTGACTTTTTAATGCAAAGAACATTGAAATCCGTATTTTTTATATACCTTTGCATATTAAGAACAAAACAACCATAAAGCCGTGATTGAAAGCCTGTCGGTCTTAATTCCTGTTTACAACCAAATATGCGTCAACAAAGTTAAGGCAATAAAAGAGCTCTGTGATGCCCAACCTTCATTGGAGTACGAGATAATTGTTGCCGATGATTGTTCGACACATCATGACACCATATCTGCCAACACGGAAATTAACGAGTTGCCACACTGCCGGTTTGTCCTCAAAAATCGTAACGAGGGGAGTGGAGCAACGCGGAACTTTTTGGCAAGACAAAGCAAATATGACTGGCTTCTGTTTCTTGATTGCGACATGGATATACCAGACAAATGGTTCATCGATCGGTATGTAAAGACAGCCCAACCACGCACTGTGGTCAATGGTGGCATAAAGATTGGCCCAAAACCTTGCACCTGCGGCAGGAATTTAAGGTATCTTTACGAGCATCACGAAGAGCCAGCTCACACAGCACAACAAAGAAGCAAGAATCCATATAAATCTTTCAGATCCACCAATTTCATCATACCAAGAAGTATTTTCATGTCTGTAATGTTCAACGAAAGCATGAAAAGGTACGAAGATGTATATTTCGGGAAAATCCTTCGGGAAAGCAACATAGACACAATTCACATAGACAACCCTGTCGTGATGAATGCATTTGAAGACAATAAAGAATACGTAAATAAAGTAGAACTTGATTTACGCACTCTATATAAATTTCGCGATGAACTGCAAGGCTATTCCAGAATACTTTCCCTTTGCAATACAATTTCCAAGGTTAAGCCCCTGCACATTGCTGCCAGATTATGGCATTCAGTTCTGGGACCATTGGAACGCAATTTAATAATCGGCAAGTATCCGCTGCTCACGGTTCTGTCTGTTTATAGAATCGGGTATTTCTTGTCTATCAACAAATAAATAACGTGAGTTCGACGAATTCAAAACAAAGCAAGCTGTGTGTCAAATGTACGTTGTACATAGATACACG
>CALUEY010000039.1 GCA_944319915.1 uncultured Prevotella sp. | reverse complement strand
TATGTCATTATAACCTCCTTTTAAAAAGATATATGCAATTAACATGCCACTTTACAACGTCTTATTAAACTAGAGCCGTATGCTTTTGCAACAACTTGTTTCTCAGAAAGTTATGTGGAATGGCGCGCATGCTAAAAAATTTTTACGCATTTGCCCGTCCTTTGGATTGTGGCGGCGGTGGTGGCATTGGGGAAGGAACTGTGCATAAGTGGCCTTTCCGATGTCAGCTTGTGGCTCACGGCCTTTGGTTTTCAGCCTTGCGCCTAATCGCAAACAAGCCCAGCCGATGGGTAATGCCTTTGCCATTGAGCGACTTCAGCACATAAAAACCATCGCGGAGTGTTGATATGTCAACGTGGCTTCCTTTGTACGGGCGCGTGCCAATCAGTCCGCCTTGCAGTGTTTCTATCGCTATGTAGTCGGCATCGAGCACCTGCCCTTTGGCAGGCAACATTAGCCGTTGGCCGTCATTGTGCAGATATTCGCCCGATGCAATGTCGCCGGGCTGCGGTGGAGTGCTGATTGCTTTGCTCTCGTTGCCGTAGCGGTCTGTCGCCGTCACGGCATAGTTCATGTATTTACCATTGTTGGCGAGTGCAACGATTATAGAAGTGTCGCGCAGGCGCGTGGCTATTATGTTTTGCGGGTTGCTTGTGTCAACCGGGTAAGATTCCGAAGCATATATATTATATGTAAGGTAAGGGCCGTTAGAGCGGTCGACTGCGCCGCACCAGGCCAGTTGGTCGGCAGCTGCCATGCGCGATACGCATAGTTCTTTTGGCTCTTGTGGCACGGCAGCCGACTGCCATGTCATGGGCGGCACGAGGGCTGGGTGCCGGTCGATGAAGTCTTTTGCAAAATCATATATCCCTTTTACGTTGTCGGTGAAAAACTTGCTGCGGAAATATGCGTGTCCCATGCCGTGGCGCCGGAGCACGTTCATCTCCCTCGTCACCGCTTCAATCGGCCAATCTTTCTCTTTATCAGAAAGGAAGTAAATGCCTAATCCTATTGACATTATACGCTCATTGGCATTCTCTTTCCAGTCAAACGCAAACGGATAGAATTGGTTGCCGCGGAAATACATCATGGGGAAGAGCGCATCCATGATGCCTTCGCTAAGCCACCCCTGGGCGTCTTGGCTTCCCTTGTGGTATGCGTTCCAGCCGTTGCTGCCATAGCGGGCAAGGTCGCCATGCTTGCCTATGGGCGAGCAACTTACCTTTACCCAAGGCTTCAGTGTCTTTACGGCTGCATGGATTTTCCTTACAATGCTTGTTATGTTAGCTCGTCCATTGTCTGCCTTTGGGCGGTTTTCCCACGTTTCCGGGTAGCGTATGTAGTCCAGGTGTATGCCGTCAACGTCGTAGTTGGCTGTGATTTCTTTGCAAATTTCGGCAAGGTAGTCGCCGGTTTGGGCGTTGCCGGGGTCAAGGAATCCCTCGTTGCCTATCTTGCGCACCATGCGTGGGTGCCGCGCTTTTAGGCGCCTGCACCCCATGCCGCCCCATTTGCCAACCGGGATGGTCACCAGCCATGCGTGCAGTTCCATGCCTCTCTTGTGGCATTCGTCTATGGCGAACTGTAGGGCGTCATATCCAGGCGAGGCTCCAGGCTTCCCCGACAGGCAGGCATCCCACGGCTCGATGGCCGATGGATATATCACGGTGCCTCGGATGCGTGTTTGTAGCATCACTATGTTCACGTTTGCAGCTTGAAGTCTGTCAAGTATTGAGCACAGTTCGCGCTTCTGCTTCTTGGCTGTGGCCTCTGTCTGGGAGTAGGTGTGTGGCCAGTCAAGGCCTCCTATGGTAGTAAGCCAAACAGCCCTTGCCTCGTGCTTGGGGTATCTGTACGGCGTTTGGGAGAATGATTCAGAGCCAGCGGTGTAGATAAGCAGCATTAGAGCCAGTATGGGTCTTGACAGTTGGAAAAGTCGCATATTTTCGTTTATTTAGTTGCAAAGTTATGATTATTTTTCTGATTCTCAAATTAAATGGTTATTTTTGCACAGTCATTAATGTGTGTAAGGCAAGGGCAGGATGTTTGGCGGTTGCCGGGCTGGCAGCATTGGCGATGCAACAAGCCGCATGCAAGTGTCACATTATGCCTGGCGGCTCACAGATGATATGCTGATCATTGAAAACAACAAAAGCAGAATACCTATGAGAAAAAAACTAATCCTTGCTGTAATGGCGATGATGGTGTCGCTGGCAGGAAACGCGCAGTTTGAAAATGGGAAGAAATATCTTGGAGCCTCGTTGTCAAGCCTCAACCTTAGCTACAATGGCATGGAAGAAGGCAGTTTCGGCATCGAGGCTAAAGGGGGATATATGTTTGAGGATAACTGGATGGTTACGGCGCAAATCGGCTATTCAAAGAAGCACGAGATTCCGTCAACGTTTTCAGCAGCTGTGGGTGCGAGGTATTACATCGTGCAAAACGGCCTTTATATCGGCGCGTCAATGAGCTACCAGCATGCAGGCAATTCCTATGACGATTTTCTGCCGGGTGTGCAGCTTGGCTATGCGTTCTTCCTCAGCCGTACAGTCACGATAGAGCCGGAGATTTATTACAACCAATCGTTCAAGAACCACAGCGACTACAGCACGATAGGGCTGCGCATAGGTTTTGGCGTATATCTGTGAGGCTTGAGGGCTCGCCTCGTTATGCTTGGGAGGACCGACGGCTGCCGCAGGAGATGGTAATTTGATAAAGAAACAATATATGTTAAGTGTAAACGAATTGGAAGACAGGCTGATCGACCTCGCTTTTGCAGAGGACATCGGCGATGGAGACCATACTACATTATGTTGCATACCTGAGGATGCCATGGGCAAGTCGCATCTGCTTATCAAGGAGGACGGAATTCTTGCCGGCGTTGAAGTGGCCAAGGAGGTGTTCAGACGCTTTGACCCGGAATTGCAGGTGAATGTCCTTATTGCAGACGGAGTGCGCGTAAATAAGGGCGACGTGGCTATGGTCGTAACCGGAAAGGTGCGTTCCTTGTTGCAGACAGAGCGCCTCATGCTCAATATAATGCAGCGCATGAGTGGCATAGCCACAATGACCAATCGGTATGTGGAGCGCCTTAAAGGCACCAACACGCGGGTTCTTGATACGCGGAAGACAACCCCCGGAATGAGGATCCTTGAAAAGCAGGCCGTAAAGATAGGTGGCGGATGCAACCACCGCATCGGCCTTTTCGACATGATTCTGCTTAAGGACAACCACATCGATTTCTGTGGAGGGATAGAAAACGCCATAGACCGATGCCACAAATACTTGAAGGAAAAGGGGCTTGACTTGAAAATAGAGATTGAAGTCAGGAATTTCGATGAGCTTGGCAGGGTCTTGGCTCACGGCGGTGTGGACAGGGTTATGTTTGACAACTTTACTGTTGACGACACGCGAAAGGCCGTCGAAATGATTGGCGGAAAGTTTGAGACGGAGTCGAGCGGGGGAATAACCTTCGACACGATACGTCAATATGCCGAGTGTGGCGTAGATTTTGTATCGGTAGGCGCCCTCACTCATTCGGTCAAAGGGCTCGACATGAGCTTCAAGGCATGTTGAATGCCATTGCAGGCCTGCTGCTTGCAATCCGGCTTGCGTACTCTTCGCCTGTGGATTATGATATCGCCTTGGCCGGAAACTTTGGCGAACCGCGCCCTAACCACTTTCATTGTGGCATAGACATAAAGACCGGTGGGGTAGAAGGCAAACGCTTGCTTGCAATTTCGGACGGATATGTCAGCAGGGTTACTGTGGGCTTGTCTGGCTTTGGCAACGCTCTTTACATAACGCATCCGGATGGCAATACAAGTGTGTATTGCCATCTGAAGTCTTTCTCCCCAAGCATCACAAGGTTGTTGCGGCGTTGGCAGTATGCACATGAGTCCTATGTGGCCGATGTCAGGCTCGGGCCTTTGGATTGCCCGGTTGCCCGGGGGCAGTTCATCGCGATAAGCGGCAATACTGGCGCAAGCCAGGCCCCACACCTTCATTTGGAACTGCATGAAACGCAATCTGGTCACTTGAAAGACCCGCTTGACGTGCTCGGCTCATGCATCAATGACGGGCAGGCTCCCATGGCGCACGCTTTCATGGCATACCCTGTGCCAGGCAAAGGTGTGTTCGAGGGTGGCTCTGGAAAGCGCTCATACGCTTTTACAGGGCATAAACTCAACCGCAAGTTCCGTGCATGGGGCAAGGTGGGCTTTGGCATTTGGGCAAATGACTACATGGAAGTCACGTACAACAAGTATGGAGTGAGGGAAACCGTGTTGCGAGTGGACGGGAATGAGGTTTTCAGAAGCTGCGTGGACGGCATTCCGCCTACAGTCAATCGCCGCATAAACTATTGGGGTGATTATCAGCATTACTTCCGATATGGCACGTGGTATCTAAAATCGTTTCGCACTCCGGGAAACACCTTGCCATTTATCACAGCAGACGGGAATGGCGGCATTGTTGATTTTAACGAAGAAAGAAACTATCATATTGAATATTCACTTGCAGATTATTTCGGCAATACCTCTGTTTATGAGTTTGTAGTGTGTGGAAACAAGGAGGATATCCAGGGCGTTAAACAGGGTAAACAAAGAGAAACAATGCATGGCGACAGATTGTCAACGTATTCGTATCCAGGTGTTTATGTCGTTATTCCTAAGGGAATGCTTGATGATGACATAACCCTTTCCCCAAGGAAAATGGTTGGGAATGACGCTTTTTCGCCGCTTTATTCTTTTTATGACCGGCCTTGCCCGCTTGCATCGTGGGCAGAGTTAGGCATTGCCGTGCGCTCCAACGTTGCCGATACGGGTAAGCTCTATGTCAAGAGCAATGACGGAAAGTATTGCGGAGGCCGGTATAGAGACGGCTGGGTTGTTGCCAATATACGTGAGCTTGGCATTGCCTATTGCCTGGCTTACGACAGCCTTGCCCCGCGCATCGTTCCTTTTGGGCGAAATTCTTGGGTGTCGAGACAAAGAGTGAGGGTGCTGGTGACCGATGGGGAAAGTGGCTTGATGACGTTCAAGGGCTTCTTGGATGGTGAATTTGTGCTTTTTGAGCGGATTGACAAAACTGACATATACGAATGTAAGCTACCCGAGACACCGGTCAGGCGACTTGGGAAGCAGCGCATGCTAACGCTTGTGGCCATCGACAAAAGGAAAAACAAGTCTGTTCAGTGCTTGCAAATTGAATATTGACAATCGGTTGTCATAATCGAATACGTAAACGAATTATTACAAACAAAAACATACACAATACATGAAACGACTATCATTAATGTTCGGGATGCTGGCAGTTGCCATGTGTGCAATGCCTTGCACAAACCTCATTGTAGGTAAAAAAGCCAGTGCTGACGGCTCTGTGATGTGCTCATACAGTGCCGATGACTACGGAATGTTCCAAAACTTGTGCCACTATCCTGCAGGAAAGCACACCAAAGGTGAAATGCGCAAGATATTCAGTTGGGACACTAACGATTATCTTGGCCAGATACCCGAGGCTTCGGAAACCTATAATGTGATAGGCAACTTAAATGAGTTTCAAGTTACTATTGCCGAGACAACTTTTGGCGGGAGGCATGAAATGGTAGACTCTACGGGGGTGATAGACTATGGGTCGCTCATGTACATTGGGCTGCAACGTTCGCGCACTGCTCGCGAAGCCATCGAGGTAATGACAGACTTGGCAGAAGAGTATGGCTATTGCAGTGAGGGGGAGACATTCACAATCTGCGACCCCGAAGAGGCTTGGATAATGGAGATGATGGGGTGTGGCCCAGGCAGCAAGAGCGTTGTGTGGGTGGCGGTGCGCATACCAGACGATGCCATCTGCGCTCACGCTAACCAAAGCCGAATTAGGACCTTTGACCAAAAAGACAAGAAGAACGTGATGTTCTCTAAAAACGTGATAAAATTTGCGAGGGAGAAAGGGTGGTTCAGCGGCAAGGACGCAGATTTTGACTTCTGCATGACATACGCCGCCCCTGACTTTGGTGGCAGAAGATGGTGTGAGGCTCGTGTTTGGAGCTTCTTCAACCGATTTGCCAGCGGGATGGACAAATACGTGCCATACGCCGAGGGTACGGCTGCCGATGCCGAGCCGATGCCTTTGTGGATTGTGCCAAACAAGAAACTGACCGTTGCCGACATGGAAGCGGCCATGCGCGACCACTATGAAGGCACTCCCTTTGCGCTCGACAAGGAGGGCGACATTGGCGGCGGAATATGGCAGATGCCTTACCGTTTGACTCCGCTGGAGTATGAGGTTGACGGCAGGAAGTGCTTCAACGAGCGCCCAATATCCACACAGCAATCGGGCTTTGTGTTCGTAAGTCAGATGCGTTCATGGCTGCCGCGCGAGATAGGTGGCGTGCTGTGGTTTGCCAATGACGATGCCAACATGGCACCGTTCACGCCTGTTTATTGCTGCGTTGACAAAGCCCCAGAGTGCTATAGCACCCCAGGGGCCGATGCCGTTACCTTTTCGAAGGACAACGCGTTTTGGGTTCAGAATTGGGTGAGCAACATGGTCTATCCTCGTTATGCGCAGATGTTTCCCAGTTTGAAGCAGGTGCGCGATTCACTCGACGCTTCTTACTTTGCTGCGCAGGATGATATTGAGCTGAAAGCCAAGCAACTTTATGAGGAGTCGCCAGCCAAGGCAAAGGCAGCCCTTGTGGAATATACCACCGCAAAAGCCCAGCAGATGATTAAAAGGTGGCGGCAGCTGGCCGTATATTTGATTGTGAAATATAATGACATGGTTGTGAAGCCAGAACGTTCCGGCAGGTTTGCGCGCACTCCCAGCGGAATTGGCGAGTCTCCCGAACGCCCTGGCTATCCTGTTGAATATGCCCGCGAAATGCTTAAGCATGCCAAATAGTTGCCATGTAGGGAACTTGATTTGAAGGTTGGGTGCATATTTTCCATGACATTGAGGCAATCGTTAGCCAGTTGCTTTGGCTGGCTCTGTAACCATTTGACTTTCAATTGATTATTAAAACAGGCCGTTTTGCACTGCAAAACGGCCTGTTTTACGATGTGAAATGGGCTGTTTTAGAACGCAAAACAGCCCATCTTGCATGGCAGGCACGATTCATGCCACCTGCAATTACTTGATAATGCCAAAATGAAGCAATGCATTGCGTATGCCGTCTTCATCTACAGAGGTTGTAACGAAGTCGGCCACTTCCTTTGCTTCTTGCCCAGCATTGCCCATTGCCACACCTATGCCCGCACGCTTGATGATGGGTATGTCGTTGCCCCCATCGCCGAAGGCCATCGTCTCAGACATGTCCAGCCCAAGGAAGGTGGCCATCCTTTCGAGTCCGTTTCCCTTGTCGGCCTCCCTCGATGTGATATCAGTGAATGCAGGGTGCCAACGTCCGGAAACGCAATGCGGCATTTGTGACATTAGCTCCACCTCGTGTCCTGCGCTTATGAAAGGCGAGAATTGCAATATGCATTGTCCTTTTAGGGCAGAGACGGGTATTGTGGCGTCGATATTTGTCACGTTGAGCTGCTCGACGAATACTTCGTGGAAAATCTCCTTTGGGTTCATGAGTACCACATTGTGCTCGCCAGCAACGATGCAGGCATAATCGTTAGCCTTGCAGTCTGCCATGAGAGCATCCACGTCGTCTTGCGGGATGGGGGTGTGGAAAATGGCTTTGCCATTAACAATTCCCATGGCTCCGTTTGTTGTGATGTAGCCATCTATCAGATGGCTGATGGCGCCGAGGTTATTGATTATTGGCAGTGGGCGGCCCGTGGATATGAATATGCCTACGCCATTGGCCTTGGCCTTGGTTAGGGCATCGATGGCTGACTGTGGTATGCAGTGGGTTGCGAAACTTACCAATGTGCCGTCAATGTCTAAGAAAATACTGCGGATCACGTTCTTGATGTTGACTTATGAATTTTGATTGTTTGTTGTTGTGCGCTGTGGCGTGCTGCCAATTAGCACGATGCCATGGCGTGTGGCATTGTTTGTGGGATGCTTTTGCCATGCACCGCTTGAGGCTGTCAGAATGGGAACAGCAGTGGCAGGGCGAATACCATGGCGATGCCGATGATGATTTGCAGTGGCAAGCCCACTTTAACATAATCACCGAACTTGTATTCTCCGGCATGCATTACAAGTGCATTGGGCGGAGTGGAGAACGGAGAGGCAAAGCACATGCTCGCACCGAGGGTCACGGCAAAGAGGAACGGGTAGGGGCTTGCGCCCATCTCAGTGGCGGCCGACATGGCAATCGGAGCCATCAGCACTGCCGTGGCAGTATTGCTGATGAACATCGTTAGCAGCGAAGTTGTAAAATATACGCCAGCGAGAAGGGCCGTGGGGCCAAATGCCTCAAGCGTGGCTACGAGCGAGTGGGAGAGCATGGCCGAAGTGCCGGTCTTTTCGAGGGCTACCGACATAGGCATCATGGCCGCTATGAGCACTATGCTTTCCCAATTGATGGTCTTGTATGCTGCCTCAACGCTGCGGAAACATCCTGAGAGCACCATCAGTAGCCCGGCGGCCATCACGGCGGTAACTGGGGCTATGGGAATGAAATCAAACACCATGGCTGCTACCATGAGGAGCATTATGACCGCAGCCACCGGGGCTTTGTAGTCCAATGTCACTTGCATGGCTTGTTTTTCTGGTTGTCCAAGCACCACCCAGTCGGTTTCATCGTTGGCCAGTTGCGCTATGTTGCTCCATTTGCCCTGTACAAGAAGGACGTCGCCCGGCTGCAGCTTCTCTTGTGGCAAATCGCGCATTATATAGTCGTTGTTGCGCTTTATCCCCAATACATTGATGCTGTAATGTTCGCGGAACCCAGACTTCCGCAGCGGCATGCCGATGATTTTTGCAGTGGGCATGAGCACAATTTCTGATATCCCGATGTCATAAAAGTCCATGCTGTTATTGTCAAGCTCTGTCAGTCCGTTTTCGGCAGCAAACATCCTCATACTTTCCATGTCGCCTGTAAGGTAGATGATGTCGCCTTCGGCCAGGATTGTTTCCGGCTTGGCGAGGCTTTGGGTGACGTTGCGTATTATGCCGCTGCGGTCGGAACTCTCATTGCGAATCTCAAGTATTGACAATCCGTAGCGGTTGCGGATGTCAAGCTCAGCCACGGTCTTGCCAGCTATGGCTGATTGTGCGCTTATCCTGTACCGGCGCAATGCGTTGTTAAGGTTGTATTCGCTGACAAGGTCGTCGAGCGTCTTCCCGCGCCCTGGCTTGTCGCTGTCCGTGTTCTTCTTCTTGTAAAGGAACAGCTTGCTGAGCGGCATCATCACCACAATGCCTATGCCAATGCAAATGAGGCCGACAGGGAAAAACGAAAAGAACCCGAGTGGCTCGTATCCTGCATCAACAAGCGAGTCCTGGATGACGAGGTTGGGTGGGGTTCCTATGAGTGTGAGCATTCCGCCCATACTGCTTGCAAAAGCCAATGGCATGAGCAGGCGCGCTGGCTGTGTGCCGCTCTGCATGGACATACTGACAACTATGGGCATCATCAAGGCTACGGTGCCGGTGTTGCTTACAAATGCGCCAATGGCCGACGTTACGACAACAACCAATAGAAACATCCGTGTGTCGCTCCCGGCGGCCAGCTTCATTATCTTTTGGCTTACGGCCTTGGCCAATCCGGTTTGCAGGATGGCGCCGCCTACTACGAACAAGCCAACCATCATGACGACAACGGTGGACGAAAAGCCTGCCAAGGCTTCTTCAGGCGTTAGTATCCCAAGCACAATCAGTGCTGTAAGCGCACAAAGGGCAACAATGTCTGAGCGCACTTTGCCTATGACGAACATTATTACCGTAAGAGCAAGTATGATGAGTGTTGCTGTCATTGTCTTTTCAAAGCTGTCGTTGTCAAATCATTCTTAATATTGTCTCTGTAAGGAATGGCTTTATCTTTTCGTAAGGAATGGTGAATGAAGGTCTGCCTGCGGCATAAGGGGCGATCTCGTATGGCTGGTATACAAAGGCCACTCCGCCTTTTGTGAGGTAAGGCGTGGCTTGTGGCAACGGCAGGTAGTCGACGCTGTTGTTAGTTAGCAGCAGCTGCGACAATTGGCCGTCATCAACGGGCTCATTGCTTGCGGATGAGAAATATTGTTTTAGGCCGTCCTTCAGCAGCTTCCGGAAAGCTTCAGTGTCAGTGTTGCGCAGCATTTCCCGGCCAAAGCGTCGTCCATCACTTTTGCGGAATGTGGTTCCACTCATTGAGCTGATACCATGCGCACCTCCGAGATACGACTCTGAAAAATCTGTATATGTGACGAATGTCTCAGTCTCTGCCAGGACTTTGATTTCCTGCAGAAAATACGTGGCTGACGCTGCTGAGCCTGCAAGGTCTTTGGCAAAGGATTCCATGCGTGCCATCTGTTGTTCTCCATAGAATTGTATAGCTGAGTCCCCGTTTGCCAGTGTGCCTTTGTAAATGCCGCCCAGTTGTTCGCTGACATATTCGCGTATGGCGTTTACAAGTGGCGCATTCCCAGTTTGGGGCCAATCTGCCGCAATTGTCACTTCGGCTGTCTTTGTCTTGTTCTCATATTTAAGGGAATCGGTGGCAAACGAGTTTTGTTCTGCTTTGTTTGCCCCGCAGGCGGCAACCATCGACACGATGGATGCCATGATGATGATGATGCTTCGCGTCATAATGCAAGTAGTTAAGGTTAAAAAAGGCTGCCCAGTCGTAGCAACCAGGCAGCCTATGCGATTATTAGGGTGAGGCCTTTTGCCTTGGTTATTCACCCTTGATGGCGGCTACGCCGGGCAGAACTTTGCCCTCTATAGCCTCGAGCAATGCACCTCCGCCTGTTGATATGTACGACACTTTGTCTGCCATGCCGAACTTGTTTATGCAGGCTACGGAGTCTCCGCCGCCTATGAGGGAGAAAGCTCCGTTAGCTGTGGCCTCTGCAATTGCATCGGCAATGGCTTTTGAGCCGCCGATGAAATTGTCAAACTCAAACACACCTGCAGGGCCGTTCCAAAGGATTGTCTTTGCATCCTTGATGGCATTGGCAAATGCCTTGCGTGTTTCAGGGCCGGCGTCAAGGCCTTCCCAGCCGTCGGGAATGTTGTTTGCGGGGCATACTTGTGTGTGGGCATCGTTCGAAAAGTCGTCGGCTGCAATGCAGTCGGTGCCAAGCACGAGGTTCACTCCATTTTCCTTGGCTTTCTTTATCACGTCGAGAGCTACGTCAAGCTTGTCGTCCTCGCAGATCGACTTGCCAATCTTGCCACCTTGAGCCTTTGCGAATGTGTAGGTCATTCCACCGCAAAGGATGAGGTTGTCTACCTTTCCGAGCAGATTCTCGATGATTCCGATCTTTGTAGACACCTTTGAACCGCCCATGATAGCGGTGAACGGGCGCTTTATATTACTCAGGACGTTGTCAACAGCCTTGACTTCCTTTTCCATAAGGTAGCCCAGCATCTTGTGGTCAGCGTCGAAGTAGTCGGCAATCACTGCTGTTGAAGCATGGCGGCGATGAGCCGTGCCAAATGCGTCCATCACATAGCAGTCGGCGTATGAGGCCAGTTTCTTTGCAAAATCCTTCTGGCGCTCTTTCATTTCTTTCTTGGCCTCGTCGTATTTCGGGTCTTCCTTGTCTATGCCTACTGGCTTGCCCTCTTCCTCAGGATAGAAGCGAAGGTTCTCCAAAAGCAATGCTTCGCCTGGCTTCAAGGCTGCAACTTCTGTATCGGCGTTTGCACAATCGGGGGCAAACTTTACGTCAACGCCAAGTGCGGCGGACACATTCTTGACAATTTGAGAGAGCGACAGCTCTTTCTTCACCTTGCCTTTAGGCTTGCCCATGTGGCTCATCATGATGAGGGCACCGCCATCTGAAAGGACCTTTTTCAGCGTAGGAAGCGCACCGCGGATACGAGTCTCGTCCGTAACATTACCATTCTCGTCCAATGGAACATTGAAATCCACACGGACAATTGCCTTCTTGCCGGCAAAGTTGAACTGATCAATATTCATAATAAGTTTATGTTTAATGAATTGTACTCCTTGTTTTTGCGAACGCAAAGTTAACAATTATAATTAACATAAAGAGGCCATGGCTTGAGTTTTTATATATTTTTTGCGGCATTTATACACAAATGCAATTTCAATATTGCAAATATGCTGCCAACATGTTGCCTTTGGTCTTTGCATTATTTCTTCACATTGTTGGCGGGCAGGCTTGTTGCTTCAGGGCCGTTAATGATTTTTGGATTCAGGATGGGTGAATATTCTTGAAAACAAAGGCGTGGAGCGTTAGCCAATGCCAACACCCCACGCTTACAGAGTATGGTTGCAGAACCAGCGGTCGCTTCACCGCCAGGGTTACAATGGTATTTTGTCGATGCGCCGTTGGTGGCGGCCTCCTTCAAAGTCGGTGGTAAAGAACTCGTCCATTATGGCTTTGGCCATGTTGTGGTCGATGAAGCGGCCTGGCATTACGAGCACGTTGGCATTGTTGTGCTGGCGCGCAAGGTGCGCTATTTCGGGCTGCCAGCAAAGGGCTGCCCGCACATGTTGGTGCTTGTTGAGCGTGATGCTTATGCCCTCGCCACTGCCGCAGATGGCTATGCCAGGATATACCTCGCCCGCCTCAATGCCGTTGGCCAAGGCATGGCCGAAGTCAGGATAGTCGCAACTCTCGGTGGAGTATGTCCCGTAGTCCTTGTAGGCGTAGCCGTGGGCTCGGCAGTAGTCGATGACATACTGCTTTAGTTCGTAGCCCGCATGGTCGGAAGCAAGCCCTATTGTCTTTATGTCCATAACCTTAACGTTCTGCGAGGAAGTTTTTTACCTGCTTGTAAACGTTCTCGGCGGTGTATCCGAGTTTCTCGTCGAGCACCTTGTACGGGGCTGAGAAACCAAAGCTGGGCATGCCATATACGCGGCCGTTTGCACCAACCAAACTTTCGAGTGTTACGGGCAAGCCGGCGGTGAGGCCGAATATCTTGGCTCCGCAGGGCAGCACACTCTCTTGGTACTCGCGCGGCTGGCTTCGGAACAATCCCTCACTGGGGACACTTACAATACGCACACGTATGCCATCCTTGCGCAACAACTCGGCTCCAGCCACGAGGGTGGAAACTTCTGAACCGTCGGCAAGGAGTATGACATCGTACTCCTCATCGGAACCGGCCACTATGTAGGCACCCTTGCGTGCCAGTTCGTAATTGTTGCCTGAGGGCAGCTTGGCTATGTTCTGGCGTGAGAAGATGAGTGCCGTAGGCGTGTCAGTGTTCTCCATGGCCATGGCCCAGCAAACGGTTGTCTCGTCGGCATCGGCAGGGCGGAACACGCGCACACTGTCGCGGCCGTGGTGATTTTTCAATTTCTCCATGAGGCGTATCTGCGCTTCTTGCTCAACAGGCTCGTGAGTTGGTCCATCCTCGCCAACGCGGAATGCATCATGAGTCCAGATGAACTTAATTGGCACTTCCATCAAGGCTGCCATGCGCACCGCAGGCTTCATGTAATCGGAGAATACGAAGAATGTACCGCAGGCGGGTATGACACCCCCGTGCAGGTACATACCGATGCACATGCAGGCCATGGTCAACTCTGCCACACCGGCCTGGAAAAACGCGCCGCTGAAGTCGCCAGCTTGAAGGGCATGTGTCTTTTTGAGAAAGCCGTCAGTCTTGTCGGAGTTTGACAGGTCTGCAGAAGCGCAAATCATGTTGGGCACTTGCTCTGCAAGTACGCCGAGGCATGCAGCACTAGCAGCCCGGGTGGCTGATCCCTCCTTTTGTGTGAGTACACTCCAGTCAACCTTAGGTGCATTGCCCCTGAACCACTCCTGCATGAGGGCTGCCTTCTTAGGATTGGCTTTTGCCCATTCTGCCTCAGCCTCGTGGCGCTTGGCTACAATTTGCTTAAGTTCTTCGCGGCGGGCTGTGTATAGAGCCTCAACAGCAGGGAAGATGCGGAATGGGTCGGTAGGGTCGCCGCCAAGGTTCTTGATGGTGTTCGTGTAGGCATCGCCTCCGAGCGGTGCGCCGTGGGTGGCGATGTTGTGCTCGTAGCTTGTTCCGTCGGCCTTAAGTGCGCCTTTGCCCATGGTTGTCTTGCCAATGATCAGGGTGGGGCGGTGCTGCTCCTGTCCTGCATCGGTGAGTGCCTGACGTATTTCATCTGCGTCGTTGCCATTGATGGTAATCACGTTCCATCCCCATGCGCGGTACTTTGCCTCGGTGTCTTCTTTCATGACAACGTTGCATTCAGTGGAAAGTTGGATGCCGTTGGAGTCGTAGAACATGATGAGATTGTTAAGTCCAAGGATTCCTGCAAGACGGCCAGTGCCTTGAGATATCTCCTCCTCGATGCCTCCGTCGGAGATGTAAGCGTAGATTTTGTGCTGCATCACATCGTGACCGAGGCGCGCTTCGAGGAACTTCTCTGCGACGGCGGCTCCTGCGGCAAATGTGTGCCCCTGGCCCAACGGCCCAGAGGTGTTCTCTATGCCGCGCTCGATGCTCCGTTCTGGATGGCCTGGCGTTGGTGAATCCCATTGGCGGAACTCCTTCAGTTCGTCAAGGCTGAATTTGCCTTGTAGGCAGAGTGCAGAATATAGCATGGGAGACATATGGCCGGGATCAAGGAAAAAGCGGTCGCGACCGGGCCAGGCAGGCTGGTCGGGGTCGTAGACGAGGAACTCGGAGAAGAGCACGTTAATGAAATCTGCGCCTCCCATGGCACCACCAGGATGGCCCGACTTGGCTTTCTCCACCATCGCCGCAGCCAGTATGCGTATGTTGTCGGCTGCGAGATTCATTGTTTTCTTGTCGTTCATAATTGTCGTTATTTGTTATATGTGTCTTTTATTCACTTTTATTCTGCTTTACTGTTTAGTCGCAGGCACGTTGAGTACAACAATCGACTTGGCCGGAATGCTTGTCTTTAGTATGCCTTTGCTGAGCTTTGCATCTTTGAATTCTTGTGGAGTTACGTTCTCGGGATGATCAAAGTCATTGTAGTCGGCAACAGACTTGCAGCTGAGCATACGTCCGCTGACTGCTTTTGCATTGGTATTGCCGAGCGTTATTTCCACGTCTTGTGCTTCTTCAAGGCTTATGTTCGCAAGCGATATGATGACAGATCCGTCTTTCTGCATAGCTGCCGATGCGCTGAGCACCGGTATGCGGCGTCCGTTCTTGGCATGGCTGTCACCGCGGACACTGATGCTGTCACACTTAATGTCCATTGGCAAGTAGGTTGCCCCCATAAAGCCCTTGTACATTTCGAATACATGGTAGGTTGGAGTGAGCACCATGTGGCCAGTGCCTATGGTATCAGTAAGAATCATGGATTGAAGCACGTTGACAACTTGGGCTATGTTGGCCATGCGCACCCGGTCGGTGTGCCGATGGAATACGTTGAGCGTGAGTGCAGCCACAAAGGCATCGCGCATGGTGTTTTGTTGGTACAGGTGTCCTTTGGTAGTACCAGGTTCCTCATCCCACCATGTTCCCCATTCGTCAACTAACAGCCCTATTTGCTTCTTGGGGTCTTTCTTGTCCATGATTTTTGAGTGGCGTTTTATGACATCCTCAATGCCAAGACATTTGCCGATAGTCCAATAGTAGTCGTCGGCAGAGAATTTCGTGGCCGACCCTTTGCTTCCGCTCCAGCCTGTCACGGTGTAGTAATGGAGTGAAAGGCCGTCCATGCGGTGACCTACGTTGTCCATAAGCACGCGAGTCCAGTTGTAGTCGTAGTCGCTGGCGCCACTGGCTATTTTGTAAAGCTTGTTGCCGTCGTAGTTGCGGCAATAGGTGGAATAGCGGCGGTATAGGTCGGCATAGTATTCCGGGCGCATATTGCCCCCACAGCCCCAGCTTTCGTTGCCCACACCAAGGAACTTTACTTTCCATGCCTTGTCGCGGCCGTTTTTGCGGCGCAATGCGGCCATAGGGGTGTCGCCATCGCTCGTCATGTACTCAACCCATTTGGCCAGTTCCTCCACAGTGCCGCTGCCTACGTTGCCGCTGATGTATGGTTCACAGCCCAGCATCTCGCAGAGGTTCAGAAATTCGTGCGTGCCGAAAGAGTTGTCCTCAATCGTGCCGCCCCAATTGTTGTTCTGCATCTTGGGTCTCTGTTCCATTGGGCCAATGCCGTCCATCCAGTGGTATTCGTCAGCGAAACATCCGCCAGGCCAGCGCAGCACCGGCACTTGCAGGCGCTTAAGAGCTTCGAGCACATCCTTGCGGTAGCCTTTGATGTTTGGTATCCGCGAATTATCCCCGACCCACAATCCTCCGTAGATGCATGAGCCAAGGTGTTCGGCAAACTGACCGTATATTTCTTTGTGTATCACTTGCTTGCCGCTGTTGGCATCAATGGTGACTTGAGCCTTGTTGGCTGCATTTACGATGGTGCAGGCTGCAAGCAGAAGCCCGCTGGCCATGAGCTTGTTTGTCATCTGTCTTATCATTGTCTATTATATAATACGTTTGTCACTTGCATTTCACTGCCATTTCTTCCACTGGCAAGCATTTTTGGTAAGTCTTTATGTATTCGTTAAAGCCTGCCACGTCCCCTGGGATGGGGCGTGTCTCAGTGCCGGAATAGCCTGCGAACACTTTCTTGTCGAGATATTCGGGCAGCGGAAGCCCAGCGACATTGTTTACGAGATAGCCTGCAAGTATGGCCATGCCCCACGGGCCACCCTCTCCGGCGGTTTCCATTACGGATATGGGTGAGCCGAGCGCGGCAGCCAGGATACGCTGCCCAACGCCCTTTGTCTTGAAAAGGCCGCCGTGACCGGTGAGCCTGTCTACCTTTATGTGTTCTTCGTTGAAGAGAATGTCGTTTCCAATCTTCAGCACGCCTACCGCAGCATAGAGGTTGACACGCATAAAGTTTGCGAGCGTGAAGCGGTCGCCTGCCGAACGAACGAAGAGAGGGCGTCCTTCTGCCAGGCTTGTAACAGGTTCGCCAGATATGTAGTTATACGATAATAGGCCGCCACAGTCGGCTTCGCCTGAAAGTGCATGGTTGTACAGTTTGCTGAAGATGGCGTCAGTGTCGACGGGCATTCCCATCAGTTCTTGGTATTCCTTGAACAGGCTGACCCATGCGTTGAGGTCAGACGTGCAGTTGTTGCAGTGGACCATGGCTACGGGGCTGCCGTCGGGTGTGGTAACTATGTCTATCACACTGTATGGTTTCGACAAGTCTTTCTCAAGCACAATCATTGAAAACGACGATGTTCCAGCCGAAACGTTGCCCGTGCGTGGTTTCACGGCGTTGGTGGCCACCATGCCAGTTCCGGCATCGCCTTCTGGTGGGCAGAGTGGAATGCCAGCTTTCAAGTGGCCCGATGGATCAAGCCGCAGTGCGCCATTTTCAGTCAACTTGCCTGCCTCCTTGCCGGCAAGCAGCACCTTGGGCAGAATGTCAGCCAGTTTCCAGGGATATCCTTTGTCAGCCACAAGTTTGTCAAATTTACTTACCATCGCAGCCGAATAGTCCTTTGTTTGTGGGTCGATGGGCAGCATGCCAGAAGCATCCCCTATGCCCAGCACCCTACGGTCTGTGAGACTCCAGTGAATGTATCCGGCCAAAGTCGTTAGGTAGTTGATGTTTTTCACATGCTCCTCGCCGTTTAGTATGGCCTGATAGAGGTGGGATATGCTCCAGCGCAGCGGTATGTTGAATGCGAAAAGTTCCGACAGGCAGGCGGCAGCCTCGGCAGTATTGGTGTTTCTCCATGTACGGAAGGGGACAAGAATTTCCCCGTCCTTGCCAAAGGCCATATAGCCATGCATCATTGCACTAACGCCGATTGCGGCCAGCGTTTCGATGTCGGTGCCGTACTGTTCGTTTACGTTTCGGCGCAAGTCTGCATAACAGTCCTGCAACCCATGCCATATTGCTTCGGTGCTGTAAGTCCACAGTCCATCAACGAGCTGGTTTTCCCAAGTATGGCTGCCTTGGGCTATAGGTCGGTGGCACGGGTCGGTCAGAACGGCCTTTATGCGGGTTGAGCCAAATTCTATGCCGAGTATGGCTTTGCCGTTGTCTATTATTGATTTGGCGTCAGTATTCATTTGGTGTAATTGATATGTGGTTGGTTTTGGATTAAGGGAGAGTTGGAATGGAGTTCCGTGGCTTCCATCTGTGGAAGCCACGGACTCTTTCATTCTTGCATGGTGTTCTGGTGGTTAGCAGAGGGCTTTGTTGAGCATATAGTAAACCTCATTGAAGCGCAGCTCCTTGCGGAAGTCTTCCACGGTGGTCTTGCCGTTTATGAGTACACACTCTATTCCGGCTATCTCTGCATAGTCCTGCCAGTACTCGTCTGTTATGTCGTAAGAGAAGCAGCTGTGGTGTGTTCCTCCGGCGTAAATCCAGCATCCTGCCCCCACCTCAAAGTTAGGCTGCGGTATCCATAGGGCAGATGCTACTGGCAGCTTGGGCAGTGGTTTGGGTTCTATGCAGTTCACGTCGTTCACAATCATGCGGAACCTGTTGCCCATGTCTACCACTGTAGCCGTTACACCCTTGCCAACTTTCGATGTGAACACGAGGCGGGCTGTCTGTGTCTTGCGTACGCCTATGCCGAGATGGTGTATCTCCAGGCGCGGTTTGTTGGCTGCTATTAGCGGGCAAACCTCCAGCATGTGAGCCTGAAGTATGGCGCTCTGCTCGCCGTTGAAGTTTAGAGTGTAGTCCTCGAGGAACGAGCATCCGCCACCAAGGCCTTGGTTCATCACCCACAATGTGCGGTAGAGAGCTGCCGACTTCCAGTCGCCTTCCGCCCCAAAGCCGTAGCCTTCGGCCATCAGGCGCTGTGAGGCGAGGCCGGGGATTTGGTCGAAGTGTGAGCCATCGGTTTGTCCGAGGTCGTCGAAGTTTGTCGTGAAGCCCTTGGCTCCCTTGTCCTTGAGTATTGCCCTCATGGCCAGTTCGGCTTTCGCGGCGTTCCAGATTACCTCATAATCTTTTGTGCGGCTTTCTTCAATTGCGGCATCGTGCTCGTAGAGGCGGAAGTATTCGTCGACGAGAGCCTTCACGTCTTCGTCCTTTATCTGATTCTGGGCCTCCATCAGTTCGCTTACCGGGCAGTAGTCAACGTGGTAGCCCATCACTTGCTCGGCTGCCACCTTGTCTCCATCGGTCACGGCTACGTTGTTCATCTGGTCGCCAAAGCGTATGATGAGCATGTCCTGTGCATCGGCCCATGCGGCGCATACGCGCTCCCATACAGCGATGTGGTCCTGCGTCTTGGCGTCTTTCCAATAGCCAACTACGAGCTTGCGGCGAATGCGCATCCTTGATATGATGTGGCCGAATTCGCGGTCGCCGTGTGCGCTTTGGTTCAGGTTCATGAAGTCCATGTCCATTGTGCCCCATGGAATTTCCTCGTTGAACTGCGTGTGCAGGTGGAGCAGCGGTTTGTGCAGTATCTGTAGGCCGTGAATCCACATCTTGGCAGGCGAGAAGGTGTGCATCCACGTGATTATGCCCACGCATTTCTTGTCGTTGTTGGCCTGTGCGAATATGTCGGCCACTTCCTTTGAGCTATTGGCGGTTCCTTTGTAAACAACCTTTATTGGCAGGCGACCAGACTCGTTGAGGCCATCTACCATTATTTTCGAGTGGCCGTCAACTTGTACAACTGCATCGCCACCGTAAAGGAGCTGTGCTCCGGTTACGAACCAAACTTCCAGATTCTCAAATGCTTTTACCATAGTTGTGTTGTTTTTTAGTTATTGATGTTTTGCTGTTTATGCGTTGTTTTTTTATTTCTTTTTCTGCCCGTAATAAGCGTTTGGGCCGTGCTTGCGGCTGAAATGCTTTTCTATGAGCAGTGGATTCATCGTCGTTTCCGGGTTTACGGCAAACGATACGAATGCCATCTTGGCCACTTGCTCCATCACCACGGCGTTGTACACGGCGTTGTCTGCGTCCTTGCCCCAGGCGAACGGACCATGGTTCTTTACGAGTACCCCTGGGGTATGTACAGGATTTATGCCCCCGTCCATGATGCGGCGCACTATTACGTTGCCTGTTTCAAGTTCGTAGTCACCTTTCACCTCAGCTTCGGTCATGTCGGCGGTGCAGGGTATTGCGTCGTGGAAGTAGTCAGCGTGAGTAGTTCCGATGTTCGGTATGTCCTTGCCAGCTTGCGCCCATGCAGTGGCATAGGTGGAGTGGGTGTGTACTATGCCGCCAATCTCGGGGAAAGCCCGATAGAGCACGAGGTGGGTTGGGGTGTCCGATGAAGGGTTGAGGTCGCCCTCCACAACCTTTCCGCTGCAGAGGTCAACAACGACCATGTCAGCTGCTTTCATCGTATCGTAGCTCACGCCGGAAGGCTTGATTACCACCAAGCCTTTCTCGCGGTCGATTCCTGAAACGTTCCCCCATGTAAATATTACCAAGTTGTGCTTTACCAAGTCAAGGTTGGCCTTGAATACTTTTTCTTTAAGTTCTTCCAGCATGATGTTATACTCTAATTATTGTGTTACAGTTTAAAGTTCGGGGCTTCGTTATAGGCTTTCTTGTTGAACCTGTAGAGCGATGCTCCGCGCTTTGAGCCGGTTTTGTCTATAAGCTCAGTCCTCTCAATGAAGTCCATGTCTTTTATCCGCTTGCGGAAGTTGCGCTTGTCCACTTTCTCTCCGCATACGGCCTCGTAGAGCTTTTGCAGCTGCGTCAGCGTAAACAGTTTGGGCAGCAGGTTGAAGCTGATTGGCTCGCGCGATATTTTGCCTTGCATTATTTTCAGTGCCTGCCTAACCATTGCATTGTGGTCGGAATAGAGTTGTGGCAAATCTTTTATGGGCATCCATTCAAGTCCGTGCAGCTCTTGCTGCCTGCTGTCGTAATCTTTCACGTTGATGAGAGCATAGTATGCTATCGATATCACGCGCTCACCGGGGTCGCGGTCAACCTTGCCGAACGCTCCCACCTGCCTCATATATATGTTCTTGAGGCCCGTGAGTTGGTACAGTACGCGGTCGGCGGCATCGTCTATGCCCTCGTCGCTGCCTACAAAGCCACCGTAGAGCGACCATTGACCACAGCCGGGACTCATCTTGCGCTTGCCTATAAGCACTTTCAGCTCGCCATCATCGAAACCGAAGATGATGCAGTCTACAGACACAAGAACCTTTTGGTACGCTTCGTAGTAAGTTGTCATTGGCTATCGTTAGTTGTTTTGCCCGGCCATTGGGAGCACAGGCATTTCGCTTGTGCTCCCTGGGGGCAGTGTGGTTTACCAGAAGTAAATGTAGAATGCGGCGCAAAGAGCCACAACTCCCAGTGTGGCCACTACGTCCCATACGTTCCAGCTATCGCGGATGGCTTTCTTGTAGCTGCCACTGAATGTTATGGCCTCAATCTGCGCAGCTGTTGGCTTTGGCGTGAAAAGCGAGATGGCAAACATGGCCACGATGATGAACACTAGCAGCCACACCTCGAATATAAGCCAGTTGGTTTGCCAAAACCATGCAGTGCAGTCCCAAAAGGCTCCTTGCATATCGGCCTTGCCCGAGTTTGTCACAACGTTGGTCAGCAGGCGCAGCATGCCGATGAGGAAGCCGCCGATGAGGCCCCATTCGCCGGCTTTGGGCGTGATGCGCTTCGAGAATATGCCGAGCGTGAACACTGCCACCATAGCCGGAGCTATGAGCGACTGAATGTCTTGCAGGTATGAATATAAGTTGCCCATGTTCATCATGATGGGCATCCAGGCCAGGCCGAGCAGCACTACAACCACCGTGGCCACGCGGCCTACGAACACGTAGTGGCTTTCGCTCATGCCTTTCTTCATCGGCTTGTAGAAGTCCTCGGTAAAGAGAGTGGCGCAACTGTTGAAAAATGCCGCCAACGAAGCAACCAGGGCGCAGATGAAGCCGATGGTTACGAGGCCCTTGACGCCTGCCGGCAATATGTTTTTAACCATCATCGCGAAAGCTCCGTCGGTGTCGTGCGAGTTTGCAATGTCCATGCCGATGCCGCTGCCCGTTTTCTGCGACAGTGCGAAGGCCACCATGCCCGGAATGAGGAACATGAACACAGGCAGCAACTTGAAGTAGCCGGCGGCGATAGTGCCGCGGCGTGCGCGCTTCATCACTGTCGTGTTGTCCTCGCCTTTGGTTTGCCCGAGCACACGTTGCACGATGTGCTGGTCGGTACACCAATACCAAAAGCCAATGATAGATGCCCCGAGGAACACTACGTAGCCAGGAAACTGCGGGTACATTGGGTCGGCGGGGTCGGTGTGGAACATGTGGGTGGTGCCGAAGCCATCATGTGCGGCGTTGCATACGGCCATCATCTGCGACCATCCCTCCACAATGCTTCCGTCTCCAAGCATGCTCAATCCAAGGAAGAGCACGAGGAAAGAGCCGATGATGAGGATGGGGGTCTGTATGGCCGAGAGCGTCATGACGCCTTTCATACCGCCGAACACGGTGAACACGGCCGTAATGGCTATCAGGCCAATGGCGCCATACCAGAATGGCAGGCCGAGCAAGTACTCAAAGAATATGCCGCCCGTGAAAGCCGTTACGGACACTTTGGTGAGCACGTATGCAATGAGGGTTATGATAGAGAGCCACGAGCCTGTGCGCTGGGTGTAGCGGAACTTCAGGAAGTCGGGCATTGTGATGATTTTGCCCATCTTGTTGTTGAGCAGTTGGTAGAATGGCACGAAGAGCCACCCAAGGATAAGGATCATCCACCCTTGCATCTCCCAGTGAGCCATGCCCACACCGTCTTTCGCCCCAGTTCCGGCCAGGCCTACGAGGTGCTCGCTCCCAATGTTGGCTGCAAATATGGCTGCTCCTATTATATACCAAGGTTCGCCCTTGCCGAAGAGGTAGTCTTGGCTGTCGGCTCCCTTCATTTTCTCCTTGTCTTTCTTTATCGCATGGTATATCGCCCATATTATGGCTACAACTCCTATGGCCAGCACGGCCCAGTCGAGCCAAATGAATTCTTTTGTGTTCCAGTTCATTGTGCTTCTTATATATTATATGTTTAAGTATTGCGTTAAGGTTTGCTCATTGCTTGGTGCTGAACTTGTATGCCACGTGGCTGTGGTATTTCTCTCCCGGCTTGAGGTAGGGCGATGGCCAGTCTTTCTTGTTGGGCGAATCGGGATATTTTTGGCTCTCAAGGCATACGGACACGTGCTTGGGGTACTTTATGCCGTGCTTGCAGCTCACGCCTGTGCCTTGGAAGTTGCCAGTGTACATCTGCACTCCCGGCTCGTTGGTGAACATCTCAAGCAGAATGCCCGTCTTGGGCGAGTAAAGCGACGCAGCCACGGTTTTGTCGTCACCCTTGCCGTCCTTGTAAGTGTTCAGGCACCAGTTGTGGTCGTATCCCGATGCGTTTCTTATTTGCTCAAATGTTGTGTCGTTTACGGTTTCCGATATGGCGCGTGGTGTGCGGAAGTCCATCGGAGTGCCTTCCACCGGGCATATCTCTCCGGTTGTCATGTATGTTGAGTCTGCAGGCGTGTAGTTGTCGGCATTGATGTACAGCACCATGTCCATGCCTTCCTTAGATGGATCTCCGTTGAGGTTGAAGTAGCTGTGGTTTGTCATGTTTATCACGGTCTCCTTGTCTGTTGTGGCATCGAAGCTTATGTCAAGGGTGTTATTATATAATAAGGTATAGGTTGCCGTTGCCGTTACGGTACCTGGAAATCCGTTGTCGCCGTCGGGCGACACTATCGTAAGCCTCAGCGTGGTGTCGTTGGGCTGCTCGGCCTCGTACACTTGATACATCCATCCGCTTGGCCCGCCGTGCAGGCAGTGGCCAAAGTTGTTTTGCGGCAGCTGGTATTCCTTGCCTGCAACGGTTAACTTGCCCTTGTTAATTCGGTTGGCGTACCGTCCTACCGATGAGCCGAAGTCGCTGGGTGAGTTGGCGGTATCGGCGTATTGGGCCACATTGTCATAGCCAAGAACCACGTCGGTTGGGTTGCCATCCTTGTCAGGTACAACGATTGACACCACGCGGCCACCGAAGTTGGTTATGCACACCTCCATGCCGCTGTTGTTCTTGAGGGTGTAGAGGGCAGTTTTCTTGCCATTGATGGTAGAGTCGAAGGCTGCCGGGTTCAGTCCTGAGGCCGTAAGCTCAGGTTGGTTGCCAGATGAGCATGCGGAGAGCACCGCTGCGGCAATGCCCATTCCTGCGATTGATACCTTTAGGTTGTTCATTTTTAATTAAGAAGATTTTAGTTATTGTTGTATAATAGTTACATTTCGTATTTGGGTGTAAATTTACGGTTTATTTTTGATTTGGCAAAGCAAATGTGGCGTTTTTTGCCTTTATTAGTGTTTATTTTACACTACATGGTGCGCCCATGCCTAACCAGGCACGGCTTTTAGTGGTGTTGTTCGCCAGAATTGAAAGTTCATTTCGTATTGTTTTCGCCATATGGCAAGGCACATTCCTACTGGCCATGAAATTTTAAACGGAGGCAAGGTGGATAGTCTGGCCATTTGGTAGTGTAAAGTAAATTTACTGCTTGCGACGTTTTGTGTAATACCCTGATTCTTAGGTGGTTGCGAAATATGTGCTTTTGCGATGCAAAACGGTCCGTTTTGCGTCGCTGTTTGGCTTGTTTGGGGCTGCGAAATGGCTTGTTTTTCATGTCCGAACAATCTAGACTGCGCCTTGAACTTAGGTTTGTAATAAAGTTTTATCTATCGTTTTGGGCGACTGTCTGACTTAAGAAACTGTTTGGATTTTTTTGTCCAATGGCTTGCGTGGACATTAGGCATAGAACGACTGCTGCTGTAAAAAATCAAAACAGTTTCTTAATATGCCGTTGTCTGTGCCGTTGCCAATGTGAGCCAGGTAGTTCGTCAACTCCCATAAAATCTTAATTATGGCAGCTAAATCTACATTTTGCTTGCTTGTTATACAAAAAAAGAGTAATTTTGCAACTTGCTGGAGTATTAAGAGAAAAGAGATACAGATGATTTCCGTTGAAGGACTGAAAGTGGAGTTTGGCATAAAGCCGTTGTTCAGCAATGTGAGTTTTGTCATTAACGAGCGCGACCGCATAGCCTTGGTAGGCAAGAACGGAGCGGGCAAGTCTACCATGCTGAAGATACTTTGCGGGCTGCAGAAGCCAACGGCCGGCACGGTGGCCGTGCCGAGCGGAACAACCATTGGCTATTTGCCGCAGGTGATGAACCTGCAAGACAACACTACAGTGATAGATGAGACGCGCAAGGCCTTTGCGGGGGTCACCCGCATGAAGGAGCACGTGGACGCACTGAACCGTGAACTGGCTGAGCGCACTGATTACGAAAGTGAAGACTATCTGAAACTTGTGGAGCGGTTCACTGCCGAACACGAGCGATACATGATGCTTGGGGCGGAGAATTGCGAGGCCGAGATGGAGCGCACGCTCATGGGGCTTGGCTTTGCCCGCACTGACTTTGGCAGGCCAACGAGCGAGTTCAGCGGCGGTTGGCGTATGCGTATTGAGTTAGCCAAGATATTGCTTGAAAAGCCCGATGTGCTGCTGCTCGACGAGCCAACCAACCACCTCGACATCGAAAGCATACAGTGGTTAGAGCAGTTCCTTGCCCAAAGCGCCAAGGCCGTGGTGCTGGTAAGCCACGACCGAGCTTTCATCAACAACGTGACCAACCGCACACTGGAGATAAGTTGCGGCAAAGTGATAGACTATAAGGTAAAATACGACGAATATGTGGTGCTGCGCAGGGAGCGGCGTGAGCAGCAGTTTAGGGCTTACGAAAACCAGCAGAAAGAGATTGCCGACATGAAGGAGTTCATTGAGCGCTTCCGCTATAAGCCCACCAAGGCTGTGCAGGTGCAGAGCCGCATAAAGCAGCTGGCCAAGATAGTGCCAATAGAGGTGGACGAGGTGGACAACTCGGCCATGCACCTTAAGTTTCCGCCTTGCCTGCGCAGCGGCGATTACCCTGTGATTTGTGACGATGTGCGCAAGGACTATGGCGCGCACACAGTGTTCGACCATGTTACGCTCACCATCAAGCGTGGCGAGAAGGTGGCTTTTGTAGGCAAGAACGGCGAGGGAAAGTCAACTCTCGTGAAGTGCATCATGGGGGAGATTCCTTTTACAGGCACGCTGAAGATAGGCCACAACGTGCAGATAGGCTACTTTGCTCAGAACCAGGCACAGCTGCTCGATGAGTCGATTACTGTGTTCGACACTATCGACCGGGTGGCCCGCGGTGATGTTCGCCTGCGGATAAAGAATATCCTCGGCGCGTTCATGTTTGGCGGCGAGGCTTCTGACAAGAAAGTGAAAGTGCTTAGCGGTGGCGAGCGCAGCCGTTTGGCCATGATACGGCTGCTGCTCGAACCTGTCAACCTGCTCATACTCGATGAGCCTACCAATCACCTTGACATGCAGTCGAAGGATGTGCTGAAGGAAGCAATAAAGGCTTTTGACGGCACTGCCATCATCGTGAGCCACGACCGCGAGTTTCTTGACGGCCTGGTGACAAAGGTATATGAGTTTGGCGGAGGACGTGTGCGCGAACATCTCGGCGGCATTTACGATTTCCTCCGCGCGCGCAACGTAGACAGCCTCGATGCGCTCGTAGCCAGGCCGCAGGCCAAGCAGGCGTCTGCGCAGCAGGCTGCGCCGCTGACAAAGACAGCCGAGCCTGCACACCAGGACTATGCCGAGCGCAAGGAGGCGCAGAAACGCATACGCAAAGCGGAGAAAGCCGTGCAGGAGGCAGAGGGCCGCATAAGTCGCATGGAGGCAAGGCTGAAAGAGCTTGATGGCATATTGTGCCAGCCGGAGAACGCTTCGAACATGGAACTGATAACGGAATATACGGCGATCAAGAAAGATCTTGACGCTGAGGTGGAGCGTTGGGAGCAACTTTCAGAAGAGCTTGAGGCTGTATCTGCTAAATGATTTATCTTCTGTTAGTTGATGTGGCAAGATGAAAAGAAGAAACTTATCAAAGCAATACAAGACAAAACTTAACATAAACGATTATGAAATTGAAAAGACTAATCCCTATGGTGGCCTTTGCTTCGATGTCCATAGCTGCATTGGGGCAAGGCGAGCTAAAGTCGGGTATTGACCTGACAAACCTTGACAGAAGCGTAAGTCCGACAGAGGACTTCTTCCGGTTTGCTTGCGGCGGATGGATGAAGAAGCATCCGCTGCCAGCCGCCTATTCGCGCTATGGAAGCTTTGACCAGCTGGCAGAGAACAACGACAAGCGCATCAACACTATCCTTAACGACCTCAAGAGCAAGACATACGCCGCCGGCACTACCGAGAAAAAACTTAGCGACCTTTACAAAATGGCCATTGACTCCGTGAGGCGCAATAAGCTCGGCGTTGAGCCGGCCATGCCCATAATCCGCAAGATGGAGGCTGCAAAGACTGTTGACGAGCTTTTCGGCATACAGCTTGAGCTGGCTCCCATGGGCGACAACGAGTTTTTTGCAACTTATATTGGCGCCGATGAGAAGAACGCAGGCTGGAACATTCTCAATGTTATGCAGGGTGGCATAACGCTCGGGCAAAAAGAGTATTACCTTGACAACGACTCTGCTACGGCAAGCATACGTGAGGCTTACAAGAAGCACATCGTCAGGATGTTCAAGCTGTTCGGCTTTGAAGAGCAGCAGGCTCAGCAAAAGATGCAGAACGTAATGAAGCTCGAGACGGAGCTGGCACGGCTCTCCAAGTCGGTTACCGAACTTCGCGACCCGCAGGCCAACTATCACAAAATGGCTTTGGCAGACTTTAAGGCCAAGTTCCCGCACATTAAGATTGTTGAAATCATGAACGCTACCGGCGTGAAGACTGACCACATTCAGCAGCTTGTGGTTGGGCAGCCGGAGTTTCTGGCAGGAGCCGATAAGCTTATCGCATCGCTCACGCCGGCTGAATACCGTGATTACATGGAGTGGGGGCAGATAATGACAGCCGCCAACTACCTTAGTGATGAAGTGGTGGCCGCGCAGTTCGACTTCTTCGGAAAGACAATGACTGGCCGCAAGGAAAACCATCCGCTGTGGAAACGGGCCACGGCACAGGTGGAAGGCGTGATGGGGCAGGCATTGGGAAAAATATATGTGGAGAAGTATTTCCCTGCTTCGTCAAAGGAGCGCATGAAGACGCTGGTGCATAACCTCCAGCTATCGCTTGCCGAGCGCATCAAGGCTCAGAGCTGGATGAGCGATGTTACGAAGAAAAACGCACTCGACAAGCTTAATGCTTTCTATGTTAAGATAGGTTATCCCGACAAGTGGATAGATATGTCCAAGCTTAATATAGACCCCGCCAAGTCGTATTACGAGAATGTAGTGGAATGTAACCGCTTCTGGACTAATTGGAACGTTGAGACGAAAGCTGGCAAGCCTGTGGATCGCGATGAGTGGTTCATGTATCCGCAGACCGTCAATGCTTATTACAACCCAACGACAAACGAAATCTGTTTCCCGGCTGGCATATTGCAGCCTCCTTTCTTCGACCCAGAGGCTGACGATGCCTTCAACTACGGTGCAATCGGCGTTGTGATTGGGCATGAGATGACCCACGGCTTTGATGACTCCGGGCGGCACTATGACAAGGACGGCAACATGAAGGACTGGTGGACGGAGAGCGATGCAAAGAACTTTACTGCCCGCGCAGACAAGTACGCTGATTTCTTCTCGGCCATTAAGGTCTTGCCAGACCTTAATGCTAACGGACGCCTGACTCTTGGCGAGAACCTTGCCGACCATGGCGGCCTGCAAGTGGCATTTTATGCTTACAAAAACGCAACGAAGAACGCTCCGCTTAAGGATGTGGACGGATTTACGCCAGACCAACGCTTTTTCTTGGCTTATGCCGGTGTGTGGGCTGCCAACATTACTGATGAGGCCATACGCAACTATACAAAGAGCGACCCTCACTCGCTAAGCGAGTGGCGTGTCAACGGTGCATTGCCTCATGTCGATATGTGGTACGATGCATTCAACGTAAAGCAGGGTGACAAGTTGTTTGTGCCTAAGGCAGAGCGCTTGGAGCTGTGGTGATTGTACCTTCTGCGCTGTGCTGGCATCCTCGTTTTATTGTTTCGCGCAGCAAGGGAGTATAATGTTTATCGTGTTCACTAAAAAGTTTATATAAATAAAAACAAGGCTGAATCCCAAAAGGATTCAGCCTTGTTTTTTGTTTTCTTTCTTGCGAAAGTGTGTGGCCCCTATTCCTTGCGCAAATTGTTGTGGTTCTTAAGCGTATTTATTTCTCACGCAAAATGAGGCTTAGACATAGGAGCTATCATCTGCCTTGGCGGTTTGTTTTTCACTTTATCAATTCAACTGACCGCTTGAGGAATGCATCAAGTGCCGCACCCTTGAGCATGCCGTTTTGCAGCAAGGCAAGGTCTATTAGCTGATGCACGATATTGTTGCCTTTTGCATAATCAGCAAGTATGGCTTGCTTCTTATCCCTTTGCTCGTTGACGGCATTTTCTGTATTGTGCAGGTCGTCCTTTTCGGCTTGTGTTATTTCTTCCGGCTTTTTCTTGCTTTGGTTTTGGTGCAGGGCTGCAAGGCGCGCTTGTTGGCCTTTTAGCTCACTGATGATGGGCTTCAACGTTTCAGTGGTTGCGCCGTTGCAGTCTGACAGCACCTTCTGTATGAGCGGATGGTCGCTGTTGAGGACGATGCTATAGCTGTCGGGCATTTGTGCATAGAAGTTCATGCCCGACTGGAAGCGGCTGATGTCTTTCATCCGTCTCATATACTCGCTTTGGGTGATGACGACAGGCTGGGCTGCCTCACCAAGGCTCTGCACTTCTACATAGAATTCTGCTTTGTCTATTTTGGGAAGCTGGCTACGGAACACGGATGCCAAGTTGTCAGCATCGTCTGCTGCCAATTCCGTCTTTTTTGCATCCTCCTTGGCGATGAGGCGGTCTATCACGTCGCTGTCTACGCGTGTGAAGCGACACTTCTCAAACTTTTGCTCAAGCAATGATATTGCAGGTACGTCAAGCTGTCCATCGAGCAGCAACACGTTGTAGCCCTTTGCCTTTGCAGCCTCAATGTAGCTGTATTGCTCTTCTCTATTGGTTGCATAAAGGTAGACTAGCTGGCCGTCTTTGTCTGTCTGGTTGTCTTTGATGAGTGTTTTGTACTCTTCGAAAGTAAAGTATTTGCTGTCGGTGTCCTTCATGAGGGCGAAGTCTTTTGCCCGGTCATAGAAGCTTTCCTCGCTGAGCATACCATAATTGATGAAGAGCTTTAGGTCGTCCCATTTCTGTTCGTATCCCTTGCGGTCTTCCTTGAAAATGCCTTGCAGGCGGTCAGCTACCTTCTTTGTTATGTATGTAGAGATTTTCTTTACGTCGCGATCGCTTTGCAGATAAGAACGACTGACATTGAGCGGAATGTCTGGTGAGTCGATGACTCCGTGCAGCAGTGTAAGGAATTCAGGGACAATGCCTTCCACCTGGTCGGTTACGAACACTTGGTTGCAATATAGCTGTATTTTATTCCGTTGCAAGTCGATGTTGGATTTGATGCGTGGGAAATACAGAATTCCAGTAAGGTTGAATGGATAGTCAACATTTAAGTGAATCCAAAACATTGGTTCGTCCTGCATTGGATACAGCGTGCGATAGAACTTCTTGTAATCCTCGTCCTTGAGCGTGCTGGGCGCTTTCGTCCATAATGGCTCAACGTCGTTAATTATGTTGTCCTCGTCGGTATCGACCTGCTTGCCGTCTTTCCATTCAGTTTTCTTGCCGAATGCAATTGGTACCGGCATGAATTTGCAGTATTTATTGAGCAAGCTTTGGAGTTTGCTTTTTTCAAGAAATTCCTTGCAGTCGTCGTCGATATGCAATATAATGTCACTACCGCGGCCCTCGCGCTCTGCGTCGTCAATCTCGTATGCGGGACTTCCGTCGCAGCTCCATTTGACGGCTTTGGCCCCTTCACGGTAACTGCGCGTAATGATTTCCACTTTCTTGCTTACCATGAAAGCGGAGTAGAACCCAAGTCCAAAATGGCCGATGATGTTGTTGGCATTTTCCTTGTATTTCTCCAGAAAGTCATTTACCCCTGAGAAAGCTATTTGGTTGATGTATTTGTCAATCTCTTCTTCGGTCATTCCGATGCCGCGGTCGCTTATTGTTATTGTCCCTGCTTTTTCATCTACCGAGACGCGTACGGTCAAATCGCCTAATTCGCCTTTGAAATCTCCGTTTTCTGCAAGTGTCTTTATCTTCTGGGTGGCATCAACCGCATTGGAAACCATTTCGCGAAGGAAGATCTCATGATCTGAATAGAGAAACTTTTTGATTACGGGGAATATGTTCTCTGTTGTAACCCCGATGTTGCCTTTTTGCATATTCTTATGTAGTTAAAATTGTATTTTAAATTCAATGAGGGAATTGCAAAATATATGCCAAAGTTTGTGCTTCGATACGATAGGTGTTCAATATGTTTTGGCTTATGGTATTGCTATCTGTTGGCCGCATTGTTTAAATGTGCGACATGAATTTCAGCGTTGTTTGTATGCCAGTGCCTACAAAAGCTTATGTGTAAATGCCTTTTCGTATAAAAAAGGGGGAATTTTTGTTGTAGACATAATTTTATCCAATGATTAATTGTAGTTTTTTAGTCTAAAATGGTATCTTTGCAGTTAAGAAGCCGTGCGATTAGGTGATGGTTCAAAATCATCATTGCATGGATTGAATTGCAAAAGTAATAGAAACTAAAACTATAACATACCAATGACAGAGACTTCCAAGAATCTTGTGGCAGAATACTATCGCCTCCATTTGGACGAGCTGAAAGCTTTTGTAAGCAAGAGCACAGGTTGTTCTTTTGAGAGCGAAGATATTGTGCAAAATGTGTTTCTGCGTTTGCTCAATTCGGACAAGATGATTTCGGCTGTGACCTTGCCATGTCTTGTGTATTCAATTGCGCGGAACTTGGTGGCTGATTATTGGCGCCATCGAAAATCTGTAGCCCAGCATGAAATTTATGTAAAGAAGCATTCGGGCATAAGTGACATTGGGGATGAACCGACATCGGTCTATGCGCCTACAGAGATAACGGAGTTGCTCGAGCGCGGCATGGCTCATCTCTCGCCGAGGTCACGTAAAATTTATAAGCTGAACGTCATTGGCGGACTGCGTGTTGCCGAGATTTCCAATACACTTGGCGAAACTTACAAGAGTGTGGAAAACAGACTTGGCGCAGCAAGAAAAGAGATGCGCCGTTATATGCACCGAATGTTGGCTTAAACGGCATTGTTAGATAGCCTAATCGTCTGTTTTTTTCGTATTCTCGATAAAGATAAGCGTGCTTTCTTATTGTTCGTATGTCGTTGGTTGTTGCCTGTGAATTGATTATATGGCTATTGAATAATTTCAATGGACAATGGCAAACAAAAATAAAATATGGCGAGACGGTTGTCATTTTGTGGAAAAGTTGTAATTTTGCATGGATTTAAGCTTTTATGCAAATGTTTGGTAAGAAAAGAAGATGGCACGCTTTGCCTGGAGTGGAGCTCACTGAGATGGATAAGCAAGTGATGTTCTGGGAAAACAAAGGAAAGTTAGTGCCTACACGTGACCTTATAAAGACTCCGGAGCAGATTGAGGGTATTCGTCGCAGCGGAGTTGTCAATACTGGTGTGTTGGATGAAGTTGCCAAGAACATACACGAAGGTATGTCAACTCTTGAGATTGATAAGATTTGTTATGACTATTGCGTAAGCCATGGAGGAACTCCGGCTTGTCTCAATTATGAAGGGTTTCCCAAGAGTGTATGCGTCAGCATCAATGAGGTGGTATGCCATGGTATTCCCAAGTCAACCGACATTCTTAAAGAGGGAGACATCGTAAATGTAGACTTTACTACCATTCTTGACGGTTATTATGCCGATGCGTCACGTATGTTCGTCATAGGTAAGACCACGCCAGAGAAAGAGCAGTTAGTGCGGGTTGCACGTGAATGTCTTGAAGTTGGGGCAGAGGCTGCCAAACCCTATGGATTTATAGGAGATATAGGTCACGCCATTCAGAAGCATGCAGAGAAATATCATTATGGCGTAGTGCGCGACTTATGTGGCCACGGGGTTGGGCTGCAATTCCATGAGGAGCCAGAGGTGCTACACTATGGCCATCGCGGAACTGGTATGCTGCTTGTCCCTGGCATGGTTTTCACCATAGAGCCGATGATAAACATGGGTACATGGAAAGTGTTCATCGATGCAGATGACGAGTATGGATGGGAAGTCATCACTGGTGATGAATTGCCTAGCGCACAATGGGAGCATACATTTCTCATGACTGAACACGGTGTGGAAATCTTGTCAGAATAAGAGCTTTATGACCAAGGACAAAGAGAATATATATATATTAGGTATTGAGAGCAGTTGCGATGACACTTCTGCTGCCGTTTTGCGTAATGGCGTGCTATTAAGTAATGTAACAGCGAGTCAGGATGTCCATAAGGCATACGGTGGCGTTGTACCAGAATTGGCATCGCGCGCCCATCAGCAGAATGTTGTTCCCGTGGTTGACCAAGCAATAAAGCGAGCTGGTATCACCAAGGATATGCTTTCCGCAGTTGCATTTACCAGAGGCCCTGGCCTGATGGGGTCTTTGCTTGTTGGAGTGAGTTTTGCCAAAGGATTTGCGCGTGCATTGGGTATTCCTCTTATTGACGTCAATCATCTGCAAGGTCATGTCATGGCTCATTTCATTAAGGAAAATGACGATGATGAGTCTGCTCCGCCATTGCCATTTATTTGCTTGCTCGTCAGTGGGGGCAATTCGCAGATAGTCAGGGTGAATGCATATAATGACATGGAAGTGCTCGGGCAGACGATAGACGATGCTGCGGGTGAAGCTATCGACAAATGCTCCAAAGTAATGGGGCTGGGGTATCCAGGAGGTCCAATCATTGACCGATTGGCAAGGCAAGGGAATCCCATGGCATATAAATTTGCAGAACCAAACATTCCTGGCCTTGATTATAGCTTTAGCGGGTTGAAAACCTCGTTCTTGTATTCGTTGCGTGATTGGGTGGCTGCAGAGCCGGATTTCATTGAGAAACACAAGGAGGACATTGCTGCCAGCTTGGAGCATACGATTGTAGATATACTCATGAAAAAGTTGCGTAAGGCTGTAAAGGCCACTGGTATCAAGCACGTGGCTGTAGCCGGAGGGGTAAGTGCCAATAATGGCCTTAGGGCGGCTTTCCGTGAACATGCGGAGCGTTTTGGGTGGACTATATATATTCCTAAGTTCAGTTATACTACGGACAATGCTGCAATGATTGGTGTTACTGGATATTATAAATATCTTGATGGTGATTTTTGTAGCATGGATGTTCCGGCATTTTCAAAAATAACGTTTAAGTAACAAATAAATTTATGTCATGGAATTTGAAAGCAAGATAATAAGCAGAGAGATCAGCCAGCTCCTATGGGAGCGCGAACAGACACTTGCCACTGCGGAAAGTTGCACAGGCGGGCGAATTGCAGAAGCCATAATATCAGTGCCAGGGGCATCAAAATATTTTAAAGGTGGCATCATATCTTATACGAACGAAATCAAGGAGCGGCTACTTGGTGTCTCGCATGAGCTTCTTGAAGAGAAAACAGCTGTTTGTGAGGAAGTTGCAATTGCCATGGTAAAAGGGGCTTGCAGAGCTCTTTCTACTGATTTCGCAATTGCGGCTACAGGCTTTGCCGGCCCTACTGGAGGCACGAAAGAAATTCCGATTGGCACGATTTGGGTGGCATGTGGCTCGGCAGATAGGGTTAAGACATTCAAGGTAGAAGAAGACCATGGCCGTGACATCAATCTTGCAATTGCAACAAAAAAGGCAATGCAGATTTTCCTTGATTTCCTTCGCAGTGAGCCAGAACCCATAGAGGAAATGTAGCCCTATATCTGAGGGGTAATTCGCTCCCTTTCCTGGCAAATAGGAATTTAGTGTGTGCAGTGATAGCGGCAAAGGAATCTAAAAACTTATTTAAAGTGCTGATTTTTAGCGCAAATATTTTGTTTTTAAGAAAAAATGCCGTACCTTTGCACACTGTTTGGAATAAGTAACAAAAAAGAACAACAAAAACTTAGATAGAAATGTCGAAGATTTGTCAGATTACGGGAAAGAAGGCACAGGTGGGAAATCATGTGTCTCACTCAAAGCATCGCACAAAGCGCAGCTTTGATGTTAACCTTTTCAGAAAGAAATTCTACTATGTTGAGGGAGACTGCTGGATTAGTTTGAAGATTAGTGCCGCTGGCCTCCGCTTGATAAACAAGGTGGGATTGGATGCTGCATTGAAGCAGGCTGTCTCCAAGGGATATTGCGACTGGAAAGACATTAAAGTGATAGGAGACTAATTTATTATGGCAAAGAAAGTAAAAGGTAACCGTGTCCAGGTTATATTGGAGTGCACCGAGATGAAAAACAGTGGCCTGCCAGGCACAAGTCGCTACGTGACCACAAAAAATCGCAAGAACACTCCTGATAGGATGGAATTGATGAAGTACAATCCCATCTTGAAGAAGATGACTCTTCATAAAGAGATAAAATAACAAACAAAATAAGTTTCTTGACACATGGCAAAGAAAACCGTTGCAACCCTCCATGAAGGTTCTAAGGATGGTCGTGCATATTCAAAAGTTATAAAGATGGTCAAGAGTCCGAAGACAGGGGCTTACATCTTTGACGAGCAGATGGTTCCCAACGAGGCCGTAAAAGACTTCTTCAAGAACTAAGATATACTATTTATTTATCTTGTGAATGGGTTGTGCAGTTTATTGCTCAACCCATTTGTTTTTCATTTTGTCGCCAGTTTGTTTTGCCCGTGTTCTTATTTACTAAAAAATGAAGTTGCGGTTTCGCCCTGGTGAGTATTACAAGTAGTAAAATAGAACATGCGATGCGGATTTTTGTTGAAGATTGTGTCTGCCGTGGAAATCCATTTTATTTATAGGCACAACCCTTTTTGCTCTCATTTTTTATGTGTAACTTTGCAGCACTTTTCAAATAAGCAAGATGAAGACGAATATGCCGAGTGATAACCGTAAGGGTGATTATTGGTATTTTGAAGTAAGCGAGGAATGTGCTTTGCTCCAGTTCCTTTTGGCAAATGTCAATGAAAGCCGCAACAAAGTAAAGGACACATTGCATGGGCGTGGCGTCCTTGTTGACGGCAAGTGCGTTACGCAGTTTGACTATATGCTGCGTCCAGGTATGAAGGTTGCAGTAAGCAAGACTAAGCGCAACCAAAATGGTTTTAAGAGTCGTTACATTAAAATCGTCTATGAAGACCGATGGATTGTGGTGCTTGAAAAGTCAGTAGGCATTCTGTCGATGGCTGCAGGCCATTCGTCGCTCAATGTCAAGGCTGTCCTTGACAAATACTTTGAGCATTCGCGCCAGAAATGTCGCGCTCATGTTGTGCACCGCCTGGATCGTGACACAAGCGGACTCATGGTGTACGCCAAAGACATACAGACCGAGCAAATATTGGAACACAATTGGCACGACATCGTGTATGACCGCAGATATGTGGCTGTGCTCAGTGGTGAGATCGTTGAAGAGGGCGGAACCATTGCCAGTTGGTTGAAAGATAACAAAGCTTATATAACATATTCGTCACCATTCGACAACGGGGGTAAATACGCCGTGACGCATTTCCATGTCTTGGCACGTACCACAGAGCACTCCCTCGTTGAGTTTCAGCTTGAGACTGGGCGCAAGAACCAGATCAGGGTACATTCGGCAGACATTGGGCATCCTGTTTGTGGTGACGCAAAATACGGCAACGGCGACGATCCGCTCCACCGTTTGTGCCTACACGCTTACAGGCTTTGTTTCTATCATCCAGTGACACGTGAGCGCATGGAGTTTGAAACACCGGTTCCCACGGCGTTCAGGCGGATGTTTAAGTGAGCGATAAGATATCCTTACAAAATCTGCAGTGCAGTCCATTGCAGGCTTTTCTGCTTGTCAATATGGCCTTTTGGGCTGGCTAAAACGGTATGTATTGCAGCGCAAGACGGCCTTTTCGGGATGATGAAATGATACACAATGTAACTCGCTGATTGCCAGGGTGTTGGTTTGGGAAACCTCCAATGGTATGAAATTCTTACAAAACACATATCCGTGACGGTGGTGTGCAGCTATGTCAAACAAGGCATGCTGCCAACGATTATAATAAGATTGACTATGGAAAATTTGGTTTATTACGTTGTGGCACTGCTGATGGTCATCATTGGCATTGTGCTTATCAAGAAGATGGCAGGTTGCCTGGTTAGGGCTGTTGTGGCATTCGTGCTGATGGCATTGCTTGCAATACTATATTACAAGTTCTTTAGGTGAGTAAGTGTCTGATGGTACATATTGAATCTTGCAATGCTTTTAACCCGAATCGGTCATTAGATTTAAGCCCGGCATCAGCGCGGAAGATGGCTTAAGAGCCAACAATCGAGCAATAATATAGTTTGGGCAGTCTAACGGCGATTGGGGTTGAATTCATTTCGGGGTAAGTCTCGAGGCTGTTTCTTTGCAGAGAGATGAGTGTTAGGCTGTAGTGCATGAGGGAAGGCAGCGGAGAGACAGCCTCGAGACTTACCCCAAAAGAAGATAAAAGATACATCTTCGGGGATGGTAAAAATACTTGTTTATATCAATAGGCCGATGCTTACGGCAAGACCATAGACGAACATGTTGCGGGCTGTTTCGCCGAGGCAAATGTTAAGGGCCTTGCCGCGGTTGATGCGCACAATCTTGCGATAAGTGCCTATATGCAGCGGCAGGTAGCTGACGACGGGCAGGGCGCAGGCTGCCCAATGTCCATTAATTGCGAAAACTATGCCGAGCAGGCAGGCCGTTAGCCCGCTGCTAAGGTAAAGCAGTCTGCCGCAATGTGCGCCGAGGCGCACTACCAGCGTGCACTTTCCTGCCTCGCGGTCTGTGTCGCGGTCGCGGTAGTTGTTTATCAGTAATAGACAGTCTATTACGAGTCCGCAAGCCACCGATGCTGCAACAGCAGTCCAGGGGCAAGTGCGCAGCTGGATATAATAAGTGACGCACACTGGCACCAGGCCGAAAAAAACGAGCACGAGCACGTCGCCAAGGCCAATGTATGACAGGAACGTGGTGTAGAGGAAACAGAAAAGCACGCAAACAGCTCCAACGAGCAGCATTTCGATTCCACCGTAGAATATCAGCGGAAAACCTATTGCGCACGCTGCAAGTGTAGTAAAGGCTATGGCATATTTCATGGAGCTTGCCTTTACCCACCCTTGTGCGCATGCCCTGCGCGGCCCGAGGCGCTTTTCGGTGTCATCGGTACCTTTGATGAAATCAAAATAGTCGTTGATGAAGTTTGCGTCAATCTGCATTGTCATTGCGAACAAGAAGCATAGGGCAGCGGCAGTCCAGTTGAACATGATGCCAGTTGAGGCTGCATCGGTATATGCCATTGACAGCCCAATCATCACAGGCACGGCTGCTCCTGTAAGCGTCTTGGGCCTTGCGGCCAGCAGCCATGCCTTGGCAGAGTTTTGCCTTATTATGTTTGGTTCCATGTTTTTTTTCAATATATGCTTGCAAAAGTAGGCATAATTATGTATATTTGCAAACATATACATAAAAAACATTGGTTGGAGTGGCTTCAAGCTTATGGGCTGCGGCTTCCCAGTGTGTCATTAATTTAGTGTGTATCTCATGATTGGCAAGACAGCAAGCCTTGATTTGGTGGAGTTCGTGGAGACGAACATCCTTCCACGATACGTCGCTTTCGACAAAGCGCACGGCATAAGCCACGTGAATAGGGTCATAAAGCGATCCTTAGATTTGGCGTTGGCGATTGGCGCCGACATTGACATGGCTTATGTTGTGGCTGCATACCACGACCTTGGGATGTCGGGGCCGCGAGCCGTCCACCACATTACTGGCGGCAGGATACTGGCGCGAGATTTGAGGCTACGCAAATGGTTCTCTCCGGAACAAATCAAGATTATGAAAGAAGCCGTGGAAGACCACCGTGCCTCCGCCTCGCATTCGCCGCGAAGCGTGTATGGCAGGATTGTGGCGGAAGCAGACCGCGACCTAGAGCCAGAAGTGGTGTTCCGGCGCACGGTGCAGTTCGGGCTTTCAAATTACCCCGAGCTGAGTCGTGAGCAACAGTGGGAAAGGTTTCGCGAGCATATCGAGAACAAATATTCAACTCACGGGTATATGAAGCTATGGATTCCAGGGTCGGACAATGAGCGCAAGCTCAAAGAGGTGCGCTCTTACATCGCCGACCAGGTGCGCCTGCGTTCCGAGTTCGACCGCATCTACTCCGAGGAAACGTAAGCGCATAGGTTGTTTTGTGGCAGTCGGCCCGTAAGTCCTGATCATTTGTCATCAAGCAGCTGCTTGAGGAAGTCGTCAAGGTCTTTGTCGAGGTCGGGCATCATGTCAGGGTCAATTATCACAGTGTCGCCATCAACGATGTACAGTTCCGCAACTGACTCCTTGCATTCGTCTTCAAGCACAAACGAGAACGGCTTTATAATCGACATCTCATCTATTGTGGCGCTTGCCTTGGCAAGGCACTTGCGCATGATGGGCGTAATTGAACCGTAGAAGTCCTCGTCTGTAGAGTTGATCCACGGCTCGACCACAGTGCGTGTTATTTCTGCGTCGTTGTCATCGAATGCCACAAGCTCGCCGGTGTCGGGGTTTGCCCGGAAATGGATGTCGGTCATCAGTGTGGCTTCAACAGTTGGAGGAAACTTGTCTGCCACTTTGTTTATTGCGCGCTCTATTTGCTGCATCGTTAGGTCTATTGCATTCATTTTGCGTTTTTATTTACGTTGTTTTTGGGTTTGTTGTCGCTAACTACAAAGATATAAAAAATATGGATAGCCGCAAACGATTACGAATGTTTTTTAGAAAAATATCATAGTTTTTATTTGCAATTTCAAAAGTTAGTGCTACCTTTGCATTATGTAAAGTCGGGTTGGCAATTAGGCCCGGCTCATGAATGGCATGGCAGACAAGATAAGGCATTCGGGAATCGTAGACTCTGTGAGTGGCGATTGCATAAAGGTTAGGATACTGCAGACGTCGGCTTGTGCATCCTGCAAAGTTGCCGGATATTGCAATGCGTCTGAAAGCAAGGAGAAAATTGTCGATGTCTTTGGCGATGCTTCCTGCGGACAATTGCAAGTGGGCGACCGTGTTGTGGTAACGGCCTCGCGTGGGGTGGCGATGAAAGCTTTAGCCTTGGGCTTCGGCGTTCCGTTTCTAATTTTGGTCATAGTGCTTTTTTCCATAGCATGGATTACTGCCGATGAGACAATCGGGGCTTTGGTGGCCATGGCTGCGCTTGTGCCATATTACTTCTTGCTTTACCTTATGCGTGGGAAGATGCGCAGCCGCATGACATTCAGCATCGAGAAAGAACAAATTTAACTTAAAACAAACAAATATTATGAATCTTATTTTGGTCGCGGTGATTGCGCTGGGAGCCATAGGACTCGTTTCGGCAACGGTGCTCTATGTCTGTTCCAAGAAATTTGCCGTGAAAGAAGATCCGCGTGTTGGCGAGGTGGCAGCGCTCCTGCCGCAGGCCAACTGTGGCGGATGTGGTTTCGCAGGCTGTTCAGGCTTGGCTGGCGCCTTGGTTAAGGGTGCCGATGCAGGCAGCTTGGAAGGCTTGTTCTGTCCGGTAGGAGGGCAGGAAGTGATGGGCAAGGTTGCCGACTTGTTGGGTATGGCTGTTGCCAACGCAGAGCCGATGGTGGCTGTCGTCAGATGCAACGGCACTTGTGAAAACAGGCCAAAGATTGCCGAGTATTCTGGCTTGCGCACTTGCACTGCCATGCATGCTTGTGGTGCCGGCGAAACCGCTTGTGGCTACGGGTGCCTTGGCTGCGGCGATTGCGTTGCAGCCTGCCAGTTTGGCGCGATTGCAATTAATCCCGAAACTGGCATTGCCGAGGTCGATGAAGACAAGTGTACCTCATGTGGGGCTTGCGTTAAGGCCTGCCCGCGTGGTATCATCGAGCTTCGCAAGAAAGGCCCCAAGGGGCGCAGACTTTATGTAAGATGCGTCAACAAAGACAAGGGTCCTGTGGCTATGAAGGCCTGCAAAGCTGCCTGCATAGGGTGCGGCAAGTGCCAGAAGGAATGCCAGTTTGACGCAATAATCATCGCAAACAACGTCGCTTATATCGATCCAAACAAGTGCCGCTTGTGTAGGAAGTGCGAGAAGGCTTGTCCAACCCATGCCATTATTTCCGTAAACTTCCCTGCGCCCAAGCCCAAGGATGAAGTAGTTGCGGCTGTTGCGTCAGAGAGTGTAGAACCCAAAAGTAAGGAAGGAACAGAGCAATGAACATAAGGACTTTTAGGATAGGAGGAATCCACCCGGAGGAAAACAAACTTACGAATGATGCCGTGACTGTTGCGGCCCCGCTGCCAAAACAGGCCGTGTTCCCGCTATCGCAGCATATCGGTGCCCCAGCCAAGCCCGTGGTGCAGAAAGGCGATAAGGTGAAGGTGGGCACGATGCTTGCTGAGGCAGGAGGATTCGTTTCCGCGCCTATATTTTCATCCGTTTCCGGAACTGTGCTTAAAATTGATACTGCCATTGATGCTACAGGTTATCGTACCCCAGTCATTATTGTCAGCGTTGAAGGTGATGAGTGGGAAGATACCATAGATAGGTCAGACAAGCTTGAAACCCTTGACGCCCATCCAGAACTGACCCCCGAAAGCATCGTGGAGAGCGTGAAGGCCGCTGGCATTGCCGGAATGGGGGGTGCTGGCTTCCCCACGTTTATTAAGCTCTGCCCTCCGCCAACGGCAAAGGCTGAGTGCGTAATAATAAATGGAGTTGAATGCGAACCCTACATAACGTCCGACTATAGGCTCATGATGGAGCATGCCGATGAAATCATTGTCGGCCTGCAGCTGCTCATGAAAGCCGCTAAAGTGGACAGGGGATATATAGGAATTGAGGTAAACAAGCCGCAGGCCATCGAGCTGCTGGCTGCCAAGGCTCAGTCTGATCCACGCATAGAGGTTGTGCCACTTAAGCAGCGTTATCCGCAGGGAGGTGAAAAGCAGTTGGTTGATGCCGTCATTAGGCGACAGGTACCCGCCCCCCCTGCAATACCTGTAAACGTAGGTGCAATCGTGCAAAACGTAGGCACGGCTTTCGCTGTATATCAAGCCGTGATGAAGCACAAGCCCTTGTTCGAGCGTTACACCACAGTAACTGGCAAGCGATTGGCTCATCCTGGCAATTTCCTAGTGAGGATGGGAACACCGATGAGGGAACTCATAGACCTTTGTGGAGGTATGCCAGAGGGCGACAACAAGTTACTGGCAGGCGGGCCGATGATGGGCAAGGCACTGACATCCATTGACGTTCCAGTATGCAAGGGTACTAACAGCGTGACCATCATAAGCGAAGATGAGGCAAGGCGCAAGCCAGTTGACCCATGTATCCGCTGCGCGAAGTGTGTGTGCGTATGCCCGATGGGGTTGGAGCCATACCTGCTTGCAACCGCGTCTGCAAAGAAGATGTGGGAAAAGGTGGAGGCTGAGTGCATTACTTCTTGCATCGAGTGTGGCTCGTGCCAGTACACTTGTCCTTCACATCGCCCGATTTTGGACAACATCCGCTTCGGGAAATCAAAAGTAATGGGCATCATCAAGGCCCGTAATGCTAAAAAGTAAACAATAAAATGGGAAAATTAATAGTTTCTTTATCACCGCACGTCCATGGTACGGACAGCGTAGAGCGCAATATGTATGGCGTTATTGTCGCGTTGATTCCTGCCTTGCTGGTGTCATTTTTCTATTTCGGCATAGGTTCGGTCATCGTGTGCGCCACAAGTGTTGTGTCCTGCGTGTTCTTTGAGTGGTTGATAAATAAGTACTTGCTAAAGAATGACCGACTGACCGTTTGCGATGGTTCTGCAATCCTTACCGGCTTGTTGCTTGGGTTCAACCTGCCTTCAAACCTTCCAGTTTGGATTATTGTCATTGGTTCGCTTGTGGCGATTGGCGTGGCAAAGATGACGTTTGGCGGCCTGGGCTGCAACGTCTTCAACCCAGCTTTGGTCGGACGTTGTTTCTTGTTGGTCAGCTTCCCGGCGCAGATGACGTCGTGGCCAGTCATAGGGCAGCTTGGAAACTACCTTGACGCCGAGACTGGCGCAACTCCATTGAGCCTAATGAAGACTGCGATCAAGACCGGCGACCCTGCCGTGCTTGACAAACTGCCTGATGCCATGCATCTTTTACTCGGCAACAATGCAATGGGCGGTGCAGGAACAATAGGCGAGGTGTGCGCCTTGGCGCTTATCCTTGGACTCATATATATGTTGTGGAAGAAAATCATAACATGGCATATCCCTATCAGCATCATTGCCACTGTATTTGTTGTGAGTGGCTTGCTTCATCTGGCAAATCCTGTCTATGCAGATCCCATTGCGGTAGTGCTCAGTGGAGGCTTGATGCTTGGAGCCATTTTCATGGCCACTGATTATGTGACGTCGCCAATGACCCACAAGGGCCAGCTCATTTATGGCGTTTCAATTGGGCTTCTCACAGTTATCATCCGCAATTGGGGAAGCTACCCCGAGGGAATGTCGTTCGCCATACTCATAATGAATGCGTTTACTCCGCTTATCAATACTTATGTAAAACCAAAACGTTTTGGGGAGGTGTTGCAGAAATGAAGAAGTTAGAATCATCACTTACCAACATGGTAGTTGTGCTGGTTGCAGTGGCCGTAATCACCGGTGGGTTACTTGCATGGGTCAACAACTTTACCTCAGAGCCTATCAAGGTTCAGAAAGAGCTTGTGTTGTCAGAAGGCATTAGGAATGTAATAGGATTGAAAGACATAACTGTAGCTCAGGAAGACACGATTCGCAAGCTTGTTGATGGCAAAGAGCTTATATTTGTAGTACACAAAGTCAATGATGCGTCTGGCAAGTTTGCCGGGGCTGCTGTAGAAAGCTCCAGCATGGGCTTTGGCGGTGAACTTAAGTTGCTTGTGGGCTTTGACACCAAAGGCAAGGTGCTTGGCTATACAGTCCTGCAGCATTCTGAGACTCCTGGGTTAGGTGCAAAGGCTGACAAATGGTTCCAGAAAGGAGGCAAGGGTGACATAATAGGGCGCGACCTTTCTACCGGAAAGTCGCTCGTGGTAAACAAAGACGGTGGCGACGTAGATGCCATAACGGCTTCAACCATAACGACCAGGGCTTTCCTCAAGGCTGTCAACCAAGCCTATGCTGTTTATGCGGAGCAGGACATCGATGCCGCAAGCGGTGCGTCAAGGCAGGCAAAGTCTGCTGCCCAGTAGCATTGCACGAATGGAATAAAGACAATAATTTAATCTACAGAGTATGAATTACTTAAAGATATTAATGAATGGCGTGGTCAAGGAGAACCCGACGTTTGTCCTTCTTCTTGGAATGTGTCCCACGCTGGCCACAACGACATCAGCCATGAACGGTATGTCTATGGGTCTTGCCACAATGTTTGTGCTTATTTGCTCGAACTTGGTAATCTCCCTGATAAAGAACCTTACACCCGACATGGTGCGCATCCCCGTGTTTGTCGTTGTTATCGCATCGTTTGTTACGATTCTGCAGATGTGCCTTGAGGCCTATCTTCCTGCAATAAACAAGTCGCTGGGAATATACATTCCGCTGATTGTGGTGAACTGCATCATTCTTGGTCGTGCAGAGGCTTTTGCCTGCAAGAACGGGCCGATAGAGAGCCTTTTCGATGGAATAGGCATAGGTCTCGGCTTCACCATCGCCTTGACGATACTTGGCATGGTTAGGGAGATACTGGGTGCAGGGTCGATATTTGGGGTTGTGCTTCTGCCCGAGACATACAATGTCTTGTTGTTCGTATTGCCACCGGGAGCATTCATAACCCTTGGGTTCCTCATAGCCATTGTCAATAAGTTCAAAAAAGCATAATCATGGAATATCTGCTTATCTTTATCTCGGCAATATTTGTGAACAACATAGTGTTGTCACAATTCCTCGGAATATGTCCGTTCCTCGGTGTTTCCAAGAAGATTGACACAGCGCTTGGCATGGGCGCAGCCGTGGCTTTTGTGCTTACGCTTGCAACCATCGTAACGTTTCTGGTTCAGAAATGGGTTCTTGACCCATTTGGAATCCAGTACCTGCAAACCATAGCGTTCATTCTTGTCATTGCTGCCCTTGTGCAGATGGTTGAGATCATAATGAAAAAAGTGTCGCCAGCACTCTATCAGGCACTTGGCATCTTTCTTCCGCTCATCACTACTAACTGTGCCGTGCTTGGCGTTGCTATCCTTGTGATACAGAAAGACTACAATTTGCTGCAGAGCGTGGTGTACGCCTTCTCCACGGCCTTGGGCTTTGGCTTGGCCTTGACAGTGTTTGCCGGTATGCGCGAGCAGTTGTCGTTGGTCAATATTCCGCGCGGAATGCGGGGCATGGCCATCGTGCTTGTCACCGCAGGCTTGCTCAGTCTTGCGTTCATGGGCTTCTCCGGTGTTGACGGAGGGCTAAGGTCGCTGTTTGGTTTGTAGTAAAATTCCGTTGACAAGTATATGCAGGGGGCAGAAAGGTAAAATTATGTTTTTTTTATCTTTCTGCCTACTTGTTTTTATGGTTTTATGCTATCTTTGTGCATCTATTGTAAGAACAAAATCGCATAAAGATGAAACAGACAATTTTGGTTACAGGCGGCACGGGCTTCATAGGGTCGCACACAACTGTTGAGTTGCAGAATGCCGGCTATAAAGTCGTGATAGTGGACAATCTGTCAAATTCTCAGGCAAGTGTTGTTGATGGCATTGAAAAGATCACAGGCGTTCGCCCAGATTTCGAGCAGGTTGATTGTCAGGATTTGGAAGCCATGGACAAAGTGTTTGCCAAACATCCCGACATCAAGGGAATAATACATTTTGCAGCAAGCAAGGCTGTAGGGGAGAGCGTTGAGAAACCGTTGCTTTATTACCGTAACAATATTGTCAGTTTGCTAAACTTGCTTGAGCTTATGCCCAAGCACGGTGTTAAGGGCATCATCTTCTCGTCCAGCTGCACCGTTTACGGCCAGCCCGCCCCGGAGAATCTGCCTGTCACTGAGGATGCTCCCATAAAGCCTGCCGAGAGCCCTTATGGCAATACGAAGCAGATAAACGAAGAAATCATACGCGACTTTATCAATAGCGGGGCAGACATAAAGGCCATCCTGCTCCGCTATTTCAATCCGATAGGTTCTCATCCGTCGGCAATCATTGGCGAAATGCCCAACGGCGTGCCAATGAATCTCATCCCGTATGTTACTCAGACCGCCATAGGCATACGTGAGCAGCTCAAGGTGTTTGGCAATGATTATGACACTCCAGACGGTACTTGTATCCGCGATTACATATATGTGGTTGACCTTGCCAAGGCTCATGTAAAGGCCATGGAGCGCGTGCTCGACATGGATAGCGACCGCCTTGAAGTGTTCAACATAGGCACAGGCCACGGGGTTAGCACCAAGCAAATCATCGATGCCTTTGAGAAGGCCACCGGCGTAAAGCTCAACTGGGCATACGCCCCTCGTCGTGCCGGAGACATAGAGAAAGTGTGGGCTAATCCGGAGAAAGCCAATAAGGTTCTTGGCTGGCACGCAGAGACAAGCCTTGAGGACACGCTCCGTTCCGCATGGAACTGGCAAAAGCGTCTCCGTGCAGACGGCATTCAGTAACAGAATGCTTGCGCAGTTGTTGTGCACAAGCTTGTAGATTCTATGATTTGAATTGATTTTTGTGCCAATGGCACGTTCATGGCTGATGAAAATTTGTATGGAAGAATCTCTCCATAGCCAGGATGGTTTTATTCTGTAACTAAGGAGAGATTCTTTTGCTTTGCCCAATGTCATGCATTGTCCTCAGAAACTGTTTGGATTTTTGTCCAATGTGCTGCCGTGGATTTCCGCGATGCTTTTTGTTGTCGTTTGGCAGAGTTTAGCTGGCTAAATTATGAAAGCTAAAACAAAAAGCATCGCGGAAATACACTTCAAGCCATGGACACAGTGAACATTAGGCAGTGAAAGAGTGCTGTCGTAAAAAATCAAAACAGCTTCTTAGTTGCAAATATGCAACCCCAAAACGTTACCCTGCCTCATGGTTTTCAGCATGCCACACTTTGCTCTGCCAAACGGCCTGCTTGGGGCTGCAATATGGCTTGTTTCAGAATCTAAAACGTGCTGTTTCGGAAGCCCCAATGGCACGTTCCGCAACTTGTTGGATAACAAGTGATTACCTCAAGCAGCCATTGACATGGTAGTTAACATAAAAATGTTAATGACAGCGCGCCACGGCCTCTGAGAGCCTTGGCAGCTTAAGGGTGCTCACATTCCTCTCGATTATTTTGCCATTCATTTGATGGTCATCTCACCTCTGATGTTTTGCATCATGTAGTGCGACACTTGGTCTTGGTCTGCGAAGCGCGCCTGAAGGTACATAAGTTTTGTAACTGCACTTTCCACCGTGCTGTCGTGTCCACTTATTACGCCGGCCGATTTCAGCTGGTAGCCAGTGTCGTATCGTCCCATTTCAACGCTTCCCGCCATGCATTGGCTGATGTTTACAATGGTTTTGCCATTTGCCGTGGCTTCCTTAAGGGCCTTGATGAGCCAAGTTGATTGTGGTGCGTTGCCACTGCCGAAAGTCCGCATGACGATGGATCGCAAGTTGGGCGTTGCTATGATATGGCGCACGAGGTCTTCCCTAATTCCGGGAAAGATGGTGAACACGATGACATTGTTGTCCAACCTGAAGTGCGGTGTCATTGGTGCAGAGCGGTTGGGCTTAAGTATAAGTTCTTCTTTATAGGCAATGTTGACCCCCGCATCGACAAGGTGCGGGTAATTGAAGCTTTCAAACGCGTTGAAGTTGTCGGCACTTTGTTTCGTGGTGCGGTTGCCTCGCATCAGGTGCCCATTGAAAAATATGCCCACTTCAGGCACCAGCGCGCTTCCGTCAGGATGTTTTGCCGATGCTATTTCGATGCTCGTAATCAGGTTCTCCTTGCCATCGGTGCGCAACTGGCCTATGGGCAGCTGGCTTCCGGTCAGTATTACGGGCTTGGTGAGGTTTTCGAGTGTATAGCTGAGGGCAGACGCGGTGTAGGCCATGGTGTCTGTTCCGTGAAGGATGACAAACCCATCATAATAGTCGTAGTTGTCGGCAATGATGTGGGTCAGTTCAATCCACAATTTTGGCGACATGTTGCTGCTGTCTATTGGCGGGTTGAATTGCATGGTCGCAATGTGCGTTGAAAACTGTGTCAGCTCAGGCACATTGCTGAGCAGATGCTCAAAGTTGAACGGCTCCAAGGCTCCCGTCCTGGGGTTGCGGTTCATGCCTATGGTGCCTCCTGTGTAGATTAATAGGACATTATTGTCGAACGCCATCGTTTACGTATTTTTTCCATGCAAAAATAAGTAAAGTTTTCGACATTACAGAATAATTTTATTACTTTTGCAGTACTGACCTGCCTTAGTTAACGGTTGTAGCCCGAAGCCTTGCGGCAAGTGGCTCAACGGTGAGGCAGTCCAAGGAATCCGATGAACTTTTACAACAACCAATAAACGACTAATTATGAAACAATTCAATGATGAGAACTTCTTGCTGGACAACGAGGTTGCCCAAGACTTGTTCCACAACCATGCAGCCAAAATGCCAATCATCGACTATCATTGCCATTTGATTCCCGAGATGGTGGCCAACGACCATAAGTTCAAGAGCATAACTGAGCTTTGGCTGGGCGGCGACCACTACAAGTGGAGGGCCATGCGCACAAACGGAGTGGAAGAAAAGTATTGTACGGGCAAGGATACTTCTGACTGGGAGAAGTTTGAGAAGTGGGCCGAGACGGTGCCATACACATTCCGTAATCCGCTGTATCATTGGACTCACCTTGAGCTTAAGACAGCATTCGGCATCACAAAGCTGCTCAGCCCGAAGACTGCCCGTGAGATTTATGACGAGTGCAACGAGAAGCTGAAATTGCCAGAGTATTCTGCGCGTGGGCTGATGCGGCGCTACAACGTAGAGTGCGTGTGCACCACCGACGACCCCGTGGACGACTTGCGTTACCATAAGCAGACTCGCGAGAGCGGTTTCGAGATAAAGATGATACCGGCTTGGCGTCCTGACAAGGCCATGAACATCGAGAAGCCTGAGTTTGCAGACTATGTAAACCAGCTCGGCGAAGTGGCGGGTGTCACCATCACTACGTTTAAGGACATGGTTGACGCTCTGCAGAAGCGCCACGACTTTTTTGCCGAGAATGGCTGCAAGCTTTCAGACCATGGCATCGAGGAGTTCTATGACGAGGAGTATACCGATGCGCAGATAGAGGACATCTTTGCCAAGGCCATGAGCAAGAAAGAGCTCACCACCTATGAGGTACGCCAGTACAAAAATTGTTTCCTGACTAAGATGGCCGAGATGGACGCTGATGCAGACTGGACGCAGCAGTTCCACTATGGTGCCATCCGCGACAACAATACAAAAATGTACGAGCAGCTTGGCCCTGACACTGGTTTCGATTCTATCGGCGAGTTTAACACGGCCAAGGCCATGAGCAAGTTCCTCAACAAGCTGAACATGGAAGGCAAGCTCACGCGTACAATACTCTACACGTTGAATCCATGTGCCAACGAAGTCATCGCCACCATGCTTGGCAATTTCCAGGGCGGATGCCCAGGAAAGATCCAGTTTGGGTCTGGCTGGTGGTTCAATGACCAGCTTGACGGCATGACCCGCCAGATGAACGCACTTTCCGTGCTCGGGCTTTTGAGCCGTTTTGTTGGTATGCTTACAGACTCTCGTTCGTTCTTGAGCTATCCACGCCATGAGTATTTCCGCCGTTTGCTCTGCAATATTCTTGGAACCGATGTGGAGAAAGGGCTCCTGCCTAACGACCACGAGATACTCAGCCGCATGGTAGAGGATATTTCCTACAACAACGCTCGCAATTATTTCAAGTTTTATTAATCAAGTGACTGGCTTGCCAACTTAAAATTGCAAGGTGGTGCATTACTGGGCAATTTTGTTGGCGTTATGATTGGCGGCATCCGTAAGCTTGCAGTTAGTTTGAGCAAGGCTTGCGGATGTCGTTTTTTAGCATGGAAGTCCATCTTGTATGTTGTGAGGGCATTGGGGCAAGCATTTGCCTATGATTATACATACACACCTCACCCTGTGGCATATAGTCGTAAGCTATGTATAACCATCACGTTCACATTATATTAACAGCTCATGCCTATAGGGTTTATATGCTTATATGCTGCTTAGTGGTGGACGGATAAATCGTATATATACTAAAATGTGTATATGCGGATATGTATGGGGTTTGCTTATCCAAAAAATTTTGTATTCCATTTCTTAGTCGGATTTTTTCTTGCTTATGTGGGAAAATAGGTGTAAATTTGCAAACAGTTTAAACGATACGACAAACTTATGAATTATAAGAAGTTTTTTTTGCCTATGTTTTTGGCTACTGCCTTGATGATGTTAGGCAGTTGTTCTACAAAAAACGTTGCATATTTTAAAAATAGTTCGAGTGTTGACCTTGAGCCATCGCGTATGTTGTATGATGCCCGCATCATGCCCAAAGACATATTGACAATAACCGTCAGCACATCAGATGCCGATGCTGCCATACCTTTCAACATGACAGTGCCAACGCCGCTCACCCAGGGGCAACGCAATACATATTCCCAGGCCTTGCTCCAAAGCTATCTCGTAGACAATAACGGCAATATCGATTTCCCGCGGGTAGGGCAGTTGCATGTGGGAGGTTTGACAAAGTCGGAGGCAGAGAAGCTTATTTTAGAAAAGATAATGCCGTACATGAGCAAGACTGAAACTCCAATCGTGACAGTCAGGATGTCAAACTACAAGATTTCTGTTCTTGGTGAGGTGAACCGCCCAGGCATGTATACTGTTACCAATGAGAAGATAAGTATCCTCGAAGCCTTGGCACAAGCCGGAGACCTTACTATATATGGTGTGCGCAATAATGTCAAACTGATACGCGAAGACTCCACCGGAAAGAAATCCATCCACGTGCTAAACCTTAATGATGCCAATTTGATCAACTCGCCTTATTATTATCTTCAACAGAACGACATTGTGTATGTTGAGCCAAACAAGGTTAAGGCTCAGAACTCAAGTGTAGGAAGCATGACCACGCTGTGGTTCTCTGCGACATCCATATTGATTTCTCTAACTTCATTATTGTATAATATTTTAAAAAACTAAGCATCATTGAAGACAGGCGCTGTTTGGCACTTGTCTTTATAATAAATTATAATATGTGCGGAATTGTAGGATATATAGGTGACAAAGACGCTTTCCCAATACTAATCAAGGGGCTTCGCCGTCTTGAGTACCGCGGATACGATAGTGCAGGCGTTGCCTTGATAAGCCCAGAGGGGAATCTTAATGTTTATAAGGCAAAAGGAAAGGTGGATGACCTTGTGGATTTCTGTCGCGATAAGGACACCACCGGCACCATAGGCATAGCACACACTCGTTGGGCAACGCATGGCGAGCCGTCGGCAACAAATGCTCATCCACATTATTCCCAGTCAAAGAATCTTGCAATAATACACAATGGCATAATTGAGAATTACGCTGCCTTGAAAAAGAAACTCAAGGAAAAAGGGGTGCAATTCCGTTCTGACACCGACACGGAAGTGCTCGTACAGTTGATTGAGTATATCCAACAGCGCAAAGGCTTAGATTTGCTTACTGCGGTGCAGTTGGCTCTACATGAGGTTATAGGCGCTTATTCAATAGCTTTGCTTGACAAGCGCATTCCCAATCAAATTATTGCTGCCCGCAACCAAAGCCCGCTTGTTGTGGGCATTGGTGACAATGAGTTCTTCTTGGGCTCCGATGCATCACCGCTTATTGAATATACCGACAAGGTGGTTTACCTTGAGGACGGCAACATTGCTGTGATTCGCCAAGGCGAAGACCTTAAAGTCGTTAACATACAGAATCGCCTCCTGAATCCAGAAGTTCAGACTGTTGACATTAACCTTGGGGAAATAGAGAAAGGCGGTTATCCGCATTTCATGCTCAAGGAGATTTTCGAACAGCCGGAATGCCTAACAAACTGCATGCGAGGCCGCGTAAATGTTGACACTGACAATGTGGTGCTCAGCGCGGTAATAGATTATAAGAAGCAATTGCTTGAAGCAAATAGGTTCATCATCATTGCGTGCGGCACTTCGTGGCATGCCGGATTGATAGGTAAGCAGATTATTGAGAGCTTGTGCCGCATACCCGTTGAGGTTGAGTATGCATCGGAGTTCCGTTACCGTAATCCTGTGATAACCCCGAACGATGTTGTCATTGCAATTTCACAAAGCGGTGAGACTGCCGACACTCTTGCCGCAATTAAGCTCGCAAAGGAGAATGGAGCTTTCATTTATGGAATATGCAATGCCATTGGTTCAAGCATTCCACGGTCTACCCACACAGGGTCTTATATCCATGTTGGGCCTGAGATAGGCGTAGCCTCGACTAAGGCATTCACCGGGCAGGTGACAGTCCTTTCTATGCTGGCCTTGGCTCTTGCCAAGGAGAAAGGCACGATAAGCCAAGATGTTTATCTTAACATTGTAAAGGAACTTCACGAGATACCTCATAAAATGGAGGAAGTGCTTAAGCTCAATAACCGCATAGCCGACTTAAGTAGAATTTTCACGTATGCCCGAAACTTCCTTTACCTTGGCCGTGGATATAATTATCCAGTGGCATTGGAGGGCGCGTTGAAATTAAAGGAGATAAGCTACATCCACGCAGAGGGCTACCCTGCAGCCGAGATGAAGCATGGTCCTATTGCGCTGATAGACTCTGACATGCCCGTTGTTGTCATTGCGACACACAATACTATGTATGAAAAAGTGCTTAACAACATACAAGAGATAAAGGCCAGGAAGGGCAAGGTGATTGCCATTGTCACGAGAGGTGACACAATGATAAGCCGCATTGCCGACGAGGTTATAGAGTTGCCAGACACTATAGAGTGCCTCGAACCGTTGCTGTCCACAATTCCATTGCAGCTTCTTGCTTATCATATTGCAGTTTGCAAGGGAAAGAACGTTGACCAGCCACGGAATCTTGCTAAGTCGGTAACTGTGGAATGAGTCGGAAATTCAAACGACTGCGGATGTAGGCACCTGACAGTGCAGCTTGAAAAACTAAGCATACGAATATTGACTACCAAAGAAAATACTTTAGGACAATAGGATGGAACAATTGAAGCACGAATGCGGAGTGGCTATGGTAAGGCTGCTCAAGCCACTTGGTTATTACCAGCGCAAGTATGGCACTTGGATGTATGGGCTCAACAAGCTCTATCTCATGATGGAGAAGCAGCACAACCGTGGCCAGGAAGGAGCCGGCATGGCATGTGTCAAGTTGAACACGTTGCCTGGCAATGAGTATATGTTTCGCGAAAAGGCTTTGGGCGCAAATGCCATAACAGAGATTTTTGCGAGCGCGCAAAAAGAGTTCCGCAATCTTTCGGCCGAGCAATTGGCAAATGCAGAATATGCCAAAGAGCAGCTTCCTTTTGCAGGTGAGCTGTACATGGGGCATCTGCGTTATTCTACAACTGGCAAAAGCGGCCTGCAATATGTCCATCCTTTTCTTCGCCGCAACAACTGGAAAGCGAAGAACTTGTGTCTGTGCGGGAATTTCAACATGACCAACATTGATGAGATTTTTGGTAAAATTACAGCACAAGGGCAATGCCCGCGCATATTCAGCGACAGCTACATCATGCTGGAATGGATGGGGCATAGGCTTGACCGGGAGGTCGAGCGCAACTTCATAGATGCAAAGGAGCATGGGCTGCAAGGCACAGACATAACAGACTACATTGACGATCATGTAAAAATGGGCAATGTGTTGAGAACTACCATGCCCGATTTTGACGGAGGGTATGTAGTGTGTGGCCTTACTGGCAGTGGTGAGATGTTTGCAATGCGCGACCCATGGGGCATCCGCCCTGCGTTTTACTATCGCAATGACGAGGTTGTTGTGGTGGCAAGTGAACGCCCGGTGTTGCAGACAACATTCGATATCGAATGTGACGACATTGAAGAACTGAAGCCGGGTGAGGCCGTTGTCGTAAACAAGAAAGGGGAATTTGAGCTGGAGCGAATCTTGGAACAACGAGGAGATGCTGCTTGTTCTTTTGAGAGAATATATTTCAGCCGTGGATCAGACCGCGATATTTATCGCGAGCGAAAGAAGCTCGGGGAATTGCTTATTGACCCAATACTCAAGGCTGTTGATTACGACGTGGAGCATACTGTGTTCTCTTTCATCCCTAATACGGCTGAGGTTGCTTATTACGGTATGTTAGGCAGTTTTAAGCGATATATCAATGAACAGAAAATAAAGGCAATAGAGAATCTCGGCCACATACCCACTCATGATGAGCTTGAGAATATTCTTGAGCAATATGTACGCTCGGAGAAGGTTGCATGGAAAGACATCAAGTTGCGCACTTTTATTACCGAAGGCAATTCGCGCAATGATTTGGCCTCTCATGTATATGATGTTACATACGAAGTGCTTAAACGTGATGTAGACAATCTTGTTGTTATAGACGACAGCATAGTTCGCGGAACGACCTTGCGTGAGAGCATAATAAAGATATTGGACCGGTTGCATCCCAAGAAGATAGTCATAGTCAGCTCTTCTCCGCAAATACGCTATCCCGATTATTATGGCATAGACATGGCAAGACTGGAGGAGTTCATCGCTTTCAGGGCGTGCATTGCATTGCTCAAGGGGCGCGGTATGCACTCTCTCATTGACCAAACTTACAAGAATTGCATGGAAGAGCTTAAGAAACCGAAAGAACAGATGCGCTGCTGCGTCAAGGATTTGTACAAGCCTTTCACAGTAGGTGAGCTTAATGAGCAGATGGTTGCGATGCTCCGTCCTGCTGGCGTAACAACCCCGATAGAGCTTGTATATCAGAGCATTGAAGGCTTGCACGCCGCAATACCATGTCATAAGGGTGATTGGTATTTCACTGGTGATTATCCCACTCCCGGCGGAATGAGACTTGTAAACCAAGCGTTCATAAATTACTATGACAAAGTATATCAGTACGAACAAAAGTTTTAATCACTTATACACCATTAATATATGACGAAAAACGTGACATTGGTTCTTGAAGACGGCACAAAATTTCGTGGCAGGTCGTTCGGCTACGAACAGCCGGTGGCAGGTGAAGTCGTTTTCAATACGGCGATGATGGGTTACCCAGAGAGTCTGACAGACCCGTCGTATGCGGGGCAATTGATGGCGTTGACATATCCTTTGGTCGGTAATTATGGCGTACCTCCATTCACAGTTGAGGCAAATGGCATTGCCACTTTCATGGAAAGCGATAAAATATATGCCTCGGCCATAATTGTTGCAGACTATAGTGAGGAGTACTGTCATTGGAATGCAGTGGAAAGTCTTGCAGACTGGCTTAAGCGCGAACACGTGCCAGGAATTACAGGCATAGATACCCGGCAGTTGACGAAAGTACTTCGTGAGCATGGTGTCATGATGGGCAAGATTCTTTTTGATGACCAACCAGACAATATCCCTCAGGCTGATTATGAGGGTGTTAACTTTGTCGACAAGGTTAGTTGCAAGCAAGTGATTAGGTACAATGAGGGGGCTGGAAAGAAAGTTGTGCTTGTTGATTGTGGCGTAAAGAACAACATCATACGTTGCTTAGTTAATCGCGGAGTTGAGGTGATACGTGTTCCGTGGAACTATGATTATACAGACATGGAATTTGACGGTTTGTTCCTTGGCAATGGCCCAGGCGATCCGGATATGTGCGAGGATGCCGTTAATATCATACGTAAGCAAATGGGGATTTCCCGTAAGCCGATATGCGGAATATGCATGGGCAACCAGTTGTTGGCAAAGGCAGGTGGAGCCACAATATACAAGCTGAAGTATGGTCACCGTTCCCACAATCAGCCAGTCCGGGAGGTTGGCACCGACAAGTGTTACATCACAAGTCAGAACCACGGATATGCCGTTGACGCCAAGACACTTGGTGCAGATTGGCGTGAGCTTTTCGTTAACATGAACGATGGCTCAAACGAAGGGATTTGTCACAAAGAGAATCCGTGGTTTACCAGCCAGTTCCACCCAGAGGCTTGTTCCGGTCCTGTTGACACAGAGTTCATGTTTGACCGTTTTGTAGAAAAATTGAAGTAACTATGAGAGACGAGAATATAAAGAAAGTCCTGTTGCTCGGATCGGGCGCATTGAAGATAGGCGAGGCCGGAGAGTTTGATTATTCTGGTTCACAGGCTCTCAAAGCCTTAAGGGAGGAAGGGGTTTATACCATCTTGATAAATCCCAACATTGCGACTGTGCAGACCTCAGAAGGTGTGGCAGACCAAATTTATTTCTTGCCTGTGCAACCATATTTCGTTGAACGCGTCATTGAGAAAGAGCGCCCTGATGGCATATTGCTTGCTTTTGGCGGGCAGACTGCGCTTAACTGTGGTGTTGCTCTCCACAAAAGCGGAGTACTCGAAAAGTACAATGTAAAAGTGCTGGGTACGCCAGTCCAAGCCATCATGGACACCGAGGATCGCGAGCTGTTTGTGGAAAAACTCAACGAGATAGGGGTCAAGACAATCAAGAGCGAGGCTTGCGAGAACATAGAGCAAGCACGTCAGGCAGCCCGCGACCTTGGTTATCCTGTCATCCTCCGTGCCGCATACGCATTGGGCGGACTCGGCAGTGGGTTCTGTGACAATGAGGAAGAACTTGACAAACTCGCCGAAAAGGCGTTTTCCTTTTCGCCGCAAGTGCTTGTGGAGAAGAGCCTAAAGGGGTGGAAAGAGATTGAATACGAAGTTGTGCGCGACCGCTATGACAATTGCATTACGGTTTGCAACATGGAGAATTTCGACCCTCTTGGCATCCACACAGGCGAAAGCATCGTCATCGCTCCGTCGCAGACGCTTACCAACAGCGAATACCATAAGCTCCGTGCACTGTCCATAAAGATAATCCGCCACATCGGCATTGTAGGAGAGTGCAATGTGCAGTATGCCTTTGACCCTCAGAGCGAAGACTACCGAGTCATTGAGGTCAACGCTCGCTTGAGCCGCTCTTCGGCTCTTGCATCTAAAGCCACCGGTTATCCTTTGGCTTTCGTTGCCGCCAAGCTTGGTATGGGATACGGCCTGTTTGAGTTGAAGAATTCGGTGACCAAGACCACGAGCGCTTTCTTTGAGCCTGCGCTCGACTATGTTGTTTGCAAGATACCACGCTGGGATCTCAGCAAGTTCCGAGGTGTTGACAAGGAGCTTGGCTCTTCCATGAAGTCAGTCGGCGAGGTCATGGCCATTGGCCGCAACTTTGAGGAAGCCATACAAAAAGGCTTGCGCATGATTGGGCAAGGAATGCATGGCTTTGTTGAGAACAAGGAGCTTGAGATTCCAGACATAGATGCAGCTTTGCGCGAGCCTACAGACAAGCGCGTGTTTATCATCTCGAAGGCTATGCACAAAGGTTATACCATCGACCAGATACACGAGCTGACAAAGATAGACAAGTGGTTCTTGCAGAAGCTGAAGCACATAATCGACATTGATGAGCGCATGAAGGCCTTGAAGAGCATCAACAACCTCGACAAGGACATGCTGCGCGAGGCCAAGGTTTATGGCTTCACCGATTTCCAGATAGCCCGTGCGGTTGGCCTCGAGGCAGAGTTGCACAGCATGGCTAAGGCCGGGCTTGTAGTCCGCAACCTCAGGAAGAGCTATGGCATCCTGCCGTTTGTAAAGCAGATAGACACCCTTGCCGCTGAATATCCTGCCCAGACGAACTATCTGTACCTTACATACGCAGGCGTGGCCCATGACATAAACTTTGAGCACGACAAGCGGTCAATCATCGTGCTTGGCTCCGGAGCATATCGTATTGGCTCGTCTGTGGAGTTTGATTGGTGCGGTGTGCAGGCTTTGCATACCATCCGCAAGGAAGGATATCGCTCGGTGATGATCAACTATAATCCCGAAACTGTGTCGACGGACTATGATATGTGCGACCGTCTTTATTTTGACGAGTTGACATTCGAGCGTGTCATGGACATCATCGACCTTGAGTGTCCGCATGGCGTTATCGTGTCTACTGGCGGGCAAATACCCAACAACCTTGCAATGCGCCTTGATGGCCAGCACGTGCCAATACTTGGGACATCGGCCAAGGACATTGACAATGCAGAGGACAGGGCCAAGTTCTCCTCCATGCTCACGCGGAATGGCATCGACCAGCCCGAGTGGAGTGCGCTCACCACGATGGACGACATCAAGAAATTCATCGACAAAGTTGGCTTCCCTGTGCTTGTGCGCCCGTCATACGTGCTTTCTGGCGCAGCCATGAACGTTTGCTCAAACCAAGAGGAACTTGAAAAGTTCCTGCGCCTTGCGGCCAACGTGAGCGAAGATCACCCGGTGGTGGTGAGCCGCTTCATGGAGCACGCCAAGGAAGTGGAGATGGATGCCGTGGCTCGCAACGGTGAAATAATAGCATACGCCATCAGCGAGCACATCGAGTTTGCTGGTGTACACTCTGGTGATGCCACAATACAGTTCCCCCCGCAGAAACTATACTGTGAGACCATCCGCCGCATTAAGCGCGTAAGCCGCATGATTGCCCAGGAGCTTCACATCAGCGGGCCGTTCAACATTCAGTTCCTTGCCAAGGAGAACGACATAAAAGTGATAGAGTGCAACTTGCGCGCTTCGCGGTCGTTCCCGTTTGTCAGCAAGGTGCTCAAGATTAACTTGATTGAGCTGGCCACGAAAGTCATGTTGGGATTGCCTGTCGAGAAGCCAAGCAAAAACCTCTTTGACCTCGATTATGTGGGCATAAAGGCAAGCCAGTTCTCATTCAACCGCCTGCAAAAGGCCGACCCAGTGCTTGGTGTTGACATGGCTTCTACCGGCGAGGTTGGCTGCCTTGGCGACGATACAAACACGGCCTTGCTCAAGAGTATGCTGTCTGTTGGCCATCGCATACCGGAAAAGAACATATTGCTTTCCACCGGAAGTGCCAAGCAAAAGGCCGAAATGCTTGATGCAGCACGCACTCTCGTGGAGCATGGGTACAAGCTTTATGCCACGAGCGGCAGCTCAAAGTATCTCACGGAGAACGGCATAGAGAACACCGAAGTGTTCTGGCCGTCGGAAGACAAGCACCCCCAGGCTCTAGATATGCTTCATGAGCACAAGATAGACATGGTGGTGAACATACCCAAGGACCTTACGGCAGGCGAGCTGACAAACGGTTACAAGATTCGCCGTGCTGCCATCGACCTCAATGTGCCGCTTATAACCAACAGCCGTCTTGCAAGTGCGTTTATCAATGCATTCTGCCGCGTGAAGCTCGATGACATCGACATTAAGAGTTGGGCAGAGTATAAGTAACGATTACGAATTTGCTAATGATATCATGGAAGGAAGCTGCCTGCGACAAGGCAACTTCCTTTTTTTAGATTATTGCTATGGAAGTCAGAAATGTAAGGGCGGCTGATGCCACTGCCATTGCCGATATTTATAATCATTATGTGGCAGAAACCACGGTGTCGTTTGAGCTTCAGCCTGTTATGGCAGAGGAGATGGGAGAGCGCATAGTGGCCATTTCTGCTTTGCATCCTTACCTTGTTTGCGAAGACGAAAGCGGCAGGGTGGTTGGTTATTGCTATGCGCATCCTTGGAAGGAACGTGAGGCATACAGTAAGACATGGGAAACTACGGTCTATGTCTCGCCCGCCTGCCTTGGCCGAGGGGTTGGGCGGATGCTCATGGAGAGGCTTGTGTCGGAATGTAGGGATTTGGGGTGTCACGCACTTGTTGCTTGCATCACCGCAGACAACACCAGGAGCGTGCGTTTTCACACCTCCTTAGGCTTTTCGCGCGTTTCCTGCTTTAGGCAAGTGGGGCGCAAGTTCGGTCAGTGGCTCGATGTGGTAGATTATGAGTTGCTGTTGGCCGATGCCTGAGGCAAGTCTTTCTCGAGCAAATCAGTCGTTAGAGTGCCATTCTCACTTCTAAAGCGTTAGTTGGCTCTTCACCCATCTTCTGTAATTCTGCCGCTTGATGGCTTCCCGCTTTCGTCGTAGATGTAGCCGTCTATATTTACGACAAAAGCGGGAAGCCAATCAGCTTGGGAGCAGCACTAAGAAACTGTTTTGATTTTTTACAGCAGCACTCATTCCATTCCCAATGTTCACTTCGTCCATGGCTTGCGGTGCCTTTCTGGCTGTTATTTGTTGTCGCTTCCATCATTTAGCCTGCTAAACTCTGTCAGACTACAACAAAATACATCACGGAAATCCACGGCAATCCATTGAACAAAAAAATCAAAACAGTTTCTAAATCTGAGTGAAGTCTAATGATTGGGCCTTAATTGGACCTAACAATACCCAGGCCTTGGCAATTGTCCGAATCTGCCAAGGATTATGTTTGTTGTTATGTCAGGTAAAGATATTTCAGAAAAAACAATGCATTGCTGATTAAGTGGAATAGCTAAATTGCCAGCGCTATTTGAATGGGAATGCCATATCAGAAACTGATTTTTCACGTGCTTGCTTGCAAGACGGCATGTTTCAGCCTGCCAAACGGCCTATATCATGATTCCAAAAGGTATGTTTGGCAAGGCAATATGGCACGTTTTAAACTGGTTTTTTGGCCGTTTTAGCACTGCGACAGTTGCTTTTCAATGAGCAAGATGAGCAGGTGAGGGGCGTAAGTTGCTGATAACGAGGTTATTGCTTATTCATTCCGAGAATCGCCCATATGACTGCTGCCTAAAGTTTATTATAGAAAAAACGATTCTCAGAGAGCATTTTGTCGACATTTTTCATGTCTGCAAAACCAAGCCCCCCCCATGTTGGCTTCGCATGGGGGCCTATTTGTGAGTCATGGGGCATTACGGTCATCGCAATAAATTTGTTTATGTCAGAAAAAAAATGTAATTTTGCTCCCAGAACAAAATTTCCACAATTAAACAGAAAGCAAAATGAAAGCATTCGTTTTCCCCGGCCAGGGGGCGCAGTTTGTTGGCATGGGCAAAGAGCTTTATGACAACAATCCGTTGGCAAAAGAACTTTTTGAGAAGGCTGACGAAATTCTCGGCTACAGAATCACAGACATCATGTTTGCAGGTACAGATGATGAGCTGAAGCAGACTAAGGTAACGCAGCCAGCAGTGTTTCTGCATAGCGTCATTTCCGCGCTTTGCCTGGGCGACGCATTCTGCCCAGCAATGGTGGCCGGCCACTCGCTCGGTGAGTTCTCGGCTCTCGTAGCAGCTGGAGCGCTTAGCTTTGAGGACGGCTTGAAACTGGTTTATGCCCGCGCCATGGCCATGCAGAAAGCTTGCGACATGGCTCCCTCAACAATGGCTGCCATTGTAGGCCTGCCCGACGAAAAGATAGAGGAGGTTTGCGCAGCAATCAACAAGCCCGGCCACGTGGTAGTTCCCGCCAATTATAATTGCCCGGGGCAGCTTGTCATCTCCGGTAATGTGGAGGCCATTGGCGAGGCTTGCGAGCAGCTGAAGGCCGCGGGGGCCAAGCGCGCACTGCCTTTGAAGGTGGGCGGAGCGTTCCATTCGCCCCTTATGCAGCCTGCCAAGGACGAGCTTCAGGCAGCCATAGAGGCTACTGAGTTCTCCGCCCCAAAGTGTCCAGTATACCAGAATGTGGATGGCAAGCCCCACACCGACCCGGCAGAAATCAAGGCCAACCTCATTGCGCAGCTTACGAGCAGCGTGCGCTGGACGGCTTGCGTGCAGAACATGATAGCCGATGGTGCCGATGACTTCACCGAGTGTGGGCCAGGCAAGGCTCTGCAAGGTATGATAGGGCGTATCGACAAGAATGTTGCCGCCCACGGAATATCTTAATATTTTTCCGCAAAGTCCGCCGTATGGCCTTGTGCCATGCGGCGGGCATCTTATCTTTTACCGACATGGATAGGAAGGTTATCATCTATCAAGTATTCACACGCCTTTATGGCAATGCAGTGGAGTCTCCACGTAAAAATGGCTCCATAGCCGAGAATGGCTGCGGCAAGATGAATGGTTTCGGTGCAGCTGAGTTGGCCCGCATCAAGGCTTTGGGCGTTAGCCATATATGGTTTACTGGCATCATCCGCCACGCCACCCAAACCGACTATACTGCATACGGCATTCCGCAGAATCACCCCGCCGTGGTGAAAGGCAAAGCCGGCTCGCCCTACGCCATCGTGGATTATTACGACATCGACCCCGACTTGGCCGAAGATGTTCCTGCGCGTATGCAGGAGTTTGAGGCCTTGGTGACTCGCGCCCATGAGGCTGCCCTAAAGGTGATAATCGACTTCGTGCCAAACCATGTGGCTCGCCAGTACCATTCGATATGCAAGCCCGACGGGGTGAGGGATTTGGGTGAAGGCGATGACGTGCAGCGGGGATTTGATCCACAGAATAATTTTTACTATTGCCCTGGTTGTGCTTTGTCGCCACAGTTTGATACGCGTGTCGATGGATTTGGGCCTTATGTAGAAATGCCTGCAAAGGCGACTGGCAACGACCGTTTCGACGCTTCGCCATGCGTTAACGATTGGTATGAGACCGTGAAACTGAACTATGGCGTTGACTATTATGCTGGGCGGGTGGGGCATTTCGACCCTTTGCCCAGTACGTGGTTGAAGATGCTCGACATCTTGTTGTTCTGGGCCGGAAAGGGGGTTGATGGCTTCCGTTGCGACATGGCCGAGATGGTGCCGTCCGCTTTTTGGGGCTGGGCTACTGCCCGCGTGAAGGCAAAACATCCCGAAATGCTGTTCATCGGCGAGGTGTACAACCCGGCGGAATACAGGACTTACATTGCCTCGGGCTTTGATTATCTGTATGACAAGGTGGGGATGTATGATACAATGCGCTCCGTTACTTGTGGCTATGCACCAGCCACGGCTATCACAGGCGCATGGCAGGCGGTTGACGATATTAGCGGGCATATGCTTTATTTCCTTGAAAACCATGATGAGCAACGATTGGCAAGCGACTTCTTTGCTGGCGACGGCAGGCGTGGCAAACCGGCCTTGGTGGTAAGTGCGTTGATGCGTCGCTGCCCTTTCATGCTCTACGCCGGACAGGAGTATGGGGAGCGGGGCATGGACTGCGAGGGCTTCAGTGGCCGTGACGGGCGCACTACCATTTTTGATTATTGGAGTGTCAGCTCGTTGCGCCGTGCAGCCCTCGGCCAATTATGCGCTGATGAGCAGGAGCTGCATAGGTTCTATACCTCTTTGCTAAACATGGCTGCCACAGAAAAAGCCGTGGCCGACGGCGAGTTCTTCGACCTCATGTATGCAAACCCGTGGTCGGGTAGCTTTGACTCATCTCGGATATACGTATTCTTGCGCAAGGCAGGAAGCGAATTGCTCCTCGTTGCGGCCAATTTTAGCGGCACTGCACAGCAAGCGGAGGTTGTCTTGCCATCTCATGCGTTTGATTTTCTGTGCTTTGGCGAAAAGCGGGCATTGGCAACCGACTTGCTTTCAGGCGATAGGCAGTATTTCATGTTGCGTCGCGATGGAGGTGTCTCAATGTCGATTGCTCCATGGGGGGCGCGTGTGTGGAAGATGAAGGTGACCGCAAACAAATAGATTAGTCGCATACTTTTTTAGGCCACAATTTCTTGTTTAGAGTATTTTTGCTTACCTTTGCATGATGTAGGCCACACCCGAAATAATCCGTGATGTGTAAGGTTTAGCCTGCACAAGTGGCTAAGGTGCATGGGATAAAGTGGAAATTAACATAGAAAGCAGTGCTTCGGCCTGCCGCTGGCACTTCGTGGTGCGAGAGGAAAGTCCGGGCAGCATAGGGCGCTCCACTTCCGAAAGTAGAAGCTATTGGCGACAGTAGGATATAGCAGAAGAAAACAACCGCCTGCCCTTGAGGCGGGCAAGGGTGAGAAGGTGGTGTAAGAGACCACCAGCCGCCGGGTGATCGGCGGGCTGTGCTATCTGGAGGCTGCAAGTTCATGTAAACCATCGGCTGAGGGTTGCCCGCCCGACATTTACCGATGGAGGGTAGAATGCTTGACCCGTATGGCGACGTGCGGGCTAGATAAATGGCAGGCACCGCCGCAACAACGTTGCTGCGGAACAGAACCCGGCTTACAGAAGCACTGCTTTCTTTTTCAAGATAAAGTTTGCCGCGGATGGGAAAAGTCATTGAGCGCATAATCAGGTTCGTCCAAGTGGACATTTGGCACGTGTCGGCGGGCGACGTGTCTCGCCTGCATTATCTTGTGCTGGACATTCTGAAGAAGTTGATATTGGCTATACGCTTCTTCACGACAAAGCGCGTTGTCAATGAGGCAGCCGCCCTTACTTATTCAACTTTGCTAGCCATTGTGCCTATACTTGCGGTGGTATTTGCCATAGCAAGAGGGTTTGGCTATAACAAGTATATAGAGATGTGGTTTCGCGAAGCGTTTCAGTCTCAGCCACAAGCTGCCGAGGTGATTATCGGCTTCGTCAATAGCTATCTTGTGCATACAAAGAGTGGAGTGTTCCTAGGCATTGGCTTGCTTTTCATGCTCTACACAGTGCTGATGCTAATCAATAATGTGGAAAGGACGTTCAATGAGATATGGCAGGTAAAGAGGCAGCGGAGCATCTTTAGGACATTCACCGACTATTTGGCGATGTTGTTGCTTTTCCCACTTATCACTGTGGTTACGTCAGGTCTTTCAATATTCATGGCAACTGCTGTTGACAATCTTCCCGACTTGCTCTTGCTCGGGCCAATCAAGCGTTTTTCAATCGCTTTGCTGCCCTATGTGCTTATGTCTGCAATGTTCGTCGGCCTGTATGTTTTCATGCCCAACACCCATGTCAAGGTGAGGTGTGTCATTGTGCCCGGCATACTTGCGGGCGTAGCGATGCAGTGGCTTCAGTTGTTTTATATCAATTCTCAGATATGGGTCTCAAGTTATAACGCCATTTACGGCTCCTTTGCCGCATTGCCCCTCTTTATGCTGTGGGTGCAGATATCATGGACGATTTGCCTCTTTGGCGCAGAACTGTGCTATACCAACCAGAATCTGGAATATTACGACTATAATACGAACACCAATGATATCAGCCATCGGTATCGCATCATGCTGTGTGCTCTTATAATGAGTTGCCTCTGCAAGCGTTTTGATTCAGGAAGCAGGCCGTATACCGCGTTAGAGCTTCGCAAGGATACCAACATTCCGATAAGGATTGTCAATGATTTGCTGTATAAGCTGATGGAGGCTCGATTGGTAGTGGAAATCTCTTCTGACGAGAAAGGCGAGCAGGCGCGTTATATGCCAGCTGAAAATATAGAGCGACTGAGCGTTGGACTGATGATAGACCGCTTGGAGTCGCAAGGCAAATGGAAAATAGACTTGGCCTTGAGCGAGCATTACACCCATTTGTGGGGCAAGGCCATGGAGTTTCGTCGCAATTACTTGAAGGAGTCGCGTGCCATATTGCTGAAAGATTTGTGACTTGTTGCCATCAGTGGGCAATAAGGTGCTTGGCTTTATGCATACATCTGTGTCGTTTGCCTTTCAATGTCGCTAATTTTTAAACTGTATATAATATGATTATTGATTTCAACAAGATTGATGAGGAAGCCGTTTTTAACTTCAAAGGCGGCCAAGGAGAACTGGACACGCGCAACTTCATGGATTCAAAGAACAAAATCATGAAAAGCCGCTTGAAGCCTGGTGCATCGAGCGGTTATCACAAGCACGAACAGAACAGTGAGATTGTTTATGTCATCAGTGGTACGGGCTATTTCAAGTATGACGATATAGAGGAACGGTTTGAGGCCGGTGATGTGCATTATTGTCCTATGGGGCATTCACACGCAATGTTCAATGACGGGAATGCCGATGTGTTTTACCTTGCCATTGTTCCCGAGCATCATTGATTCCGTTTGGGTTGACGATAAAAGCGCGGCAAGAAAGTGCCCAGTGGCTCTTTTGCCGCGCTTTTTCTTATTGTATGCTCTTGTGGCTTTGCCATTGCTGCCAACAGTATGCACAATGCCAAAGATTCATTCGCCCAACAAGAACGTTTTGAAATCGTCAAATTTATTTGACATCTGCACGGTTTGCTTTTCTCCTTTCATAAAGTCGGCAAGACGTTGGGGCAATTTTAGTTCAGTGCCGATCACGTTTTCAACGGTCTCTTTGAATTTGGCAGGATGTGCAGTTTCAAGAAATACGCCAGTCTCGCCGTCCTTAAGGCCTTCAGCAAGAGCGCGGTATCCGCACGCCCCGTGTGGGTCAAGGATATAGCCATGGTCGGTGTAGCAAGTCCTGATTGCCTCCCTAATTTGCCCGTCGGAGAAAGTTGCACCGCTGATGATTGACGCTATGGTGTCATGGTCGCCATGGTAGAGGTCGAGGATGCGCGCGAAATTGCTTGGATTCCCCACGTCCATGGCATTGGCAATGGTCTGGACACTTGGTTGTGGTGAATATTCTCCGGTTTTAAGATATTTAAAAAAGACATCGTTTTTATTGTTGGCAGCAATGAATCGCTTTATTGGCAGCCCCATTTCTCTTGCGAACAGGCCTGCTGTTATGTTGCCAAAATTCCCACTAGGGACACAGATTACTATATTGTCGGCCTTTCCTAAGGCTTTCATGCGGGCGTAAGCATTGAAATAATAGAATGCTTGCGGCAGGAAACGCGCCACGTTTATTGAGTTTGCCGATGTGAGGTGTGCATGCGCATTTAGTTCTTTATCCATGAAAGCACTCTTCACCAAGGCCTGGCAATCGTCAAATACACCGTCTACTTCAATGGCGGTGATGTTTTTGCCAAGTGTCGTGAATTGACTTTCCTGAATCTTGCTGACTTTCCCTTTGGGATATAAAACATATACATGGATACCGTCAACCCCGAGGAAACCGTTGGCCACGGCAGACCCAGTGTCGCCGCTTGTCGCTACAAGCACATTTACCGGGCCTTCTTTGCCTGCATTGGTGAAATGCCTCAGCAGGCGTGCCATGAATCTTGCTCCCACATCCTTGAAGGCAAGAGTAGGCCCATGGAACAGCTCTAAGCTGTAAATGTTGCTTGATATCGGCACTACCGGGCAATCAAACGCAAGAGTGTCACGGACAATATGGTCTAACACATCTTTGTCTACGTCTTCTCCGAAGAAGGCGTTTGCCACTGTGCAGGCTATGTCTTGGAACGATAGAGTGTCTATTTCATTGAAAAACGAGTTTGGCAGCCTCGTTATTCTTTCCGGCATATACAGTCCTTTGTCTCCGGCCAAACCATTTATGACGGCTTCGGCCAATGTTGCGCTGGGCGCAATTTTGTTGGTGCTGTAATATTTCATTGTGTGGGTTGATGCTTGTTATGCGATATGTTGTTTTGCTTGATGTTGATATTGCGAAAGCAGTCAGTAGCGTCATTCAATCAAATTTCATGAATTCATCCATGAATTGGTTTAGGCGCAGCATGCCATAATGGCCGTTGACGCAGCTTTCCTCATCATATCTGTTTACATCGTCTGGCACAATTCCTTTGTGGTATATGATGAAAGGCACAGGTTCTTTTACGTGCGTCCTAACTTCAACAGGCGTTGGGTGGTCAGGCATGATTGCCATGCATACAGGCTCGTCCCACGTTTTCAGCTCGTTGTATATAGGTTCGACGATCCTATGGTCAAGGTTTTCTATTGTTTGCAACTTCAGTTTTACGTCTCCGTCATGCCCAGCCTCGTCACTTGCTTCAAGGTGCAAAAACACGAAATCGTCAGTCTTTAGTGCCTCTATAGCGGCCTGTGCCTTGCCCTCATAGTTCGTATTGGCCAAACCAGTGGCTCCAGGCACTGTTATGATGCGTAACCCTGCATAATGTCCGATCCCCCTTATCAAGTCAACGGCAGAAATGACCGCCCCGCGTTTTATAGAAGGAAACATTTCGCCCAGTGTTTTCATCGACGGCCTGTACCCGGGGCTCCAGGGCCATATCGAGTTTGCCTTCGTTTTTCTGTTAGTGTTAAAAGGATGGTTAGCGAGCAAATCCTGTGATTTCAGTATAAGTTCGTTGAGCAAGTCGGCGGTTTCTTCGGGAGTCATGCGTGCACAGCCATCATTGCCATGGGAATCTTCACTGGCGTCATACCCACTTTCCGGTTTCACCATGAGCTCTTCCCAAAGCTCATTCGGGTGGTCGTGCGGCGGCGCGCATTCTATGTGTTTGTTGCCGCCCTTGATGATTAGCAGGTGGCGGTATTGTGTTCCCGTAATGAATTTTATGCGCTCATTGCCCAGCTTTTCGTTGAGAAACCTGATTAGCAAGTCGCCTTGTTCTGTCGTTAAGTGGCCTCCGTGATGATTGATAATGCGTCCGTTCTCAAGGTTTACGATGTTGCATCTCATGGCCATGTCTCCCGGTTGCATATCATATCCGATGCTTGCCGCCTCAAGCGGGCCGCGCCCTTCATACACCATGTTGAGGTCATAGCCTAATATTGCAGTGTTTGCAACCTCACTTCCTGGCTGAAATCCATCAGGGATGGTTACCAGTCGCCCGGTCTTTCCCTTGCGGGCGAGCATATCCATGTAAGGAGTGTCGGCATATTGCAGTGGAGTGCGCCCGCCGAGCAGCTTTACGGGATGGTCGGCCATTCCGTCTCCCAATATAATAATGTGTTTCATTTGCAATGAAGTTTAGTCTAAGTATTGTCATGCTAAAGTTAGGGCTGCTATATGTTGGCGATAGACATTATGTTCGCAAACACCCCGGCAGCGGTCACTCCGGCTCCAGCTCCATATCCTTGTATAAGCATTGGATATTCCTTGTAGCGCTCGGTGGTGAGCATTATTATGTTGTTTGACCCTTCAAGGTTGTAAAAAGGGTGGTTTCGGTCTACGGCCTCCAATGACACGCTTGTGCGGCCATGGTCCATCTTGGCAACGAATCGCCACCGTTTGTTGTCAGCTTCCAAGGCTTTTCTCTTGCGTTCAAATTCAGCATCGAGCGAAGGCAGGTTTTTCCAGAAAGAATCTATGCTGCCTTTAAAGAATTCGTCTGGTACGAACAAGTGCTTTTCCACGTCATCCTGTTCGACCTTGTAGCCAGCTTCGCGGGTAAGGATGACAAGTTTCCTAACCACATCCTTGCCGCTCAGGTCTATGCGCGGGTCTGGCTCGCTGTATCCCTGTTCCTTGGCTCTCCTTACAGTTTCGGAGAATGGAACGTTCGCGGATATCTCGTTGAAGATGAAGTTCAGTGTGCCGCTCAGCACAGCCTCTATCTTAAGTATTTTGTCTCCCGATGACCGCAGGTCGTTTATTGTTCCAATGATAGGCAATCCTGCGCCAACGTTTGTTTCAAAGAGAAACTTCACGCCGCGCCTTAAAGCAGTTTCTTTCAGCTTCATGTAGCTGTCGTAGTCGCTTGATGCCGCCACTTTGTTGGCTGCCACTACCGATATGTTGTGCTCCAGCAACGTTTGGTACAGCCCAGCCACTTCGCTGCTTGCGGTACAGTCAACAAAAACGCTGTTGAAAATGTTCATCCCTATGATTTCGCTTCGCAGGTGGTCAATGTTGCTTGGCTCCGATTTTTCCAGCTGCTCGCGATGCGTGGCAAGGTCGATGCCATCGCGTGAGAATATGGCTCTTGTGCTATTAGATATGCCAACTACATTCAGTTTAAGTCTGCGTGTGCGCTTCAGTTCCTCATATTGTGACCTTATTTGTTCTATGAGATTCCCCCCCACAGTGCCAATGCCACAGATGAACAAGTTGAGAACATTGTATTCGCTTAGGAAGAAAGAGTCGTGTATTACGTTGAGAGCCTTGCGCAAAAGCCTTGAATCTACTACGAAAGAAATGTTTGTCTCTGATGCGCCTTGTGCACAGGCAATTACGCTGATGCCGCTTCGGCCAAGGGTGCCGAACAGCTTGCCTGCAATGCCAGGCGTGTGCTTCATGTTCTCGCCTACGATAGCGATGGTGGCAAGTCCGCTTTCGGCGTGCATTGGGAACATGGCTCCGGTCTGTATTTCCTTTGCAAATTCCTGGTTGAGCACGTTGACAGCTTCCTCCGCATCCTCGTCGCGCACTCCGATTGACGTTGAATTCTCCGATGATGCCTGCGACACCATGAATACCGATATGCCGTTGTCTGCCAAGGCCGTGAAAATACGGCGGTTTACTCCAATAACTCCCACCATCGACAGGCCTGTTACGGTGATGAGTGCCGTACCCTTGATGCTCGAAATGCCCTTTATTGGCTTCCTGTCGTTGTCAACGGAGCTTTTTATGACGGTGCCTTGAGCATCGGGGTTGAAAGTGTTTTTTACCTTTATTGGTATGTTCTTTACGCATACAGGATATATCGTAGGCGGATAAATCACCTTTGCGCCAAAGTTGCATAGTTCCATCGCTTCGATGTAGCTAAGCTCGTTGATGGTGTAAGCTGTGCGTATCACCCGTGGGTCGGCAGTCATGAAGCCGTCCACGTCAGTCCATATCTCAAGCACTTCGGCATTCAGTGCGGCAGCCACTATGGCAGCAGTGTAGTCACTGCCGCCCCGGCCGAGGTTTGTTGTTTCGCCGGATTGGCAGTCGGAGCTTATGAAGCCAGGTATCAGGGCCACTCTTGGCACTTCGGCAAAAGTGTCGCGCACCAACTTTTGAGTAAGCTCACTGTCGAGCACGTGCTTGCCATGCTTTTGCGTAGTCTTAATGAAGTTGCGCGAATCATACCACTTTGCGCCATCCACGAGTGCGGCCACGATTTGCGAACTGAGCCTTTCGCCGTAGCTTACAATGGCGGCAATGGTCTTTTCGCTAAGGTCGCGTATCAGGTAAACGCCGTAATATATTGAGCGCAGTTGGTCCAGCAGGGTGTCAACAGTGGCCATGAGCTTGTCGTGCTTCTCCTCGTCAGTAATCACGTCGTCAACCATCTTGTGGTGGCGTTGTGCCATGGCCTCAATCTCGTTTATGTATCGCTTGTCGCCTTCGAGAGCCATTTTTGAGGTGGATATCAGCTTGTCAGTTATCCCCCCGAGGGCACTTACAACCACGATCACGTTGTCGTCTTCAGCCTCTACGATGCGTTTCAGGCTTAAGATGCTTTCTTTGGAACCTACGGATGTTCCGCCGAACTTCATTACTTTCATTTTCTTGTTGCTGTTTTTATGTTTGCTTCCCCATGACAAGCGGGGCGTTGTTTTTGTCCTTGATGTATATCCGTGCAAATTTAGCAATAATTATCGTTATGGGCAACATTTTCATGACAAAATGAAACGAATAGACATGAATTTTGACTTTTATGTGATGTTTCTCTTGTGTTTTCTTGTCGAAAGCGCGTGGCAGCAGCTTGTGGTATTCATCGTGGGCGTGAGAAAATCATGTCAGCCTTAAAAAGGTGGCTTTGTTTTGCCGTCTCCGATAAAAGAGTTAACTTTGCAGGCAACTTACCAATTATCCAAATGATTATGAACTATATGTTTAGGGCGTTGCCGCTGATTGCCGTCATTTTCCTGTCGTTGTCGTCGTTGGCAGCTTCGAAGCCTATAGTAGTAGACTTGTGGCCTGACGGTGCGCCGTCAAAGAGCTCCGACCCGCATGATACTGCGCGGGTGTATGTGTTTTTGCCGGAAACCCGCCATGTGACTGGGCGCGCCGTAGTGATATGCCCCGGCGGAGGATATTCTGGCCTTGCCATTGGGCATGAGGGTATGGAATGGGCCGACTTCTTCAACGGGCAGGGCATCGCGGCCATAGTGCTTAAGTACCGCTTGCCCCACGGCAACCGCGACGTGCCTGTGGATGATGCCATGGAGGCCATACGCCTTGTGCGGCGCAATGCCAAGGAGTGGCACGTTGACCCCGCACAGGTAGGCATAATGGGGTCGTCGGCCGGTGGCCACCTTGCATCTTTTGTGGCCACGATGGGCAAGGGTGATGCCGCGCCCAACTTCCAGATACTGTTTTACCCTGTCATCACAATGGACCCAGGGTTTACGCATAGAGGCTCGCACGACAACCTGCTCGGCAAGGATCCTCGCAAGAAAGTGGAGCAACTTTACAGCACAGACCGCCAAGTGAGCCGCGTAACGCCGAGGGCCTTCATAGCTCTAAGCGATGATGACCACACGGTGCTCCCTGCCAATGGGGTGAATTTTTACTTTGCTTGTTACCGCCATGACGTGCCAGCCACCCTACACGTCTATCCGTCTGGCGGGCACGGATGGGGCATACGCCAAAGTTTTGCGTACCATATAGAAATGTTGCTCGACTTGAAAGCGTGGCTGCGCAGCTTCTGACCGTTGCTACATACGGCTATTTGGAAAAGCCAACTGTTGGCAGGCACGTTGCCTAACTTGTGGCGGCTGCCATGATTGGCATGGTTCTACAGAGCTGTCAAGGAAGTAAAATTAGTTTACGGAAACTCCTTTGGAACAATGTCACCTACCGTTTTGCATTGCCAAACGGCCGTTCTTGCGCTTCAAGACGGCCTCTTTGGCAATGCAAAACGGTGCTTTTTGAAAGCTAAAAAAGGCAGAGGCACAATGTGTTGGTTATCAGTTGATTGGCCGTTTTGCACTTCGTGAGCTTCGTAATGCGATATTTTTTACAAAACTTTTTCTCGCTTTGGCTGTTTGCAAAACATGGGTTTTGCCGTTTGCCGAGATTTGTTTAATTTTGCAGGTGAAACAATGACTGGGTCCTATTTATCTGACTTAGGCATTGATAGTGTGGCATCTGGTTACGGCTGAATACCCGGGCAGGATGAACATTGCGTTAACATCAGACACAACAGCGACTATGGTGAATGAATATCAGATACGTGTGCTGCCGAATGTGGCGGCCAGCGAAAAGGGGGTGTGTGACTATTTGGCACGTGAGCACGGCTTTGATGTGCGCACGGTAACGGCCATGAGGATATTGCGGAGGAGCATTGATGCGCGTCAGCGCACAATATACGTAAACCTAAAGGTGCGCGTATACATCAACGAACAACCTGCCGACCTGCCGTATGTGCCGGTTGAGTATCCCGACGTGTCGGGCGGAAAACAGGTGGTCGTGGTTGGCGAAGGCCCGGGAGGCCTTTTCGCTGCTCTCAGGCTGATTGAACTTGGGTTGCGCCCCGTTGTAGTAGAAAGGGGCAAAGACGTGCGGGAACGGAAAAAAGACATTGCTGCCATTTCGCGGCAACAGCAGGTGGACGGCGAAAGCAATTATTGTTTTGGCGAGGGCGGCGCCGGGGCTTATTCTGATGGAAAACTATACACCCGCAGCAAGAAACGTGGCAACGTTGAAAAGATACTTGGGGTGTTTTGCCAGCATGGAGCCCCGACGGCCATCATGGCCGATGCCCACCCTCATATAGGCACCGACAAGCTGCCTGGTGTAATAGAGCGGATGCGCAATACGATTATAAAGTCGGGTGGGGAGGTGCGCCACCAGACGCGCATGGACAGGCTGTTGATAAGTGGTGACGGCATTGTGGAGGGAATAGGGGCTACAGACTTGCGCAGTGGCTGCCAGCTGACCGTGCATGGCCCTGTGATATTGGCCACAGGACATTCAGCAAGAGATGTTTACCGCTATCTTGATGAAGCAAAGGTTGAAATGGAAGCCAAAGGCATTGCCGTTGGTGTGAGGCTTGAACATCCGGCCGAACTAATAGACCGCATACAATACCACAACCCCAACGGGCGCGGCAAATATCTTCCTGCTGCCGAATACTCATTCGTGACGCAGGTCGACGGGCGCGGTGTCTATTCGTTCTGTATGTGTCCCGGCGGATTCGTAATCCCCGCAGCTACAGGCAAAGGGCAAATAGTGGTCAATGGAATGAGCCCGAGCAACCGTAACGGACAGTGGTCTAACAGTGGCATGGTGGTAGAGACTCGTACTGATGACATACAAGGCGACGGCCCGCTGAAGATGATGTACTGGCAAGAGCAGCTTGAACGCGACTGCTGGATGCAGGGTAACATGAAGCAAACAGCCCCGGCACAGCGCATGGCCGACTTTGTTAACGGGCGTCTCAGCTACGACTTGCCGCGCAGTTCCTATTCGCCCGGCCTGATATCATCGCCACTGCATTTTTGGCTGCCAAGTGCTGTTTCTGGCAGGCTGCGCGAAGGGCTCAAGACGTTTGGGCGCATGAGCCGCGGCTTCCTCACCAACGAGGCTGTGCTGATAGCCGTAGAGACACGCACATCGGCTCCGGTGCGCATCGTTCGCGATGCCACTACGCTGATGCACGTCCGTATCGGAGGGCTGTTCCCCTGCGGAGAGGGCGCCGGATATGCAGGCGGCATAGTCTCGGCTGCTGTTGACGGCGAGCGCTGTGCAGAGATGTGCGCCGAATACATGAAGGGTAAGTGAACCGGGCGAAGTAAATATGGGGATATGGCGACAAGCAGATGGAAACATAGCCGCAAAAATTTGCACACATGGCAGAAAATTAGTATTTTTGCGGCGAAATTTGGTTAAAATAAAGATTCGCGACAATGAATATTTCGTACAAGTGGCTTAAAGAGTACGTTGACTTTGACCTTACTCCACAGCAAGTTTGCGATGCCTTGACTTCCACCGGGCTTGAGGTGGATGCCTTGGAAGAGGTGCAAAGCATAAAAGGCGGACTTAAGGGCCTATATGTGGGCAAGGTGCTTACGTGCGAGGCACATCCCAATTCCGACCATCTTCATGTTACAACCGTTGACCTTGGGCGCGACGTTCCGTCGCAGATTGTTTGCGGCGCACCTAATGTGGCTGCGGGGCAAAAGGTAATTGTAGCCGACTTGGGGTGTGTGCTCTATGATGGTGACAAGGAGTTTGTCATCAAGAAGTCTAAGCTGCGTGGCGTTGACAGCTATGGCATGATATGTGCAGAGGACGAGATTGGGGTAGGCACAAGCCACGATGGCATCATTGTCCTGCCTGACGATGCCCCGGTTGGACAGCCTGCTGCCGACTATTACCACTTGGATAGCGACTGGCTGATAGAGATAGACATAACGGCTAACAGGGCAGATGCTTTGTCGCACTGGGGGGTTGCCCGTGACTTGTATGCATGGCTAAAGTGCAATGGCCATGAAACCAGCCTGCACCGCCCGGACTGTAGCAAGTTTGCCGTTGACAATCATGACTTGCCAATCGATGTGGAAATAGTCAACCGCGATGCCTGCAAGCGCTATGCTTGTGTCAGCATAACAGGGTGCGACGTGAAGGAGAGCCCCGAATGGCTGCAAAACAAGTTGCGCGTGATAGGTCTTAGGCCGATAAACAACATCGTAGACATAACAAACTATATCATGATGGCATATGGGCAGCCTATGCACTGCTTTGATGCCGACATGGTGACAGGGCATAAAATAGTGGTCCGCACCCAGCCTGAAGGTACCAAGTTCGTGACGCTCGACGGGGCCGAGCACGTGCTCGGAACACACGACCTCAGCATATGCAATGCAGAAGAGCCAATGTGCATAGCAGGGGTGTTTGGCGGTAAGGGAAGCGGAACGTATGAGACAACGAAAAACGTTGTGCTCGAGAGCGCATATTTCCATCCCACGTGGATTCGCAAGAGTGCCCGTCGCCATGGACTTAGCACCGATTCTTCGTTCCGCTTTGAGCGCGGCATCGATCCGGAAGGCGTAATTTATGCATTGAAGCAAGCTGCCATACTGTGCAAGGAGCTTGCCGGGGGGCGTGTTTCAATGGAAATCCGTGACGAGTACCCCGAGCCACTGACTGGTTTCAAGGTTGACTTGAAATATGACTATGTGAATGGTATCGTAGGAAAGGAGATTCCGGCCGAACAGATAAAATCGATATGCCAGAGCCTTGACATGAAGATTACGGCAGAATCTGCAGATGGAATAAGCCTTGAAGTGCCTGCTTACAGGGTTGATGTGCAGAGGCCATGTGATGTGGTGGAAGACATCCTCCGCATATATGGATACAACAATGTGGAAATTCCATCGCAGCTGAAAGGCTGCCTGGTGGTAAAGGGCGATGAAGATCGCAAGCACAAACTGGCAAACGTTGTTGGTGAGCAGCTCGTTGGCTGTGGCTTCAATGAAATCCTTAACAATTCGCTTACGCGGGGGGCTTACTACGAGATGCAGGAAACTTTCCGCTTGGAAAATTGTGTGAAGATAATGAATCCGTTGAGCACAGACCTCAACGTGATGCGCCAGACTTTGCTTTTCGGCGGTCTTGAAAGCATTGAGCACAATGTGAAGCGCAAAATTCCTAACCTGCGATTCTTTGAATTCGGCAACGTGTACAACTACAGTGAGGCTAAGAAGAATGCCGATAACCCCATTGCCGCTTACAAGGAAGACTATCACCTTGGCCTGTGGATTACTGGCAAGCGCGTTGAGGGCAGCTGGGCGCATCCTGATGAGGAGAGCAGTTTCTATGAGCTTGCTGCATACGTGCGCAATGTTTTGGAACGCATTGGCGTAAAGCCCGAGGCTTTAGTGCGCAAAAAAAGCGAGAGCGACATTTTCTCAACCGGGATAACAGTAGAAAACCGCGGAGGGAAGAAGCTAGTGGACATGGGTGTGGTAAGCGGCAACCTGCTTAAGGCTTTGGATATTGCCAAGCCTGTGTATTATGCCGAGCTTGATTGGACTGCGCTCATGAAGGCTGTTGCAAAGAATCAGGTGCTGTATTCTGAAATAAGCAAGTTCCCGTCTGTGAGCCGTGACCTTGCACTCCTCGTTGACGAAAGCGTAGAGTTTTCCTCAATCGAGGAAGTTGCACGGCAGAGCGAAAAGAAACTGCTTAAGGCAGTGGAGCTGTTTGACGTGTATGAGGGGAAGAACCTTCCCGCCGGAAAGAAAAGCTATGCAGTCAACTTCATTTTGCAAGATGAAGCCAAGACGCTTAACGACAAGCAGATAGACGGCATAATGAATAAATTGATAACGAACTTTAAAAATAAACTTGGGGCACAGCTCCGTTAATAGAAACTCCAATGGGAAGAGCATTTGAATACCGAAAAGCGACAAAACTGAAAAGATGGGGGCACATGGCCCGCACGTTTACAAAGATTGGAAAGCAGATTGCTATAGCCGTGAAGGCCGGAGGCCCTGAGCCGGAAAACAATCCTCACCTGCGCGCAATAATACAGACTGCGAAGCGTGAGAACATGCCAAACGCCAACATTGAGCGAGCCATAAAGAATGCATTGGGCAAAGACCAGAAAGACTTCAAGGAAGTTACTTATGAGGGTTATGGGCCTCACGGAATCGCTGTGTTCGTAGATGCGGCAACAGACAATACAACAAGGACTGTGGCTAATGTGCGCGCCGTGTTCAACAAGTTTAGTGGCAACCTTGGCACGCAAGGCTCATTGTCATTCTTGTTTGACTACAAGTGTGTCTTCACGTTCAAGAAGAGGGACGGGCTTGACATGGACGACTTGATACTTGAACTTATCGATTTCGGAGTGGATGACGAGTATGATGTTGATGACGAGGCCGGAGAGGTAACTATCTATGGCGAACCTACAAGTTTCAGCGACATTCAAAAGCATCTTGAAGGCTTAGGCCTGGAGGTTACGGGGGCTGAGTTCACCCGCATACCAAACGATTTGAAGGAGGTTACTCCTGAGCAGCGCGAGACTATCAACAAGATGGTGGACTTGCTTGAGGATGACGATGACGTGCAGAATGTATATACAAACATGAAGCCTGAGGATGAATGATTCTCGCGCTTTGAACAAAGGTATTTTTATATTATGAACGGGGATGCCGATGCAATAGAGCAGGGCATCCCCGTTTGATGTCATAATTGCTTTGCACCCCAATCTGTCGTTACGATTTACTCAGATTCCGTGCCGCTGTCAGGCCAATTGCTTTCCGCTTTTGCGGATGATGTAGTGAGCTAATTCGGGAAAAGCGTGAAGCAAGCAGGCTGCAACAGTGCGGAAGATGGATGGGGCCAACTAATGGTGTTATATGTGGAAATGGCGCTCTAACGACTGATTTGTGGTGAACGAAACGGATAGAATGGGGTAGGGCATAGGCTCTAAATATTTGTGGCCGAACATTGCACTATATGCAGAATATAGGCTGCCGATTGCTCATTGATAGTCTTTTTTTGTGAAAGTAGCTTCAAAGAATGCCTTATCCTTTCCTTTTTCTGAATAGTAAGTGTATGTGAAGTTAAAGCCTGCATCTTTATATTCTTTTGTTGACGTGGCATTCTTTACTTGTTCTAACAACATCGTGTACGCAGCAGACTTGTCAAGGGATATTTCGCCATCGGTGCTGTTTTTAATGGTATAGTAATAGTGCAAGGTGCGAGTGGCGCGATCAAACGCCATGCTGTCTATTACTATGTTGGGGCCAATAGGCGCCGGGCATTTCTTTTTCGTGTATTCCTTTGCTTCCCGATAGCACCTCTCCTCCAGGCTTTCTTGACAGGCAAACAATGATCCTGACAGGATGAGTATTAAAAAAGCTTTCTTCATGATTGCTATAAAGTTTGGTGATGCAAAGTTAAGAAAATCTTGTGAAATGCTCGATTGTCATTCTTTGTTTTTACACGAATTAAAAAACAAATATCCAAATCATAAAGTTATCGGTATAAAATATATCTCAATTTATTTTGAACTTTGGCCTAATTACAGTATCTTTGTACATAAAATATCGAATTTTTGCTTAAGGATGAACCACATAAGAAATTTTTGTATTATTGCGCATATTGACCATGGAAAGTCGACCTTGGCCGACCGTATGCTTGAATATACCAACACCATTCAAGTAACCAATGGCCAGATGCTTGACGACATGGACTTGGAACGGGAGCGTGGCATCACGATAAAGAGCCATGCCATCCAAATGGAATATGTGTATAAAGGCGAGAAGTTTGTCCTCAATCTTATTGACACTCCGGGTCATGTAGACTTTTCGTATGAAGTGTCACGCAGTATAGCAGCCTGTGAAGGTGCGCTGCTGGTTGTTGACGCCACACAGGGAGTGCAGGCGCAGACGATTTCGAACTTGTATATGGCCATCGACCATAACCTTGAGATAATACCCGTAATAAACAAGATTGATATGCCAAGCGCAATGCCAGATGAGGTAGAGGACGAAATCGTTGACCTCATTGGCTGCGAACGTTCTGACATAATCAGGGCCAGCGGCAAGACTGGCGAGGGTGTTCAGCAGATTCTTGATGCAGTGGTGGAGCGAATTCCATGTCCGTCGGGTGATGCAGACGCTCCGCTACAGGCATTGATTTTTGACTCTGTTTTCAATTCGTTCAGAGGTATCATAGCTTATTTCAAAATAGAGAATGGGGTGCTTCGGCAAGGTGATAAGGTTAAGTTCTTCAACACTGGAATGGAGTATGAGGCAGACGAAATCGGTGTGCTTAAGATGGACATGATCCCACGCAAGCAGCTTGGAACTGGCGATGTTGGGTATATCATCAGCGGGATAAAGGACAGCAAGGAGGTAAAGGTGGGAGACACCATCACCCACATTGCCCGCCCATGTGAGAAAGCTATAGCAGGCTTTCAGGAAGTAAAGCCAATGGTCTTTGCTGGAGTGTACCCTATAGACCCGGCTGAATACGAGAACCTAAGGGCGTCTTTGGAGAAACTTCAGCTTAACGACGCTTCCCTCACATTTTCACCTGAATCGTCGGTGGCTCTTGGTTTTGGATTCAGATGTGGATTCCTTGGATTGCTTCACATGGAGATAATCCAAGAACGTCTTGACCGTGAGTTCAACATGGATGTCATTACGACTGTTCCTAATGTATCATATATGTGTTATGACAAGCAAGGAGGAGTAAAAGAGGTGCATAATCCGTCTGGACTGCCGGACCAAACTATGATTGACCATATAGAGGAGCCATATATACGGGCATCGATAATTACAGCGTCTGACTATATTGGGCCTATAATGAAACTGTGCCTTGACAAACGTGGGGAGCTTATCGACCAGCAATATGTGAGCGGGAATAGGGTGGAGCTGCATTTCATGCTGCCTCTTGGTGAGATTGTCATAGACTTTTATGATAAACTGAAGAGCATATCTAAAGGATATGCTTCGTTTGACTATCACATTGATTGCTTTCGCCCGTCAAAGCTGGTCAAGCTGGACATCTTGCTTAATGGTGAGCCTGTCGATGCATTGTCTACACTTACTCATCAAGACAATGCCGTAGCGTTTGGGCGGAGAATGTGTGAAAAGTTGAAAGAGTTGATTCCGCGGCAGCAGTTTGACATAGCCATACAGGCAGCAATAGGGGCGAAGATTGTTGCCCGCGAAACGGTGAAATGTGTGCGCAAGGATGTTACCGCGAAATGCTATGGCGGCGATGTCAGCCGTAAACGCAAGCTTTTGGAGAAGCAGAAGCGTGGAAAGAAGCGCATGAAGCAAATCGGTAATGTAGAAGTTCCGCAGAAGGCTTTTCTTGCTGTCTTGAAATTGGATTAAATAAACTGTTGAAAGGAGAGAACGTATGGTGAGTTTTGGAATTACGACTCGCGATGTTGCTCGTGAGCTTGCCCGGCGCTATAGCACAATGACCCACGATGAGTTAGACCTTCTGGAAAGTATATTGGTACCGATGAAATTCCAGAAAGGTGAAAAGATAATTAGCGAGGGGGAAGTGTGTACTCATCTGTATTGGATTGTAAAGGGTCTGGTGCGCCAGTACTATTATAAAAACAACAAGGAACTTACCGAGCACATGGCTGTTGAAAACAGTATCGTGATGTGCATCGAAAGCCTTTTCAAGGAGAAACCAACGCATCTGCATATTGTAACTCTTGAACCATCGATAATTTTTGCAATACCACGTCTGCAGTTGGAAAAAGTGGCAATGAAAAGTTTAAACATACAGATTCTTTACCGTAAGATATTAGAGGAATCGCTTATACAGAGCCAAATACATGCAGATATGTTGCGTTTCGAATCGGCTCAAAGTCGTTATGCGAAATTGGTGAAGCTCCAGCCTCAATTGGTGCTGCGGGCTCCGTTGGTTTATATTGCAAGTTACTTGCAGATGACACCAGAAACATTGAGTAGGGTAAGGACTTCTGCACTGATGAACGATACAGATTGAGAAGTTGGCAATGTGGGAATCAGATAGTTTATCATAATGACTCCGTGCGCTGGAATGGGATGTTCCTACGCACGGAGTCATTTTGTGGTTAATCCATGTGGAATACTTCTTTGAGTGGAACTGTTATTGGCGAATTGTCAGGATTTACTTCCATGATGTCAGACATTGCATCCCACCATTTCTGGGTAATTGGGTCAACATTGGTGGTATCTTGACTGTTTGTGTCCTTTTCGCATTTTTGTATGGCGAACAATATATTAGTATCCTTATCCCAAAATATGCTATAATCGCTGACACCTTGCTCTTTAATCATCTGTTTGAGTTCAGGCCAAATGGCTGCATGGCGCTTTGCATACTCATCTTCACATCCTTTTTTCAGGAACATTTTAAAAGCAAATCGTTTCATCTTTCTTTGTTTTAAGTTAATATTTAACGTGAGTTCGATGAATTATAACTATTTGTAAATTTGGTGATTAGCGAAAATTGTTGTAACTTTATAGTG
>CALUEY010000038.1 GCA_944319915.1 uncultured Prevotella sp. | reverse complement strand
GCCGTGTATCTATGTACAACGTACATTTGACACACAGCTTGCTTTGTTTTGAATTCGTCGAACTCACGTTATTTATTTGAGAATGCCGATGTTTTTCATTAATTTTGCATCAGAATCATGTGCAGCATAGCGTGCCGTCCCGATGTTTGCGGTGCGTATGCTATTGTGTGACAACTAAGATGCAAACAGACATTTTTATGCAGTTATTCCTATAAACGATTATGAATGCAAAGAGAATACTCGGCTTTTTGGAAAACATAGCCGCAAACAACAACCGCCAGTGGTTTATTGAGAACAAGGCAGAATACGATGCCGTTCGTGCCGATTTTGAGAAAGGCATAAGGCAGGCGATTGCAAAAATCTCCACCTTCGACCCATCGGTGTCGCACATAACAGTGAAGGATGCCACATATCGCTTTTACCGCGACACTCGCTTTTCAAAAGACAAGTCGCCCTATAAGACCCACCTTGGAGCTTATATTGCAGCCCATGGCAAGAAAGCCTTTCACGGCGGATACTACATCCACCTTGAACCAGCCCATTGCCTTCTCAGTTGTGGCAATTACTGGCTGCCAACCAATATCCTCACCGCTTGCCGCAATGAAATCATGGCAAACACCGACGAGTGGCTGAAATGCGTCAGAAGCCCTAAGTTTCTTGAGTATTTCGGTGCTGATGAGCAGGCCGGGTGGGATGACACGCAGGGATTTGGGATAGAGAAGCTGAAGACTTGCCCGGCTGGTTTCCCGCGCGATTACGATTACGTTGGCTATTTGCGCATGAAGGATTATTGCTGTTGGCATGCCGTCAGCGATGACTTCTTTGACGGCGAAGGCTGGCTTGACGAGATGGAGTGTATTTTCCTTGCAGGCAAGCCGATGATGGATTTCATGAATTCGGTCATAGACGACTACGAGTGATGCCCTTTGCGGATTCCATGATGGCAGACAATGGAATAAGCGGGATACAAGAAGAGTGAAAGATTAGCCGCATACAATATGGCAGGAAAACAATAGCCTGCGTTTGTGCGTGACTAATCTTTCACTCTTATTTTATTATTCTTCTTTCAGTTCAACAAGCCAGCAGGCTTATTTGTTCAGTGCCATGTCAACAGTTACGGCCACTGCTACTGTAGCACCTACCATCGGGTTGTTGCCCATGCCGAGGAAGCCCATCATCTCTACGTGGGCAGGCACTGACGAAGACCCGGCGAACTGGGCATCGCTGTGCATACGGCCGAGCGTATCGGTCATGCCGTATGATGCAGGGCCTGCTGCCATGTTGTCGGGGTGCAAGGTACGCCCTGTGCCACCACCAGATGCTACAGAGAAGTAAGGCTTGCCAGCCAGCACGCGCTCTTTCTTGTAAGTGCCGGCCACGGGATGCTGGAAGCGTGTCGGGTTAGTTGAGTTTCCGGTAATCGAAACGTCTACATTCTCCTTCCACAGTATGGCCACACCTTCGCGCACATCGTCAGCTCCGTAGCACTTAACCTTTGCGCGTGGACCGTCAGAGTAAGGAATCTCCTGTACCACCTTCAGTTCGCCAGTGTAATAGTCAAACTTTGTCTGAACGTATGTGAACCCGTTGATACGGCTGATAATCATGGCTGCATCCTTGCCAAGGCCATTAAGTATGGTGCGCAGCGGCTTCTGGCGCACCTTGTTGGCCATTTCGGCAATCTTGATAGCTCCCTCAGCGGCAGCAAACGACTCGTGTCCGGCCAGGAATGCAAAGCACTCAGTCTCCTCGCGGAGCAGGCGGGCAGCCAGGTTGCCGTGGCCAATGCCCACCTTGCGGTCGTCGGCCACAGACCCAGGGATGCAGAAGCTCTGCAGGCCAATGCCGATTGCCTCGGCAGCCTCAGCGGCAGTCTTTACGCCTTTCTTGATGGCGATGGCTGCACCGCACACGTAGGCCCACTTGGCGTTCTCAAAGCAGATGCCTTGAGTGTCCTCGCAAATCTTGTAAGGGTCAATGCCGACGTTCTCGCATATCTGGTTTGCCTCTTCAATATCCTTTATGCCGTTTTCGTTGAGAGCTGCCAGTACTTGCTTTATGCGGCGCTCCTGGCTCTCGAAACTTACTTTTCTTATCATTGTGTCGGTCCTCCTTGGTTATTCTTTACGTGGGTCAATACTCTTAACAATTCCCTGCTCGGCCTTAGTGCGCCCATATGTGCCAGTGAACTTCTTCACGGCCTCGTTGGCGTCCATGCCGTTCTTGATGGCCTCCATCATCTTGCCGAGGTGCACATACTCGTATCCGCACACCTGGTTGTCCTTGTCGAGGAACATCTTGGTGATGTATCCTTCTGTCAGTTCCAGGTAGCGTGTGCCTTTTGCCACGGTGCCGTAGAGTGTGCCGGTCTGCGAGCGCAGGCCCTTGCCCAGGTCCTCAAGTCCGGCACCGATTACGAGTCCATCCTCAGAGAATGCGCTCTGCGAGCGGCCGTACACAATTTGCAGGAACAGTTCGCGCATGGCGGTGTTGATGGCATCGCACACGAGGTCGGTGTTCAGGGCCTCAAGAATGGTCTTGCCAGGCAGGATTTCTGAAGCCATGGCAGCAGAGTGGGTCATACCCGTACATCCTATTGTTTCCACAAGGCACTCCTGGATTACGCCTTCCTTAATGTTAAGCGACAGCTTGCAGGCTCCCTGCTGGGGGGCGCACCAGCCCACACCGTGTGTATAACCGGAGATGTCCTTTATCTCCTTCGCCTGAATCCACTTTCCCTCTTCAGGGATTGGGGCTGGCCCATGGTTGGGGCCTTTGGCAACAACGCACATGTTGTTGACTTCGTTTGAATAAGTCATACTTCTTGTTTTATTTATTGTGATAAATGTTTGGAGCTATTATCCGAGCGCAAAATTACTAAAATCTTTCGATATATACTTATAATTAGGTATTCTTTTTAACTCTTTAACGCCGTTTTCTGCGGGTCGCTGATTTGCGGATTGGCGCAGGCGGAAGCCAAGCAGGTTCTTTTGTGGCTTAGCCCTGGTTGTTTGTCGTATTGGCATATGCGGCAAGGCGCGCTACAATGGCGTTTCACCCAAGTGCCTTGCTGCGGATTCTGGTTTGCTCATGGCTTGAAAAAATAATTACAAGCACCGTGGCTGAATGTGGCACGTGCCGTTTTGCTATCCAAAACGTGCTGTTTGGCACGGTCAAACGGCCTATATTGGCTTCTTAAAGAGCCTGTTTTGCCGACTGTTTTGTGGCGTTCGTTAAGTGCTTGTGCCTCAACTCTTTGCAAGAAAGCTATGGTTTTTGAAAAAAGTTTACTTCCAGTATGCGCTCCGCGCTGTGTCTCGGCTGTTGCAATAGCTACCTTTAAGGCTTTCCCCAGGCTGTTAACCTAACAAGGAATCGCAGCCAGCTTATGGTTTTGTGGTAAGCTTTTCGGTCACTTTTCTTGCTGCCGTTTTTGTTGGCAGTTGTTGTTTACTTCGATGATTGGGCCGTCCAGCTGTACACTCTACACTGAAGTGTGTAGCCTGGCATTGTATCGTGACTTATGGCAAAAATAGTAATTTGGCCCGCCATGCTGCGATTTTTTGGCTCATAAGGCTGTGGTTTCGGAAAAATCATGTAAATTTGTGGCTGATATGAAAGATGTGGTCATCAATGATGCGGCGTTGCGCGTTGCTGCGGGAGAGGGTATGGACGCTTTCCTGCAGGTGTTCGTTTGCGCCATCCGCGATGCAATCGGTGGTGAGCTGACGGCAGAGACCATGGCCGAACTTAACTCCGACCAACTCACGTTGCTTGCTTACGATATTCTGCACGGGGAGGTGATGGACGGTGGTTTTGTGCAGTTGATACATAACGGCTACGGTGCGTTCATTTTCCAGAACCCATTTGCAAAGGCCGTAAAGCAATGGGGGCTGCGCGATTTTGCCCGGCTTGTATATGATGCCCGTGCGCTGTACAACCAGCATCACGAGGAGATAGAGCGCGATTGCACCGATGAGGAGTTCATGGCACTGTTCGAGCTATTTCCCGAGTTCGACGACCTTGACGACAAATTCGTGGAGAACGAGGAGGCATGGACGGCCGCCATTGCTCACTACGTTGACGAGCATTTAGACCGCTTCGCAAGGATAGAAATAAATGAATAAGGAACAAGAGCTGATAAGGAAGAAGAGCCCCGTAAACATCAGGAACAAGAAGGCGGCCTTCGAATATTTTTTCGTTGACACATATACGGCGGGTATCGTGCTCACCGGCACTGAGATAAAGTCTATCAGGATGGGTAAGGCCAGTCTGGTTGATACGTTTTGCTACATCAACAATGGCGAGATATGGGTAAAAGGCATGAGCATCAGCCCCTACTTCTATGGCTCATACAACAATCACGATGCCAAGCGCGACCGCAAGTTGTTGCTCAACCGCCGCGAAATAATGAAGCTGCAGGCTGCCACCAAGCAGCCCGGGTTCACCATCGTGCCACTTCTCGTATTCATCGACGGCAAGGGCCGCGCCAAGATGGACATTGCCCTCTGCCGGGGCAAGAAGGAGTTTGACAAGCGCCAGACGCTGAAGGAAAAGGAAGACCGACGCGAAATGGACCGCGCCATAAAACATTTTTGAATGCGACATTACACTTTGGCTGAGGCCGCTGAAAGGCGAATCCTCGTGCTCGACGGGGCCATGGGCACAATGATACAACGGTATGGACTGTCGGAGGCCGACTTCCGCGGGGCGCGTTTCCGCGACTCGCAGGTGACGCTTAGGGGCGACAACGACCTGCTGAACATAACCCGCCCCGACATCGTAGACGAAATCCACCGTAAGTACCTCGCGGCCGGAGCCGACATCATTACCACGAACACGTTCAACAGCCAACGCATATCTCAGGCAGACTATAGATTGGAATGCCTCAGCCGCGAGATGGCTTTGGCCGGGGCGCGGCTTGCCCGCAGCGCAGCCGATGCCTACAGCACACCCGGCTGGCCGAGGTTTGTGGCCGGTTCGGTAGGGCCCACCAACAAAACCTGCTCCCTTAGTCCTGATGTTGGCGACCCGGCGGCACGCGACGTGACTTTCGACGAGCTTGCTTCGGCCTATGCCGAACAGATGGATGCTCTGGCCGAGGGTGGGGTGGATGCGTTTCTCGTTGAGACTATTTTTGACACTATAAATGCCAAGGCTGCAATAGTGGCGGCCATGGATGTCATGGAACGCCGCGGCGTGAGACTGCCGATAATGCTTTCCGTAACGATAAGCGACCTGGCAGGGCGGACCCTGTCCGGGCAAACGCTCGATGCATTCCTGGCAAGCATCAGTACTTACCCTGTATTTTCTGTTGGGCTCAACTGCTCTTTCGGCCCGGCACAAATGAAGCCTTACCTGCGGCAGCTGGCACGGCGCGCCCCATATTACGTGAGCGCACATCCAAACGCTGGCTTGCCCGATGCCATGGGGCACTACGATGAAACACCGCAGAGCATGGCGCAGCAGATGGCCGAATTTGTTGATGAGGGCTTGGTGAACATTATCGGCGGATGCTGTGGCACAAGCGATGAGTACATCGCCCTTTATCCGCCATTGGTGGAAGGGCGTGAGCCGCGCAAGCCAGCAGTCAATGTGCAGCAGTCGCGTTCAAGCATATTGCTCAGTGGGCTTGACCTGCTTGAGGTCACGCCAGAGGTGCGCTTTGTCAATGTTGGCGAGCGGTGCAACGTGGCTGGTTCGCGCAAGTTCCTGCGCCTCATTAGTGAGAAGAATTATGCCGAGGCACTTGGCATAGCCCGCAAGCAGGTGGCCGATGGAGCATTGGTGATTGATGTCAACATGGACGATGGCCTGCTCGATGCTCGCCGCGAGATGGTTGAGTTTCTTAACTTGCTCGCTTCAGAACCTGATATCGCCCGTGTTCCGGTGATGGTCGATTCATCGAACTGGGATGTCGTGGTGGCTGGCTTGAAGTGTCTGCAAGGCAAGGGCATCGTCAACTCTATATCTTTGAAAGAGGGCGAGGCGGTGTTTCTTTCTCATGCCCGGGATGCCATGCGCTATGGGGCTGCGGTTGTGATGATGTGCTTTGACGAACAAGGACAGGCCACCACTTATGGCCGCCGCATAGAAATAGCTGAACGAGCTTACCGGCTGCTCACAGAGTCGGTCGGCATGGATCCCCGTGACATTATCTTTGACCCTAATGTGCTGGCTATCGCCACGGGCATGGAGGAGCACGATAGTTATGCCGCCGACTTCATCAAGGCTACAGCCTGGATTCGCAAGAACCTGCCTTGGGCTCATGTGAGTGGCGGGGTGAGCAATCTTTCGTTTGCTTTCCGTGGCAACAATTTTGTACGTGAAGCCATGCATGCGGTTTTCCTATACCATGCAATACAGGCAGGACTGGATTTCGGAATAGTAAATCCCGCTACACGAGTGACTTACGATGATATACCTGAAGATATGCTTCAGATTATCGAAGACGTGGTGCTCTGTAGGCGTAAGGGAGCCTCAGACGATTTGGTGGAGCTGGCTGCGAGGTTACGTGAACAGGAGGCCAACGCAAAGGCAACCCAGGCCGGTTCTCATGCGGCAGAGCCACAATGGCGCAAGTTGCCATTGGCTGAAAGGCTTTCGGAAGCTTTGGTGAAAGGCATCGGCGACTATCTTGAGGCCGACTTGGGCGAGGCCATTGCGTCATTCCCATCGGCCGTGAATATCATCGAAGGACCGTTGATGGATGGAATGAATCGCGTTGGCGAGTTGTTCGGCTCTGGCAAGATGTTCTTGCCGCAGGTGGTTAAGGCAGCCCGCACGATGAAGCAGGCCGTAAAGTTTCTCAATCCTTACATCGAAAGCGGGCGAGTAGGAAAGGGCGCGCCTGCCGGTAAAGTATTGCTTGCCACTGTCAAGGGCGATGTACACGACATCGGAAAGAACATTGTCAGTGTGGTCATGGCTTGCAACGGTTATGACGTGCTGGATCTTGGGGTAATGGTGCCTGCAGAGCAGATTGTGCGCAAGGCTCAAGAAGAGCATCCTGTCCTCATAGGTCTTAGTGGCTTGATTACGCCTAGCCTTGAGGAAATGGTCAATGTTGCCCGCGAACTTGATGCCGCCGGCATCAATGTGCCGCTCATGATAGGTGGGGCAACAACGAGCAACCTTCACGTGGCACTGAAAATTGCACCCGTTTATGGTGGCCCTGTGGTGTGGGTGAAGGATGCTTCGCAGAATCCAATTGTGGCTGCGCACCTGCTTGATGACGCTGGGCGGGCATCATTTGAAGCCTCAGTAGAGGCCGAACAAGCAGCCTTACGGCGCGATTATCAGTCTCGCCAACCTGAAACGCTGTCGATTGATGAGGCACGTGAAAGGCGGCTCAATCTTTTTGACGACTGAATGTATGCCATGAGGTGCCAGAGGCAGCACAGTGGCTGCTGGCGACAGTGTTAAGGAAAGCATTTAACAACAACGACATAGATTATGATAAAAAATATACTTTTTGACTTGGGTGGGGTAATTGTCACTCTCGATCCTGCGCAGGCTGTGGCCAGATTTTTGGAGATAGGTCTGAAAGACGCAGCTCGGCGGCTTGACACTTACACCCAAAGTGGCATTTTTGGAGAACTCGAGCAAGGGGTGATTGATGCCGAGCAGTTTAGGGCAGGACTGGGCGAGCTGACCGGGCGAGAGGTAACGGCAGACGAGTGCCGCTATGCATGGACCGGTTACGTCAAGGAGGTGCCACCTCGCAACCTTGATGCGCTGTTGCGCCTTCGTGGTGATGGATACAGGGTAGTGCTTGTTTCAAACACTAATCCTTTCATGATGGACTGGGCTTTGAGTGATGCATTCGATGGCCATGGCCATCCCTTGTCCTATTATATGGATTCAATGTATATGAGTTACCGCCTTGGGGTGATGAAGCCCAATGCCGACTTCTTTCGCCGTGTGATAGCCTCAGAGGGAATAAACCCCAAAGAGACACTCTTCTTGGACGACGGAAAGCGCAATGTGGAGATGGCCGCACAGTTTGGGATGCAAACGTTTTGCCCAGTGAATGGTGCCGACTGGACACAAGATATTTATGGATATTTAAAGTAAAACCACACAAAGATGAGAAAAGCAATCCTTATGACCATTGTTGTCGCGGCCATACTTGCGGGTTGCGCAAGCCACAGGAAGGTTGCTGACGGCACAAGGCAAAAACGTGAGTTCCGCGGAGCTTGGATACAGTGCGTCAACGGCCAATTCATGGGCATGGGTACACGGGCAATGCAGCGTGAACTTTCTCGGCAGCTCGATGTACTTCAACGCGACGGAGTAAACGCCATAATCTTTCAGGTAAGGGCAGAATGCGATGCCCTTTATGCCAGCCCATACGAACCTTGGAGCCGTTTTCTGACCGGCGTGCAGGGCAAGGCTCCGTCGCCATATTGGGATCCTTTGGCATGGATGGTTGATGAATGTCACAAGCGAGGCATGGAGCTACATGCATGGATTAACCCGTACAGGGCAAAGTCCAAGACCACTACAGAATTGGCAGCCACTCATATAGCCAGGCGGCAGCCGGGGCGCGCGTTTGCTTACGACGGGCAATTGATACTCAATCCAGGTATACCGGATAATCGTGAGTACATCTGCCGCGTGGTTGCTGATATCGTCAGACGCTACGATGTTGACGGCCTGCACATCGATGACTATTTTTATCCATACCCTGCACCGGGGCAAGTGATTCCCGACAATGAGCAGCATCGCCTTTATGGCAATGGCATTGCAGACCGTGGTGATTGGCGGCGATACAATGTAAATCTCTTCATAAAACAGCTCGCAGATACTATCAAATCCGTAAAGCCATGGGTCAAGTTTGGCGTTTCGCCTTTTGGTATATATCGCAACAAGCGCAATTCGCCAGCTGGCAGCGATACAAAAGGGCTTCAGAACTACGATGATTTGTATGCTGACGTGCTTTTATGGGTTAACAACGGTTGGGTGGACTATTGTGTTCCACAACTTTACTGGCAGATAGGGCATGCCGCAGCCGATTACAAAACGCTCATTGAGTGGTGGAACAGCCACGCTTCGGCGCGTCCGCTTTATATAGGCGAGGACGTGGAACGAACTGCCAAGTATGCCGACCCTGCCAATCCGCGTCAGAATCAGTTGCCCGCCAAGCGTGCCTTGCACGCACAGATGCATTCGGTTCAAGGCACAGTGTTGTGGTATGCCAAGGCCGTTGTTGACAACATAGGCAATTATGGCACGATGCTTCGCGAAGTGTATTGGCGGTATCCAGCCTTGCAACCAGCCATGCCGTTCATTGATGGCAAGGCTCCACGCAAGGTGCGCAGGCTCAAGGCTTTATGGACGGAAGATGGCTATATGCTATTTTGGACACCTCCCAAGGGCAGAGGGTGGAAAGATGAAGCCTGCCAGTATGTTGTTTATCGCTTTGCAAAAGGTGAAAAGCCCGACATAGGCAATCCTTCTAATATCGTAGGCATAACCCGTCAAACATTCATCCGCCTACCTTATGAGGACGGTCGCAGCAAGTATACATACGTCGTCACTGCTCTCGACCGAATGCATAACGAGGGCAAACCTGCAAAACGCAAGGTCAAGCTCTGAAGTTTGCAATGTCATCAGTGCTTCATTGGTGCAACATTGCTGCCATTTAGACATAAAGGATATATAAAACAATAACGTAGACATAACCAGACATGAAACAGACCAAGATTGTAGCCTCAGTGAGCGACCGCCGCTGTAGCGTTGATTTCATCCGCCAGCTCTTCGACGCAGGCATGAATGTGGTGCGCATGAACACTGCCCATGCCACGCCAGACGGTCTCAGAGAAATAATAAGGAACACCCGTCGTGTGTCTCGTCACATAGGAATTCTCATTGATACCAAAGGCCCAGAGATACGTACCACGGCCACCCCTTCACCCATTGACTACCGGGTGGGTGACGTTGTCAAGATATTCGGTCGTCCAGAAATGGACACCGAGCACGATATCATAAACCTTACATATACCGATTTCGCAAGAGACATCCATGTCGGTGACGACATTCTCTTTGATGACGGTGCGCTGGCAATGCGTGTTATCGGTATCAATGGCCCTGCCGTCATTGCGCAGGTGCAGAATGACGGTCGCCTCGGCTCGCGCAAGAGCGTTAATGTTCCGGGCGTCCACATCGACCTTCCAGCCTTGACCGACCGCGACAGGGCAAACATCAATCTGGCAATTGATGAAGACATCGACTTCATTGCCCATAGCTTTGTGCGCAGTGCAGCTGATGTGAAAGCGGTGCAGCGTCTGCTTGACGAGCGCGGCAGCGACATCAAAATCATATCGAAGATAGAGAACCAAGAGGGCGTTGACAACATCGACGAAATAATTGAGGCTTCGTATGGCATAATGGTTGCCCGCGGCGACCTCGGCATTGAGGTGCCTATAGAGCGCATTCCAGGAATACAGCGCCGTATTATCCGCAAGTGCATTCTGGCACGCAAGCCTGTTATCGTGGCCACTCAGATGCTCCACACCATGATAGACAACCCTCGGCCAACGCGCGCTGAGGTTACTGACATAGCAAACGCCATCTACTACCGTACTGATGCGCTTATGCTGAGCGGTGAGACCGCCACTGGCCGTTACCCTGTCGAGGCCGTCAAGACAATGGCCTCCATAGCAGAACAGGCTGAGCGTGACAAGATGCGTGAGCACGATATCGACGTGCCGCTTGAAGATGGATGCACTACATCGGAGTTCCTTGCCCACAGTGCCATTGAGGCCACCGAGCGACTTGGAGTGCGTGGCATAATCACTGACAGCAAGGGCGGCCAGACGGCGCGCAACCTAGCGGCTTTCCGAGGCCCGAATCCAGTGCTGGCAATTTGTCTTAAGGAGAAAGTGCAACGATGGCTTGCGTTGAGTTACGGCGTCATAGCCGTGGCACAGCATGAGCAGATTGGCCAGCGCGAACAGTTCATGGCTGCCTTGCGTATGCTCCGCCAGAAGGGGTATCTTCGCATGAACGACCGTGTTGCCCACCTTAGCGGAAGCTTTGCCGAGGGTGGAGGCACATCGTTTTTGGAGATAAATCGTGTCAGCGATGTATTTGCAAGCCAGGAAAGCATACACGTTCCTAACACTTGACCGAGTTGAAAGGTGTATGGCCCAGGCTCAAGGGCATAGCGCCTGCCACGTATTATAATAGCTGTAGACATGGTTGAGGTGTTTACATAAAACCGTTTGGGCGCATGATAAGTTAGGGTTGGATTCCGCAATAGGAGTCCAACCCTAACCATATTTTCCCAAAAATGCTCGGAGGATAGCATAAATTAGAAATAAAATGCTTACCTTTGCATCCGCAATAGGTTCACACCACAATGTGATTAAAATGGGAATGGGGTGCAAGTCTCCAACAGTCCCGCTGCTGTGATTCGCCCTTACTGGCGCAAACATTATGTCACTGGTTTATGTTTGGAGTTTACCGGGAAGACGTTTGCTGCCGGGCGATAAGTCAGAAGACCTGCCATTGCAGTATAATTCTTCGCCGTTGCCTCGTGGAAAAGGTGCGGTAAGAGACATAATAAAATCCTTTTGTGTGGATGAGAATGGTTATGCTGGCACTTCTGTGTGCCGTCATTTCTGACTGCTTTTCGCAGGAGAACACTCCTTGGATGCATGACAGCGTTCATAGAGTGCGCGAAGTTGTAGTCGTATCCTCATCGTCCAAAGTCGACGTTATTCCCGTCCAGCGTTTGAATGGAAAACAGTTAGAAAGGTTGAGCAGCCATTCTGTTGCCGATGCCATGAGATACTTTTCCGGTGTACAGGTAAAGGACTATGGCGGCGTGGGGGGCATTAAGACAATCAATGTCAGGAGCATGGGCAGCAGCCATGTAGGTGTAAGTTATGATGGGGTTGAGATAGGCAACGCACAGAACGGCCAGGTAGACCTGGGGCAGTTCTCGCTTGACAACGTGGAAGAGGTTGCCCTCTACAATGGGCAGAACAGTGTCATCTTCCAGTCGGCCAGTGCTTTCGGCGGTGCCGCCTCTGTTCGTATTCGGACACGCCGCCCCACGTTTTCAGATGGGAAGCCATACAATGTCAAGCTGAAGGCAAAATATGGGTCGAGTGGCGAGGTTTACAGCTTTTCGTCATTGTATGAGCAGCGCCTGTCGCCTTCGACATGCGCCTCGCTTAGCCTTGGCGGGTTGACTGCCTCGGGGAAGTACAAGTTTCGTTATAACAGAAAGAACATAGACGGCTCCACAGCCTATGACACGACCGCCGTGCGGCAGAATGGCGACATGTGGGCGTTCAGGGCCGAAGCCAATCTTTATGGGCAGGTGGTAAGTGGCTCCTGGACATTCAAAGCTTACACATACAATTCTGAAAGGGGTATACCCGGCGCTATTGTAAACAATGTATGGCGGCGGGGCGAACGCCAGTGGGACCACAATACATTTTTTCAGGGCAGTTTCCAAAAATCTTTTTCAGAGCGTTTCAGTTCGCGCCTGCAGGCCAAGTACGCTTACTACGACACACGTTATGTAAACAGCGACACAACCACAATGCTCATCGACAATAATTATAAGCAGCAGGAACTGTACTTGACTGTGGCCAATGTGTACAAGCTGATGCGTGGATGGGACGTTTCGTTGAGCTATGATTTCAAGTGGAACAAGCTCAATTCTGATTTAAACAACTTTGTATACCCACACAGGTACTCCAATCTCATATCGTTGGCTACAGCTTATGACAGCCGTTTTTTTAAAGTGCAAGGAAGCCTGCTGGCTACATTCGTTAAAGACCACACCCGTCGGCAGGCCGACAAACCGTCGGTTGGAATGGTTACGCCGGCCATTTTCATAAGCGCAGCCCCGTTGGGCTCGCGGCTGATAACCCTGCATGCCTTTGCCAAAAAGAGCTTCCGTATGCCTACTTTCAACGAGCTTTACTATACCGACATCGGCAATACCTCGCTCAAACCAGAGGCAGCCATTCAGTACGACCTTGGCTTCACCATAAGCAAGGGCAGATTGTCGCATTGGCTTTCGGGCCTGCGTGTGCAGGCCGATGGATATTTTAATGCAGTCCGCGACAAGGTCGTGGCTTACCCTAAGGGGCAGCAGTTCCGCTGGACGATGCTAAACCTTGGGCGTGTGCATATATGGGGTGTGGACGCTGAGGCGGAGGCCACTTTCATGGCGTTGAGCAATCTTGATGTAACTGCGCGTCTTCAGTACACGTTCCAGCAGGCCCGCGATGTCACTTCGCCTTCGCTCTCATATTATAACGACCAGATTCCATATATCCCGAGGCACAGTGGGTCGGTCATAGTAGGGGTGGCCTATCGTTCGTTCGCGCTGAATTATAGTTTCATCTACGTAGGCGAACGCTATAGCCAGCAGGAAAACATAGCTACCAACCACGTGCAACCATGGTACACGAGCGATGTTGGGATGACATATTCCCTGTGCCTTAAGAAAGTGAAAGCCCGGCTTACGCTTGAAGTTAACAACCTGTTCAGCCAGGACTATGATGTGATAATTAATTATCCCATGCCCAAACGCAACTATGCCGTGGCGGTAGAATTGAAGATTTAAAGAGCAAATGAGTAATAAATTCGTGAATATTAAACATTTGGCGTATGCCATGGCGTGCCTGGCCTTTGTGCTTGCATGCCGCGAAGACGAGCTTGTGATGCTGTCAGACACTCAAGATACCGGGGCTGTTCCTCCTTCAGGCAACATCGTGGGGATGTATGTGCTTTGCGAAGGAAACATGGGGTCCAACAAGGCATCTGTAGATTATCTTGACCTTTCGGGGCAGGCAAACACCGCAGTCTACCATCGCAACATATACCCAGAGCGTAATCCAAGTGAGGTAAAGGAGCTTGGCGATGTGGGCAATGACATAAAAGTCTGTGGAAACCAGCTGTGGATGGTAATTAACTGCTCCAATATGGTTGTTGTGGCTACGGCCGATTCTTGCCGCAAGATAGCCAAGATAGACATCCCCAACTGCCGCTATGTGACGTTTGACGGAGCTTACGCCTACATAAGCTCATACGTTGGCCCTGTAGAACTTGGTGGCACAGAGCACCTTGGCCGTGTATACAAGGTTGACACGGCGACTTTTGCCAAAGTGGACTCTGTGACCGTGGGCTACCAGCCAGAGGAGATGGCGGTTATTGGCGATACGCTTTATGTTGCCAACAGCGGCGGCTATCTTACCGACTTGCGTGAGCGTAGCGTGAGCATGGTTGACTTGCCTTCGTTCAAGGAAGTAGGCAAGATTGACGTGGCGCCTAACCTGCACCGTATCCGGGCCGACCGCCATGGGCAATTGTGGGTGTCTTCTCGTGGTGACTACTGGTCGGAGCTGTCGCGCCTTTACAAGCTTGCTCCCGATGCCAATGGCAACATGGGGGTGGCGGCCACGTTCGACATACCAGTATCAGACTTGTGCATCGTTGGCGACTCACTTTATTACATCGGAGTAGAGTGGAGTTATGAGACGGCAACAAACAACGTCTGCCATGGGATAATCGATGTGGCAAAGGGCTGTGCATCATCTTCTGTGCTCACGTCTGCGCCCGAATTTGCCGATATAGTATTGCCCTATGGCATAATTGTAAATCCTTACGAGCGCGATTTTTATGTGATGGACGCAAAAGATTACTTATCGAGTGGACAGCTGTTCCATTTCAAGGCAGATGGGTCGTTCGATTGGAAGGTCTGGACCGGCGACATCCCTGGGCATGCCGCCTTCGTGTATGATGATGAAAAATAAAGAATATGAGGTCGGCATTGTTGTTTATTTTCATTGTATTGGGTAATTGCCGTAACTCGTTGTGGCTCAATGCGTTCCCAAACAGCCCGTTTGGCCGTTCCAAACAGGCCGTTTCGCGATGCAAAACGGCCCGTATCGTAATGCCGGACGGCAGCTTTTGCCGGGGCATGGTGATGCAATGGCAATGTGGCGCGCCTTTTGTAAATATAGTTCAAGGCAACTGCAGGCTGTACTTTGGCCAAACTGTGCTATGAGGAAATGTATGGCCGTCAATTGTAAAGCAACATATAATATATATTAAACCATATTGTAAAATGAAGAAAAGATTGTTATTATCAGCATTTGCCGCTTCAGTGGCATTGGTTTCAATGGGTCAGCAAATGGCAGATGCGCCAACTCACAGCAAGTACATCCTGGCTGTCGATGAGTATGTGCCGGCTCCTGGCCAGTTTGTCAACACCATGCCAAAATATGAGGATGGCGACGACGCTGCCTCGATGGCTGAAAAGTGTACAAAAGCCATTGCAGCCGGAAACAACGGCATGATAACACTTGGTGCCTATGGTGGTTATGTAACGTTCCATTTCGACCATAGTATAGCCAACATTCACGGCCAGAACGACTTTTACGTTCGCGGCAATGCCATGAAGAATGGCTCGGAGCCGGGCATTGTGATGGTGTCGAAGGATGTCAACCACAATGGCTTGCCCGATGATGCATGGTATGAACTGGCCGGTAGTGCCGACGTTGACAGTGCGGGCAAGGTTAAGTATGGCTATTCTGTTACTTATACGCTCGATGCCATGAACAACGTGCCGTGGACCGACAATGCCGGGAACAAAGGGACGGTAGACCGCAACTCTTTCCACCAACAGGAATATTTCCCGCTTTGGCTTGGCGAACAGCTTACATTCACCGGTACACTCTTGCCTCAAAACTGCGTAAACAACGGGGCTTCGGGACAGCAGAATTGGGTGCTCAACACTCTGCGCTATGGTTATGCCGACAATGCAATCAACACCGACTCAGCCGCTTGCAGCTTTGACATCAGTTGGGCCGTGGATGCCAACCGCAATCCGGTAGAGCTTGATTTCATCGACTTCGTGAGGGTTTACACCGGTGTCAACCGGCAGTGTGGATGGCTTGGGGAAACGTCTACCGAAATTTCTGGAGCCGAGGACTTGCACTTGCAGGCTTCACTCGATGCCATCGTGGCTTCGCCCCTGCAAGAGGCAACTTTCGAGGAAATTGAACTTGGAGAGGAAAGCTATTGGAACGGTTCCGATAAACGCGGCACCCAGATTGACGGAGGTTATGGGTCAGTGGCTTATGCCAACACTTTTGTGAGTGGCTCTTTCCGTTTCAACAATACTTATAACGAGACATGGAACTCTTGGTCGGGCTTTGCCGTGTCAAACAAGACCTCGGTTGTGTTCAACAACTATGAGGCTGACCAGTACAACAGTGCCGTTGGCCATGGCCATGGTGGCTCGGCCAATTATGCCGTGGCATATCCTTATGGCGAACGGATAGAGGTGATGAACAAGCCTGAGGGTGAGGTAGTGAGCGGCTTCTACGTAACCAATACTGCCAATAATGTAATGGCATACACCGATGGTGACGGCATGACTGGCAAGTTTGAGGCCGGTGATTGGTGCAAGCTTACCATCACGGGATATCATGCTGATGGAACATCTGCCGATGTTGAGGTTTACCTTGCAGACTATCGTTCAGACTCCGAGGCTGAGCGAGGTTATATAGACAATTGGCAGTGGGTTGACCTTACCATGCTTGGCAAGGTGGTAGAGATTGGTTTTGCCGTGTCAAGCTCGCACAACAACGAATACGGAATGACAACGCCGGGCTACTTCTGCTTGGATGGGCTTAATGGTGAGCCTGATTTCACGTCCGGCATCCCGTCAAATGGCCATGTTTCGGCTGCCGATGCTGTCGAGGTGGAACGCTATACGATTGGAGGTGCGCGTATTTCTTCACCGGTTCGCGGCGTGAACATCGTCAAGATGTCCGACGGCACCGTGCGTAAGGTATTCGTGAAATAAATGAGACAAATACAAGCAATAGCAATGCTGCTGTGCCTTGTCGCTTTCGCGGCCTGCGGGAGGGGAGCAAAAAACCTCTCGCAGGTTGTGGGCGACACGGTTAGGATGAAGTATGCCAAGTTGCTGCATATAGTGGAGCACGACGGCTATACGGTAGTGAGTATAGACAATCCGTGGCAAAAAGGCAAGCAGCTTCACAAATATGTCCTTGTGCCGCGCGCAGGGCATGATGCCCGGCATTTGCCAGACGGAACTGTAGTGCGTGTGCCTCTGCAGCGCATGATTCCGTTTTCAATTGTCCATGCCGGACTTGCCTTGGAGCTTGGCTGTGCTGATGCAATTGTAGGCATAGCCGACATGCAGTATGTCAGAATACCGCATATCCTACAAATGCACGGGCAGGGCAAGTTGGTAGATGTGGGCAATTCCATGAATCCGAGTGTGGAGAAGGTTATGGATGCATCGCCAGACGCCTTGCTCGTTTCGCCGTTTGACGGCGGTGGGGGCTTCGGGCGGTTCGAGGAGGCGGGCATCCCAATAATAGAATGCGCCGATTATATGGAGCCTTCGGCATTGGGCAGGGCTGAGTGGATGAAGTTCTACGGCTTGCTTATGGGCAGGGGAAAGGCTGCCGATTCGCTTTTTGCCGTTGTGGATAGCACTTACAGTGCATTGAAATCACTTGCAGCATCAAGTCAAACTCGCCGTTCCGTAGTACTGGACAAGAAGACAGGCTCCGTATGGTATCTTCCAGGCGGGCGCAGCACTATCGGGACCATGCTCGCAGATGCAGGGGCTGATTATCCTTTTGCGGCGAACACCGATGCCGGAAGTTTGGCATTGCCTTTTGAGAGTGTGTTGGAGAAAGCTGGCGATGCGGATATTTGGCTCTTCAGGTATGGTGGTTCCACGCCTGCAACATACGATGGCTTGCTGTCTGAATTTTCGGGATATGGTAAGCTAAAGGCTTTTAGGGAGCGTATGTGTTACGGATGCAACGTTGACAAGACATTGTTTTATGAAGAAACACCCTTCCGACCTGATTTCCTGCTGCGCGACTTTGTGCAGGTAGTTCATCCTGAAATTCAGGGTTTGGGCGGCTTGAGATATTATTGTCTGGTTGAAAAATAAAGGCGTTGGGGGATAAAACATGCGGAATCTGGTGATTAGGTGTTTCTTGGTTGTATTGGTGCTGAGCATTCTTTTTGTACTCAACATTTTGTATGGTGCTGTTGACATTCCTGTCAAAGAGGTGGCTTCTGCATTGATGGGGCGTGGAACGTCAAAGGCAAGCTGGTCGTTCATAGTTTTATACTCGCGTGTGCCACAGGCAGTCACGGCTGCCTTGTCTGGCAGCGCGCTGGCTGTGAGCGGTCTGTTGCTCCAAACTGCCTTTCGCAACCCGCTGGCAGACCCGTCCATATTCGGGATAAGCGGAGGCGCCGGTGTTGGTGTTGCTTTGGCAATGCTTCTCTTCGGTGGTACTGTGACCATGGGAACATACACTGTTTCGGGATTCGTGGCAATTTTCATCGCGGCATTCGTTGGGGCGATGGCGGTCATGGGAATAATCTTTTTTTTCTCCTCAATGGTGCGTAACAATGTCATGCTACTCATAATCGGGGTGATGGTAGGGTATGTTTCCTCATCCATTGTTTCGCTGCTGAGCTATTTTGCAACCGAGGAGGGGGCTAAGTCTTACCTTGTGTGGGGCATGGGTGATTTTAGTGGCGTGTCCATCAGCCAGGTGCCTACTTTTGCCTTGGTTGTTGCTGTTGGCTTGACGGGGGCTTTGCTTCTTGTAAAGCCTCTCAATTTGCTGTTGCTTGGCGAGCGTTATGCAGCAAACCTCGGCATCGGGGTAACGACTGTAAGGAACTGTTTGCTTGTCATAACAGGGCTCCTGACGGCCATTGTAACAGCGTGCTGCGGGCCGGTTTCGTTTATCGGGCTTGCCGTGCCGCATATTGTTCGATTGTTCATTCGTGTGTCAGACCATCGCGTGTTGGTGCCTGTGACCATGGCTATGGGAGCTGTTGTCGCCTTGGGGTGCAACTTGCTGTGTGTGCTTCCGGCTGGCGGTGAACTTTTGCCGCTTAATGCTGTGACTCCGATTATAGGCGCACCGGTGGTTATTTATATCATCTTGCGAAATCAGCGATAATTTGTGGGGAGCCGTGAAATATCTTTGCGCAAAGCGTCTCTTTTTGCCTTTTTCTCCTTATCTTTGCATAAGTGCATGCTGTCGACCAGTGCTTTGACCCCGATTTAAGGTGGCATATACATTGGACGGATTTGCTTTATATTGCTTTTTGCCAATAACAATACTTATTATTAATATGAAGAGAATAGCATTTGTTTTTATGGCGATCATGGCCTTGCTGCCTATGAGCGCTGCGGATGGTCCTCGGGTTGTCCACAACTTTAATTTTGATTGGCGGTTTCACGCCGGTGATTTAGAAGGTGCTCAGAGCTTGGGTCTTGACGACAGTAAGTGGGAGAGTGTAACCGTGCCGCACGATTTTCAGATTTATCAGCCGTGGGTTGCTCCCGCCAAGGGAGAAAAAGCTGACAATTCAGACATCGCGAGCAACGTGAGGAGCCGCCTCAGCTCACGAGGATTCAAGGAAATGGGCATCGGTTGGTATCGCAAGACATTCACTCCCGATGACTCATGGAAAGGCAAGCGTGTCATTCTTGACTTTGAGGGGATAATGCTCGTAGGCGATGTTTTCCTAAATGGCGAACGCATTGGCGGAACAGATTATGGGTATCTTGGGTTTGATATCGACATCTCAAAACTCCTGAAGTTTGGCCAGCCCAATGTCATCGCAGTGAAGGCTAATACGCAAAAGCCAGAAAACTCCCGCTGGTATACCGGCGGCGGGTTGTACAGAGATGTCACTATCATTGTCACTGACCCTCGTCAGTACTTTACGCGCCATCCTCTTTACATAACCACGCCAAACGTTAGCGAAACCCGTGCAACGGTGATGATACAGGCGGAAATGGCTTGTTACCTGAATGTAAAGGACTTAAGGGTGAATACCAAAATTATAGATGCGGACGGAGATACGGTGTCAGATGTGACTAAAAAAGTGGAATACAATCGCGGCCAGAAGGTAAACGAATATCTGGTGGACAGCATTACGCTCATGTCTCCGAGGCTTTGGAGTTGCGAAACACCTCATTTATACAAGGCCATCGTTACGCTTTACCGCCCGGATGGTACTGTTGCTGACCGCGTTAGTGAAAACTTTGGGGTTCGTTGGTTTGAGTATTCGCCCCAGTTTGGCTTCAAGCTCAACGGGAAGAAGGTTCTCTTTAAGGGTAATGCCAACCATCACACACTTGGTGCGCTTGGAGCTGCTGCTTATCCGCGCGCAATGGAGAAGCGAATACAGCTGCTTAAGAAATTTGGATTCAACCATATCCGCACATCCCATAATCCATACAGCAAGTCGTTTCTCGACTTGTGCGATAAGTATGGAATGCTTGTTGTGGACGAACTTTATGATAAATGGCTCACGCAATTTGCCGGCGGGCGGACAGAATGGGTCAATATGTGGCAGCATGATGTGCCTGAATTTGTTCGGCGCGACCGCAACCATCCGTCAGTCGTGATGTGGAGCCTTGGCAACGAGTTGCAGCAGTATTGGTCATTGCCGTATGCAGATTGGGGCGTAACCCCTTATCGTCTTCAGAGGGAATTGCTACACAGGTACGACAAGACACGCCCCGTTACCGTTGCAATGCACCCACGAAAGCGCAGCTTGAAGACCGATTCGCTTCCGGCACCACTCGTCCTTGAAACCGACATTGCCTCTTACAATTACAGGTATATGTATTTCCCAGGCGACAGCAGGCGCTTCCCAAATCTTATTTTCTACCAGAGTGAGGCTAACACTGCGATGATGGGGCCCAATTTCTTTGAGATGGACCTCGACAAAGTGGTTGGATTGGCATATTGGGGCATGATAGACTACCTTGGGGAGTCTAATGGCTGGCCTGCAAAGGGATGGATACAAGGTGCATTTGACATCTCGCTTGAGCCTAAGCCCATTGCTTATTTGCTGTGGAGTATGTTCAAGCCAGATGACCCTGTGGTGCATATCGGAATCGTTGATAGTGAAGACAATACAGTATGGAACGATGTTAAGGTAGGCTCGCAACGAATGTCAGACCATTGGAACAGGAAAGCCGGTAGCGTATTGTCGCTTTATACGTATACCAACGCTGATGAAGTTGAACTTTTTGTCAACGGCAAGAGCATCGGAAAGAAAAAGAATCCGACTAATCCCCAAAGTCGCAACAAAATAAAATGGGATAATGTCAAGTACGAAGAGGGCTATATTGAAGCTATAGCAAAGAAAGGTGGCAGGGTAGTGGCTCGCCACAAGATAGAGACCACAACCGAGGCCAAGAAGCTCACGGCGACAGCAGATAACCCGGCATGGAAAGCCGATGGACAAGACTTGCAGCACGTAAGGGTATGCGCGGTAGATTCTAAGGGCCGCCAAGTGCAGGGATCTCAAAACGAGTTGACATTCACAGTTGAAGGTCCGGCTGAAATTGTAGGCGTAATCAATGGCGACATGAATAGCGAGGAACTCACAGTAGGCAACAAGCGCCGACTTTATAAAGGTACGGCCACTGTGATATTGCGCTCAACGCGAGAGCCGGGCAAGGTGACACTCGAAGTTGCAACAGAAGGGCTTAAAAAAGTGAAAAAGACTTTCACCACGGAATGAGATAATGCATGATGTATGTGCCATAAGCCATTAATAGGCGGCATTTTTAACCGATGCATGGCTCATAATAGAGCATAAGCGAAACAAAATTGGATAAATTACAAAAATGATTTGTAATTTATCCAATTTTGTTTTGTGGCATGAACTATATTTATTATCTTTGCAAGCAAGAAAACAATGCAACGATGTTACCTAAAGAAAAAGAAGCATATAAGCGGCTTGAAGATAGCGGGTTGCGTCCGTCAGTCCAGCGACTGATCATAATGGACTACCTCCTTTCGCACCATACTCACTCTACTGTAGACGAGGTGCATAAGGATTTAGGGCGTAAGTTCCCCACTCTTAGCAAGACCACAGTATACAATACGCTGCGCTTGTTTTCCGAATGCAAGGCAGCACAAATGATAACCATCGACGAGCACAGAGTGTGCTACGATGGAGTGACAGTGCCACATGCCCACTTCTACTGCCGCCGATGTGGGCGGATAATAGACATGGATGGTATCTGCATGCCTCAACTGCCCATAGGAGAGAGCGTTGGAGGCAACACTGTTGACGAAGTGCAGTTATATTATAAAGGTATATGCGCAAAATGTTCAGCAACCAAAGAGTGAAGAACCAACATTATCATTAATCATTTTAAACAAATACGTTATGAGCAAGAAATTCGTTTGTACTGTATGTGGATATGTCCACGAAGGCAATGAGGCACCCGAGAAGTGCCCGGTATGCAACGCCCCTGCAAGTAAGTTCAAGGAGATAGGCAAGAGCCTGAAAGGAACAAAGACCGAAAAAAACCTTCAGGAGGCCTTCGCCGGAGAATCGATGGCACGCAATAAATACACCTATTTTGCATCCAAGGCCAAGAAAGATGGGTTTGTGCAGATGGCAGCGATATTTGAAGAGACAGCCAACAACGAGAAGGAGCATGCCAAGCTTTGGTATAAATACCTTAACGGTGGTGAGGTGTCGGGTACTGAGGCCAACCTTGAGGATGCTGCCAATGGGGAGAATTACGAGTGGACTGATATGTATGCGCGCATGGCCAAGGAGGCACGCGAAGAGGGCTTCATTGAGATTGCCGAGAAGTTCGAGGGCGTGGCAGCCATTGAGAAAGAGCATGAGGAGCGCTATCGCAAGCTGCTGAAAAACCTGCGCGACAAGAAAGTGTTCTCTAAGGACGGTGATGCTGTTTGGCAGTGCGCCAATTGTGGCCACATTGTCATTGGAAAGTCTGCACCCGATGTTTGCCCTGTATGCAACCATCCGCAGAGCTACTTCCAGGTGAGGGCAGAGAATTATTAACCCCGTGCCGTAAGCATAGGCATACAGTTCTTCCAAGAGCCTCTTTTAGCATTGCCAATGCTTGGCATACATTTCTTTCGGCTGTTTAAGCCCAGACTGGGGCTTAAACAGCCGAAAATGTTTGTCGAAATTGTTTCTTTGCCCAAAGTAAAGCCTTATGGCATATCAATCGAGAGCCTTGGGCATGGTTTTTGCTGCATTTTTCAGTAAAAAGCAAGGAGGAACGATTATGGCATTTATTGATTACTACAAGATTCTTGGTGTAGACAGGAATATCCCTCAAAAGGATGTTAAGCGCGCTTACCTTAAGCGTGCCAAGCAGTTTCACCCTGACCTTCATCCTGATGACCCCAAGGCAAAGGCGAAATTCCAGGCTCTTAACGAAGCTTACGACGTGATAGGCGATCCGGAAAAACGCAAGAAATACGACCAATATGGCGAGCAGTGGCGCAATGCCGATGCATATAATGCTGCCGGAGGCTCGTATGGAAATACTGCGGGCGGCTCGCCTTTCGATGGATTCGACTTCAGTGGCTTTGGCAGCGGGATGGGCGGTGGCGGCTTCAGCTCGTTTTTTGAGCAACTTTTTGGCGGCAAAGGTCGGCGCGCCACACATGGCTTCGACGGCTTTGGCGGAACGCGCCAGCACAGTGGCGAGATGAACGCCAACGTAAACATCGACTTGTACACAGCGTTGCTCGGTGGCGAAATAATAATACAGCTGAAAGATGGTTCCAAGATAAAGCTGAAGGTAAAGCCTGAAACGCAGAATGGAGCAAAAGTGAGGCTTAAGGGCAAGGGCTATGACCGTGGTGATGGCACTTATGGTGACTTGATCATCACGTACAATGTGAAGTTGCCTACCAATCTAAGCGCAAGGCAGAAAGAGCTGCTTCAGGAAATGAAATTAGCTTGAACTAATGCGGCAAAATGCAGACTGTTGCTAGAGTCTCGATATATGGCACGTTTGCAAGTTTTGGATATTGGGGCTTTTTGCCTCTATATCATGCAGAAATCCCCGTAAATGCTTGTTGTTGCAAGTGCATTTACGGGGATTTTTTGCATATTGTTTTATAATGTATTTGGCGGTAAGGAAAATTTACATGACGATGCCCGTTCCATGCAATGTGTCCAGTGGGTAGCTGAAACGGCCTATTTCGCAATGCAAAACGGCCGGTTTCAGGCTGCAAGACGTACTGTTTCACAAGACAGAAACGCCCGTTCTGCAACTTCCTCATGGTCAACGTGTTGGCAGATTGAGGCCTGTGGGTAATTTATTCTTACATATTGTGTCCTGCGCAATTGGCTACCTGTATTTTAACCACAATTGCATCAGTGTACATTGTTGTTGTTTGTGTCGGTTGTTTCAATGACTCTTCGTCTTGTTTGGCATTCTTGCCTTCATCCCGTATTTCGCCTCGCCCACTGCGTGGGCTGCCAAGCCTGCTGCACTGCTGAGGCCAACCCTGCGTGACATGGACACAAAATATGGCACAAGTTGAATTCGATTTGGTTTAAATCAAGCCTTGCAACGTGGCATAACAGCTTCGATGTTTACTTGAATGCAACGATGCTATTTTGCTAATTTATCGTTCCTTTCGTCACCATGTAACTAATCTAATATATGGGTATGACTTTTGCCCTATGATGAAGATAGTGTGCAATGGGCCTGGCATGAATGGAAAATCAGCATGAATGCCAATGGCTGATTTGGGTTAAAAATGATAATTTTATTTTGCTCCCTAAAAAAAATATATTAACTTTGCGGCTCACACATTATATAAGAAAAATAGACAATGGCAAAGAAATTCGCCGAACATAATGGCTTGAACCTGACTCAGGTGAACAAGGAAATACTTGAGAGATGGAATGAGAATGATGTTTTCCATAAGTCCGTCGATGAGCGGGAAGGATGTCCTCAGTTTATATTCTTCGAAGGCCCACCATCGGCCAACGGAAATCCCGGCATCCACCATGTCTTTGCCCGAGCCATCAAAGATACGTTCAACCGCTACAAGACGATGAAAGGATACCAAGTGCGCCGCAAGGCCGGTTGGGACACTCATGGCTTGCCAGTTGAACTTGGAGTTGAAAAAGAACTTGGGATAACCAAGGCCGACATCGACAACAAGGAATCAGACAAGTACATATCTGTAGAGGACTACAACCGCAAGTGCCGTGAGAATGTCATGAAGTTCACTGCCGAGTGGCGCAGGCTGACTGAGGAGATGGGGTATTTTGTTGACCTTGACCATCCATACATAACATACGACAACAAATACATGGAGACGCTTTGGTGGCTGCTCAAGCAGCTTCACCAGAAAGGCTTGCTCTATAAGGGATACACCATACAGCCGTATTCGCCGGCAGCAGGCACTGGCCTCAGCTCGCATGAGCTGAACCAGCCTGGGTGCTATCGCGATGTCAAGGACACCACAACAACGGCTTTGTTCAAAATCGCAGCACCCAAGGCAGAGTGGGCCAAATGGGGCGAAGCCTATTTCGCAGCATGGACAACCACTCCATGGACCTTGCCTTCAAACACGGCGTTGTGCGTGGGGCCGAGCTTCATGTACGTTGCAGTGCAAACCTACAATCCGTATAACGACGCTCCGATTACCGTCATTTTGGCCGAAGATTGCCTTGGAACTTACCTGTCGCCAGAGGGCAAGGACAAGCCCATGGAAGATTACAAGCATGGCGACAAGGTCGTGCCTTACCGTGTGGTTGGCAAGTACAAGGGTACGGAACTGGTAGGAATAAAGTATCTTCAGCTGATGCCTTGGGTCAAGCCTTGCCAGCGCATAGGTGAACATGCGGCCGATTATGTAAACGATTATGCGACACAGCATCCCGAGAAAGTTTTCAACAGCGAGAATGGCAAGGAGCGTTTCGTTGAGATGGAAGACACAGCTTTCCGGGTGATATCGGGCGACTATGTAACAACCGAAGATGGTACAGGCATAGTGCACATTGCTCCCACATTTGGCGCTGACGACGCCCGTGTGGCAGCCGACGCCCATATTCCGGCCCTTTTCCTTGTCAACAAAAAGGCAGAGACGCGCCCAATGGTCGACTTGGAGGGAAAGTATTATAAGGTGGATGAGCTTGATGCAAACTTTCTTGACAAGTGCGTGAATGTAGAAGCCTACAGCCATCACGCCGGAGACTATGTTAAAAACGCATACAAGCCTGAATTCAACGTCGGTGGAAAGTATGACGAGAAGGCCGCAAGCAAGGCAGAAGACCTTAACATCATCATTTGCATGGAGATGAAGCAGGCCGGAACTGCATTCCGGATAGAGAAGCAGGTGCATAACTATCCGCATTGCTGGCGTACAGACAAGCCAATACTTTATTATCCGCTTGATAGTTGGTTCATTCGCTCTACAGCCGGGAAAGACCGTATGGTGGAGCTGAATAAGACCATCAATTGGCAGCCTGCGTCCACGGGTACAGGCAGGTTTGGCAACTGGCTTGAAAATCTAAACGACTGGAACTTGTCGCGCTCACGTTTCTGGGGTACGCCATTGCCTATTTGGCGCGATGAGGATGGCGAAGAATTGTGCATAGGCAGTTTGCAAGAGCTGTACGATGAAATAGAAAAATCGGTGAAAGCCGGCGTCATGAGCGCAAACCCGCTGAAGGAGAAAGGTTTTGTGCCAGGCGATTATTCAAAGGAAAACTATGACAGGATAGACCTGCACCGCCCGTATGTTGACAACATTACGCTTGTCAGCAGTACTGGCAAGCCGATGAAGAGGGAAAGCGACCTGATTGACGTATGGTTCGATTCAGGGTCAATGCCGTATGCCCAGATTCATTATCCTTTTGAAAACAAGGAACTGATAGACAAACGATTGGCTTTCCCCGCCGATTTCATCAATGAAGGCGTAGACCAAACCCGTGGATGGTTTTTCACCCTGCATGCCATTGCCACTCTTGTGTTTGACAGCGTTGCGTTCAAGAATGTAATTTCAAGCGGACTTGTGCTCGACGCCAAGGGCAACAAGATGAGCAAGCACGTGGGTAATGTGGTCAATCCGTTTGAGATGATAGAGAAGTACGGCGCAGACCCTGTGCGCTTCTATATGCTGACAAACTCTGAGCCATGGGATAACCTAAAGTTCTCTCCAGATGGTGTTGATGAGGTGCGCCGCAAGTTCTTTGGTACATTATATAATACGTATTCATTCTTCAGCCTTTATGCCAATGTTGACGGCTTTGACTACTCAGAGCCTGACGTTGACCTGGCAGAACGCCCTGAAATAGACCGCTGGATATTGTCGGTGCTCCATACTCTTGTTAAGAATGTAACTCGCGAGCTGGACGCCTTTGACCCGACAAAGGCAGGGCGACTGATAGATGCCTTTGTCAATGACGACCTGTCTAACTGGTATGTGCGCTTGAACCGCAAGCGTTTCTGGGGCAAGGAGATGAGCACAGACAAGCTTTCAGCATACCAAACGCTTTATACCTGCCTTGAGACAGTGGCAAGGTTGTTGGCTCCGTTTGCCCCGTTCTATGCAGACAGGCTGTACCTCGATTTGGTGAGCGTCACTAAGCGCGACGAACTATGCTCTGTGCATCTTGCCAAGTTCCCTATGGCTGACGAGCGTTTCATTGACAGTGAGCTTGAATCGCGCATGGGGCTGGCGCAGAAGATAACGTCTATGGTGTTGGCATTGCGCCGCAAGGTAAATATCAAGGTTCGCCAGCCGCTTCAGGAAATCATGATTCCTGCAGTTGATGAGGAGCAAAAAAAACGTATAGAAGCAGTTGAAGAACTTATACTCAATGAGGTGAACGTCAAGCAATTGAAGTTTGCCGAGGGTACAAATGTCCTTGTCAAGAAAGTGAAATGCAACTTCCGTACAATGGGCAAGAAATATGGCAAGCTCATGAAGGATGTGGCTGCCAAGATGGACGCGCTGACCCAAGAGGAGATAGCAGAGCTTGAGCACAAAGGAACCGCCACGTTTGTAATCAACGGCCAGCCTGTTGATATAGATGTTGCCGACGTAGAAGTTATCAGTGAGGACATCCCGGGGTGGCTTGTCAGCAACGACGGGAATGTTACTGTTGCGCTTGAGGTTGAGCTTACTGATGAACTAAGGAGCGAAGGCCTTGCACGAGAGTTGGTCAACCGCATACAGAACCTACGAAAGGACAGCGGCCTTGAGATAACAGATAGGATAAACGTGGCGATATCTCCCGATGAACGCCTAAAAGCTGCGGTGGAAAGTCATTCCCACTATATATGTTCACAGGTTTTGGCCGACGGGCTGTCGTTTGAGGCCAATGCCGGGGCTGAGCTTGACCTTGACGGATTTAAGGTTTCGGTATCTATAGAGAAAGTCTAAATTCATTTGTTTAATAATCATAACATTACTATTATGGCAGAAAAGACACGTTATAGCGATGAAGAACTTGAGGAGTTCAGGGGAATCATCAACGACAAACTCGCTTTGGCTAGACGCGACTATGAGCAGATGATGAGTGTGCTTATGAATCAAGATGGCAACGATGTGGATGACACGTCTCCAACATACAAGATATTGGAGGAGGGCAGCGCCACGCAAACCAAGGAGGAACTTATTCAGCTGGCAAGCAGGCAGCAGAAGTTCATCCAGGGGTTGGAGGCTGCTTTGGTGCGCATTGAGAACAAAACATATGGCATTGACCGTATGACGGGCAAGCTCATCCCCAAAGAGCGCTTGCGTGCCGTGCCGCACGCAACCCTTAGTGTTGAGTCGAAGCAGAACAGGAAAAAATGAGTGCGGACAAAGGCATATTGACCAAAGGAAGAATGGCTATATTTATCATTATAGCCATTCTTTTGGTTGACCAGTTGCTTAAGATATGGGTTAAAACCCACATGACGCTCCATGAGACGATTACTATAACCGACTGGTTTAAGATTTGTTTCATAGAGAACAATGGCATGGCATACGGCATGGAAATCGGAAGCAAAGTCGCATTGTCGCTGTTTCGCATAGTCGCCATAGCTTTTATCGGGTATTACTTGTACCTGCAAGTGAGGCAAAATGCGAGAATGGGCTATGTTGTTTGCCTTGCCTTGGTCATGGCAGGAGCCATAGGCAATGTCATAGATTGTATGTTTTATGGCTTGATTTTCAATGCTTCATCTGAATTTTACACATCGTATTTCGTTCCGTTTGGCTCTGGTTACGCATCGTTTCTTACTGGCAAGGTGGTCGATATGTTTTATTTCCCGCTGATAGTGTCTACATGGCCCCGATGGGTTCCATTTGTGGGAGGGGATGATTTTGTGTTCTTCAGCCCCATATTTAACGTGGCAGACTCGAGCATAAGCATAGGGGTGATACTCCTTTTGCTCTTTTACAGAAGGGAGATAAGCCATATTTCATTTAAAGCGCAAGGCAAATAAGCATGGGCAATATGACGTGGAGGCAATGCGTATTCACTTGCAGGGCAGCAGGATTGCTGCTGGTATTGGCTTGCCTTGTGGCATCATGCAAGCCTACAGTGCCGGATAAGTACATACAGCCAAAGGACATGGAAGACATATTGTATGATTATTATATCACGCAGGCACTGGCTGGGCAGGGGCAAGGGCGCGAAGCCATATCTTACAACAAGAATATGTATTACCATGCCGTACTCAAAAAGCATGGCGTGACGGAGGCTGACTTTGATTCGTCGCTTGTATATTACTATCTGAACGCAGACAGGCTATATGACATATATGTCCACTTGTCTGAGCGAATCGGGAACGAGGCAATGACATTGGGAGCGTCAGTGGGAGAATTCAGCAAGTATTCCAATTTGTCGGCAGACGGCGATACTGCAGACATCTGGCACGAATCCACCTCTTTGGTGCTGATGCCAATACCGCCATACGATAAGTTGACTTTTGCAATCAAGGCCGACTCTACATTTAAAAGAGGAGACTCGTTCTTGCTTAACTTCAAGAGTGACTTTATGTATCAGGCCGGAACGAAAGACGCTGTAGTTTATGTGGCTGTGCATTATGGCAACGACAGCGTGTCCACCCACGTCAACCGTGTAGGTGTTTCTGGCATTTCCCAGCTAAGGATACCGGGTGACAAGAACAATGACATAAAAAACATTGATGGTTTCATTTACCTCAGCAGAGGCAACGATGACTCCCAAACGCTGAAGCTCATGTTCATCAGTCAGATACAGTTCGTTAGGTTCCATGCCATAAAACCGGTTGAATCGGAAACCAATGGAGACAGTGCCGTGGTAAAAAGAGATACGCTCAAGGTTGCGTCAGGGCCGTCTGTAGGCAAAGGAGCAGACACCGTGGCTAACGGCACGAAGCTCATGCGGTACAATCCTGTAAGGAGACGATGAGAGACTGCGTAAGACGCATTGCCGTGCATAGGGTCATTGCCGATGATGGCGCTGTCGACATGTGCGTAGTTGAGATTGCTGATGGAAGAGTGGTAAACTGTTATCGCTTTGCGTCGGAGCAGCCTTTTACGGAATGGTGGGGCGGAACAGTGGTGTTGAGGAACGATGATGACGGTGTGCTGCGAGCATACCGCGATGGAAAACTAATAAATTGAATAGGATATGGACAAGATTAAGGTAAGGCTGGCCGTGATGAATTTCATGGAGTTTGCCGTATGGGGAGCTTACTTGACCTGCATGGGCAACTATCTGGGCCGTGCAGGCATGGGGGCGGAGATATCGTGGTTTTATGCCATTCAAGGGATTGTGTCCATCTTTATGCCCACAATCATGGGTATCGTTGCCGACAAGTATGTGCAGCCCCAGCGGCTGCTTGGGCTTTGCCACCTGTTGGCAGGCATTGGCATGGTTGTCCTTTTCCTTATCGGCCGCAATGACCCAATGCCAGACAAGGCAATGTTCATTGCCGTCTATTCGCTCAGTGTGGCATTTTATATGCCGACGTTGGCTCTTTCTAACACCACGGCCTTTTCAATATTGAAAGCCCACGGACTTGATACGGTCAAGGACTTCCCGCCCATACGCGTTCTTGGTACGATAGGCTTTATTGTTGTGATGTGGTTTGTAAACTGTGCTGTAGTTGACGGGGGTGGCTTCCATCTCACGCTTGACGAAAACCCGGCAAAGTTCCAATACACATATATGCAATTCTTGGTTTCGGGTTTGCTCAGTCTGCTGCTGTTCCTTTATTGTTATACATTGCCGCGCTGCCCGATAGAACAGAAGCCGGCACGCTCGCTGGCAGAGACATTAGGGATAGATGCCTTCAAGCTGTTCAAGGAGCGCAAGATGGCATTGTTCTTCATCTTTTCCATGCTTTTGGGCATGTCGCTCCAGATAACGAACGGTTATGCAACGCCATTCATCACGAGCTTTAAAGGCATCCCGGGCATGGCAGATACTTTCGGCGCAAACAACGCAACTATGTTGGTGTCGTTGTCTCAGGTGGCAGAGGCATTGAGCATCCTAATGATACCTTTCTTCATGAAGCGCTACGGCATTAAGATTGTCATGCTAATAGCCATGGTGGCTTGGGTGCTTCGCTTCGGATTTTTCGGCCTTGGCGACCCATCGTTCCCCGGAGTGATTTTGTTCATATTGTCGTGCCTGGTATATGGCGTGGCTTTCGATTTCTTCAATGTGTCTGGCGGACTCTATGTCGACAGCGAATGTCCACCCGCAATGCGTGCATCAGGGCAGGGGCTGTTCATGCTCATGACCAATGGACTGGGAGCCACGATAGGCACCTTGTCGGCTGGAGCGGTGATAAACCACTATTGTTCTTGGACGCCCGATGGTTATCTTGTCGGAGACTGGCAGTCGTGCTGGTTCATTTTTGCAGGCTATGCGCTGGTGGTTTGCATACTTTTCGCCTTGGTATTCCACCCGGATAAAAAGCATTATGCCCAATGAGACGTGTTAAGCTCGAATTTTGCGGCCTCTCCGAGGTTGTTGGCAGCAATGGAATGGCGGTGATTCTGTTGTCTGACGTCGGCAAGCACCGGATGCTTAGCGTGGTGTGTGACGGCATCATGAAATACCAGATTGGACTGAGGTGCGCCGACAGCAAGTTGCGTTTGAGATTGTTGCCGGAGGTCCTGCTCGACATTTTGGGCGACAATGTAGAAATAGAGAGGTTTGAGGCGTGCATATACAACCTTGCTGATGGTGAGTATAAAACGGTCATAAGGGATATGTACACATTCAAGGAGTACCCTATAAGGTTGAGCGATGCTATATTGATGTCAAAGATAAATGGCATAGGCCTGTTCATGGAAGAGAGTTTGTTCTTGCTGCAAAGCATGCCATACAGTGACAGCGCTGACAGGTTGGCCATCCCAATAAACACTCTTGGCACAGCCCGGCTTGAGAATGAGCTTAAAAAAGCCATTGACGAAGAAAACTATCGATTGGCCTCACAGATACAGGATGAGCTAAACAAGAGAAGGGGGCAAGAAGAAAACAAACCGAAAGAATGAAAGAGACGAGATTTTTTTATGTTCCTCATGCAGCCACATCAGCAGAACTGCCAGCTGATGAGGCAGCCCATGCCGTGCGTGTGTTGCGTATGAAACCTGGCGACGAAATGGTTCTTATGGATGGTTGCGGCACGTTTTATAAGTCCGAAGTAACTTTGGCTGCACCACATCACTGTGCATATAAGATACATGAAACCATACCTCAGTCTCCACAATGGAGGGGCCATCTGCATATCGGCGTAGCTCCAACCAAGATGATGGAGCGCATGGAGTGGATGCTTGAGAAGGTGACTGAAATTGGTATCGATGCAGTTTCTTTCCTCGACTGTGCGAACTCTGAGCGCAGGGTGGTGAAGACGGAACGGCTCGACAAGATAGTGGTGTCTGCCATGAAGCAGAGCCGCAAGGCATGGAAGCCCATTCTCAATGACATACAGCCATTTGAAAAGGTCGTGGCCGGAGCGGCTGGCGGGCGGAAGTACATTGCCCACTGCCATACGGAGATTCCCAGGACATACCTCTTTGATGAGCTTAAGGAACGGAATCCTGGAAGTGATGTCACAGTGCTGATAGGGCCGGAAGGCGATTTCACCATGGAGGAGGTCATGAAGGCAAAGGCCAATGGTTATGTATCGGTACACCTTGGCGACAGTCGCTTGCGCACAGAGACTGCATGCATTGTTGCTGCGATGATGATGCACTTGTCTTTGGATGCCTGATCCTTTTGACTCGACCATAGGTCTTGTCACGGCACGATGCGGTTTCGGGAGGGCGTTGATGCCAAAGATGCCGTTTGGGCTTTCAATATGGCCTGTTTTAGACTGCGAAACGGCCTGTTTTAGGCTGCGAAACGGCCTATTCTGCAACGCGTTGACAATCAGACGGTTCGGCAACGGAATAGGATGCCGTCTTCAAATCATGCAGATATAGCTCCAAAAACGATTTCCGCAAGCCATAAAATGGCATAAGTTGGCACAAAGGTAAACATAAAAACAACATCAATAAACGTAAGCCTACAATATGAAAAGTATAGCGATGATATTAGTGGCGGTATTAGCCTCAATTGGAGCCAATGCACAGAAAAAAGTGGAAATGAGGGATGTTTTAAAGCAAATGCCTGATACAATCATCTCGTATCTGTCCACCAACAACAAGCTTGACATGATAGACTTCATTGATTCACACATGAAGGCAAACGTGACCAACGCCTTTGATGGTACAACAACGTTGGACACGCTGACAAACGATTACCTTAAGATATCTTTGACACCTGCCTCCACGCTCGAGATGCGCCTGCTTCCGTTTGGCAATACATGGGCAGGGGCAGCCGGACAGGTAGTGTGCATGGTTGTTACCTATGGCGACGGAGTGAAAGAAAGCGAGGTGAGGTTCTATTCTACAGAGTGGAATTTGCTTAGTGACATAGACAATCCCATTTCGCACGACAAGCTGTTGAGGTATGCAGCGTCAGACCCAGCTGTTGGTGGTGATGTGCATAAAATCGGCGATTTTTTGTGTGCCGAAGCTTCACTTTCTCCATCTGACTGTGTGCTGGTTGTTAAGCTTGCCTTGCCTGTTTATGTTGCTGACAATAAGATATATACAAAATCGCTTGATGTGTCAAAAACATTTAAATGGGATGGAGGGGCGTTTAAAGAACATTAAGAGTCAATGCGTTACACAAGTTCTCCGCTCCTTTGGCAACAAAAGATACATACCTTTGCAGTGTGTTTTTCATGGTATTAGATTATTAAGGTTACAAACGATTGGTTGTCGCGAGACAATTAATCGTTTTTTCTTCATCTCCTTCTGAACTCGGAACAAGTTATTGCTGTTGCTATGGCTACATTTAAGCTTTCAACCGTTTCATTGTTACCAAAACTGGGTATTAGTAACTTCTTGCTAATCCGCTGCCGTATTGGCATGGAGATGCCATTGCCTTCGTTTCCCATGACAATGAAGCCGTGGTTGCAGAGCTTTGCTTCGTATATGCTGTCGCCGTCAAGGGAGGTGCCGTAAACGGGTGCAACTCCGGCATATCTGTCGAACAGTTGTGCAAGGTCGGTGTAAAGCACGTTCACCCTGGCAATGCTGCCCATCGTTGCCTGTACGGCTTTGGGATTATATGCATCCACTGTGTCATAGCTACAAGCAACGGTGTCAACGCCAAACCAATCAGCTATTCGGATTATGGTGCCCAAGTTACCGGGATCTTGCACTCCATCGAGAGCTAATATGAGTTTCTGTTGTGGCGATAATTCGTTGACTTTAGGCTCTTGCTTGATGGGGAACAAGCCCATGACCTGCTGCGGATGTTGCAGGAAACTGGCTTTGGAAAGCTCGCCCTCAGTCACGGTAATGAAGCGCTCCGGTTCGTTTTTAGTTGCGGGGCATATCCATTCGTGCGTTGCGAGTATTACTTTGGGCTTTATTCTCGACATCAGGTCCACTACGGTCTTCGGCCCTTCAGCCACAAAAAGGCTTGTTCGCTTCCTGTATTTTTTTTGTTCAAGCGAGCGTATCAACTTTATCAAGTTCTTTTCTAACATATTCACTGCGTTTGCAAAAATAAACAATGGAATGCCAGCAAAGTTACGATAAAAGTTTTAACTTTGCAACTTCAACAAAGATTTAATGCGACTCAGGCTTTACATATATGCATTTCTGCTTGCCATGTTATGCTCGTGCTCGGAAACCAAGTACGTTGCTAAAGGCGATTATTTGCTTGACGATGTAGAAGTTAAGGTTGAAGGGAAATACGACGACATAAGCATGGACAAGATGAAGTCGCGTGTGAGGCAGAACGGAAATTCCCGGTGGTTTTCTGCCATAAAGATACCTTTGGCCACGTACTCTCTCTCAGGACGTGACACAACAAAATGGATAAACCGCGTACTTAGGTCAATGGGCGAGCCTCCGGTGATATACGACTCGTTGCGAACAGCCAAGTCAGCCCTTGACCTTAAGGCAGAGCTTAGCAACGCCGGTTACCTTGGCGCTTCAGTTGGTGTGGAGACGAGCAAGAAACAAAAGAAGATAGATGTAACATATATACTTCGCCCAGGAATGCCATATTTCATTAAAAACATGAGGTATGACATTAAGGACTCTGTAATTGAACAGTTGCTTTGCATGGAAGACAGCAGCAACTGGGGGCTGCTGCCAAATATGCAGTTCTCGGTGGATCGTCTTGACAGAGAACGTAAGCGGATTACCGATTTGCTTGCAGACAATGGCTTCTACGAATTCAACAAGGATTATATAACGTATGTAGCTGACTCAGTACCCGGCTCCAATCTTGTTGACTTGGCACTTGTACTCCACCCATTCCGGGGAAATGGCGCAGTGGACTCGCTTCATCCACGTTACAAGGTGCGTAGCGTCAATTTCCGCGGTGACGCATCAGAAGATGGGAAGCTGAAGCTCAAGGAATCTGTGCTCAAAAACAACACTTTCATCAAAGTCGGCGATTATTACTCTGCCAGCGACCTGCAAAAAACTTACAGCCACTTTGGACGTTTGCAGGCGGTAAGGTACACTAATGTAGGATTCAGGGAACACGCAGATAGCCTCCTCCTTGACTGCGACATACAGGTAAGCATGAACAAGCCGAGCACCATCAGTTTCCAGCCGGAAGGCACAAACACGGCTGGAGACCTTGGAGCAGCAGCCTCACTAACTTACCAAAACCGCAACCTCCTTCGTGGTTCAGAGGTGTTCAGCATTGAACTGCGTGGCGCATACGAAGCTATACGCGGTTTGGAAGGCTATGCCAACGAGAATTTTGAAGAGTATAGCGTGGAGACCCGCTTGATGTTTCCACGCTTCATAGCCCCGTTTATTTCTTCAAGCTTCCGCCGCAGGACTACTGCCACGTCTGAAGTTTCATTCCTTTACGACCTGCAGAATCGCCCAGAATACCACCGCCGTGTTGTTTCTGTGGCCTGGCGCTATAAGTGGAGCGACGCTAACCACAACGATAAATACCAAATAGACCTCATAGACTTGAACTATGTCTTTATGCCTTGGATTTCCGACAGGTTCAGACAAGACTATCTTGAGGACGAAAGCAGCCGTAATGCCATATTGCGCTATAATTATGAAGACTTGTTCATAATGCGCCTAGGACTTGGCTATTCATTCAACAACGGGCGTTATGCCATAAAGGCCAATGTTGAGACGGCAGGAAACGTGCTTGGGCTTGGAGCACTGCTCTTTGATTTTTCTAAGAACGACCAAGGGCAATACAAGCTCTTCAACATAGCTTATGCACAGTATATAAAGGGCGATTTTGACTTTACCCGCAACATAAGGTTCGATTACAACAACTCCCTGGTGTGGCACTTTGGCTTTGGGATAGCCTATCCGTATGGAAACAGCACGATATTGCCATTTGAAAAGCGCTATTTCTCTGGCGGGGCCAACAGCGTTAGAGGATGGAGCGTCAGGGGCTTGGGGCCTGGTACGTACTCAGGGCGCGACGGCAACATCGACTTCATAAACCAAACCGGCGACATGAAAATAGACCTAAACATGGAGTACCGGGCGCATTTGTTTTGGAAGTTAAACGGCGCTCTCTTCGTTGACGCAGGCAATATATGGACTTTGCGCAACTATGAAGACCAGCCTGGCGGGCAATTCAAGTTCAGCGAATTCTGGAGACAGATAGCCGTAAGCTATGGTTTGGGGCTGCGGTTGAACTTTGATTATTTCATCCTGAGATTTGATTTTGGCATGAAAGCCGTAAACCCAGCTTACGAGGGCAAAGGCCATTACCCAATAATCCGTCCTCGGTTAAACCGCGACCTCACCTTTCACTTCGCAGTGGGCCTTCCATTTTGATGAGGCATTTCCCGTCATGCAATATGAAGCCGAGCTTGAAACGAGCCTCGTCTTTCATGTGGCCAGGCTTGCCTATGGTGTCGAGTATAAGGAAATCTTTTGCTTCTATCAGGGCCGTTCCCGTGGAATCGTCTGGACTGTAGCTGATGTCTTTTACTTTTACGGTTGCATTCTGCTCCTGAGTCCGTATGATTTCCAAATCGGCTTCTTGCACGTTAGATGCCAAGAAGCATATCCATTTTCGGCTTTCAGGCGTACAATAATCAGCTGCAGTGTTGAGGTCAAAATTGAAGTAAGCCTCCGAAAATCCCATGACCGTTCCCTTCACCTCCTCAGTCTCGTTGCGCGTCAGACCATCGCATGATGCAGCCAAAGCTGCCAACGCCATGGAGAATGCCAATGTTATGATGTTTCCCGGAATTGATTTCATGGCGCAAATATACATTTTTTCCACTGAACAAGCCGCCATGGCCATGGAGAAAATTATCAAAAAGGGAAAGTTTGTAAATTAATTTGGCCATCACACCTATTTTGCGTAACTTTGCATTACGCTATGTTCCATCGTTTGGCAATGGCCTATCAGCATCTGCGGTATTTCAGTGAAAAGATGCTTTTGCCTGAAACATTAGGAGTACGCTGTGCTCCGTGCCTATGCATGGACATTGGCATACGTGATATTAAATTGAACGGAAATGCTTAAATTCATATCCTTTGGCAGTGGCAGCAGTGGCAATTGCTATTATCTATCGTCGGGTACAGACGGTTTGGTTATTGATGTAGGCTTAGGGCTGCGGACATTAAAGAAATATTTTAGGGAGTATGGCCTCAGTTTGTCTTCCATCCACAATATAATTGTTACCCACGACCATGCAGACCACATAAAGTCAGTAGGGGCGATGAGCAGTGAATTCAACATCCCTGTATATGCTACACGCGATGTACACTCGGGGATTGAGCGCAATTACTGTGTATCAAAGAAAGTAAGCTGCGAAAGGAAGCACTATGTAGAGAAAGGTCAGCCCATAACATTGGGCAGCTTTGTTGTGACGCCGTTTGGCGTTCCGCACGACAGTGCCGACAATGTTGGCTACCGCATTGAGTGCGAAGGGGTGATTTTTTGCATAATGACAGATGTAGGCACGGTTACGGACGAGATGAAAGAGATGATAAGTGAGGCCAATTATCTTGTGATTGAGGCCAATTATGACGAGGCAATGCTTGAGAGCGGGCCGTATCCCGTCTATCTGAAAAAGCGCATTGCCGGTTCTTCGGGTCATCTGAGCAATGCTTCCTGTGCCAAGGCATTGGCAGAGAACGCAACAGGCAAGCTGCGCAGAGTGTGGCTTTGCCACCTGAGTGAGGAAAACAATCACCCCGAATTGGCTCGCAAGACCGTGGAGACAGCGCTGCAAGAGAGCCTTGGCGAAAGATGCTCCATGCCAGAGCTGGCAGTGCTAAAGCGCAAGATGCCAACGGGGATATTTGAATTAGAAACATTAATATAAATATAGCGATGGAGTTATATCAGCAAATATTGGATAAGTTGGGCATCAGCAGGCTCAACAAAATGCAGCAAGATACGTGTCACGCCATTGCCGGAAACAATGGTGACGTAGTGGTGGTTTCACCTACGGGTACAGGAAAGACCCTTGCTTATATGCTGCCACTGGCAGGGCTGATAGATAAGGCAAGCGATGCCTTGCAGGCCGTGGTCATCGTTCCGAACCGCGAACTTGCCAAGCAATCAGAGGAAGTGCTGGCCAGCATGGGGGTGGCTATCCGTTCGTTGTGCTGTTACGGAGGCAGGCCGGCCATGGAAGAGCATCGTTTGATGAAGCAGGTGAATCCACAGGTAGTGTTTGGAACCCCAGGGCGACTAAACGATCACTTCGACAAGGGCAACCTGTCGCCACATGCAGTCCGCTATGCAGTGATTGACGAGTTTGACAAATGCCTTGAAATGGGATTCAGGAACGAGATGGCCAGGCTGCTCGGCAGGCTGTTGGGTGTAAGGAGGCGCTTTCTGCTCTCTGCCACTGATGCAGACCAAATACCTGATTTCGTTAACATCGGGAGAACCGTCAGGGTTGATTATTCGGCGGTAAGCCTATCCTCGCGGCTGAGCGTGAAAAGCCTCCGCAGTAACGATAAAGACAAGCTCCAATCCCTTGGCGATTTGCTATGTGTGCTCGGCGAACAGAGCAGTATGGTGTTTCTCAATTATCGCGATGGGGTAGAGCGCGTGGCCTCGTACTTGCGCGGCCGAGGATTCCAGATAAGCGCGTTTCATGGTGGCATGGAACAGGCCGAACGCGAAGCTGCGCTGTATATGTTTGCCAACGGCAGCGCCAACATTCTTGTATCCACCGACCTTGCTTCACGCGGCCTTGACATACCAGATGTGGGCAACATAATACATTATCACTTGCCATTAACCAAAGAATCATATGTGCATAGGGTGGGGCGCACTGCCCGTTGGCAGGCCTCCGGCAGCGTGTATTTCGTGCTTGGGCCAGATGAGCAAGTACCCGATTTTGTTGGAGATGCCGTCACGCCATGCTCGTTGCCCAATACGATTCCTATGCCGTCCATGCCGTTGATGGCCACACTATATATAGGTAAGGGTAAAAAAGACAAGATAAGCAAAGGTGACATTGTCGGTTTTTTGTGCAAGGTGGGCGGCCTTTCAAATGGCGATATAGGCCGGATTGACGTCAAGGAGCGCTATTCATACGTTGCCGTAAGCCGCGGCAAAGTGGGGAAGGTGCTGGCAAACGCCAACGGCGAAAAGATAAAGGGCATAAAAACAGTTGTTGAAACCATTAGGTAACGGCCATTGCTAAGGCTGTGATGAAGGATGCCCAATAATTCAGCGAAATCCAACAAATGTAAAATATAAATACCAGGCAGTTGCTTTTACGTAGAACCCTGTGTAACAGCAGCTTGCAATATAGGCCATTTTGCGTTGCGATATAGGCCGTTTCAGCGTCCAATACGTGCTGTTTGGCATTGCCAAACAGCACGTATTGGATTTTATGCAGGTTGTGATGTCATGTCATCGCCCCATGTTGTAAACATCATTTACCTACTTGCCAAGTGCATTGAATTATGCAGCCGTTGCCTGTTATACAAAAAAACAAAATTCTTATCGTTTGCTACATTCCTTACAAATAATTTTGCGGAATGAAATAAAAAGTGTATCTTCGCACACAGATACTGAATCAAGGAGTTATTAACAAATAAACTATCAATAACATGAAGAAGTACAATTTTAATGCAGGTCCGTCGATGCTTCCGAGGGAAGTAATTGAGAATACTGCCAAGCAATGCTTGGATTTCAATGGCTCAGGATTGTCGCTCATGGAGATAAGCCACCGCGCAAAAGACTTCCAGCCTGTTGTAGACGAGGCCGTGTCTCTCATCAAGGAACTATTACAGATACCTGAAGGGTATTCGGTGATTTTCCTGGGAGGAGGTGCTTCGCTGGAGTTCTGCATGGTTCCATATAATTTCTTGATTCGCAAGGCTGCATATCTCAACACCGGTACATGGGCCAAGAAGGCCATGAAGGAGGCCAAGCTCTTTGGCGAAGTGGTTGAAGTGGCCTCTTCAGCTGAAAGCAACTATACATACATTCCCAAAGGCTGGGTCTGCCCCACCGATGTTGACTATCTGCACGTGACGACAAACAACACTATCTATGGCACTGAGATTCGCCACGAACTCGATGCGCCCGTTCCACTGATTGCCGATATGTCGTCAGATATATTCAGCCGCCCGGTAGATGTCAGCAAATATGACTGCATCTACGCTGGCGCACAGAAGAATTTGGCCATGGCAGGCGTAACGCTGATAATCGTCAAGGACGAGAAGCTGGGCAAGGCTCCGCGCCAAATTCCAACTATGCTCGATTATCGCACACACGTAGAAAAGGGGTCTATGTTCAACACTCCGCCCGTAGTGCCTATTTACAGTGCGCTCGAAACGCTGCGCTGGCTTAAGCGTAATGGCGGTGTAGAGGCTATGGACAAGCTGGCAAAGCAGCGTGCAGAGGTGTTGTATGGCGAGATAGATCGCAACAAGCTCTTCCGCGGCACAGTGAATGAAGAAGACCGGTCGCTGATGAATATATGCTTTGTAATGAACGACGAGTATGCAGACCTTGAAAAGTCTTTCCTCGATTATGCCACATCGCAAGGCATGGTAGGTATAAAGGGCCATAGAAGCGTGGGCGGATTCCGCGCCAGTTGCTACAATGCCCAGACCATGGAAGGTGTCAATGCCCTCGTGCAATGCATGAAGGACTTTGAGGCAAATCATTGAGCTAAAGGACGTTATTAATAAAGATAATGAGAGCCGCAGCAGGCTTTGCTGAATAAAATAGCTCTGCTGTGGCTCTTCACCAATGTTAAATAATAAAACGTTGATTCTATGAAGGTATTGGTTGCTACAGAAAAACCCTTTGCAGCCGAGGCTGTAAAGGGAATAAGGGAAGAAATAGAGAATGCTGGCCACCAGCTTGCCATGCTTGAAAAGTATACGGATAAATCCCAGTTAGTTGACGCCATCAAAGATGCCGATGCTGTTATTGTGCGTTCAGACAAGATAACAGCCGATGTTCTCGATGCTGCAAAACAGCTTAAAATTGTTGTTCGTGCTGGGGCAGGGTATGACTCAATAGACATACAATATGCAAAGCAGAAGGGTGTTGTTGTGGAAAATACGCCCGGGCAAAATTCAAACGCCGTGGCAGAGTTAGTGTTCGGCTTGCTGGTATATGCAGTCCGTAATTTTTACAACGGAAAATCAGGCACCGAATTGCGCGGAAAGAAACTTGGCATTCTCGCTTTCGGGAATGTTGGGCGCAATGTGGCGCGCATAGCCAAGGGTTTTGAAATGGATGTTTATGCTTATGATGCGTATTGCCCTGCTGCCGAGATAGAAAAGGCTGGCGTAAAAGCAGTTGACTGCCAAGGGGGACTTTTCGAAATGTGCGATATCGTTTCACTCCATATACCGGCAACGGCAGAAACAAAGGAAAGCATCAACTATGGCTTGGTTAGCAAGATGGGCAAGGGGGGCATCCTTGTGAACACAGCACGCAAAGAAGTTATCAATGAACAAGACATTCTTAAGCTTATGGCTGAGCGTGCCGACTTGAAATATGTCACGGACATCAAGCCTGATGCAGATGCAGAGTTCGCGAAGTTTGAGGGTCGCTATTTCAGCACTCCTAAGAAAATGGGGGCGCAGACAGCAGAAGCAAACACAAATGCTGGCATTGCGGCCGCAAGGCAGATAAATGCCTTCTTTGCCACGGGCGACACTAAGTTTCAAGTAAACAAGTAATGCACTATGGCTAAGGTTAAACCTTTCAAGGGGTTACGACCACCAAGAGAGTTGGTGGAAAAGATAGAGTCGCGTCCTTATGATGTGCTCGACTCGGAAGAGGCGAGGGCAGAGGCTGCGGGAAACGAGATGAGTCTTTACCACATCATCAAGCCCGAGATAGACTTTGAGCCGGGAACAAGTGAATATGACCCCCGTGTGTATGAAAAAGCTGCTGAGAATTTTGCCAAGTTCCAGGAAAAGGGGTGGCTCGTGCAGGATTCAGAAGAGCATTATTATTTATATGCGCAGACAATGAACGGAAAGACTCAGTACGGCTTGGTTGTTGGAGCGTATGTGAATGATTATCTCGATGGAACTATAAAAAAGCATGAACTTACAAGGCGCGATAAGGAAGAAGACCGCATGAAGCATGTGCGCGCAACCAATGCCAACATGGAGCCGGTGTTCTTTGCATATCCAGACAACCAGTGTCTTGATGTCATAATAATGCGTTATGCAGCCACTGAGCCTGAATACGATTTCATCGCACCGATAGATGGTTTTAGGCATCAGTTCTGGGTGATAAGTGACAATAGTGACATCGACGCTATTACCGAGGCATTTGCAAAGATTCCAAATCTCTACATTGCCGATGGCCACCATCGGTCTGCCGCAGCAGCTCTTGTCGGTGCGGAAAAAGCCAAGCAGAACCCCAACCATATTGGCAATGAGGAGTATAACTATTTTATGGCCGTATGCTTCCCGGCTTCCCAGCTTACTATCCTTGATTACAACAGAGTTGTAAAGGATTTGAATGGCATGACGTCTGAACAATTCCTTGAAGCGCTTAGGAATAAGTTTACTGTGGAATGCAAAGGCACTGAATGCTACAAGCCTGCTAAGTTGCATGAGTTTTCGCTCTATATCGACGGGAATTGGTATGCCTTGAATGTCAAGGATGGATATTATGACGACTTGGATCCAATAGGCGTACTTGATGTCGATATATCCAGCAGGCTGATACTTGACGAGCTTTTGGGCATAAAGGACTTGAGGAGCGACAAGCGTATCGACTTTGTTGGGGGGCTCAGAGGATTGGAGGAGCTGAAAAGGCGCGTGGACAGCGGTGAAATGAAAATAGCGCTGGCCTTGTATCCCGTGTCAATGAAGCAAATCATGGACATAGCTGACAGCGGGAAGATAATGCCTCCAAAAGCTACATGGTTTGAGCCTAAATTGCGTTCTGGTTTGGTTGTCCACAAGTTGGCATGATGACTGACGAATATCTGACAATATCAGACAATAGGATAGGCGAGGGATATTACACCGAGAAACGGAGTAAATTCCTCGCCTTTTCCCACCACGTGACCACAGTGGAGCACATAAAGGAGCTTTTGGCCTATTACAGGAAGAAATATTTTGATGCTCGCCATGTATGTTATGCTTATATGCTTGGAACTTCAGGTGAAACTTATCGAGCAAACGATGACGGCGAACCAAGTGGAACCGCTGGCAAACCTATATTGGGGCAGATAAACAGTAACGCCCTCACAGACATCTTAATTGTGGTGGTGAGATATTATGGCGGGGTTAACCTTGGGACGAGTGGTTTGATTAATGCATATCGCACAGCGGCAGCCGAAGCTATTAGCACTGCGGATATCGAGAAAAGGCAGGTGGAAGAAGAGGTCGTATTCTCTTTCCCATACATCATGATGAACTCCGTCATGCGCATAGTCAAGGAAATGTCGCCTAAGATATTGTCTCAGAATTACGACAATACGTGCGAGATGCGTTTTGCCATTCGGAAATCCTTGGCAAATCAACTAAGAGAAAAATTGAGAAAATTATCCTTCGAATAATTTTGTTATTTCAAGAATAAGTAGTACCTTTGCACTCGCAATTGAAAAGGAAGGTTGGCAGAGTGATCGAATGCGCTGGACTCGAAATCCGGTATACCCTCTTTGGGTATCGGGGGTTTGAATCCCTCACCTTCCGCCATTAGGAGTTATTTTGAAGTCAGTCAGAAAACCAGATTGCTCCCCCCTCCCCCCACACACATTAATACGATAAAAGATTTTTTGCCATGAAACAATGGCAAGTATTTCTTTTTTATTCTGATTTTCGGTTGACATATTTGAAAAAGGTGGTACACATTCATTCCCATGTACCACCCGCTTTTTGTATCAGAACAGTTTTACTTGTTACGATACCAATGTGTCACGTAAATAAACGCATCATCGGTAAATGTACCCTCGCTGCTCCTGATAGTGACGCTTAGCTCATTAGCATCAACCGAATTAATCGCATAGATAGCCGAACCACCGGTTGATGTTTCTGTCATGTACAGCATTTGGGTTGATTCATCATAGGTGTAGTTAAAGGAAACATCACCATAATCTACTCCGTCTGAACCCATAAAACTGCCTACTGCAGTTCCATTACTATTGAACAGAATTCTGTAATAACTGTGTTGGATGTCAACAGTAGATGGCTCTGAAATCCAAGTGCCAATCAGAGGATTGTTTCTTTGTCCTGGATCGTCATCATCGTCAGAGCAAGCGGCGAAATTCACGCACAAAACTACGGCCAATAAAGCCATTCCGATAAATCTCATTGTTTTCATTTTCTTCTATTTCTTTTGATTGATATTGTTTGAAAGGATTCTATTCGTGATAGTCCAAATCTGAAAATTAGACAATAAAAAAACGTGGACTAATAACTTCGTCTATGTTTCAGAGGTATCGGCAAACACCATGCACACATATACGAGTAAAAGCCCACGCCATAGGCGTAAGCATCAACTTTTACTCTTGTGTGCTTCATCCAATTTTGCCGATTTTCTGAAACAAGAATAAAGCTAACGCTTCTTTATCTATATGTCTATTGTCCGTAATGTTACATAGGCAATTATTCTTTAATTTTATGACCGCAGAATTACATAAAACTGTTTTATTGAGCAAGTAAACACCTGATTTTTGCACTTTATAGCTGCATGAAGTCTGAAAAGTGGCGGTAGTAGATAAATGTTTTGGGTGAAGAATCTCGTTCAAAGAACAGAATCCCGACAAGCATGGTGGCTTGCCGGGATTCAATTATTATATTGGCTAATCAGCCAAATTGCAGGTATGTGTAGGCTTATGCCTCAGGTTCGTTCTCGTTGCTCCAATCCATGAGGGTTTGGCGAACGTAGCTCTTGTAGCGAAGCTGAGCCATACGCTCGGCTTCTGCGAAGAGCTCTTCTGCCTCATCAGGATATGCCTTCTTGACGGAGAGATAACGAACTTCACCCATGAGGAAGTCGTGGAACTTGCTCCAATCGGGCTTCTTGGAATCGAGCGAGAATGGATTCTTGCCTTGCTCTGCCAACTCGGGATTGTAACGCCACAGATGCCAGTAACCGCATTCAACGGCCTTGGCCTCTTCTGCCTGGCTCTTACCCATGCCCCCCTTGGCTTTCAAACCGTGGTTGATACAAGGTGCATAGGCAATGATAAGTGATGGACCATGGTAAGCCTCAGCCTCGCGAATAGCCTTGAGGCACTGGGCCTGATCGGCACCCATTGCAATCTGTGCCACGTAAACGTATCCATAGGTGGTGGCAATCATGCCAAGATCCTTCTTGCGGATGCGCTTACCTTGAGCGGCGAACTGTGCGATGGCGCCAAGCGGAGTGGCCTTTGATGCCTGACCGCCAGTGTTTGAATAAACTTCGGTGTCAAGAACGAGGATATTTACGTCCTCACCGCTGGCAATAACGTGGTCAAGGCCTCCATAACCAATATCGTAAGAAGCGCCATCTCCACCGATGATCCACTGGCTGCGCTTAACAAGATAATGATCAAGCGTCTTCAGTTCCTTGCAAATCTCGCACCCAGCCTCTGCTCCAGCAGCAATAAGCGGCTTGAGCTTGGCTGCTGCAGCCTTAGATGCATCGGCATTGTCTTTTCCTGCAATCCACTCTTCTGCAGCTGACTTGAAGTCGGCTGGGGTGTCTTCCTTGGCCATTGCCTCACCAAGAAGCATCTCAATACGCTGGCGCATTTTCTTGTTTCCAAGAGCCATACCCATTCCAAATTCGCAGAAGTCCTCAAACAGTGAGTTGTTGAATGCAGGACCATGACCTTCTTCATTTGTGCAATAAGGTGTTGACGGTATTGATGCAGAATAGATTGAAGAGCATCCTGTTGCATTGGCAATCATCTCGCGGTCACCGAAGAGCTGTGAGATAAGCTTAACATAAGGTGTCTCACCGCATCCAGCGCAAGCGCCAGAGAACTCAAACAAAGGTTGTGCAAACTGTGAGTTCTTCACATTGCTCTTGATGTCAACAAGGTTTTGCTTGCTCTTCACTTCCTTTACAAGGTAATCCCACTTGGCTGCACCCTTCTCATCGCCTGCAAACGGCACCATCTTAAGGGCTTTGCCTGTCTTTGGATTGCCAGGACATACATCCTCGCAATTGCCACAGCCAAGGCAATCCATTACAGATACGCCAATGACGAAGTGCATGCCTTTCATTGCGGCTGGAGCCTTCATCTCTATGGTAGGCGAATTGAATCCCTTAATCTCATTGTCATCGAGGACAAATGGACGTATGGCAGCATGAGGGCATACATATGAACACTTGTTGCACTGTATGCAGTTTTCGGGATTCCATACTGGCACGAAAGCTTCCACTCCACGTTTCTCGTATGCCGCAGTTCCCACTTGCCAAGAACCGTCAATCGTACCATGGTTAACAAAGTCGGAAACTTTGAGCAGGTCACCAGCCTGTGCGTTGATAGGACGTACCAACTCCTTTACGAATGCAGGAGCATCGTCTTCCTTAACAACATCGTCAGGCAGGTTAGCCCAGGCAGGATCAATAGTCAGCTGCTTATACTCTCCACCGCGGTCAACGGCAGCATAGTTCTTGTCAACGACATCTTGACCTTTTTTGCCATAAGACTTAACGATGAACTTCTTCATCTGCTCGACAGCCAAGTCAACAGGAATGACACCCGTGATACGGAAGAACGCACTCTGAAGGATGGTGTTTGTGCGGTTGCCCAATCCAATTTCCTGTGCAATTTTGGTTGCATTGATATAATAAACGGTGATATTGTTCTGGGCGAAGTAACGTTTAACCTTGTTTGGTATGAAGTTTACAAGTTCATCGCCGTCAAAGATGGTGTTCAACAAGAATGTCCCATTCTTCTGCAATCCACGAGTTACGTCGTACATGTGGAGGTAAGCCTGAACGTGGCAAGCCACGAAATTAGGCGTGTTTACCAGATATGTAGAACGAATAGGGGTGTCGCCGAAGCGGAGGTGCGAGCAAGTAAATCCACCAGACTTCTTAGAGTCGTATGAGAAATATGCTTGACAGTGCTTGTCGGTGTTGTCTCCGATTATCTTTACAGAATTCTTGTTGGCACCAACCGTACCATCGGCGCCAAGGCCGTAGAACTTAGCCTCGAACATTCCTTTGCCGCCGAGTGCCATTTCCTCAACCTGGGGCAGCGATGTGAATGTCACATCATCCACGATACCCACTGTAAAGTGATTCTTTGGTTCAGGCAATGCAAGGTTGTTGAACACGGAGATAATCTTTGCTGGGGTTGTGTCGCTGGAGCCCAAGCCATAGCGTCCGCCAACTATGAGCGGCTTATTCTCCACGTCATAGAATGCGCTCTTAACATCGAGATACAAAGGCTCGCCCTCTGCACCCGGCTCCTTTGTACGGTCGAGTACTGCGATACGCTTCACTGTTTTTGGAACGGCTGCCAGCAGATGCTTTACAGAGAACGGACGATAGAGATGCACGGAAACCATGCCTACCTTCTGGCCATTGGCATTGAGGTAATCAATGGCCTCGCGGGCTGCTTCAGTGGCACTACCCATGAGAATTATGATGCGGTCAGCATCCTCGGCTCCATAATAAGAGAAGAGGTGATACTCACGGCCGGTGATTTCGCTGATTTTGCCAAGATACATCTCAACGACTTCTGGCACTTTGTCATAATACTCGTTGCAAGCCTCCCTATGCGTGAAGAATGTTTCAGGATTCTCTGCGGTACCGCGTGTTACGGGGCGCTCTGGAGACAGAGCACGGTCGCGGAAACGCTTAATATCAGCCTCGTCTACGAGCGGACGGATGTCTTCCTCCTGCATGAGCTCAACCTTATGATATTCATGTGAAGTACGGAAGCCGTCAAAGAAGTTCACAAACGGCACACAAGTCTTCAATGAAGCAAGGTGGGCAACTGCTGTCATGTCCATTACTTCCTGTACAGAGCCTTCACAGAGCATGGCAAAACCAGTCTGGCGGCAGGCCATAACATCCTGGTGGTCACCAAATATGCACAGAGAGTGGGATGCAAGTGTACGTGCAGAAACATCAAACACGCAAGGTATCAACTCACCTGCAATTTTGTACATGTTGGGAATCATCAACAAGAGTCCCTGCGATGCTGTAAAAGTTGTGGTGAGTGCACCTGCTTGCAACGAACCGTGTACGGCTCCCGCTGCACCAGCCTCCGACTGCATTTCTTGCACTGTGACTTCCTGCCCCCACAAGTTCTTGCGACCGCGGGCAGCCCACTCGTCAACATGCTCTGCCATCGGAGATGACGGAGTGATAGGGTAGATGGCTGCTACTTCAGAGAACATATAGCTCACATGAGCAGCGGCCTCGTTACCATCACAAGTGATAAATTTTTTTTCTTTAGCCATTTTTGAATAGATAAAATATTAATGAATAAACAAAAGTTGTTATTTACTTCTTTGTTGATTTTAATGCTTAACCTTCATTACTAATATAGGAATCCAAACAGCCATAGGGGAATTTGATTTCCTTTCCCAATTTCTGTATTATATTTTGCATAATAGGTGTCAGGCATGATTTTTGTCCGTCCAAATTCGTTTGAATCACAAATCTGGAACTTAAGCCTCTTGTCTATTGTATAAAAACTATCCCTCAAACTTTGATTGACTTGATGGTCTTTCCACATGGAATTGACGAAAAAGGTTTCCATAATGTCCTGTGACTCAACTGTTATCGGATAAATTGCAAACATAAGATTGGAGTTATGCATCATAACTTTTGTTGGCTTTTTGGGGAAAAATTGCCCTACAGGATAAATCATGTTGATTAACCTTGCGTCAGCCAAATATTTTATGTAGTTCATTACAGTCGCTCTACTCGTTGCAATGTCATGTGCCAGCTGGCTGATGTTTGGGGCTTTGGATCCATTAACGGCCAGCAGATAGAACAACTTCTTGATTTTTGTCAGATATTTCAGTTCTATTTGTTTTATAAACAATATGTCAACCTCTGTTACCATATTCATGGTCTTCAATAAGTTTTCCGAGTAATTCCGCTGTTCTTGGAAAAAAGGATAAAACCCATGATGGATATAATCCATGAAATATTTGTATGGAGAGACTTTGGGCAGGATCTGCTTGACAATTTGTTCATGGTTACCCAATATCTCATCTAATGTGTATGGCCTAAACGAATTGTGAGTCAAGAGATTAAGGAATTCCCTAAATGAAAATCCCCGCAAATTATAACTCTTGACAATCCCGTTTAGCTCTGGGTTCTCCTCTTTAAGCCTCATGACGCTAGATCCTGTGAAAACAATTTTTAGTTGCGGAAACTTGTCATAGCACTCTCGTAGCTGCTTGCTCCAATTGGGCTCCTTAAACACTTGGTCAATAAGTAAAACACGGCCACCGCTTTGATAGAAATCCTTAGCGAAATCAAATATTCCGCGGCCTTGAAAATAAAAATTGTTCATGTTGACATAGAGGCAACGCCTGTCATGAATATCAAAATTTTCTTTGGCATACTGTAGGAGAAAAGTTGTTTTGCCAATTCCTCTAGTACCCTTTATGCCTATCATGCGGTTGTTCCAATCTATCTCATCCATCAGCAATCGACGTACTGGTGCATGAGTATGTTCAACCAGGTAAGTATGGGTTCTAAAGAAAGCTTCCATGTCAAACTCTTGATTTTCGTTGTCTTTACTCAACTCAACTGCAAAGATAGCAATTAATTTTATTATTTGCAAAGTATAAGTTACAAATTACGAAAAAATCATCTTCATGTCTCATTTAGGTCTAAAAAGATTTCAAGAGGCAAGAGAGATGAAATTGGAGAATAGAGAAAAAACTGACAATTCATACATAACGCGCATTATGATAAATAGAACGGTTGCCATTTTCGGTTCAACCACAAAGCAATAAAAGATGAATTACAAGACTGTTATTCGCAAAATGGTCTTATCCTGTCACTTTGTTGCAGACAAAATAAGAAATTGAGGCGAATGTCATAGAAGCTCAAGCAGTTTCCTTAGTGACACAGGATTTTCCCAGCTAAAGTCAGCCGACTGAATGATGACTTTATAAAGACGCTTTTTGTCGCCCTTATAGAGTTTGTCCAGTTTCCTCTCTTGAACTTTAACTGTTTTTCCATCCAACTCAAAATAAAAAACGTTATTAAGTGGATATACCTTTGGCTCGTTGGCCGAGATATCTGTCGATGTAACATTTACGTGCTCTCCAAGTTCAAAATTTGTCACTTGATGCTCATTAAGCAGCCGTGTACGATAAGCGTCTACATCAATAAAAGATGCGCACAACATTTTTTTGTTGCCAACTGAATCAATGACTCTGGCAAGAACCGTGTCGACTTTCACATAAAGGCAATCATCAAATTTAACCGATTCAATTTGCTCAATGTCAGCTTCCATGTCAAATATACCATGCTTGTAGAGCAAGGAGCTGTTTTTAAGGAAAATGTTAGCATAGTTTTGTTTTAGCAACTCTCCACTTGTCAGAGTTATGACAGCAGGCTTGAATTCGGCGAAAACAGTAGTCCTGTTAATCTGGTTTGGGATTTCCTGCGATTTAGCAACAAGCGATGCGAATATAATTAATAATGAGAATATACATTTTTTCATAATCTTACACTTTGTGCAAAGTTACTCATTGTCGCTGAAACAAAGAAAATTTTTGGGAGCAAAAATGTTTTGTTAGTGTTTTTTAACCTTGAAAACAGCATATTGGGTGTACAACATATTGTTTTTTTTCGTAATTTTGCACCGCTTTAGAGAAAAGTATTGGATATGCTTTTGATTATCAAGTACTTACGAATTCATTAGGCATTAATTAACAGATATGAGGCAATTAAAAATTCAAAAGAGCATTACAAACCGTTCAAGTGAAGCACTGGATAAGTACCTTGTGGAAATTGGGCGTGCCCCGTTGATTTCTATTGACGAGGAAATTGAACTTGCTCAGAAAATCCGCAAGGGTGGCATCGAAGGGGAGCGTGCAAAAGACAAACTCGTAACCGCAAATCTCCGTTTTGTCGTATCTGTAGCCAAGCAATATCAGCATCAGGGACTCACGCTTACGGACTTGATTGATGAGGGAAACATAGGATTAATCAAGGCCGCCCAAAAATTTGACGAGACTCGAGGTTTCAAGTTTATTTCATACGCTGTATGGTGGATTAGGCAGAGCATCCTCCAAGCCATTGCTGAACAAAGCCGCATTGTCCGCTTGCCATTGAACCAAGTAGGCTCGCTCAACAAGATAAACCACGAAATCAATAAGTTTGAGCAAGAGAACCAGCGCCATCCATCAGTATCAGAACTGAGCGATGCAACTAATCTTGATGAAGAAAAAATTGGGCAGAGCCTTATGGCCGATGGTCATCACGTATCCATTGACGCGCCTTTTCAGGATGGAGAAGACAATTGCATGCTAGATGTAATGGCAAGTGGCGAGGATAGCCGTACCGACCGTCACGTGGACCATGAGTCAATGGCGCAGGAGCTTAATTCTGTTTTGAACAAAGTGCTCAAGGACAGGGAGATAACCATCATCAGGGAGTGCTTCGGCATTGGTTGCCATGAAAAGGGGCTTGAGGAAATTGGCGACCAGCTCGGCCTAACGCGTGAGCGAGTACGCCAGATAAGGGAGAAAAGCATTGCCAAACTTCGCGACAGCGGCAATGCCAAAATTCTCATGAAATATTTAGGCTAAAAAGAGTTATATTTTTTGCGGCTTCAAATATTATTGCTATTTTTGAAGTCGTGAAATATTGGCCGTTCATAAAAGCATTGGTGCTGGGCATATTTCTATATATGCCCGGCATCATTTTTGCCAGGGTCGTGGCAGACTCGCTGGTCATGGATCGCTTGTTTTCCTATAAGAGGAACATGGCCCCCAACATCTCCGGGTTCAAGGATGATTTTTACTTAAAATACACATTCAGGACTATAAGGCGCAACCCTACCCTTTTTTTCGTTCCATCGATGTTCTCAATTGCCAAAGGAAACCGCAACTACATAGGTGAGAACATCGGAACAATCAGCTTTCGCTCCATTGAAGACTACGACATTAATCAGCGCACCCTAAAAAGCACAATTCCGCATAACCGCAAGGCTATGAACGTAATGATGCAGTTCATTATACCAAACCTTTATGGAATATCGCTTTTTGGCGAATATATGCTCTCTCCGTTCAATCGAAGCAACAGGTATTTCTATCGATACAGGATAAGCACAGTTGACAGTTCAAAGGTATGCATAACCTTTCGGCCCAAGCTTGACAACACACAACTTGTTGATGGATTTGCTGTTGTCGACAGATATACTGGCCGGATAGTAAGCACACGCTTCAATGGGGAATACGACATGGTTCGTTTTTCAGTCAACGCAAAAATGGGCGAAGGTGATTCTCCTTATGCATTGCTGCCAAAAGTGTGCGATTCAAGGGCCACGTTCAAATTCATGGGCAATGATCTGCGCGTGAGGTTCTATGCTGATTTTGGCTGTGCCATTTCGCCCCCAGACTCTGCCAAGGCATATTCTTCCGCTGATTATCTAAAATCCGTAAGGCCTGATTCGCTTGAAACCATAGAGAAACTTATATATGAAAAGAGTGAGATGGACAATGGCCAGCTTCCCGATTCAGCACGAAAAGAGGAAACCGGGAAGAAAAACTTGATGATGAAAAAAGCATGGGACATAATTGACGACTACATCATCAGCGGCCAAGATGCCAGCAACCAAAACGTATCCGTAACGTTATCTCCCCTTTTCAATCCCCTTTACATGAGCTACAGCAACAGCAGAGGTCTGGCCTACAAGATGGACATTGGGGCGCGCTACAATTTCTCACCCGAACGTTTCTTGACTTTCTCGCCACGGATAGGATACAATTTTAAGATTAAGAAATTCTTTTTCAATACCCCACTCCGCTATACTTTCAATTCCCGACGCAATGGCTGGGTTGAAATTTCGTGGGCTAACGGAAACCGCATAGCCAATTCAAGCGTACTTGACATCATACGAGCAGAGAACCGCGACACGATAGACTTCTCGGCCCTAAACTTAGACTATTTTGACGACGAGCTGGTTAGGATATCGGGAAACCTACTGCTTACAAGACGTATAGGAGTCCAACTCGGCGTTGTATACCATCGGCGGACAGCCGTAAACGAAGCCGAGATGGAACAATTGGGCAAGCCTTCTGACTACAGGAGCTTTGCACCGGTGGTAAAGCTCTCTGTTGTTCCATACCCTGGCGGACCTACTTTCACTGCCAACTATGAGCGAGGCCTTACCAACATACTTAAATCCAACATAAAGTACGAGCGGTGGGAGTTTGATGCATCTTTCAAGAAAGCCCTGCGCAGCCTGCGCCAATACAGCTTGCGCGTTGGCGGAGGTTTTTACACGAACAAGTCTACCGATTATTTCGTAGACTTTGCCAACTTTCATGAGAATTACATACCCGGAGGCTGGGATGACGACTGGACAGGCGACTTCCAGCTTTTGAACAGTGCATGGTATAATGCTTCGCGCTACTATCTAAGAGCCAATGCTTCATACGGTTCACCATTGTTGCTTCTTACATGGATTCCATTGGTTGGCAGGTATATTGAAACAGAGCGAGTATATCTAAACCTCTTACAGATACAGCACACGCGCCCATACTCAGAAATTGGGTACGGACTCGCCAACAGATATTTTTCCGTAGGTGTCTTTGGCAGCTTCCTTAATGGCAAACTGCAAGAAATCGGGAGTAAATTCACTTTTGAACTGTTTAGGCGATGGTAAGCAAACAACCTGCCAACCATACGATTACTGGCATCGCATCATGTGCCATGTTGCTGATTAAATGTAAAAATTTATCAGCATCGCTTCCCATTTTGCCAACTGTCTGTGTGCCAGCATGTTTCAGTATTGAGCAAATGGCGCTTCAATATGCCCCGTTTGGCAGTGTCAAACGGCCTGTATGGGGTGATGAAACGGCCTGTTTTAGGAAGCCAAACCGCCCGCAGCGCACAGAAGGAAGCCATTTGTACGAAAATAATACCATCCCCGCGGCACTTTACAGCCAAAGAGCCGCTAATGCAAACCCACAGAACACGAACACATGGACAAACCTCTGATAGTTTACAAAGCCAGTGCCGGCAGCGGCAAGACATTCACGCTGGCCATTGAATACATAAAGCTGCTGATATCCAAGCCACAGGATTTTCGCTCAATACTGGCCGTGACGTTTACCAACAAAGCCACGGAAGAGATGAAAACCAGAATCCTAAGCCAGCTGTATGGCATCTGGAGGCGACTCGACGATTCGCAGTCATACACGGATGCCGTGTGTGCAGGACTTGGCGTTGCGCCAGAGTTTGCCAGTAGGCGCGCAGGCATTGCCCTGCAACTGCTGCTTCACAATTACGACGCATTCAGGATTGAGACCATCGACTCTTTCTTCCAAAGCGTACTGCGCAACCTTGCGCGCGAACTCGACCTTGCCGCCAGCCTCCGTGTAGAGCTTAATGACGAGCAGGTGGAGAGGCAGGCCGTTGATGAACTGATAGAGAGCCTGGAGCCAAATGACGAATTGCTTGGCTGGATAATGGGGTATATCAAGGACAACATCTCCGAGGACAAGAGTTGGAATGTTATCGGAGCCATCAAGTCGTTTGGCCAGAACATCTTCCGGGAATTCTATAAAGAGACTCAAAAACCCCTTTCCAGCGTAATTGGCCAAAGCTCTTTTTTCGACAGATATAAGGGCAGGATGCGAAAGGAAAAAGAATCGGCCAAGGAACGCATGCGCAATTACGCCGACCGATTCTTCGCCATACTTAGCGCTGAGGGCCTTGCAGTTGATGACTTGAGCAACAAGTCGGCAGGGGTGGCAGGCTTTTTCATCAAGCTGCGCAATGGCATATTTGATCCCAAGGTGGTTGGCCAGCGAGTGAAAGACTGCCTGGAGAAAGAAGATAAATGGGCAAGCAAGACGCACCCGGAACGCAGTAGGATATGCCAACTGGCACGCAATCGGCTTATCGGTTTGCTGAATGAAGCTGTGGCCGATCGTGAAAAACAATGGTGCAGATATAAGTCGGCTGAGCTTACATTGCGCCACCTTGAACAGCTGCGCCTATTGAACAGCATTGAGAAAAAAGTGCGCGAACTGAATGAGGAGTGCAACCGCTTCCTGCTCAGCGACACGCAGTATCTGCTGAAGTCGCTGATAAGCGACAGTGATTCCCCTTTCATTTATGAAAAGATAGGCACCCAGCTTTCCCATGTCATGATAGATGAGTTTCAGGACACAAGCACAATCCAATGGAGAAACTTCAAGGTTCTCTTGGCAGACTGCATGAGCCGAATCGGTTCGAAGAACATCATAGTAGGTGATGTGAAGCAAAGCATATACCGGTGGCGCGATGGCGACTGGAGATTGCTTAACGGCATCGAAAGTCAGTTCCCCCACCCTGCCGCGCAGATGGAGATAAGGAATCTTGGTATGAACTACAGATCGCAGCGAAACATTGTAGAGTTTAACAATGCCTTCTTTACCTGCGCTGTAGGCTCCGAATGCTTGAGCCTGGGAGATGACGCCAACGATGCTGTCGAACAGTTGTCTTCAGCTTATGCCGATGTGTGCCAGCAAGTACCGACGGAACGGCTTGAGGATGGCTTGGTGAGCATTGAGCTGCTCCCTGCCGATGACTATCAGGGCCGCACCCTCCAGTCAGTTGCTGCCAAGGTGGCCAGCCTGCTCGAACAAGGCGTTGAACAAACAGAAATAGCCATACTCGTGCGCACGAACAGTTTCATACCGCTCATTGCCAATTATTTCACCGAAAACATGCCAAGCGTAAGGATAGTGTCAGACGAAGCTTTCAGGCTCGATGCATCACAGGCTGTAAACGTAATTGTCAATGCCTTGCACTTGCTGACACATCCCGATGACCAAATTGCCAAGATGTATCTTGCAAAGTCATACCAAGCTTTAGCTTGTGGCAATGCCAAGGTTGAGGGGTGTGCCGCCCTGGGCCGGGGGGTGGACTCTTTGTTGCCGCAGGAGTACGTTGGCAAGGCTGAAAAACTCCGCATGATGCCTCTCTATGAGTTGGCAGAGCAGATTTATTACATATTCGGGCTGAAATCGCTGGGAGACCAAGGGGCATACGTATGTGCCTTTTTCGATTGCTTGAGTGAATTCACTGAGGAAGCCTCGTCAGACATCGATGCTTTTGTTGACAAGTGGAACGAAAGCCTCTGCGGCAAGGCAATACAAAGCAGCAGGCTTGAAGGTGTAAGGCTGATATCCATCCACAAAAGCAAGGGGCTTGAGTTTGATAATGTCATAATGCCGTTTTGCGATTGGCAACTGGAAAAGACGTCGGGCAATGTCATTTGGTGCAGCCCCGACGTACCCCCATACAATGAACTGCCATTGGTTCCTGTTGATTTTAACAGTGGGCTGAAAGGCTCTATTTATGAAAAAGAATATGTAAATGAGAGGTTCCAAAATTGCGTAGACAACCTCAACTTGCTATACGTTGCATTCACGAGGGCAAGCAAGAATCTGTTTGTAATTGGCCGTAGGGATGCATCCAATTCTCGCTCTGAGTTGCTTCAGGTGTGCTTGCCGCAGGTTGCCAAGGCTTTGGAGACTGCCGAACTCAACTTCCCCGAGGGAAAAGAGAATGACATTTCATTCTGCTATGGCAGCCTCTGTGTTTCACGCACAAAGTCAAGGGGGCAATCGGCCAATCCGTTCCTGGCATCCCGCAGCATCGAAGAGCTTGAACTTGAGACATTTGCCAACAAAACCGAATTCAAGCAAAGCAACAAAAGCCATGAGTTCGTTGACGCTCCCGACGAGCCTGATAAAAATGCAGACTACATTAAGACTGGCGCCATTCTGCACAGAGTGTTCTCTACAATTGCTACATCAGATGACGTTGACAAAGCATTAGGGCAATTGAGGGCAGACGGAGTGTTGCCCAGCTATGGCCCAACGCCACAGCATATAATCAATTTGCTGCGCAAACGCCTGGCTGACGACAGGGTGAAAGATTGGTTTTCCAGTCGTTGGACTTTATTCAATGAGTGTACTATATTGTCTCTTGATGAAAGCGGACGGGTTGTGGAACGTCGCCCGGACAGAGTGATGACCGACGGCAAACGCATGGTAGTGGTCGACTTTAAGTTTGGTGCCCCCCGTGCAGAGCATCATTTCCAAGTGGCCGAGTATATGCGTTTGCTCGTATCCATGGGGCATGATGATGTGAAGGGATATATTTGGTATGTATATAATAACATAATAGAAGAGGTAAAGGAGAAAGCATGAAATCATTTCTTGAGTACGTGGCAGAAGACATAATCGGCAAATACGGCACTGAACTTGCCGACACAGTAGTGGTGTTCCCTAACAAGCGCGCATCATTGTTCCTCAACGATTACCTTGCGCACGCTGCCGGCAAGCCGCTCTGGAGTCCGGCTTACATTACAATCAGCGATTTGTTCAGAAGCCATTCCAAGCTCGTTGTGGGCGATGACATAAAACTTGTTTGCGACCTCCACAAGAGTTTCAGGGAATGCACTGGCATCGACGAGCCGCTTGATCACTTCTACGGATGGGGCCAGCTGCTGCTTTCAGACTTTGACGACCTCGACAAGAACATGGCTGAGGCAGACAAGGTATTTGCCAACCTGCGCGACATCCATGAGCTTGACGGAGTGTCCTATCTTAGTGAGGTGCAGGTTGAGGCCATCAAAAAGTTCTTCAACAACTTCTCCGAAGAGCACAATTCTGAGCTTAAAGAGCGGTTCATAAGACTTTGGAGTAAGCTGTATGATATATACCTTTCTTTCAACACGCGGCTTGCAAGCCAAGGCCTGGCCTACGAAGGCGCATTGTACAGAAGCGTGGCCACTGACGAAAGCATTGTTTTTGAACATGAACGCTATCTGTTTGTTGGCTTCAATCTATTGCACAAAGTTGAGAGCAACTTGTTCAAGCGTCTCAAGGCAAGTGGGCAAGCCAAGTTTTATTGGGACTTTGACAGCTATTATATGCCTTCGGACAAAAGCATACAGAATGAAGCCGGACATTATATCGCTAGCTATCTTGCCGATTTCCCAAATGAACTGGACACTTCATCTACCGACATATACTGCAACTTTGACTCCCGAAAATCAATAACCTACATCTCTGCTTCCACAGAAACGATTCAAGCAAGATATGCAAGCAAATGGCTGAAAAGTGGAAAGCGCATTGCCGACGGCAGAAAAACAGCTGTCGTTTTATGCGATGAAAGTCTTTTGAAGGCAGTCATACATAGCCTTCCGGATGATGTTGGGGAAGTTAACATCACAACCGGCTACCCACTTATCCAGTCGCCATTAACGTCGTTTATACGTGTATTGGTGGCCTTGCAGATCATTGGCTATTCCCCAAACCGCGACAGGTATAGGCTACATCATGTCAATATGATGCTCAATCACCCATACATGCACTATATATCAGCGCAATATGGTGATTTATACCAGCGCTTGAACAAAGACGGCAAGGTATATTATCCTGGCAGAAAGGAGCTTTGCATCGATGAAGGCACAGAATTGTTGTTTGGCGGCATAGACATGAACAACGAAGATGTGCCTCTGTCTGGCCGACTGACCTCTTGGCTGATACGGCTGCTAAGGCTCGTGGCAAGGAATTCGGTTGGCGTAACCGACCCTCTGTTTCAAGAGTCGCTGTTCAGGATGTACACACTGCTGAACCGGCTTGACGGGCTTATCACCTCACGTGACTTGCTTGTTGACGTGAACACGCTCCAACGCTTGATGAACCAGATAATACAAACTACAAGCATTCCGTTCCATGGCGAACCTGCTGTTGGTGTGCAAGTGATGGGAGTGCTGGAGACCAGAAACCTCGACTTTGACCATTTGCTCATCCTGTCATGCAATGAAGGAAATATGCCCAAAGGCCTTGGCGACACTTCATTCATACCATACAGCCTGCGCAAAGCGTACGGACTGACAACCATCGACAACAAAGTAGCTGTGTATTCATATTATTTCCACCGCTTGCTTCAGCGGGCCTCAGACATAACAATCATGTACAACGAGTCTGTAAGTAACTCAAGTACAGGCGAGATGAGCAGGTTCATGTCGCAAATAATGATTGAAAGCAGCCATGTAATAGAACAAAAGAGGCTGCAATCAGGGCAAGTACCCACACTGACGGCCCGTGCGGAAATGCCTAAGACAGCCGAAATCATGACACGCCTTCTTTCAAGGTTTGATGTCAGTCAGTCGCCAGCAAGCCAAGAAACTGCGCTGCTTACCCCATCAGCCATCAACAGGTATATGCGCTGCCAGCTCCAGTTTTATTTCAATTACGTGTGCGGGATAAAGGAGCTAACGGAAGATGACGACAGCATAGACAACCGCGTGTTCGGCAATATTTTCCACAGTGCGGCACAAAAGCTATATGAACACCTGTCTGCATCAGGCGGACAAATTACTAAAAGTATGTTGCAAGCACTGCTAAAATCGAGCGTCAGCATTGAGCAAGCTGTTGACGAGGCTTTCAATGACGAGCTTTTCAACGGGGCTATAAGGAAGCCTGAATACAACGGACTACAGTTGATAAACCGAAAGGTCATTGCGATGTATTTGCACCGTTTGGTAGAGGTTGACATTGAGCAGGCGCCGTTCAGCATCATTGGCCTTGAAACCGATGTTGCAGCCCCCTTTGAAGTAAGCTCAGGTGCGAACCGCTTTACAACAATGATTGGCGGCAGGGTAGACCGTATAGACCTTGTTGACGGCAAGGAAGGCAAACGCCTGCGTGTTGTAGACTACAAGACTGGCGGGCGCAAGATAAAGCCTCTGTCTGACTTGGAGGCGGTGTTTGACCCTGCAATGCTAAAAGAACACAGCGACTATTATCTGCAAGCCATGCTCTACAGCATGATTGTAGGGCGGAATGCAGACTTAAACAAAGGCAAGTGGCCTACAAGCCCCGCCTTGCTCTTCATCCAGCACACCGTAGGAGAAGGCTATGACCCAACGCTGCTTTTCGGCAAGAAACCTATTATTGATGCCGAGGAGTATCACACTGCTTTTATGGGAAGCCTCAAGGTAAAGGTTGATGAAATGTTCAACCCCGAAATGCCATTTGCCCCAACATCCGATGAAAACATCTGCAAGAACTGCCCTTACTCACGCATCTGCGGAGCATGATTCTGCTTATCGGTTCTTGTTGGCCATATACCACTTGTGGGTCACCGCAACATAAAGTACCAAGGTGACGACAGCAAGGGCCAAGGCATAAGCCAGCAATGCCTTGCCGTCATCATGGAAGAATGCGAATCCGGCGCACATTCCGAGCGAAATGCCCGCTTCCCAACCAAGGAGGAATGTGCTTTGCGATGTTCCACGCTGGCAGTGCTTGCTTAACTTTATGAAGAACAAAAGGAAACGCGCGCCTATGATACCAGTGCCGCACCCAAGGAACAAAGGAGACATATATGCCACGATGGCTTGCGACCTTGTCAGCATGGCTGTAAGTGATATTACTATCAGGATAAGGCCGGTCACCACCTCGCTTTTCAGTTCGGCATTACTGAACACAAACCGCTGCGAGAGCAAGGCAAGGGCAAAGCCTGCCAGCATCATGGCATAAAACGTAGGCGTAGGTTGGGTGGCGAACAGCAAGCCTATTATGCCGGTAAAGATAAGCAGGTTGACAAAGAGCAATGTGCCTTGAGGAAGGTAAAACCGGTCGAGCCTTATTACTTTGGAGTTTTCCTCTGGTGCCTTAAACGGGAATTTCACCATGCAAATAAGCACTATTGCGGCCAAAGCGCAACCCATTGAAGTCACCATGGCCCCACTAAAGCCGAACGAACAGTATGCCATAAGGCCAACAAGTGGGCCGAGGGGCAGCGCAAAGCGCGCAAACCACGATGAAATGTGATTTGCTTCTGTACGCTGAAAAGACTCAGTTGTGTCTATTATCAGAGTGCTGCACAACACCATCTGAGCCAGTCCGTAAAACGCGCCAAGTGCAAATCGTGCCATTGACATGGCAAAAGAAAGCGTCAAGAAACCCGCCGTCCGGTCTGCATATAGCAGGCCAGCAGTGCAAGCCATCATGCCGACAATGGCCCAAATGCACACCATGTTGCGCCGGAAACGCTGCACCCAAAAAGAGCAGAACGCACCAAGGGCAAACATTCCTATGCCAAACACACCGAGGACGCACCCCACCTCAACAGGCGGCAAGCCCGTCTCAAACAGCCATTGCGACAGGGCAGGCACTTGGATGTAAACCGATGCTGACAACAGAAATGTGGCAATAGACATCAGCCAGAATTCCTTGTGCCATATCTTGATGTGTATTGCCGTGTTTTGGGTGTTCATCTGGCTTTTATCTAACTAATATGACTCAGCTTCGCTGGGGAAGTCTGACGTTTTTACGTCGCGGACATAGTTGCCAATGGCATCGGTCATGACCGTATTAAGGTCGGCATATCGCCGCAGGAAACGTGGATTGAAGCCTTTCGTCATGCCAAGCATATCGGCCACAACGAGCACTTGGCCATCAGTTCCGTTGCCGGCGCCTATGCCTATTATTGGTACTGCCACCTCCCTTGTGACAAGTGTAGCCAACTTTGCAGGCACTTTTTCAAGTGTTATGGCAAAACATCCTGCATCTGCAAGTGCCTTGGCATCGGAAATGAGCTTGTTGGCCTCTTGCTCCTCTTTTGCCCTTACGGCATAAGTGCCGAACTTATTGATGCTCTGCGGAGTCAGGCCCAAGTGCCCCATTACAGGTATGCCTGCATCAAGAATGCGCTTCACGGTGTCGATGATCTCTGCCCCACCCTCTATTTTCAGTGCGTCGCAGCCGCTCTCCTTCATGATGCGTATGGCGTTTTTCACCCCGTCAATGCCACCTGCCTGATAGCTTCCGAAAGGCATGTCGCAAACGACTAAGGCGCGCTTTACAGCTTTCACGACGGAACTGGCGTGGTAAATCATCTGGTCGATGGTTATAGGGAGCGTCGTTCCGTTGCCGGCCATGACGTTTGAGGCCGAGTCACCTACCAATATTCCATCAACGCCAGCGGCATCAACTATGCCGGCCGTAGTGAAATCGTAAGATGTAAGCATGGAAATCTTCTCGCCCTTTTGCTTCATCTCCAAAAAACGATGCGTAGTCACCTTGCGGGTGTCGCTTACCAAATATCCAGCCATAAATAGAGATTTTTAAATTTTACGGAGTGCAAAGTTACAGCAATTTGTGAAATGGGCAAAATTTTTCTTTCAATATGTAACGTGGTTTTGAACCTATGACGCCATTCAGCCCAGCAATTCGAGGCAATGCCTATAGCCAATGCTTGTATAGTTGGTTATCACCAAATCAGAATACGGGGCAATGGCATCTGCCGGATTGGTTGTTGCCAGGCCTATCACTTTCATGCGTGCAGCACGGCCCGATTTCAATCCGTTGAAGCTGTCTTCGAACACTATGCACTCGCTGCTGTCTGCCCCAAAGCGCAAAGCGGCCTTCAAATAGCAATCGGGATCAGGCTTACTGCGCTCAAAGTCCTCTGCGGTAAGGATTTCGTCGAACAGACGCTTGAACTCCGGCCGTTTGTCGTATACAGCCTCCATCTTGGCGATGTTAGAACTTGTAACCACAGCGGTGCCAACTCCGTTGGCATGCAGTTCGCCGATGAGCCTTTCTATTCCGGCAATGTATTCAAACTTCATCTGCCGTTCAAATTCGTTTAGGCGCGATGTTATGAGCGGCCTTTGGGCAACAAGCGCCCCATTGAAGTACTTGTCATATATTTGTGTCAGCGTTTGGCCTTTTATTTCCTGCTCCAGGTTTGGCCGCTCCGGGTGAAATTCGCGGCACTGGCTTCCCCAAAACTCCGTGTACTGCGGCTCTGTGTCGAATACGACACCATCGAGGTCAAACAATGCCGCTTTTAGTTTCTTTTCCATTTATATTTTGTTTTTGCCTGCAAAATTACACATATTAATCTATATATCCATGTAGGTCGTGAAAATATTGTGCGCGCACATCATGAAGTTTTGTGCCAACTTGGCTTAAGCACAAAGGTTGATTTAGCCTCCAAGTTTGTAAAATTTATTTGAAGAATCAATCTAAAGGCGCAACGGCCTGACTGCCAAGGAGTTGCAGAAGGGGCCGTTTCGGGCTGCAAAAGAGGCTGTTTCAGGCGACAGAACAGCCCGTTTGAGGCGACAATATGTACTGTATTAGAACGTGGTTTCATCAGCAATGCTGGAAGAAGCGTGGCTTGTAAACTTTGTTTACCAAGGAGAGTGAAGCCATTTCCTTGCAGGGGAAGTCGCATCCTTAATAACTTTTAACCAAGAATGAAAACCAGATGTAACACAGTGATGTGTTTTTTTATTACCTTTGCATAGTCAGTACGATGCTTGAATCAAAGCAAGGGAAACCGTCAGACAACAACATTACAACAACTAAAAACCAAAAAGATGAGAAAAAACTATTTCTTGGCAGCGCTTGTCTTCATGCCTATGTTTGGCTGGGCGCAGTCTTTCGATTTCGACATGACCAAGAAACAGCCCGTATATTCAGATGCAGCCGGATACGGCTATGATATATTGGCTGCGCCTGAAAAGAAAAGCAATGCCCCTTTTTACTTTTCGGTTAAAGTGCCCGACGGTAATTACAAGGTGACAGTTGAGCTTGGTGCAAAGAAGAAAGCCGGCAATACCACAGTGAGGGCCGAAGGGCGCAGGCTGATGGTGGAAAATGCAAACACCAAGAAAGGAGAATTTGTCACCTACCAATTTGTGGTAAACAAGCGCTCGCCAAAGATAAACGACAAGGAGCGCGTAAGGATAAAAGAGAGAGAACGGGGCTATTTGAGCTGGGACGACCGGCTTACCCTTGAGTTCAATGGCGAAGCACCTGCCGTAAACAGCATACACATTGAGCGTGACGACAGCTGCCCTACGGTTTACCTTTGTGGCAATTCTACCGTAGTGGACCAAAACAATGAGCCGTGGGCAAGTTGGGGGCAAATGATACCGAGGTGGTTCGGGCCTGGCATTGCCGTGTCGAACCATGCTGAGAGCGGACTTACGGCAGGCTCTTTCCTTGCCCAAAAGCGGCTCGACAAGATCATGACGACCCTAAAGCCGGGCGACTACGTGGTGTGCGAGTTTGGCCACAACGACGAAAAGGAGAAAGGCCCGGGAACTGGGGCATGGTATCACTACACCCGAAACCTAAAGATATTCATAGATAAGGTGCGCTCAAAAGGTGCCACAATAATCTTCTGCACCCCAACGCAACGCCGTAATTTCGGCAGCGACAAGCGGACGCTGGTTGACACTCATGGCGATTTCCCCGCAGCAATGAAGGCCGTGGCCGAGCGTGAGCACGTGCCAGTGATAGACCTGCACCAGATGACCCGCGAATTCTTCGAGTCATTGGGCTACGAGGACAGCAAGCGTGCGCTTGTACACTACCCGGCAAACACGTTCCCCGGACAGGCCAAGGCTTTGGCCGACAATACGCACTTTAACCCATACGGCGCTTACGAAGTGGCCAAGATGGTGGTGATGGGGATGAAGCAGCTCAAACTGCCATTGACTGAGGAACTGCGTACTGATTTCAAGGATTTTGACCCTCGCCATCCTGACGATTGGCGTACATTCAAGTGGTATCCAGCCCGTAACGCAGACTTTGTGAAGCCTGATGGCAACTGACAGGTTGCCGGCAAGCTGCTGCCAATAGTTTTGAAAACATAACAAAGCACATTATATTATATATGGAAAACAGATTTTTTGCGCTTGCCTGTGCATTGCTTGTGGCAGGTGGAATGTCGGCCCAGTCGTGGCCGGAGGCAAAGCCGGAGGCAAAGCCGGGCGTGCGATGGTGGTGGATGGGGTCTGCCGTTAATGAGGCCGACTTGAAGTGGAATATGGAAGAGTATGCCCGTACTGGTATAGGTGCCGTGGAAATCACCCCTATTTACGGAGTGAAAGGCAACGAGAAGAACGAGCTGGAGTTCCTTTCTACGCCATGGATGAACGCTTTGAAGTTCGTTGAGGCTGAGGGAGCAAAGGACGGGCTTATAATCGACATGAACAATGGCACGGGCTGGCCTTTCGGCGGGCCATACGTGCCGTTGGAAGAAGCCGCTGCCAAGCTTGTGTGCACCGATGTCAACGCATCGGGCAAGGAGCTCCGCGATGGCGTTGACATAAGCGTGAAAGACGCCAAGGAAAAGCAATATGCCAAGCTTACAAAGGTCATGGCTTACTCAACAACCGGGAAAGTGGTTGACATAACGGAGTTCACCGACAACAACGGCATAGTAAAGTGGAAGAAAGCTCCCAAGAAAGAGCAATATAGGATAATTTCGCTCTACTGCTCGCGCACACGGCAAAAAGTAAAAAGGGCTGCGCCAGGTGGCGAAGGCTATGTAATAGACCATTTCGACCATGACGCAGTGGCTCATTACCTGCAGCGGTTCGAGGATGCATTTGCTTCCTCTGGCACTCCTTATCCTCATACGTTCTTCAATGATTCGTATGAGGTATATAAGGCAAACTGGACTCCTAAACTGCTTGATGAGTTTGAGAAACGCCGCGGGTACAAACTGCAGGAGCACTTGCTTAAGCTGCTGGGCTACAAGGAAGACAAAGGCAACAAGGTGCTCTCCGACTATCGCGAGACATTGAGCGACCTGCTGCTCGAGAACTATGTCAACCAGTGGACAGCATGGGCACACAAGCATGGTGTAAAGACAAGAAACCAGGCCCACGGTTCACCAGCGAACTTGATAGACATTTACGCGGCAGTAGACATACCAGAAATTGAAGGGTTCGGCCTGTCTGAGTTTAACATCAAAGGCTTGCGCGTGGACAGTGGTTTCACCCGCAAGAACGACAGCGATGTCTCCATGTTAAAATATTCTTCGTCTGCCGCGCATATCACTGGCAAGCCACTGGCAAGCAGCGAGACATTCACATGGCTCACAGAACATTTCCGCACTTCATTGTCACAGTGCAAACCTGACATGGACTTGATGTTTACTTGTGGGGTAAATAATATGTATTTTCACGGCACTACCTATTCGCCGCGCAACGAGGCTTGGCCGGGATGGAAATTCTATGCCTCTATCGACATGAGTCCCACAAACAGCATTTGGCGCGATGCTCCCTACTTGATGAAATACATCGAGAGATGCCAAAGCTTCCTGCAAATGGGAAAGCCCGACAACGACTTCCTCGTGATGCTGCCTGTGCGCGACATGTGGGCTGAACGCAACGGTGAAGGCCCTGGCTCGCTGCTGATGATGTTCGACATTCATGGAATGGCAAAGAAAGCCCCCGACTTCATAAAGAGCATTCTTGAGATTGACAAGGAGGGATTTGACTGTGACTACATAAGCGAACGCTACATCCTTGGGGCTACTTACAAGGACGGAATGCTCCAAACAGCCGCCGGCACTCGTTACCATGCACTGGTCATACCTGGCAGCGGCAATATGCCTGACAACGTAAAAGCCCACATTGCTGAACTTAAGGCTCAGGGTGCGAAAGTGATTTATGGCATAAACAAGCAGGAAATGGCCGCAGCAGCGAAGCCGGAGCTGATGAAGTGCAAATATGGATTGCGGGCCATAAGGCGCAGCAACCCTACCGGGCATCACTATTTCATTGCCAACTTGTCACCAAATGATGTAGATGCGCGCATACCTCTTGCTGTCGACATGAAGGATGCACGATGGTTTAATCCTCTGAATGGGGAGATATATAAAGCTGATATAACATCAGAGGGTGTAAGGATGGACTTGCGCAGCGGTGAGTCAATGATTTTGCAGACTTACAACGAGTTCCTGCCTAACGATGCTGAACTGCGAAAGACGGATTACGGTATGTCAAAGCAACTCGACGGGAAGTGGTCGCTAAGCTTTGTGCAGAGCGCACCTCATGTTGGCAAGACTTTCAACCTTGATTCATTGCAGACATGGGAGACTCTTGATGATGACTCTGTGAAGGTAACAATGGGTACCGGCGCATATACTACATATGTAGACATGACGGCTGAGGAGGCCAAGAAGAATTGGGCCATCGACTTGGGCGACGTGCGTGAAAGCGCCAGGGTGTACATTAACGACAGCCTTGTTGGCTGCGCTTGGTCTGTGCCTTATGTACTCAACTGCCGCGACTTGTTCAAGAAAGGCACTAACAAGGTATGCATAGAAGTTACCAACTTGCCAGCAAACAGAATAGCTGACCTTGACAGAAGAGGGGTAAATTGGCGCAAATTCAAGGACATCAACATGGCGGCACTCAACTACAAGAAAGGAACTTACGCAAAGTGGGAGCCTGTGAAGAGTGGCCTTAATTCAGCTGTTACTCTCTACGAGCTGAAATGATTGCCAATAGGCAATGAACACATGAAAGTTAATGTGTGTTTTTTGCCGAGATGGAATTAGGGCTGGTGCCATGGACAGGTGCCAGCCTTTTTCAGCTCCATCAAAAGCTAAATTGCATACATCATGGAAATGTCCTGCGAGTAGGATGCCTTGCAAGGTGCAAGGAGTTAATTCTCTGCGTAATGCGTGATTTCTTGTTACATTGATGATGTGGCCTGCTTGTGTTATGATAGTGTTGCAAAAACAATCATTGCAAGACGACGCCAGCAAATGGTTCCGAGCACAAATTTATGTTAATGCGCTTGGATTTCCAAATCTTTTCCTTAACTTTGTATGGCATGGGGCAAGGCTTTGCCACCGCCAATGTTTACCCTGGCGGCCTCAACAGAAAAGGCTCCCTATGCAAATGAACACATAAACAACGCAACAATGAAAAAGACATTGATAACAGTGGCTGCACTCTTTGCCATGTCGGGAATGCAAGCTGTAGCACAAAACAAGCGCCAGTCAAGGGCTGCAGCAAAGGCAGAGGCGCAGAAGGAAGCGATGATGCTTGAACAGAGGATGACGCAAATGGCAGCAGCAACGCAGAAAGTAATATTCATAGACAGTTTTGTCGTGGACAAGGATGCGTTTCTCGACAAGTACAACCTTAGCAACGATGCCGGCAGCCTTCACAGTTATGATAGCTTTTTCAAGACGCAAAAACAGCCAAATGCGTATGTTTACTTAAACGGTTTGGGAGACAAATGCTACTTTTCCTCAGAAGATTCTGTAGGTGAATTCAGCATTTATACGAGCGACAATTTCAATGGGCAATGGACACGCCCTACTCTGCTTGGCGGAATTGAGCAAGAGAATGGTTATGAGTCTGTGAACTATCCATTCATGATGGCCGATGGAACTACTTTCTATTTTTCAGCCACAGGCAAAGAAAGCATTGGCGGCTATGACATATTTGTGACACGCTATGACACGGAAAGCGGATCGTTCCTGAAAGCCGAGAACATAGGCATGCCATTTAATTCTACAGCCAACGACTATATGTATGCTGTAGATGAGTTCAACAACATTGGATGGTTTGCTACCGACCGCAATCAAACGGAGGGGAAAGTGTGTGTGTATGTTTTCATACCTTCTGAGTCACGGCAGCTCTATTCGCCTGACGAGTATTCTGAAGAACAAATCAGAAGCTTGGCACGCCTTGACCGTATTGCTGATACTTGGGGTGACGGAAAGGCTAGGCAGGCTGCTCTTAACAGGCTGCAAGCCATGCAACACGAAAGACTTGAAAGAAACGCAAAGTCGAGGATGGCATTTATCGTCAACGATAAGACAACTTACACAAGGATGTCTGACTTCCGATCAAAGGGCAATGCTGAAAAGTATAAGCGGCTACAAGAGCTTGAAAGCAAGAAATCGGCAGTAAGCATTGCCCTCGAAAAGGCAAGGAACTTCTACGCCACGGCCAACGGCGGCGAACGCAGCACACTGAAGAATGAAATCCTGCAGAGTGAGAGAAGCTTAGAAGCCATGGAAATGCAGATAAGACAACTAAGCAAAGAGATAAGGAACTCGGAAATTAAACTTTTAAAATAATACTGCTCATGAAGAAACATTTTGCAGAATCAGAACTGATAATCAATAATGATGGCAGCGTTTTCCACCTTCACTTACGGCCTGAGCAACTGGCTGACAAAATAATACTTGTAGGCGACCCTGGGCGTGTTCCACTTGTGGCTTCTTATTTCGACAGCACAGAATGTGAAGTTGAAAGTAGGGAGTTCCATTCCATCACTGGCTCTTACAAAGGCAAGCGTGTAACCGTTGTCTCAACAGGAATTGGATGTGACAACATTGATATCGTACTCAACGAAATAGATGCCCTTGCCAACATCGATTTCACGACAAGGGAGGAGAAAGAAGTCTTGCGACATCTTGAAATTGTCAGGATTGGCACGTGCGGCGGATTGCAACCCTATACACCAGAAGGAACGTTTATCTGTTCGGAGACTTCAATCGGATTTGACGGACTGCTGAACTTTTACGCTGGCAGGAATGCCGTGTGCGACCTACAGTTGGAGCGCGCACTGATTGCGCATTTGGGGTGGACTGGCAATATGTGTATTCAATATCCTTATGCCATAGATGCTGACAAGGGCTTGGTAGAACGCATTGCCGGCAATGATATGGTGCGGGGCATAACCGTAGCCTGCGGAGGATTCTTCGGTCCACAAGGCCGTGAATTGCGCATTCCTTTAGCCGACCCTCATCAAAACGAAAAAATCGAAAGCTTTGAATATAATGGCAGGCGCATCACAAATTTTGAGATGGAGGGTTCAGCTGTCGCTGGTTTATCGCGGCTCATGGGGCATAAGGCTACCACAGTTTGCATGGTTATTGCCAACAGAGTGGCAGGCAAGGCCAACACTGGATACAAGAACCAAATAGGCGACCTTGTGCAGATTGTGCTTGATCGCATTTGATAATTGTCAGTTACAAGTATCAAAGCAGCAACGCCAGAAATTCTTGATATCCTAATATTATAAATAAAACATTGCAGGTTATGCGCTATTTCCACGCATACCCTGCAATGTTTATATTTTTCTAAATGTTTTACCGCATTTAAAGATTGAGAGATTTCTTGATTTCCTCAATACGTGCCTCCGCGTTTCTTGTGCAGCGCTCATAGCAATTTGCACATTTCATAGTATTGTCTTTAACTTCTATGTAGAACTTTATCTTTGGCTCGGTTCCTGATGGGCGAACACTGACCTTGGTGCCATCCTCAGAAAACCATTGCAACACATTGCTTGTGGTAGGCATGTCCAATTTCGACTTATCTCCCGTTGCAGAGGTCTGCTCAAGCGTCTGATAGTCCTTCCAAAGCACAATCTTGCTCCCGCCAAGTTCTTTTGGCGGGTTGTTCCTAAAGTTGGTCATCATCTGCTTAATCTCATCAGCACCAGTTTTCCCGGGCTTTACAACATTAACTGTAAACTCTTTGGAGAATCCATACTCTATGTATATATCCATGAGAATGTCATACAATGTCTTGCCTTGGTCTTTTGCATATGCGCATATTTCAGCAAGCAATGAACATGCAGACACTGCATCTTTGTCACGCACAAAGTCTTCGGCCAGGAAGCCATAACTCTCCTCGCCACCACCGATGTACTGTTGTTTCCCTTCTGACAATGCCATTTCGCGTGCAATCCACTTGAAACCAGTGTAGCAGTCGCGCATCTCAATGCCTTGTTTGTCAGCAATCTTACGTATCACCTCCGTAGTAACGATTGTTTTAACGATAAAGTCTCCCTCTTTCATCAGACCCTTGGCTTTCCTGTTGGTTATGATATAATAGAGGAAAAGCAAGCAAGTTTGGTTGCCATTAATAAGAATCCATTCACCTTTATCGTTCTTGCACGCCATTCCAACACGGTCAGCATCCGGGTCACTGGCCATAACGATATCCGCATCTAACTCTTTTGCATCGCGGAGCGCAAGAGTCAAAGCCTCACCATTCTCTGGATTAGGAGAGACAACAGTTGGGAAGTCTCCGCTTTTAACCATCTGCTCCTTTACACAATGCACATTCTCAAATCCCCAAAGCTTCAGAGACTGTGGTATGAGCATCATGCCAGTGCCGTGCAACGGAGTGTATACAATTTTCAAGTCTTTTTGACGTTTGATTACTTCCGGGTCAATGCATATCTCCTTTATCCTCTCCAGATATACTTTGTCAATCTCTTCACCAATAATAGAGACCAGTTCTTTGTTTCCGGCAAACTTAACGTCAGCTATCTTTACCTTGTTCACTTCATCAATGATGCCAGTGTCATGTGGCGCCAGCACTTGTGCACCGTCCTCCCAATAAGCTTTGTAACCATTATACTCCTTTGGATTATGGCTTGCCGTAACATTAACTCCAGCCTGGCACTTAAGGTAACGTATGGCAAATGAGCATTCGGGAGTTGGCCTCATGTCGTCAAACAAATATACCTTTATGCCATTTGCGGAAAAAACATTGGCCACAGTCTCAGCAAAAAGCCGGCTGTTATTACGGCAATCATGACACACTACAACAGATATTTCATTTCGCCCAGCGAAGTTCTTGCGCAGATAGTTGGCAAAACCCTGGGTCGCCATGCCGACGGTATAAATGTTCATGCGATTGCTTCCGGCACCCATAATGCCGCGAAGGCCGCCCGTGCCAAACTCCAAATCCTTGTAAAAGCTCTCAATAAGCTCGGTTTTGTCTTCATTTGACAGCATATCCTTGACCGCGCTCTGTGTTTTAGCGTCAAACGAAGGTGTTAGCCATTGTTGCGCTTTGGCCTCACATTGGGCAATAAGCTGTTGGTTATTTTCCATAATTTATTGATATTTTAGTATGTAGTATTGCTTATACAAAGATAAGCAAAATATCACAAAAAGCAGTGCGCAGCAATGTTCTTTTTGTTTTTTTAGCACACGCAATGTTGCAGCAAGTTGTCACTTGTGCTGTAGTTTGGCATCGGCAAAGCATTGCTGCCTACTAAACAATTACTTACTTCCCCAGAATTGCATCAATCTCTTCGAATTGCTTGCCCATGTTAAGCTTGAGGTATATTTTGTATAGGGCAGGCCCCCACTTGTTCTTTTCTTTTGTAGCAAGTTGTCTATACTTCTCCATATAAGGCAAGGCTTGCTTATACAATGCCATTGCCTGCGCCTTGGACTTGCGCGAGTTCATATTCTGTTCCATGGTCAATGCCTTGTTTAAGCATGCAGTGCCGGCATTGTAATAAGCTTCAGCGAGAGTGTCGTTGACATGAATCATCGAGTCACTCACATCTATGCATTCATCATAACGCCCCATGTTCAGCAAAACAGTAGATTTGGCAAACAAATACAATGGGTTACTCCCATCGATGGCAAGCACCCGGTTGACAACAGCAAGGGCACTGTCGAGCTTTTCTTCGGATGTATGGTAATCCATGAGCCGAGTGAAGAAGTATCTTGATGTTGGAAATTTCCCGAATCCCTCAATCAGCAAGTTGTGGTATTTTGCCTTATTGCCAAGGGCTTTATGCGCCTCTGCTACATATACAAGCGTAGCTTTCAGTTTAGAAGTGTCTTTCAATGCAATATCTGAATACATTAAAGTTGAGTCTGGGCTGTGCAACTTAAACCCACAATATGTTGCCCAGAAAGCCGCATCCAGCATCTTCCCATCATTTTTCCAATAGTTGTACTTAGAGAAAAGAGGTTGATTGCCGCAATCGAGGTATGCGTCAAAAAAGGAAAACGCAGTCCTATATTCCCCCTTATGTACATTATAAGTACCGCCATAATATAGATTTGGGCGATAAGAATTTAGCTCTGCCGCATGCTCGTTCCGATATTCAAGTTTTGTTTTCCCCTTTTTGTCGGGAGCTGAATCAATGCTGTCCAATGCCTCCAATACAGAGAACATTCTCTTGGTTATGTTGAATAAGAGCGCGGTATCGTACTTTTGGCTTAGATAAAGTTTCTCGTTTCCGGCCTCATACTGTTTGAGCAGAGCCTGATACAGCACAATGTAAATCTTAGGGTTCATCCTATTCAATGAATCCTTAGACAATAAATCTTCCATCAGCTTCTCTGCCTTGTCAAAGTCTTTGCCGCTTTTAATATAAGACCGTGCTTGGGAAATCTCCTTGCGTTGACCTCTCAAGCACGGTACTATCGATAGCAAGAGAAGCATTATTAATATAAGCTTCCGCATCGTTTCATGTTAAGATTACTTGTTTCCCACAAGCTTTTCCATTTCAGCAGCCTTGGCATTGTCGCCGAGATTATAGTAAATCTGGTACAAGGGATATGCCCAATCCACTTTCTCGCGGTTCGGGTCAATCTCGCGCGACTTCTCAAGGTAGCCCTTGGCTTCAGCCAAAATGGCCTTCACCTTAGTGGCATTCTCGGGAGTAAGGCCGCCAGTCTTCTTGTCTGCAAGCTTGTCTTTAAGCTCAATGGCCTTTTGGTTAAGGCATACACCAGCATTGAATATCACTTGGACGAAAGTCGGGTCAATCTCGGCTGCTTTCTTGTAAGACGCAACAGCCTCATCCCATTTGCCGGTATTCATCTCCGCTTCGCCTTTCAAGGCCCACGTCATCTTGTTGTTAGGATCCTTGGCAATTTCTTCCTCTGTCCATTGCTTCATCTCTGCCTGCCTTCCGGGCTTTGAATAATAATCCATGAGCATATTGAAGTAACGTGTCTCCGATGGGAATTTTGCGTGCAAATCCTTGACTACAGCGAGATATTCAAGCGAATCCTCTTTCGTCTTTGCCCCGTCGCGCTTGGCAAACAGCAAAATCTCGCCAGCTTCCTTGGCTTTTGCTGAATCCTGGGCAGCCATCTCTGCGTATTTGGTTGCAGTGGCGTAATCCTTGAGGTTATAAGCCGAAAGGCCTATATAATAGCACACTTCAGAGCGATATTGGTCTTTTGACATATCGATGCCGGTGAAAAGCGGATCCTCGGCACTGTCTATGTAAAGCTTCCAATCCTTAACGGCCTCTTCAAGGTTCTTGTTGTTATATTCGTACAGTCCGGCACTTATTACAAACGGGCGCGACATATAGAACTTCCTGCCGTTGGCTTCGCGGAAGCGAATCTTGACCTTTCCCTTCTCATTCGGCTGACGGTCATACTCATCACATTTCAATGCGGCCTCGAGCGAAGCTACCATTGCCTTATGCATTGCAGCAGTGTCATACGGAGTCGTTGTGTTGTTCTCCTTGTTAGCCTTTTCTGCCTCCTGCCCTTTCATGAAGATTTGATACTGGATTTCGCTCATTACGTTCCACGCCTCTGCCTTGTCTTCTGTTTGGTCAGAAGTCAGTGCCGGAGTGATGGTCGTAACGGCTTGCTCCAATTCACCTTTGCTGCACAGCTTCTTTGCTTCTTTCACTAAGTCATCCTGTGCGAAAGTAGTGGTAGCCATGGCTGCCACGACTGCCATCATCAAAACCTTTTTCATTTTTCTATTTAGTTTGGTTCAACATTATTTTCAATTAAAAATCATTCGGTAAAGGTCTCTGCATCGCCATCGGAAGTGCCATCAGAAGGTTCGGTTCCGCCATTGTAGCCAACAGCCGATTCATCTTCTGCTGCCAGTGAGGCAGATGATTTCTCATTGCCAGACTCCTCAGTGCTTTCCTGCTCAATCACTTCCTCATCGCTTGCGCTCATCACCTTGCAAACACTTGCTATTGTGTCGTTTTTCTTTGTCAGGTTAATTAGGCGCACGCCCTGTGTGGCCCTGCCCATGACCCTTACATCGGCCACTTTAAGCCTAATGAGAATGCCGCTCTTGTTTATTATCATGAGGTCGTTGGCATCTGTCACAACCTTGATGGCCACAAGGCGACCGGTTTTCTCGGTGATGCTGAGCGTCTTCACGCCCTTGGCTCCGCGTGCCGTCTTGCGGTAGTCGCCTACATCGCTCCGCTTGCCATAGCCCTTTTCGCTCACGACCATAATGGTCTCTGTTTGCGGGTCGTTTACGCACACCATGCCAACAACCTCGTCGTCGCCACCATCAAGTTTCATGCCCCGGACACCTGTAGACACACGTCCCATTGTCCTGACGTCATTCTCGTTGAAACGGATGGCCCGGCCATTGCGGTTGGCGAGCACAAGCTCATTGCTGCCGTTGGTAAGGCGGACGCCAACCACCTGGTCGTTGGCCATAATGTTTATGGCTATCACGCCGTTGGCCCGCGGTCGGCTGTAAGCCTCAAGGCACGTCTTCTTTATAAGTCCGTTCTTTGTGGCAAACACTACATAGTGCGACTTCAAGAACTCTTCATCGTCGAACTTCTTTATCCTCAGCACGGCATTGATGGCATCGTCGGCCTCAATGTTGAGCAGATTCTGTATGGCCCTGCCTTTTGAGTTCTTGGCTCCCTCTGGAATCTCGTAGCACTTAAGCCAGTAGCAGCGCCCTTTCTGCGTAAAGAACAGCAGGGTGTTGTGCATTGTTGCAGGGTAAATATATTCGGTGAAATCCTCGTCGCGGGTATTGGCGCCTTTGCTTCCCACGCCGCCGCGGCTCTGCTCCCTGAACTCCGACAATGCGGTGCGCTTTATGTAGCCAAGGTGGCTGATAGTTATCACAACGGGGTCATCCGGGTAGAAGTCCTCTGCATTGAATTCTTCGCCCGAAAAACGTATTTCTGTACGGCGCTCATCGCCATATTTCTCCTTTACCTCCTGCAGCTCTTCCTTGATGACCTTCTTGCAAAGCTCAGGGTCGTCAAGGATGGCCTGAAGGTGAGCGATAAGCTTCTCAACCTCTTCATATTCATTGTGAAGCTGGTCTATCTGCAGCCCGGTGAGCTGGCGGAGCCTCATGTCTACAATGGCCCGGGCCTGCACCTCGTCGAAGCTAAAACGCTGCATAAGGCCGTTTATGGCGTCCTGCGGCGTCTTGGATGCACGGATGATGTGCACCACTTCATCGATGTTGTCGCACGCCACGATGAGAGCCTCCAGGATATGGGCGCGGTCTTTGGCTTTTTTCAAGTCGAACTTAGTGCGACGTATGGTCACGTCGTGCCTATGGTCAACGAAATGGCGCACACAATCCTTGAGCGAAAGCAACTTTGGCCTACCCTTTACGAGAGCGATGCAATTTACAGAGAATGAGCTTTGTAAGGCCGTCATCTTAAACAGCTTGTTAAGTATGACATTGGCATTGGCGTCGCGTCTCACATCTACCACGATGCGCATTCCCTGCCTGCCCGACTCATCGTTGACGTTGGTTATTCCTTCTATCTTCTTTTCGGTGGCAAGGTCGGCTATGTACTTTACAAGGTCGGCCTTGTTTACGCCATAAGGTATCTCCGTTACAACTATCTTGTCGTGCGAGTCGCCACTCTCTATTTCGGCTTTTGCCCGCATCACGATGCGCCCCCGCCCTGTCTCATAAGCGTCCTTAACCCCTTGCATTCCATAAATATATGCACCGGTAGGGAAATCAGGTGCCTTGATATATTGCATCAATCCGTCAGTGTCAATGTCTGGATTGTCAATGTATGCACAGCACCCGTCTATTACCTCGCCAAGGTTGTGGGTAGGTATGTTTGTGGCCATGCCCACGGCTATACCGTTCCCTCCGTTTACAAGCAAGTTGGGTATCTTTGTCGGCATCACCGTAGGCTCAATGAGCGAGTCGTCAAAGTTGTTGGTCATGTCAACCGTCTCCTTATCAAGGTCGTCCATGATGTGCTCTCCCATCTTCGACAGTCGGCATTCGGTGTAACGCATTGCCGCAGGGGAGTCGCCGTCAACCGACCCAAAGTTGCCCTGGCCGTCTACAAGCGTGTACCGCATATTCCAATCCTGCGCCATCCTGACCAAGGCACCATACACCGAGCTATCGCCGTGCGGGTGATACTTGCCGAGCACCTCGCCCACCACGCGCGCACATTTCTTATATGGCTTGTCGCTTGTGTTGCCTATTCCAAGCATACCGTAAAGTATGCGCCTGTGCACCGGCTTGAAGCCATCGCGTACATCGGGCAATGCCCTGGCCACGATGACCGACATTGAATAGTCTATGTATGAGGAGCGCATCTCCTCTTCGATATTTACCTTGATGATTCTGTCTTGGTCTAATGTCTGATCCATTGGATTTGATATGTTGTTTTTATTTTACGTAATCACTTCCGCGTAGGTCGGCCTGCACTCAGTGCACCAGCCGACCGTTTCAGCTGCAAAATGCCATTTAAGGCCATTTGCGACGCTCCTGGCGCATTCAGCCCATTTTTAGCAGTCAAAATTACTACATTTTATTTATATGGCAAAACATTTTAGTCTTTTTTAGTCTATGCCGTAGCTTCTACATTTTATTATGAAATAATCCACGTGCCACATCACTATCCACAATATTAATTATATGCATGGCATTGTTTCATGCAAGCTTGAATGACAAATCCATGCAAGTGAATGCCGCGTTGGTGTAAAATATTTTATGAAAAATATCACACCTTCATATTAGATGAAATAGAATAACGGACAAACATCGCCATGCGATGCCCCTGGCCATATATTTCCCGGCGCAGGCCGGAAACGCAGCTTTATGCAGTGTATATGCAAGCCGAGGCGGGCAAGCAGCTTCTGTGAGCGCTAATATAAAGTCATTACGAAGCTATTGCACCGCTATATGGCACTTTCTGCAAGACGGAACCTGCCATATTACAGGCCCAAACCTACCGTTTGGGATGCTAAAACCTGCCGTTTGGCAAGGATTTACGGTGCCGTTTGTTGCACAGTGTACACCTAACTATCTACAAACGCATTGACAGTCAGTTGCTTACCAATGCACACTCATGGCTTGAAAATTTCAAGCGGGAGTTCCATGCCGTGCTAGAAACGCAAACGTCACGAAGTGTTTTGTCAACAAAATGTCAAGTGTCAATGAACCATCCACAACCGGTCAATGACGGGAAATACAATCCCCGCAAACAAATATGCTCCCGCCAGCAAAATCATCTATATTCTTAAACTTTCTATGCTCATGAGGCCGATGAGTACAAAAGCAAATGGGAATTATCAAAAACAGCATGCAACGAACAAAATGCCCGCCATATTTGGCACGCATTTTGCATATTGACCAATAAGTCTTGCAACAACAACGCAAAACGATACAATGCAAAGAAACAGAAAGGATAAAGACGATATGACAAGCCAGTTTTCACCCAAGGTGTCAGAAATACTCGCTTACAGCAGAGAGGAGGCCGCACGCCTTGCGAGCAGGTCTGTGGCTCCTGAACATCTGCTTTTAGGGCTTCTGAGGATGAAAGACGGCCCTGTGGTCGATGTATTCAGGAGATTGAACATAAGCGTGCCAACCATAAAGAAAGAGCTTGAAGACAGAGTGAGGGAAAGCGAGATGGGACAGCCCATAAACACTTCGGAGCTTGTGCTGAACGAAAAGGCGAGCAACATACTGAAACTTGCTGTGCTTGAAGCTCGTATACAGCACTTACAGCGTGTTGACGAGCAGCACTTGCTTCTCGCCATCCTGCACGACAATGTAAGTAACGGAGCCAAAGAAATACTTGAAGCCAACGATATGACATACGATGATGTATATGCCTTGTTACAGCAGAAAAACAACGCCAACGACGGTATTGGACTCCCTGACGAGGAAGATTACGACGAAGTGGAGCGTGGCGACAAGTCGGGCGCAAGGCAGCAACAGAACCAGCAGACTGCCACGCAGGCACGAAAGCCGGCCGGAAAGACTCCTGTGCTCGACAATTTTGGCACAGACCTTACAGTGGCCGCTGCCGAAGGCAAGCTCGATCCCGTGGTCGGTAGAGAGCGCGAGATAGCCCGGGTAGTTGAGATAATAGGTAGGAGAAAGAAGAACAACCCCATACTTATTGGCGAGCCTGGGGTTGGCAAGAGTGCCATTGTGGAAGGGCTCGCACAGCTTATAGCCAAGAGGCAAACTTCTCCTGTGCTGTTTGGCAAGCGTGTCGTGAGCCTCGATATGACCGGCATCGTGGCCGGAACGAAATATCGTGGCCAATTTGAGGAACGCATCAGGGCCTTGATAAAAGAAATTGAGCAGAATCCCGATGTCATAATATTCATTGACGAGATTCACACCATTATAGGCGCCGGTTCTACCCCGGGAAGCATGGATGCCGCCAACATACTCAAGCCCGCACTGGCCCGCGGCACCATACAGTGCATAGGCGCTACAACTCTCGACGAATACCGCAACAGCATCGAAAAAGATGGCGCGCTCGAAAGGCGTTTCCAGAAGGTGCTTGTAGAGCCTACCACAGCCGAGGAAACCCTTACCATACTCAACAACATCAAAGAGCGGTATGAGCACCACCATCATGTAAGGTATTCAGATGAGGCGTTGGCTGCATGCGTCAAACTGACAGAGCGATATGTAACAGACCGCCAATTTCCAGATAAGGCCATCGATGCCATGGACGAGACGGGGTCGCGAGTGCACATGGGGCATGTAAGCATTCCGCCAGAGATAACAGAAAAGGAAAAAGAGATTGAACTTGTAAAAGCAAAGAAACAGGCAGCCGTACGCAACCAGAACTTTGAGCTAGCGGCCGGATTCCGCGACAAGCAAACTGAGCTTGAAAGAGAGCTGGCCGAACTTAATGAGCGATGGAGCAACGGCGAGTGCGAAGAGCGGCAGACCGTAACAGAAAAGGATGTGGCGGAGGTCGTTTCGATGATGACTGGTGTGCCTGTCCAGCGCATGGCTGAAGCAGAGGGGATTAGGCTCAAGGGTATGGCTGCTGAGCTGAAGCGCAACGTCATTGGGCAGGATGGCGCAATCGACAAGATGGTAAAGGCCATACAGCGCAACCGTGTGGGCCTGAAAAGCCCCAACCACCCCATTGGCGTGTTCATGTTCCTCGGACCAACGGGAGTGGGCAAGACTTATCTTGCCAAGAAACTTGCGGAATTCATGTTTGGCACGCAGGATGCCTTGATACGTATAGACATGAGCGAGTACACGGAGAGTTTCAACGTGTCGAGGCTGATTGGCGCACCTCCGGGGTATGTGGGATATGAAGAAGGCGGGCAACTTACAGAGAAAGTGCGCCGCCACCCATATTCAATAGTGCTGCTCGATGAAATAGAAAAGGCTCACGGCAATGTGTTCAACCTGTTGCTGCAAGTGCTTGACGAGGGAAGGCTGACTGATGGGAACGGACGTTTCGTCGACTTCCGCAATACTGTGATAATCATGACTAGCAATGCCGGAACACGACAGCTTAAAGAGTTCTCGCACGGCATTGGCTTCAATGCAGGCAAAGCGGGCATTGCGCTCAACGACAAAGACAAGGAATATGCGCGCGGCATCATCCAAAAATCGCTCAGCAAGCAATTCTCACCTGAGTTCCTGAACCGCCTGGACGAGATAATCACGTTCGACCAGCTTGACCTTGTAGCCATCAAGAAAATCATAGACATTGAGCTTGCCGGCTTGTTTGGGAGGGTTCATGCGCTTGGTTTCAACCTAAGCATCAGTGACGAGGCAAAAGAGTTCGTGGCCACCAAAGGCTATGATGTGCAATTTGGAGCAAGGCCACTGAAGCGCGCCGTACAAAATTACATTGAGGACAAGCTTTGCGAAATGATTATTAACGGAAACCTTGAACAGGGGCAGACAATAATGATTGAAAGGGCCGAGGGTAAGGACGATGTAGTGTTGAACCTTCAGTAAGCATACAAAAGAGGCGGAGCGTTGCTGAAAAATTGCGCTCCGCCTCTTCTTTCACTAAAGCATAGTGGTGTCAAACGAACTCATGCACTTCTGAAAAAGAAAGCAGCAATGCCCTTGTTGTAGAGGTGGTTATACGGCAACGATTGTCTGTTCGCTCACCAACAAGCCAAACTGTCATTCCTGTTGCGTCTGTAATTACAAGTTGTTCTTTCTTCTGAAATATGTCTTTCTTTCTGTCTGTCAAGTAATCGCTGATAAGTTTTGAGCCATTCATGCCAAATGGCACAAAGCGGTCACCTACTTGTACGGGGCGCAAAGCCAATGGAAATTTGACTTTATCCGCATCTATGCATGCTTTAAAGGCTTTGCGCGGAATGTGAAAACCTTCCTCGATGTCCTGTCTCTCTATCCTCAGCTTGCGGGTGCCAGCATAGATGTAAGTTCCAGGTTCGGGTAAACCCATAGACGGCAGAGGGGCTTTACGCGTTGAAATTATAATCCGGCCTCGGTCAAATGCCAAGTCGTGGCTTGACGATGACATTATGCGCCCGGTAGGCGCATGAATATTGGCATAAATTTGCACAACCTGCAATGGTGTGAAGCCGTAATCTTTCAAAATGCCATGCAGCACCGCCTCTGGCGAAACAAGAGCTGTCAATCTGCGAATGTCAATCACAGTGCGGCCCTCTTCGTCTTGCTTCACTTTTGCAATGTCGGCTTGCACGCTTTCATCGTACACCTTGACGGCCTCACTAATATATTCCGATGTGCGCTGGATGTTGTCAACGGCGTTGGAGTTGATGTCCATTAGCATAGGAATAAGTTTGAGCCTAATTTTGTTCCTGAGTACGTCTGGCACAAGGTTTGTGCTGTCAGTAACGTAAACCTGCCCCTTTGAATGCAGGTAAGCCTCGATGTCATCTCGGCTTATGCACAGGAGCGGGCGCACTACATTGCCATTCTGTGGGCGAATGCCAACAAGTCCATGGATACCGGTGCCTCTGACGAGATTCATCAGCACAGTCTCCACGTTGTCGTTCCTATGATGCGCCACACATATAGCCGCAGCCCCAATGTCTCTGCGCAATTGTTCAAAATAAGCATAGCGCAGTCGCCGGGCAGCCATCTCTATGCTTACTTTATGCAACGATGCGTAAGCGTGTGTGTCAAAATGTACGACATGAAAAGGCACTCCACACCTTGCACAAAGCTCCTTGGCAAAAGCTTCGTCGCGGTTGGCTTCGTCTCCTCGTAAGTGAAAATTGCAGTGGGCAGCCTCAACCTGATACCCAAGCTCTTGCAACATTAATAGAAGTGCAACGCTATCCGCTCCACCACTCAACGCTACCACATAAAGTGATTGCTTGTCAAGGAGGCCATGCCGTGATATATATGAAGAAACTATGTCGATTAAACTCACGCCTGAATCACTCTACATACAAAACTAAGCCTTTAAGATATTCTCCCTCAGGATGGTAAATGTTTATTGGGTGGTCGGCGGGCTGGTGCAACTGATGCAATATCCTCACCTTGCGCCTGGCTAAGGTGGCCGCTGTGAATACCGCATTGCGGAAATTGTCTTTTGTTACCACTTGGCTACATGAAAAGGTAAACAATATTCCGCCATGCTGTATTCGCTCCAAAGCCTTTGCATTCAATCGGGTGTAGCCCTTAAGGGCATTGTGCAAGGCAGCCCTATGCTTGGCAAATGCAGGTGGGTCAAGGATGATTAAGTCGTAATGCCCGTCCATTCTGTCCAAGAACTTGAACGCATCGTCACAAAAAGCAGCATGACGTTGGTCATCGGGGAAATTCATATCAACGTTTCGTTGTGTCAGCTCAATGGCCTTGGCACTGCTGTCCACCGAATGCACCAAGTTTGCCCCACCCCGCATTGCATACACGGAAAAGCCTCCGGTATAGCAAAACATATTAAGGACTTTGCGGTTTTTTGAATACTGTTCAAGCAATGTACGATTGTCGCGTTGGTCAATGAAAAAGCCCGTCTTCTGGCCTTTAAGCCAATCAACGTAAAATTTAAGGCCATTCTCAACTGCCACATTGTTGCTGGCACCGCCGTAGAGGAATCCATCTTCCTGGCCCAAGTCGGCCTTGTAAGGCAATGTGGTCTCACTCTTATAATATACATTATCAATGCTGCCATTCATAACGGCAAGCAATTCCCGAGCTATGTCATTTCTGCAAATATGCATTCCCACGCTATGGGCTTGCATTACGGCCGTCTTTCCATAAATATCTACTACCAAGCCGGGCAAGAAATCCCCTTCACCATGCACTAAGCGATAAGTGTTGCCGCCTGCACTGCCTGCCAATCCAATGGCAGTGCGCATGGCCAAGGCTTTTTCTAACGAAGCACGCCAATAAGTTCCATCAATCTCCTTTTCTTCGAATGAAAGGACTCTTACGGCAATCGACCCTATCTGATAATGGCCTACTCCTATAAAAGTGCCATCACTGCCCATAACGTCAACAACATCGCCCTCTTCAATGCCGTCGTCAATATGTGCGATTGCGCCTGAAAACACCCATGGGTGGAATCTGTTAAGACTCTGCTCCTTGCCCCTTTTAAGAAATATCTTTTTGTATTTGTCCATCGTCTTGTTTGATTAGTTCATAATCTCCACTCTCTTTCAACCGCTCTAACTCGTCATAAAGCATAATGCAAGCCCATGCGTCTGTGGCAGCATAGAGCTTTTGCCCATCATTGAGCACGTCTGCTTCCCAGTTCGTAAGCCGCTGACCCTTGCTTATTTTTTGCCCGAAGACATTGGCGTATAGCTTCTGCAGACTTTTGTCTTCAATGCCTATCTCGCCTACGTGATCCTGCAAATCAATGAAGTTGCCGGGCTTGAAATCTGCCAGCTTATGCAGCATCAGTATGTCATCGTGCAACGAAAGCCCTACTTTAGGAACGGTTTCATCCTCCAGCAAGCGCATGATGTCGGACGTTATCCCAATTATATTAAGCCGGAATAAGAAACAAACATTTCGTGTTGAGACTTGGAGCAAAGCCACATTGTGAAAATTGCCACGCCTAAATGAAGGCCGCGTTTCGGTGTCAACGCCTAAAATTGTCTGTGTCAGCAAAAAGTCTACTGCCCTTTTGGCTTCTTCTGCTGACAAAACGACGACAATGCGCCCTTGGAACAAAACGCGTGGCAAAGTGCCAATCAGAGCCTTATCGAACTTACTATAAATCGTTTTCATTAATTTTCAATGCCAATACCGCACACAGTTCCGCCTGCGTCGTGCTTCAGGGCCATTCCCGTTACAGCCTTCTATCCGTCGTGCAAGCATGAACCTTTTATATATGCATTGCCAGAATACCCATAGCCTGACTGCTGAACATATACGTACCATGGCTTACGCCAAATCAGTTTCAGGATGCAAAATTACAAAAAAATCATGAGTTTTTTACCTTATCTGACTTTTTTCAGCTACATTTGCAAAATAATTGAGAACACTCAAAAAGATGGCAAGAAAAAAAGAAAAGCGCAATACGGCCTCATTTGCAGAAACACTTGGGCTAAACAACATACTTCATAACGAACTGCTGAATTTCATAATCGGCCTGTTGCTATTGGTTGTAGCGATATACATGACCCTTTCGTTCATATCGTATTTCACCACAGGCGCAGCAGACCAAAGTCTCATAGAAACTCCTCGCGCCGGAGAAATAATGAATACTGCTAGGGAATTTAAGAATAGCTGCGGTTCCATTGGTGCCTACACGGCATATTTTTTTGTCAAGAGGTGCTTCGGGCTTTCAGCATTCTTAATTCCTGTATTTCTTTTTTTGTCAGCCATGAAGCTGATGAAAGCATACCGCGTCAGCCTGCAAAAGTGGTTTATCGGCACCATGCTGCTAATGATATGGATGTCCGTTACATTCGCGAAATTCCTCAGTCCGCTTTTTGTTGACCAATGCTACAATCCCGGCGGCGACCATGGAGTGTTTCTTTGCGTCACAACCGAGAATCTTGTGGGCGCTCCTGGGCTTACAGCCATACTCATTGTGATAGCCATTGCATTCCTTACTTACATCAGTGCGGAGACAATCTATCTCATAAGGAAATTGTTGAATCCTGTCAAGTTTTTCACAGACAGGGTGACGTTCAATGTAACGAACTTAGACGGGAACACTGCGAACAAAATGCAGAAAAACAAAATTGAAACACTTGAAGATCCCGAAGTATTTGATGACCCGACAACCGAAGTCATTGAGTTTGACACCAAAGAGGATGAAGACAAGCCTTTGCCTCGAAAAGAAAAGGCGCTACGGACGCCTGCCATACAAGCAGATGAAGAGTATGAAAGCAACTCTGTAGACATGGACATCAAAGTTGCGCATGGCGAAAAAAAAGCTGACGGCCAATCGTTGGTCAACATCACAGGCAGGGAGATGGCTCCTTATGATCCTAAGCGCGACCTTGAGAACTACCATTACCCTACCCTCGACCTGCTCAAAACTTACGAAAACGATGGCAAGCCATACATCGACATGGCTGAGCAGACGGCCAACAAGAACCGCATTGTTGAGGTGCTTCGCAACTTCGGTGTGGAAATAAGCAGCATAAAAGCCACTGTTGGCCCAACAATCACGCTCTACGAGATAACCCCTGCACAAGGTGTCCGCATCTCCAAGATACGCAACCTTGAAGACGACATAGCCCTCAGCCTTTCGGCTTTGGGCATTCGTATCATTGCGCCAATACCGGGCAAAGGCACCATTGGCATCGAAGTTCCGAATGCGAAGCCGAACATCGTATCAATGGAGAGCATCCTAAACTCAAAGAAGTTCCAGGAAACCACGATGGAATTGCCTTGCGCAATAGGCAAGACCATCACCAACGAGGTGTTCATGTTCGACCTTTCAAAGATTCCCCACCTGCTCGTTGCTGGAGCTACAGGCCAGGGAAAATCGGTAGGACTGAACGCCATCATCACTTCGCTGCTTTACAAGAAGCACCCCGCAGAACTGAAAATAGTGCTCATCGACCCTAAGAAAGTGGAGTTCAGCATATATAGCCCTATTGCCAACCACTTTCTGGCAAAAGTTCCTGACGACGACGCTGAACCCATAATCACCGATGTGAGCAAGGTGGTGCGAACGTTAAACAGCCTCTGCAAGGAAATGGACACCCGATACGACCTTCTGAAGCAAGCTGGAGCACGCAATATAAAAGAATACAACAAGAAGTTCATCATGCGCCAGCTTAACCCTGACAAGGGGCATAGGTTCATGCCGTACATCGTGGTAGTCATCGATGAGTTTGGCGACCTCATCATGACGGCTGGCAAGGAAATCGAACTTCCGATAGCTCGCATAGCCCAACTGGCCCGCGCAGTGGGCATCCACATGGTAATAGCCACGCAACGCCCTACAACGACCATCATAACTGGCAATATCAAGGCAAACTTCCCGGGCAGGATAGCGTTCAAGGTAAGCGCAATGATAGACTCAAAGACTATCCTCGACCGGCCAGGAGCCAACCAGCTAATTGGGCGTGGTGATATGCTTTTCCTCAACGGGAACGAACCAGTGCGTGTGCAATGCGCTTTTGTAGACACCCCAGAGGTGGAGCGGATTAATGAGTACATAGCCCAGCAGCAAGGCTATGCAACACCTTTTGAGCTTCCAGAGCCAGACTCTGCCGATGCCGATGGCGGCAGCGGCGCCTCTGACATGGACTTGCAGCATCTCGACCCATTGTTTGAGGATGCTGCCCGCCTCATTGTTGCCAACCAGTCGGGCAGCACGAGTCTCATCCAGCGTAAGTTCTCGATAGGCTACAACAGGGCCGGTCGCCTGATGGACCAAATGGAAAGAGCAGGCATCGTAGGTGCAGCCATGGGGGCAAAACCGCGTGAAGTGCTCATACAAGACGAAGTGAGCCTTGACAACTTATTTGCTTCATTAAAGAAAAGATAATACACCACATTCCAAGCAACAACATGACACTTCAAAACATGAAAAAGATTATCATTGCCATGGTTGCCATGGTTGCCTTGTGCGGCAACTCCGTGGCCCAGCCTGCAAGAGCCATACTTGACAAAGTGGCCGCCGCCATAAGCAACAAAGGTGGAGCATCGGCGGGATTTACGATATCAAGCGCCCAATACGGAAATACGCAAGGCACCATTTCCATAAAGGGGCGGAAGTTCAAGACCACCACCCCTGCTGCCACGGTATGGTTTGACGGCAAGACGCAATGGACTTACATGAAGCGCACCAATGAGGTAAACGTGAACACCCCGACAGAAGGCGAGCTTCAAGCAATAAATCCGTACAACTTCATCAATATGTATCGCAGCGGTTTCACTTACAAGATGAAGACCGTTGGCAAGAGCTACCAGATACACCTGACGGCAACAAACAAATCGCGCCAGATCCAAGAGATGTATATCACGGTCAGCAAGTCGACATACGTGCCTTCCCAAATCAAGATGAGGCAAGGGGCTCACTGGAGCACAATCACCGTGAGTAACTTTAAGAAAGCCAACCTAAGCGACGCCACGTTTACGTTCAATCCCAAGAACTACCCACAAGCAGAGATCATAGACCTCAGATGACCCAAAGGCAACTGTTCTGGTTGTTATATCGCAACGTCCAGAAGGGCGAACGGCGCACTCCAGGTGGCAGTGGGCGTAGGCCAATGGCCCTGGTGGTCAGGGTATGCGCATTGTTGGGCTGCCTATACCTCGCCATGTGCGGCATAGGGCTTGGCTTTCTTGCCAGAGACATAAGCCATGATGCGATATTTGGAGTAATGCCGTTCATTCTCCTACTCGACTTTTCCATGCGTTTTGTCATCCACAAGTGGCCAATTGAGCTTAAGCCCTATTTGCTGCTGCCAATAAAGAAAAGCGATGTAACGGCCAGCTTCGTCATCATGACTCTTGCACGGCGATACAACCTCTCATGGCAGTGTCTTTTTGGGTGCTATGCGGTTACAACAGGCATCGTGTGCGGCACCCCCATATACACACTTGCAGCAATCGTGGTGGTTTGCCAATTGCTTGTAGAAACCAGCTGCCTGCTGCACCTGGCAATATCAACATTGGCCGACAAGAACTCCGCTTGGTGGCTCTTGGCAACCGCCATTTACTCGCTCCCGGTTTGTTTTGCCGCCATCGGCGGTGAAAGTTCACCCATGATTGCCATCTTCATCTTTTGCAGCTCACACGGATTTACTCCCATGGCCGTTACCATTTATATAGCCGTCTTTATCTCACTGCTTGCCATGAGCCATGCCCTTTTGTTGCGCTTTGCCACCAGTGAGGCAACGGGCTGTGGCAATAAGGCATCTGGACACATTGCAAAATTGACTCTGCCAAGCTTTTTGGGGATTACAGGAGAATACATTAAGCTTGAAATCAAGAGCGCCTTGCGCAACAAATCCGTGAGGCGCAGTTTCATACAAGGAGCGCTTCTGATGGTTGCAATAAGTTTCACAATAACCGTGGCGCCGCGCAGCGGCAACGAAACGTTTAGCCAGTCATTGTGGACGCTATATTGCTTCATGTTCTTTGGGGTAGTAAATCTTACAAGAATAATGGGGCCCGAAGGCAATTACATAGATGTGCTTATGACCCACAGCAAGTCGATATACGCATTGCTCAAGGCGAAATACTATTTCTATTGTGCTGTGCTGGTCGTTCCCTTGGCCATCTTGTTGCCGGCCGCAGCCGTGGGCAAGCTGTCGCCATGGCTCGTTGCCGCTTGTTTTTTCAGTGCTTCGGGACCGGCGTATTTCATTTTGTTTCAGCTTGCGGTAAGCAACTGCCAAACAATGCCGCTCAATAACCGCATCACGGGCAAGGTGCGTAACAATGTTGCTATGCCGTTGATTGTCTGTGTAACAGTATTTGCAGTGCCAAGTCTCTTGCTTTTATTATTGCAGAATCTCATTGGGCGTGCGTTCGCTCTTATCACGCTGACCGCCATCGGCATTGCGTTTACAGCAATGCACCGCCTATGGCTGAAGAACGTATACATAAGGATGATGCACCGTAAATATATGAACCTTGAGGGATTCCATGCCACAAAATGACGCGGGCAACAATCGTGGCACGACAACGTGTTGCAATGAACAATGATGGTAAAAAAATTGCTACATAACGGCCTTTATATACCAATGCAGGCAACGACAAACAACAGAATGGCCCGTTTTGAATCACGAAACAGCCCATTCCGCAACGCAAAACAGACCGTTTGGAGATGTCAAACAGCTGCGCCTGCAAACGCTTGAGGATGTGCGAGTTATCACGAATGACGCCATGTGGTAAGAAAACATTACAACATAAAAACAAACAAGACATGGCTCTAGTTTAATAAGACGTTGTAAAGTGGCATATTAATTGCATATATCTTTTTAAAAGGAGGTTATAATGAC
>CALUEY010000037.1 GCA_944319915.1 uncultured Prevotella sp. | reverse complement strand
CGCTTGCTTCCACAATGAGGACAGCAGCCCTGTTTTTCCAATAAGGCAGACAGGCGCGAGCTTTCCGGGACTGTCGCTTCACACTGTTTGTTCGGGCTCAATGCCTGCACCAAGGATTGCCGTTCCGTCTCTGATAAAGACTGTGCGGCTGACAATATTTCACTATACGTCATGATATTATCCTTTTTTAATGGATATGCAATTAATATGCCATTTTACAACGTATTGTTAAACTAGAGCCAAAGGCAGGATGGGCTATGGTAGGCCTATCCTGCTTTTGTGTTGTCTTTGTTATTTCTTTGAGGTCAGTTTTTGTTTTAACGTCTTAATTATTAAATCAGCTTTTGGCGTGTCTGCGGGTTTCACAAAATCCAACTTTCTCACTTCTTCTTTCATCTTTCCTACGAGGCCGACCCTCGTTTTTGCGTCGCTTTGGTTGTATGGCGTATACATGGGCGTATACATGATTAAGGCATATACCGTGTAGCCAGAGGTCGTGAAGCCAAGAGTAACCAACATGTCTTGTTCGATATTTATGAAGAAGAACATATAGTTCTCTTCGTCTATAGAAATGGGTACGTATCTTTCGAGAAGGAATGAGGCTAAAGACTCATTGTAAAGCTCTGCATTGACAAGTACCGCAGAGTTAGTTAGTCTGTTGTTTTCAAACGTATAAGCATAGGCCTCGGCCGCCTTTCCTCCTGTGTACGTGACAATGGAGTTTTTGCTTGAAATTTGTTCATGTCCATTCATAAATGATTGTACCCTCGATGGCGATGCGCCCCATTCCATGCAAGGGTCGTTGTAGAGGTTGTATTGCGGCGTAACTGTAATGTTGAATGACGCACTTTCATTGTAAATTCTGGCCGTGCCAATTCTTTCTGCGGTTATTATGTTGTTTGAGATAGAGGCAATGAGTGGTTCCTCCGACTGCCAGTTGCTGCCACTTTCAATAGTGTGAGTTTCTCCCGCTGTTATTGTGATGTCATTGTAGGTAAGGCCGGCTTCTTCTTCGTCGTCGCTTCCGCAGCTCGCAAATGTTGCCATTATGGTAAAGATTGTTGTGGCAATTAGGATGTATTTTTTCATTTTTCTCTTTTTTTGTTAGGATGTTTAATGTTGGTTTGTTTTAGTCCAAACAATCTGCTTTTAGACAATAAAAAAACGTGGACTAATAACTTCGTCTACGCTTATCGAGGTATCGCCAAACACCTTAGCCACATAAACGAGTAAAAGCCCACGCCATAGGCGTGAGCATCGGCTTTTACTCTTGTGGCTTACTTTGATTTGGCGAATTTCGATAAGCAAGAATAAAGCTAACGCTTTTTTATCTTTATGTCTTTGATTCCTTTTTTTTATTTCATAGGCTCTCCGTTTATTGTTCGACTATGCAAAGATACAAAAAATATTTATTCTACAAAAAAAAATAATGAAGAATGGATGTAAAATTCGTTCTTCGAGTCTTATTTCTTTATGAGAATGTCCGCCTAATACAAATGAAATAAGGAAGCTAAGGAGCATACGCTCTATAGCTCCTTAGCGGAGCGCAGTGGAGCGATGGCCACCATTGGGGGAGCATGAGGGACTTCCTTTAATTCCTGCATTGGAGCTTTGCTGATATTCAATTTTTATGGGTTTTATTCTTTTCTTGGTTGAAGTTTTCGGACATCGTTGTTATATCAGGCAGAGGGCCATCTCTCCAAAATGCCGCACGAAAAGGACTTTTTTAGAGTTTTTGCGGGACGGAAATGTTAAAAATCGCGGGTGTGGGTGTGCCAAAATCCCCGCGTATGGCCAATTGCCCATGGTTTGTAGGCAAATAGCTCGAAAATGGCGCATTCCCGTAATGGCTTGCCAGTGATGGCTTTACGTGAAAGGTTGTGCAAATTTTGCATTGGCATGCGTCGAAAAATGATTTGTTTTGTGGTAATGTACATTGATTTCTGGCCGAAATAGGCTGTCGGCACCCGCCGTTTCGCTTTCCGGGCCGTTTCGGCTTCCAATACAGACTGTTTTGATCCCCAATATAGGCCGTTTCACATCGTGACAGGGTGCATACTGGTAAACCGGCGCCGCAGGGCGGCTTGCTTATTTGCATATTTGCAAGTATTGGCTGAATGCGGATATTCATAAGGAAAAAGGCCACGCATAGGGTTTTCCCCTCCACAATTAGGGGAAAACCCTTGCCGTTGCCAAAGATTTTACGTTACTTTGCAGGTGAAAAGAAAGCAACAAACGCAAAATTTTAAAGTAACTGGATTATGAAAAGGTTTTTTATTTCGCTCATCGCCCTGCTATCCATGGCCACGGCAGCCAGTGCCATGAGCTACGAGCAGGCTCGACGGGAGGCTTTCTTCCTTACTGACAAGATGGCCTACGAACTGAACCTAACGCCCGAACAATATGACGCTGCATATGAGATTAACCTTGACTACCTCATGGGAGTGTCGACCGTAGACGACGTGTTCAGCGACTATTGGCACAGGCGCAACCTCGACATGAGCTACATCCTGCTGCAATGGCAATGGAACGCATTCCGCGCCGCCACTTACTTCTACCGCCCGCTCTACTGGTCGGGCGGCTACTGGCACTTTGCCATTTACTCCCGCTATCCTCGCCGGAATTACTTCTACTTCAGCCGCCCCACAGTCTACATAACATATAGGGGCGGACACAGCTGGAGAAGCAACGGCGGGAGAAGCTACTACCTTGCACACCGCGACCACTTCCGCAAGCCACCACACAACGGAGGAATGCGTGACCGCTGGAACAAAGGCGAATACCGCGGGCCGCGGAGAGGCGCAGGCAGCTCAAGCCGCGTCACAGTTAACCGCCCTGACAGCGACAAGAGCTTCGGCAGCAGCAGAAGGGGCGGTTCGTTCAAGAGCAACAGAACGCAACCCTCCACGCAAAAGAGTGGCGTAAATGGCACGTTCCGCTCCGCCGCAAGCTCAAGCCGCAACGGTTCGCTGCGCTCAAGCGGCTCTCAGAGCACCGCATCACGCCCGGCGGCAAAGTTGCCATCAGGCACAAGCTCAACAAAGCCAGCGACATCAGTCGTACGTTCCAACTCTTTCGGCGGAACACAAAGCACTGGTTCTTTTGGCAGTACGCAACGCACAACGCCTGCACCAAGCAGTAGCCGCAGCCTTTCATCGGGAAGCATCCGCACCAAATCCACGCCAAACAACGCCCGGAGCGGTTCGTTCCGCTCCACGCGCAGTTCGGCTCAGCCAGCCACCCGCAGCCATTCCGCAGGCCACAGCGGCTCAAGCCGTGGCGGAGGCTTCAGCGGGAAAAGATAGTCACACGGGGCTGAAGCGCAAAGCCCCCACGACATACTCATCTGCCTGACGGCAACGCTAAGCACGAGCAACTCTCGATTCCGGCCGATGGACACATTCCACCGGCCGGGATTATCGCAGTAAAGCCCAACAGCACGGACATACATCTAAAATCGAAAGCCAACCCCAGGAACAAGCACCACTCACCTGCACAAAACAAAATGGAAACCGGAAAGCACAATACCACGATATCCATCTGCAAAGCCGTAGGCATAATACTCATGGTGGTAACCCACAGCGGATGCCCCAGGGCCATCGGAGCGTTTGCATTTGAGTTTCACATGCCGCTCTTCTTCATCACTGCAGGCTACTTTTTCTCACTGCGCTACCTTGACGATGAAGCCTCATTCGTAAAGAAAAGGATAAAGGGCCTCTACCTTCCGTTCCTCAAATGGTCGGTGTTCTTCCTCATAATACACAATTGGATGTTCGACCTCGGCATACTGAACGAAACTTACGGCAACGCAAGCGGCGGCGTCACCCACCCCTCCTCTTGGCATCAGATGCAGCAGAACCTTTGGACGATGGTTACTGCCATGGGCGGATACGACCAGTTCCTTGCCGGCGCATTTTGGTTTTTCAGGGGATTGTTCGTGGCGAGCATCTTCTACCTTCTGCTCTTCAAGGCATTCGACTTAGCCGCCTCAAAAGCAGGAAAGACAAGCTGGCGCAACTTGGCCATTCCCTTTGCAATATGCATTGCCGCCTTGGCGTTGGCCGCATGGAAAACAAGCGAGGGCCTTAGGGTAATAAACATAATCCAAGGCGGATACCGCGAAATAATGGGAACTTTCTTCTTTGGCTGCGGTTTCATCTTCAGGCAGATGCACAACAAGTACAAGATTACATGGTGGAACACTGCCATCTTCGCAGCCACCACGTTTGCCTTCTCGCGCTTCGCACCGGCATCAATGGCCTGGAACTCCGACTTTCAACAGTTTGCAAGGCTTCCGCTGCCTGCCGTTTGCGGTTTCCTGATGACTTACAACATCAGCACATGGATAGACAGGAGCAAGGGGCGCATCAAGCAGTTCCTCGTGTTCTGCGGCGACAACACATTGCCGATATTCGTGTTCCACCTCGTTGCGTTCAAGGCAGTGAGTCTGATAAAAATCTGGTGGTACGGACTTGACTACCTGCAAATAGGCTGCCACACGGTAATACACGAACACTCAAACGACGACTGTTTCTGGATTCTGTACACAATCGCCGGTGTAGGCTTACCTTTAGGCTGTACTTACCTCGCCCGGAAAATAAAGTCGCACGTCAAGTCACACATCAGCTGAATGTCAATGTGCGTCACACCATGGCTGGCAAGCAGTTCCGACTCGCGAGCTACCACGTTCTCCATGAAATTTGCGCGGCACTTGCCTATGCTGCCCGCATCACCCAAAGCCCTGGAATAATCGGCAAAGCACATCGCTGCATCTGCCATCCTGCCTGCAAGCCAGGCGCATAGGCCACGGTTGAGCAAGTCTCCCGCCTGCACATCAGCGCCTTTGGCCAATCCCTCATATATCTTATCAGCCTTTGCATACTCGCCTACTCCAACCAAGGCTCTGGCCAGCACCCTGCTTATACGTACATCATAGGGATTCTCATAGCTCATTTTATACAGATGCTTCAATGCCTCCTCGCACTGCCCAAGGTTCACCATACACACCGTCATGTTCAGCTCGTAGCCTTTACGCCCTGGGAAACGCTCAGCCAAACGGCGGAACTCAGCAAGGGCGTCCTCGTATTCCTCCATGTAGAACAAGGCCCGCGCCTTGCCGCTCGCCGCCTGCTCAGAGTCGGGATGCAACTGCGTGGCCATCTCGAAGCAAAGCAAGGCTGGCGGCAAGTCGCTTGCAGGCTTGCTTCCGAAACGCCCCAACTGTATATTCCCGGCCGCCATGCAGAACTGGAAATCGCGCCCTTCGGCGCTCCAATTCCTAAGCACCTTGATTGCCCCAGCGGTCATGCGCCGCTTCATCAAGCTGGCCACCACATCACCAAAGCAGCTTTCCAGCTTGCTGCCCTTGAAAATGCTGTTGGCAAAAAACAAATAGTTGCCATCACCATCACGGTCTCCGCCGGCAAAGGGATTGTAAAACAAGCTGCGCGATGGGAACAGCCTGAAAAAGCGGTACAAGTCCTGCAAGTAGATGCGCCGTATATATGCGGGGGTGGACTGCTCTTCGCTGCCCACCATCTCCATGCCCGCCACATTGCCCCCGGCAAGCATCTCACGGATATTTTGCGGAATCCTGTCGGCCACCCGCTTGAAAGCAATGACAAACGAATACTTGTCGCTGTCGCAAAACGGCATATGGTCAACGATGTTTCTCACCATCTTGCTCTCGGCAATGCTCCCATATGCAGAGCTTATTGCAGGGTGGTCAACGTAGAACGGCACGAACCAATTGCTCATGCTGTCGAAAAAAGGGAACCTCTTCATCTGCGAGAAGCCACCGAAATATATGTCTGCCCCGGCTTTCTGCATATCAACCATACGCCTGAAGCTCTGTTCTACCTTTTCCATGTCGCGCTCCACAGCCTCGGGATGGAGAATGTCCTCCAACGAGCCGCCGTCGTTCTCCTCTATCCCGTTAGGAGTGATGGTCAGCCCGCCATGTTTCAGCAATCCCGGCATTATTTCCCTTTGTATTGTCTGCGTATCGTTCTCTGCGCTCACGCAGTAAAGCAACTGCACCTGAAGCTCAGCCAGCTCTTTCCTTACAGCCTCGTCGGCCAGCAAGCCGTCAACCATCTTGCGCTCCTCGGGGAACACGGTGTGCATGCCGTAGCCCAGCGCCAGCACCCACCCTACCAAGGCACGCTGCCTCAGCGGCTGGTCTGTGCTGTGGCTGTAAACGGCAAGCAGAGTCTTGAACTTGTTTATGTCGAACACATTCATGCAGCCGAGCATGACTGCCGATACAATGAGCTGTTGGTCGATAGAGTCCACTGTTGGCGAAAGGAGCATCTGCGTTATGGCCTCCGCCGTGCTGTCAGTCCACTGCGACGAGGTCAAGAGATAGTCGAAGAAATCACTCAAAAACTGCTGATGACCAGCATACAACGCCTCTTTCTTCTTCAACCTTACGTGCTCAGGCTCCAAAGAGAGCAAGGCAACGCCCGAAACGAAATCCTCGAGCTGGGCTCGCACCGAAGCCAACGCCCAGTCGCGGCCTGCCGACCTGACCTTTTGGCTTATCCCCAGGAGGTAAGGCGAATGAGCCAGAGTGTATCCAAGGTAAGTGTCGGCAGCAAGCCTATACGCGGCGATTATCATATCCGAATACACACGTTCACGGTGTTCGTCCTTATACCCCCTGCCCCAATAATCGAGCATCAGCCGGTAGTCGCTGCGTATCTCCCGCAGCCTCGTGCCAATAGGCAGTTCCGGGTGAGCCGCCCCAAATGACTCAAGGGCATCGAGAGCCTGGCTCAGGTCCATGCGGCCAAGCAAGGCAAAAATATTGTCAAGAGCTTCGTTCTTTTCCATCTGTCGTTGTTGTGTCACTGCCTGTCGAGCCAGCTTGTCGCCAGGTCGATGTCTTTTTTGCGTGGAGCAGCCGCATGGGCGAACTTCAAGCCGCGCGGCAGCGAGTCGGCCACGGCCAAGTCCACCCCGCAATAATCGGCTATCAGCCTGCCGTATGCTGCCACACCGTTCTTCATTATCGAGTCGCAAGCCATGTCATACGCCTTCAAGAACAAGTCTATCTGTCGCTTGCGCTCCTTGTCTTTCAGTAAATCGGCCCTGAAAGCCACAGCCCCGAGGCATACGTCGAGCTTGCGCGAGTCCATCAGAACCTTGTTCTTGCCCATACGGGCGGCAGTGGCCTGCGGTTCCGTAAGCAGCAAGGCATCCATAGAGCTGTTCTGCAGCATCCTAAGGCGAATGCCAACATCATTCACCTGCACAAGGAACACGCGTTCCGGCTTCAGCCCGGCAGCCGCCACGGCGCGGTCGGCAAGCAATGCTGTGGCAGAGAAGCGAGCCATGGCCAACATCTTGTCGTCAAGGTGCTTAAGGCTCGTTATTCGCGCATTGCGGTTGGTTATCAGCTGCCAATGGGCATCGGTGGACGTCACGCAGGTAAGCTTTGTGCCAAGCCGCCCAAGACTGACGGCGCGAACGAGGTCGGTCACAGACCCCTCTATGCGCCCTCGCTGCAAGGCCGTGTCGCAGTCCATCTGCGCCGTAAAGTGCCTCAGGCGCACATCCACGCCCAGCGAGTCGTACAAGCCATACATACGCGCCACGTACATGGGCAGGCAATCGAGCGTTGGCATCACGCCCACTTTCAGCGCGGCCGAGTCCTCGCGGGCCTGCCTCTCGCGCTCCCTTGCCGTCTGGCCCTGCCGCTCTTCGTCCGATTGGCCACAAGCCGCCAGCAACGCCAGCGAAAGCAACAAGAGCATGAGGTTTCTTATCATAAATGCAGTTTCTTTAATCAAAGAGGGACGCCCAGCGTATTTACGTACACGAGCGCCCCTGCCGAGTTTTATGAATCATTGTGCGATATTAGCCGTTTGCACGCTGCAAAATTAATAAATAATTTCGTAATGAAGAAAATTATTGCTACTTTTGTGCTTGTATGGCAAAAGACAAGACAGTTTACGTATGCAGCAACTGCGGGCAGGAGTCGCCAAAGTGGATAGGCAAATGCCCTGCCTGCGGCCAGTGGAACACATTCAAGGAGATAAGGGTGGCGGCCGACACAGCTGCCATGGCGGCCCGCCCGGCCTTCGGTGCGGCTGGGCGTGGCGGCATAGGCCCTGCCGGAGCAGGCCCCATGAGGCTCAGTCAGATAAGCTCGAAGGACGAGCCACGCATCGACATGAACGACGCAGAACTAAACCGTGTGCTCGGCGGCGGGCTTGTGCCAGGCTCGCTGGTGCTCCTCGGCGGCGAGCCGGGCATAGGCAAGAGCACGCTTACGCTTCAAACCGCGCTCCGCCTGCCTGGCAGGCGCATCTTGTACGTCAGCGGCGAGGAAAGCGCCCACCAGCTGAAGATGCGGGCAGAACGCATAGACCACCCTGAGGGCGACTCGTGCCTCATTCTCTGCGAGACATCGCTCGAAAGGATCTTCGCCCACATCAAGGACACATCGCCCGAGCTTGTGGTGATAGACTCCATACAGACCATAGCCACCGAAGAGGCCGACTCCGGCCCCGGAAGCCCGGCGCAGGTGCGTCAGTGCGCCGCGGCCCTGCTCCGCTTCGCGAAAACAAGCGGCACACCCGTCATCCTCATTGGCCACATCACAAAGGAAGGCACGCTGGCCGGGCCAAAGATACTGGAGCACATCGTAGACACGGTGATCCAGTTCGAGGGGGACCAACACCATGTGTACCGCATACTGCGAAGCACCAAAAACCGATTTGGCAGCACGTCGGAACTGGGAATATACGAGATGCTGCAGACCGGGCTGCGCCCCGTGGCCAACCCCTCGGAGCTGCTGCTGTCGCAAGACCACGAGGGGCTGAGCGGCATAGCCATCAGCTCGGCCGTAGAGGGGGTGAGGCCGCTGCTCGTTGAGACGCAGGCCCTCGTGTCAACGGCTGCATACGGCACGCCACAACGCACAGCCACAGGCTTTGACCAGCGCCGACTTAACATGCTGCTTGCCGTGCTCGAGAAGCGCGTAGGCTTCAAGCTGGCGCAGAAAGACGTGTTCCTCAACATAGCCGGGGGCCTGCGCGTCACCGACCTCGCCATGGACCTAAGCGTGATAGCTGCCGTGCTGTCGAGCAACGTGGACACACCGATAGAAGCAGGATGGTGCATGGCGGGCGAGGTAGGCCTCAGCGGCGAGGTGAGGCCAGTGGCGCGCATTGCCCAGCGCATAGCCGAAGCCGAGAAACTGGGCTTCGGCCACATCATCATCCCGCGCCACAACCTGCAAGGCCTGTCGCGCGGCAAGTTCAAGATTGAGCTTGTTCCCGTGAGGAAAGTGGAAGAGGCGCTGCGGGCATTGTTCGGGTAGGCGCATCGCCACGCAACGAAAGAATGACCAAAGGCTCCGTTCCGAACTGCAGAAACGGAGCCTTTTCAGCATTCACACCAACAGTTTCCCTCAGACAAGCCCGCGCCCATGCAGCAAAGGACTCCCCCTCGCAGCCTTTTAACGCGCAGCAAGGGGGAGTCAATCAAGGATATGTGTGTTGATTTAAAGAGAGAGTCGTCATAGCGAATAGCCAGTCCAGCCGAAGATGTCGGTTGGGCAGCCCGTGTTGCCGCTAACGATGCTGACAGTAGCCCCGGCTGGATTGCCAGAGTTGGTGTCATTATCCACGTTTGTGGCAGCCTTGGTCACGCTTATAGATGTGGATGCAGTGGCATCGCCATTACCATCCTGCAAGTCTACAAGGTCGCTAATCTTGCCGTTACCGGTCACAATGGCGTTCCTGATGTTGGCCGTTGCGCCTCGGCGCACCTTGATGGCATCAACAAGCGAAGGTATCTCTTCCCCTGTCTCCGGGTCAATGATAAGGGCAAGGTTCTCGATGGTCATGTTCTCTATGGTGAAGTTTGACTGGTGTGTATGGTCGGGGTAATCGCCATCAAGGTTGCCATCGGCCTCAACGCCGCGCGGATCCTCCTCAGTGCTGGTGAAACCGGTCTCCAAGCGTCCGTAGCAGTTGCTGAGCGTTCCGCTGTAGCCCTGGGTGAAGTCGAACATATCGTCGTCGCAGTTCACAGCGAGCAGATTGCTCACGTTCACAGAGCCACCGAAGAACTCTATGGCATCATCGGCGCCATGGGCAATGTAGATGTTATTTATGGTTGTGCCGTTGCCCACTGCGTTGAGCGTAAGGCCGTTATGCTCGATGTCAGAGCTTGAGCGGGCGCCTGAGTAAAGGATGCGAACATAGGTAAGCGCGCCGGAGTTGTCGGTATCGTCGGTGCCACCATACATAACGTTGTTGTCAATCTCGGTTCCGGCCTCGTTGAGCCCGGTGCCGGTGCCAGAGATGCGGGCACGCCCGTTTACGACCACGCCTCCCCAGTAGCCCTGCGAAGCGGTCTCACTGTCGGCGGTAAAGGTGACGGGAGCCTCGGCGGTGCCGTTGGCGTAGATCCTGCCACCGCGCTCCACGAGGATGAAGTTGGCAAAGCCGTGGCGTGCCTGAATGTCCATGCCTGCCGGTATGAGCAGCACGCCGCCGTCCTTGACGTGAACAGAGCCGTTGACGAAATACTGCTTGCCAGCCTCGAGAGCCACGGGTGTTGAGATTTCCAGTGGCAGGTCGCCCTCGCTGAGGGTCGTGGGGGCTTCCAGCTCGGGGAAGTCATAGCCAGTCCACGCGAACGCCGACACATCAGCACCCTCGTTGCCGGCCTCAACATTCAGGCTTGCATATGTACCATCGCCCGTATTGGTCACGCCGTTGGTCACGAGGTAAGCGTTGTTGGTCACGCTAATCTCAGTATCCTCAGTAGCTGCGCCACTTCCATCAGTGAGGTCAACGAGGTTCTGTATTGGGCTAATGCCATAAACGGCGGCATTGTATATGTGAGCCGTTGCGCCGCGGCGCACTTTGATGGCATCCTGCATAGTCTGGGTGTTAGAGTGGTTCACTATGGTCATGCCGTTGATGGTGAAGTTTGACTGCGGTGTGTGATCCGGGTAATGGCCATCAAGGTTGCCGTCGGCCTCTACGCCACGCGGATCTTCCTCGGTGCTGGTGAATCCACTATCCCATATGCCGTAGCAGTTGGTGAGAATGCCGCTGTAGCCCTGGGTGAAATCGAACATATCGTCATCGCAGTTGACAGCCACCACGTTGCTGACGTTCACCGTGCCGCCAAAGAACTCGATGGCGTCGTCGGCGCCTTCAGCAATGTATATGTCGCTAATCTGCGTGCCGCGGCCAACGCCGTTGAGCGTAAGGCCGTTGTGCTCCATGTCCGCACTTGAGCGGGCCCCGGTGTAGAGCAACTTGATGTGCGAGAGTATTCCGCTGTTGTCATCGGGGTTGGTACCGCCATAAAGATAACCATTGGCAACCTCCGCGCCAGCGGTCTGGCCTGCGGCGTCACCCGAGATGGGTGCGCGTCCGTTGATGATCAGTCCGCCCCAGTAGCCTGCCGAAGCGTCGTCCCTGTCGGCCGTGAACACGATGGGGTTGGCGGCAGTTCCCTGCGCGTAAATCTGGCCTCCCTGCTCCACGAGGATGTAGCTGTCAAAACCCTCGGTGGCACGTATTGTGGTTCCAGCGGGGATGACGAGCTTTGCGCCGGCAGGCACTATGAGCTTGTTGGCAAGCGTGTATGCGGTGCCGGCATCGAGCGTCCACGTGCCGGAGACCGTTCCCGAAAGCTGGGCTGTAGGCCCGGTGGGTGGCGGGGTGCCGCCATTGTTGTCATCATCATCGCTGCAAGACGACGTCAGGGTCACTGCGCTTGCAATGGCCGCAAAGGCCAAAGCGTTCAGAAAAAACTTTCTCATGTTTGATAGTTAAGTTAAAAATGGTTTGAAGATTCCGTTGAATTATTTGCCGCTGATGCAAGTGGCCTCGCAATCATAAATTATAAGTAAGCCCTATGCTGAGGTCGATGCCCTTGCGGTACTTGCTCAGCACCACCTCCTCGCCGGTTTCGTTGCCCTTGCGTGTCAGCTGGTGGGCGGCGTTGAGCAGGTTGCGCGCCTTGAAGCTTAGGCCGAAATGGCGGCCTATCTGCCCTGAAGCCACGAAGTCGAGCGTGGGTATGCCGTTTTCGACGATGTCCTGGAAGCCCTCGGTGCCGATGGTATAGATGCGGTCGCTGAAGTAGTTGAGCACCAGTGCGGCGTTGAACGAGTTGCCCCCGCGGCGGAGCAGGTAGTTTATGTCGGCGTTCACTATCCACGGCGCGGCGCCTTCGAGCTGCGAGCCAGAGGGGTCAGTAGCCAAAGGCACCTTAGCCTTGGTGAACGTGTAAGCGCCGTTAGCCCCAAACGAGAGGCGGCTCAGGCCATTGTCCTTGAGCGGTGTGGAAAAGATGTGCTTTTTCAGCTCCACCTCCACTCCAGCAGCCGTGGCGTGGCCGGCGATGTTCTCGTAAGAAAGGAAACCGCCGGCACTGGCTATCTCAATGCGCGATATGGGGTTCTTTATGTACTTGTAGAAGCCAGTAACTGATACAAGCTCCGAGGGAGAGAGGTAGCAATCCCACTTAAGGTCTACGTTGTAGTTGTCAGAGGGCTGCAGGTCTGGATTGCCCTGGCTCTTGAAGCTCACGCTTATATAGCGGAAAGGCGATATTTCCTTGGCCTGCGGCAGGGTGTAAGTCTTGCTCGCGGCAAAGCGCAGGGTGTGCTTTGGGGTAAGGTCGTAGCGCAGGTTGATGCTCGGCAGGAAATACGACTCGTCTATCCGCTGCTCGCCCTGGCTGCCATGGCGGTTTACGTCGTAGGCCACGTGGAGCGCCACGTCGTCGTATTTCAGTCCGAGGTTGGCCGTGAACTGGCGCGTGAACTGGTAGGTAGCCTCTGCATAGACGGAGTGGATGTCCTTGTCTACCGAATACTCGTCCACGTTGCGGTCGAGTTGGAAATCACCGTCAGCAAAGTTCTCCTGGGTATAGAAACCATCAAAGCTCAAGTTGTCCATGTCAAAAGCCGGCTGCCGTACCACCTGCATGTCATACTCCACCGCCTCAAACGAATCGTCAACGAGCCGCCCGATATACCCCAGCTCCACGTTGGAACGCTGGCCAAAGCGATCCTTGAGCTTGTAGGCAAGCGAGACCCGCAGGTTGAGGTCTTTCTCGTCTATCTCTGAGAAGTAGCGCTGCTGTACGCCCGTACCCCTCATAGGCACATAGCCATTGCCGGTCTTCACGAGGTTGTTGATGCGGCGGTCTGGCTCGCTGCCGGTGATTATGTTGTAGGAGAGGCCCGCCTTGAGGTCAAGGTCCTTGGCCAAGCCCCACTTGGTGTCGAGCTGGTTTACAAAGAGCAGGTTGTCGTTGGTCTGCTGGCGGCGCATGAACCCCTCGTAGGTGTCAGACGACTGGTAGTCGTTGTCCATGCCGAGGTAGTCGCCCACCGACTCGGTGGCGGCATGCACCATCATGAAGTTGTAGCCCACATGGTGCTTCTTGTTATGGGTATAGTCGATGTTGGCCAAAGCCACCTGGCTCGTCTCCATCTTCGAGATGTCGCCCTCCATGTCTTGCGAGAGCCTTCCGCTGGTGATGGTGTTGCGCACCTCCTCGCAGTAGTGGGTGAAGTCCTTGCGATGGGAAGCCACCATGAAGAACGATAGTGGGTTGCCGCCCACCCTGAACTCCTTGCCCCCGGCTATGGAGTAGCCCTGGTCTATCTGCAAGCTGTGGCTGGTAGGGTCGAGGGCATTGGCAAAGCGGTAAGAGCTTATGTCCTCGCCGGGTTGCGACTTGTCGGCAAAGCCAAAGACGCTAACGCCGTCGAGCCTCATGAAATCAGACGCGACGGCCTGCGTGTTGAGACCGCCCGACACGCTGAGCGCCAGTTTCCCCTCGCCCACAAGCTCCTTCGAGGTTATGTTGATTGCGGCTCCGGCCACGTCGGCGGGCGTGTTGCCATAGAAAGCCTTGTTCACCTCCACCGACTGAATTATGTCTGTTGAGAAGAAGTCGAGCGCGATGTTCTTGTACTCAGGGTCTTCGGATGGTATGGGGAAGCGGTTGAGCATGGTCATGTTGTAGCGGTCGCCAAGTCCGCGCACGAACACGTTCTTTACGCCCTCCTGCTTCGATATGCCCGAAATCTTTGTCACGGCGGCCTGGGCGTCGCCCACGCCCTTGCGCGAGAGTTCCTGCGCCCCAACCGACTGCACAGCTATCACGGCGGCCTTCTGCTCCATCAGCGTAACGTTTTCCGATTCGCGGTTGGCCTTGGCCACCACAACCACGTCCTTAAGCTTGTGGCCGTCGGCCTGCATTTCAAAGTCGAGCGTGGCCACGTGGTTGCCCTCCACCCTAACCTGCCGCTTTACGGCGGTCTTGTAGCCTACATACTTTATCTCAATGTCGTAAACGCCATCGGCCATGCCCGTAAGGCTGAAATTGCCCTCTGCATCGGTCACGGTGGCGATGTTGCTGCCAACCACCTTCACGGTGGCGCCTATCAAGGGTTCCTTCGACTGGCTATCCTTTATCTTTCCCCTGACGTTGATGTCAACATCCGGCTTGGTGGCCAGCGCCTGCACGGCAAGCAGCGAGGCAAGCGCTGCGGCGCCGAAAATTCTTCCCACTCTCTTCATCGTAGTTCTGTGTTTGCTGTTTCCGGCTGCAAAGGTAGGGCAAGCAGGTTACAAGGCGGCAACGCCAGGGTTAAGTTGCGTTTACAAGTGTGTTTCGCCGCCCTTGGCGGCTTCCCCCAACGGCGGGGAAGAAGAGAGGCCCATGCCGCAAGATATCCCGACACGGCGGGGTGCACGGGCGCTTTTGGCAGTCAGCGCCAATGCATATTATGTAATGTGGGAGGCCGGATAATGATTTCGTTTGCCCCTGCAAAAAATAAGTGTCATTTGTCAAACGTTGCAAGGTTGTTGAAGTCGCTTATGGCATATATTTTGATATGTTAGTTGGTTGATTGTCAACAAGGTTGAAAAGACTGCCGATTAGAAAAAGAGAGTTGAACAAACATATTCACTTTCTCCACAGAAGTGAATATCTAATTTGCACGTAAGTTGCTGAAATATTACCATTTGGTTGCTGCATCCCTGATATCAGACTTATTACATATTCATAAACATGTGTTTGAATATAAAAACGATGACACGCCGTGGTACGCATCGTTGTGAGGCGTGGCGATAACTGTTGCTACTAAGATACAATTTTCTTGTGAAATGGCTAAATAGGAAATGGGAAACTTCTCGATTTCCAGTTTTCTCCGTAAATCTGTATAAGGAATATACCTCTTTGAAATCAAGAGAGTTAGAAGATTTATCTCGTTTTAGGGTAATGAGTTAGCAACCGTTCTAATTTCCGTAGTCTGCATCGCTTTGCTTGTTTGAGTAACTCTTACAGACGCAAAAGTACAAAAATTGGATATACTACAATAACATTTTAAGCACAAGATTCGTTATTGCAGGGAAAATTTAGTTTCTTTGTACTATAAAATCCGTCTGCTTATGGAAAAAGAGATTATAGAAACTTACGCATTCAACCCTGAAGATTATTATGATGGGCGTAGAAAGTCGGACGGCAAGACCTTCCGTGATGAGGTAAAAGTATTTGAGCGTGATTTCCATCAGCGACATAGCGGTGACTATGCCTTGAATTTATATGCCAATTCCGCCACCATGCGCTTGCTCGAAAAATCGTGCGGCGCGGCTTCTTTCCTAAGTTACGGCATGGACTTAACCCAAGGAGGTGCTTTCGATGCGGAGCAAGACCCACAAATCAATCACGCCATGGAAGAATATAGTCGGCACATCTTCGTTTATGGTATCGATTCTGCTTATATGGAGAGACCGGATGGAAGTGTCGTTATTGATGAAGAAGCGGGTATCTTCCCATTGACCTTACTAATAGACAATTCTATGCACAATGGGACAGTGCGACTTGCTACACCGACATCGGATGATGAGCAAGAGGAAGAAAATGTCTTGATTGATTCACCTAAATTTGAATATGCGTGATGGAACAAAAAGAAAAACAAAAGTGGCATTTAGTACGCAATAATAACGGAGAATGGATTTGTAGCGATCAGGTGGTGTATCTTGATGATTTCTCTACTATGATATACCATTTGCGGGCTAAAAAACATGGCTTGCCTCTATCACCTCAAACCGATTATGAAGGTGAAACATGGTATTACAGACATGAAGTTGAAGCCATAGAAGCTGTGATGAAAGCAGAGCAGCAAGAAATGAAACCCCGAAAATTGAAAACAACTCCAGTCAAGCGGGAAATCAGCGAAAAAGAAATAAACGATATAACAATGAATATGCTCAAACCTAATGCCAACGGCTGTTTTGATGCCTTAGATGAAGAATGCCGCTTGTGGCAAGAATTAGAAAATAATCCTCCCCAATGTTGGAAGAACATTTTGGAAGACAAGGCACTTTATGTGGAAATCCGTAAAGACAACTACGTCAATGTTTATTATTATGGTGGTAATGTAGCCTTACTTCGTTGGACAGGTGGGAAGATTACGGCAGAAACACATCGGAAGTATTTAGGGAAACCCGATGAAACTGACCTATATCAAGATTGTATGGAAATACTTCACAGTAAGGAGGGTTTAGACCTCATCAAAGAAAATATCCGTGAAGAATACCATAAGCTTTCCAAAAGAGAAAAGACGGATGAGCAAAATAGAGTATATACATCTAATGAGAAGTGGGTTCAAGGAGAACTGAAATTACGTTTTCCAAAACGCTACATTGATTCGGAATTCGCCTATCGGATTGGGAAAAACAATCTTATCCGATTTGACTTGGTGGAGCTGAAAGGAAATGAATTGAGGTTCATCGAGATAAAGCTAATCACTGATTCCCGTTTGAGAAGCAATGACAAGAAACCTGAAATCATTAATCAGATGACGAAATACAGCCATTTCATCCGTGAACATACGGAAGTATTGAAGGATTATTATACCAAGTTGTTACGGATTAAGAAACGGATTGGTTTATGGAATGGAGAGACCGAAATAGAACACATAGCTCTAAAGCCTATATTATTGATTGTAAATACTTACAAAGGCATACTTTCTAAAGGAAGGGAAAATCGCAAAAACTCCATAGAGGAGCTGAAAGAGAATACAATGTTTGAAACCATTATCGTAAGTTATCCGGACTTATGCAGATAACCATTCATCGTGCCACGCAAATAGGCGGACAGATTACCCGCATATCGACAGCCCACGCAAGCATCATCATTGATTTAGGGCATAATTTGCCCAATCGTGCAGAAGATGAAGATGTCTATGACAACGACCGTGCGATAGCTAGAATCACGGAAGGCTGTTCCGCCATATTGTACACGCATTATCATGGCGACCACATCGGATTATTTCATCACGTTCCGGACAGTGTTCCTCAATATATCGGCGAAGTGGCCAAGCAAGTAATTTGTAGGAAATACAAACAATTATGTTTCTTGCCAAACGAATCAGACCAATGCAAGTATCAACGTGCCTTAAAGACTGCTTCTAGAATGCACACGTTTCACGAAAAACAGCCATTGCGTTTCGGGGACATCTTGGTCACTCCTTATTTCGTTAGCCATTCTGCCTATGATGCCTATATGTTTCTGATAGAAGCGGAGGGGAAGCGCATCCTCCATACGGGCGATTTCCGTGGACATGGCTATCTGAGCAAAGGGTTGCTTCCTACAATTCAAAAGTATATCGGTCAAGTAGATTTGTTAATCATAGAGGGAACCATACTTGCCCGAAAGGATGAAACCATTCTGACCGAAACAGCATTGTCGCAAAAAGCCACCGAACTAATGAAGAAGCATAAGTATGTGTTTGTTCATTGTTCGTCGACAGACATGGAACGGTTGGCAAGTTTCAAGAATGCCACCCGGAACATGTTTCCCCAACGTCCTTTATTGGCGGATGATTACCAAAAGGACATTCTTGACATCTTCTCTGCAACGGCAGGAGAAAAGCGATCTTCGATGGGAAGAAGCTCTTCGTGCTTCAAATTCGGTACCATATACACTTATAGAGATTGGAACATTAAATTGAAAGAATGGATGGCAGAAAATGGCTTCACGATGTTTGTACGGGCAAGTGATAAATTCCACATACTCTTAGATCGGATTCTTCCGATACTGCCCATAGAAGAGAAACCATTACTCATCTATTCCATGTGGGAGGGCTACATCAACCGTGATGATACAAGGAATGAAGAATATATAAAGTTGCAAGAACGCTTCACGGATGTGATACAACTTCATACCAGCGGACATGCAACAATAGACGCATTACGCAACGTCTGCATATCAACCAATCCCCGATTCGCTATTCTCCCCATTCACAGGGATAAAGAAACTAATTTCTCTTCTATTGACATACCTCCTCTACTGCAAGAGAGAATCGTAACTACAAGTCGTAAGTTGAATAACGATTTAGACATCGAATTTATTTGAGCGTAGAGCTGATTAGTTTTGGTCTGCCCAAAACACAAACTTGCTACCATAGAAAAACAGAGGTTCGACTTTAGAGTAACCCAGCCCTTTGAATGCTCCAAAGGACAACCTGCTGCTTCCAACAGAAGTAAACGGGGTGTCCAGAGGGGTGTAACCCCGTTGGCTCATTAGGGTGTTTTTAGCATGAGCGAAGCGGTGCGTGAAGAAAACGCCCTAATGAGCTATGGCTTTTT
>CALUEY010000036.1 GCA_944319915.1 uncultured Prevotella sp. | reverse complement strand
AGGCAGATGAACTGCTTGGACTTTCCATGAACCATTATAATGTCAAGTTTGCAACGGTATAATTAACTAGAGCCAAAAATTGATATGTCTTCCGCAATGGAATGAAATCGGACGGTTGATGCCACACATCACGGCCATTTTCTTCAGGTGGATGTTCATGCTCTCTTGCGTAAGCAAGGGCAACAACTTGCCGTTGGCATCCATGCCCTTGTATTTCTCCAATATGGCCAAAGGTATTTCCATCAGCCTTACACATTCGGGTGTGCCCGCTTTTTCTGGGCAGTGGCGGCTTCACAGATGCAGGCTGAAATCCACGCCCACCTGAATTGGAGTGCCACGCTGAGCAAACGAGCGCTGCACGCGGTCTGCAGAGCTGTTTATCAAGAATGTGTTGTATTTTGCGTCCGTAAGGTTGCGCCCCCACACGTTTATCTGAAGAGTTCCAAAATCCAGTGCCACGTGCATTCCAAGCAAGGCATAGAACTTTTGGGAATATTCGTTGTCCACATCCCAATAAGTTTCCCCATTGCCGGCTACGTCGGCACCAAGCGTCAACGACTTCACGAGCATCGAATTGTGAAAAAGGAAGCTGTAATCGGCAACGATGCTGAACGTATGCTTAGGCACAAAAGGCACATGATTCCCCTTGTAATCACGCAGCACGTTGCCCTTCCCCCCATCAGCCTTCACGCTGTCGGCATACTGTCTGAAAGTAGAGTGAGTGAAACTGTATGTCGCGCTCCATGCCAACCTGTCGCCGGCAGCCTTGCCGCGCAGGGCCAGTTCCAGTCCGCAGCTGCCGCTCTTGCCCGCATTCACCATCATACGGCCAAAGCCATAATTGCCAGCCATCACCGAGAGCTGTTGGTTACTAATATGCGTATAATACACTGCGGCATCGGCATGAAGCTTTCCGCCAAAAAGGTTTAGGTGGGTGCCAAGCTCGTAGCTCCAGCTCACCTCCGGCTCGTAAGTTATCGTGCGGTTGATGTTTTCATAGTACTCGGCATCGTGCTCCACGGTCATGTCGCCCTGCATAAGCTGCATGAGCTTCATGCCGAGCGCGCTCTGCTCACTCCTGAAAATATCGGAGAACATCTGCAAGTTATACCCGCCGGCACGGAAGCCCTTGCTAACTGTGGCATAAACGTTTGAGCCTCGCTTGTCGAGCCTGTACGTCAAGGCAAGCTTTGGCAGCAACTGGGTGTAATCCTCCGCCGCCCCGCCTCGCAGCACAGACATGAACCGACTCTCTACAGCCGGCATTGGCGGCATGCTGAAAGCCAAATTGAAATGCGAGTAGGAGTCGTAGTCTATCTTGACCCGCTGGTAGTCATACCGCAGCCCGAGCGTCAGCATGAGCCTGTCGGCAAGCGTCACGTTCGACTCGTGGTAAACGCCGATGTTAAGCTGCGGGGTCTTGAAATCCCCTGGCACATAATTGTCGCTGAGAGTCATGGCCGAAGACACCATTGGCGGCATGCCCATCGACGCGAGTATCATGCTGTTCATGGCGTCGCCGAAATACACCGGGGCTTCAGTGTGCAGCCACTGGTAGCTGAAGAACACGCCCGAGGTGTGCTGCCACCGCCCTGTGCGCAGGCTCCTCAGCGTTACCTCCTGGGTCAGCACGTTAAGCTTTTGCCGCTGTTCAAGCCGCATATAGTCTTCTGGCAGGTAGTCCTGGTCCATCTGCATCAGGTCATCAAGGAACTGGTATCCCGTGGCAAAACTTAGCAGGTGGGCGTCACCACGGTATGAAACGTTCAGGCCAGCGTTCACCATCTGCCTGCGGTAACCATTCATGAATGTGGTTGAAGGCGCAGAGAAGTTCCCCGTCTCGCTGTCATACAGGCCATAAGCAAAAGCGTTTTGGTTGACATACTGATAGTCTGACGTAAGGTCGAACGTGAGGCGACTGCCCGGCGTAAGCACAAAGCGCATCCTGCCACCTGCCTCATTGCTCAGGTCGGCATCTCCGTCAATGTTAGCGTTGTCGAAAAAGCCTCGCTGGCCACTGTAGAAAGCTGTGGCCGAAAAGGCAAAATCCTCGCTCGGGCGATGGTAGTGGGCCACCTCGGTAGTCACGGCACAGCCCGATGCGGCTGTGGCCGACACGTCGGTGCCTTGGTAGTTCATCGGATTCTTGGAGTACATACGCACGATGCCCCCCTCAGCGTTGATGCCGTAGAGCGTGCCTTGCGGCCCGCGCATAACGTCGACACGGTCGAGCATATAGAAATGACGGTTGTAAGTGCTCTTGTTTACGAGCGGTATGTTGTCAAAATACACCCCCATGGCCGGGTCTCCCGAACGCGAGCCGATGCCCCTCACATATATAGACGATGTATAGCGCGCCCCATAGTCGGGAACGACGAACGACGGCACATAGCGCGAGAGCCTGCTCAGCGACTGTATGCCAAGGCGCCGCATCTCTTTGTCGGTGAACACCGTGCTGCCCAAGGGCTGGCGTCGCAGGCGCAAGCTTTCCTTTGGTTGGGCCACCACAACCACCTCGTCGAGGTCTACAACGCGCGAGGTGTCCGCCTTGGCGAACTCATTGGGAGCCGACACTTCTGCCCCCCATAAAGAAACATCACGTGCGGCACACAGTCCGTCTGCCCACCCACATACAGCCAACGTCGCCATGGCCACGCGCAAAGCCTTCTTCTTCATCTACAAATCATAGTTAAATTCAGCATGCAAAGGTAAGAAATAGACTCCAAACGGGCAATCCTCATTTATAAGGATTTAGCGTTCAGCAGGCCGAAAAGCTCACTCATTGAACGCTCCACAGTGCGGGCAAGTGCCTTTTTCCATCATCTTTGCGCCGCAGTTGCCGCAAATGTAGCGGCAACGGGTATGCCTCAGATACTGCCTCAAGGCAAAAACCACGTATGCAACGAAAAGCGGATAGCCAACGTAATAAAGCGTTGAGATGCTGAAAACCACATAGTCGATGGCGCATACAGCCGCAAGCCCGCACAGATACAGCAACGTGTCAGCCAGCGACAGCTGCCGGGCTATCTCCTCTACGGTGGCGATGCCCACTACTATCATTGCCCAAACCAACGATATGAAAAGCCCAAGATGGGGCGGCAAGGCAAAGGGATTGAGCGACGGATGGTAATAGAAATGCCGCCACGACTCCGGCCCGAACAGTTGGATAGAGGCATAAAGCGTGGCTGCGCCTGCCACGAGCAAGGCAAGGAGCGTAGGATAGAGCGAGTCTATGTCGCGGAAATGCACTATCTTCGCATTGCGCCTGAATAGCACCCGCAAGCCGTAAGCTGCCCCTACCACGGCCACCAAGGCAAGAAAAAGCAAAAGATGGACATCGGAGAATGTGTCGATGAACTGCGATATGTAATTGTTTGGCTCCACGCTGTCGAGCAATGAGCATTCCCTCACCCACCCTTGCGTTATCTGGTCGCGGGCTATCTTCACCCAAACAGAGTCTATTGTATCGGCAGGCATCGACATAAAATCTGCCACGACGACGCAATCGCCACCATAGACTGTAACCGAGTCAAAGGGCAACTCATCTGGAGCCTGGCACACAAGCCTTAGCGAATCAGCCTTAACCACAAAGTTGTAGTTCTGCGAGTAATGGTGGGTGGTGGAAAACGAGATGGAATCTATCTGGCGCTTGGTAAGGTCCCACGCGTCCGAAGTGGGTGTTGATTGGTTGTAGCACGACGTAAACAATATTACCGACAATGCGGAAACCGCCACAGCCTGCAGCCACAGCCTGCTTGGCTGAGCCGCCGACGCCAATCGGCAAACCATCTTTTTCATGTCAAATCCTTTCATCCGAAGCTCTGTTTTTCTAACGCCTGGCGCTCTCAGCTGCATAAACGTTCATCTGGCAGCGACGGCAATCAAATTCAAGGCGGAAGCGCCTGCCGTCCGGCAGAGCCAAGTGCCACGGCTCACGCCACTCACCTTTCTGCCCACCATGCTTTAAGCAAAGCCCCAATGCATGGCGTATGCAATAGCGGCACTGCATCAGCAAGGCACCTCTAACGGGCTTTTGCTCATACGCCGGGGCTACATCGGCCATGCCATGCGTTGCATAAAACGCCCTCGCCTCTTTGTTAGAGACATTATATAAATATTGTGGAGCAACGGTATGTGAGATATCAGGCGCATCATCACCACCCCATGCGGCAGCCTTGGAGCTGCCTGAGGCAATGGCATGGTCGAGGGCTTCAACCGCATTGCGGCGCAAGCCGGCAAGCACGCTCGACGGAACGAAAAGGCCGAAACCCTCCGGAAGCTCCACGTGGGAACACTCGTAAACAGTGGTGCCAAGCTTGGTCAACTGCCGAATGACGTTCTCGCGCTGGTCGTGCTCGGCCTGTTGCAGCTTCACACCCGCCTCCACGCGCACCGACGGTCCTCCTGCAACCTCGGCCTCAAGCGAGATGCCTCCCGGAACAATGCCCAACCGCAGTGACACTGGAATCTTCCTGACCGAGCTTTGACGAGACAACAGCCGCTCAAACTCCTGGTCGTTGTTACGGTAAAGCATCGTTCCGGGGCGCAAGCCCGACGGCATACGCTGCGGAAACAAGCGATTGTTCATCACCCGGTTAACCCTGAAGCCCTCCAGCCTGCCATCAGTTCCCACATAACACAACCCATCGCCATTGGCAAACGAAGCCAGCCCGGCCACCGTAAACGATGGCCCACGCACTTCTTTCACCCGCCCTACGAACTCGCCCTTGGCCTTGGGCGTATCCATCGATGCCATGCCAGGGCTCCGCCCGTCAAGGAAATAAGGCGTAAAGCCGCGGTTGAAGGTCTTGCGCAAGTCTGGCACAAAAGCATAAGAGCAGCGGCCCAACGACGCCCTTGCATATTGCCCGGGGTGGCGGCGGATTATTTCATTGAGCCTTTCGCTGTAGGCTGCTGTCACGTTCTTTACATACGCCGCATCCTTCAGCCGCCCCTCTATCTTAAACGATGTGGCCCCTGCCACAACAAGAGCCTCCAGCCCGTCGATGCGGCACATATCCTTCAAGGAAAGGAAATAACGGCCACGCTCAATGGCATGCCCATCGGCATCTTCCAAGTCGAACCTCAAACGGCAGAACTGGGCGCACTCTCCCCTATTGGCCGAGCGGCCGAAACAATGCTGCGAGGCATAGCACTGGCCGCTGTAACTAACACACAGCGCACCATGCACAAACACTTCAAGCTCCACGTCGGGCACCTCGGCATGGATGGCGGCCACCTCCTGCACAGAAAGCTCACGCGCAAGCACCACCCTACTAAAACCAGCTTGGCGCAGCCAGCGCACCTTCTGCGCCGTGCGGTTGTCAGTCTGGGTACTGGCATGGGCCGCCATGCGCCCTCCGCGAAGCATTCCGAGCACCGCCATGTCCTGCACGAGCACGGCATCGGCCCCGGCAGCTTCAAGCCCAGCAAGCAGCCCACGCGTGGCCTCAAGCTCAGCATCATAGATTATGGTGTTCACCGTGACATACACCCGGGCGGCAAAGCGGTGGGCGTAGCGGCACAGCTCGGCTATGTCATCGAGCGAATTGCCTACTGCGGCGCGCGCGCCAAACCGGGCAGCACCTATATACACGGCATCAGCCCCATGGTCGATGGCAGCCTTGCCACACTCCAAATCGCGCGCTGGCGCAAGCAGTTCGAGTTTCCTCACTATACTATCCGGTTTATGTCGTAAGGTGTTTCTTGATATACATAGTAGTTTATCCAGTTGCTGTAGAGCAGGTTGGCGTGGGCGCGCCACGTCACGAGGGGCGGGTTGTCGGGATTGTCGCCAACATAGTAGTGCTTAGGCATGTCCACGTCGTCGCGCACACCGAGGTCGCGCCTGTACTCCGTGTCGAGCGTGAGCGGGGCATACTCAAGGTGACCCGTTATATAGAACTCGCGCCCTGAGCGCGCCATCACCATGCTCACGCCGCATTCCGGCGACTCGGCTATGAGCTGCAGGCCCGGGCATGCCAGTATGTCCTCGCGCCGCACTTCCGTATGACGGCTGTGCGGCATATAGAACACATCGTCGAAACCGCGGAATATGGGCAACAGCGGGTCGAGCGGACGCTGGCTGAACACACCGAACATCTTCCTTTCCAGCGGATACTTAGGAATGCCGTAATGGCAATACAATGCCGCCTGGGCAGCCCAGCAGATGTACAGTGTAGACGTTACGTGGGTGCGCGCCCAGCGCAATATGCCGCTCACCTCTTCCCAGTACGTCACCTCTTCGTAGTCGTAGGTTTCCACCGGCGCCCCCGTAACTATCATGCCGTCGAACTTCTCGCCGGCCATATCCTCAAAGTCGCGGTAGAACATCATCATGTGCTCTATCGGTGTGTTCTTAGGCGTATGGCTCTTCAGCTTCATGAAGCTGATGTCGAGCTGCAATGGAGTGTTCGACAGGAGCCTTATCAAGTCGGTCTCGGTGGTTACCTTCAGTGGCATCAGGTTAAGGATGACAATCCGCAGCGGGCGGATGTCCTGCGTGGTGGCCCGTGAGTCGTCCATCACGAATATGTTCTCTTTCTTAAGCAGCTCTATGGCGGGCAGCTTGTCTGGCAGTCTTAAAGGCATTGTTCTGTATTCTGTTCGTTACGCTGGGCATGGCCTGCGCCCGGCAAGGCAATGACAATGAGCATTGCCAGCGGCTCTACGGCCATGCCTTTTGCAGCGCAAAGATACGCAAAAAACACGAAAGGAACGAACTGGCTGCCGACTTTTGCACAAAGGTGAGAAAATTTGGCGTTACTGTCCTGCCTATGGCATTTTATCGCCATGGTTTCCACCCTATTCCTCGCGGCAGCTGCTTTCAGCCATAGCTTTCAATCTCTTCCTCACGCCATGCGCACGCAGCCATACGCACGCAGCCATGTCTGCGCAGCCATTGGGGCGGAACTCTGCCGCATCAAAAGCCACGGGCAGCCACCCCCCTTTCGAGCAAAAGCAAATAACGCTTTGCCTCCAAGCCCCCGGCGTAGCCCGTGAGCGAGCCATCGGCGCCCACCACCCGGTGGCACGGCACGAATACCGACATAGCATTGGCACCGTTGGCCCCCGCCACGGCGCGAACCGACTGCGGACTGCCCATGAGCCGGGCCAGCGCAGCATAAGACACGGTTTGCCCATACGGCACCGCCAGAAGCTGGCGCCACACCCGCTGCTGAAAGCTGGTGCCTGCAAAGACCAGCCCAACGCTGAACGCCGTTAGGCGGCCAAGGAAATAAGCGTCAAGCTGGCGGGCGGCCTCGTCGGTCACGGCCGTAGCCCCATCGCAGAACTCCGCGCCGAGCAGTCTGGCCAGCCTGCCGTCTACACGCCCTGGATGCAACTCGCTGAGCCAGCGGCAGAGGCACAAGCTGTCGCCTGTCGACCCCAACAGCAAGCGTCCGCAAGGCGCATCATATAGTCTGGTGCATATCTTTTCCATCCTGCATACGATTATTCCATCCCATTGTTACCTCCCGAAAGCCGCCCAGGGCGCACGTCGGGCAGGAAGGCCGCCACCACCCCAAGCAGCGGCAGCCACGTGCTCACCTTGAACACGAACTCTATGCCGGCCGCATCGGCCAACCAGCCGAAAAACGCCGACCCTATGCCGCCGAGGCCGAACATCAGCCCGAAGAACACTCCGGCTATCATGCCCACCTTGTCGGGCATCAAGTCGGTGGCATAAACCACGATGGCCGAGAAAGCCGAGGCTATGATAAGGCCGGTGAGCACGGCCACCACGATGGTCAGGCCGAGGTTGAGGTAAGGCAGCGCGAGGGTGAATGGCGCAGCGCCGAGGATGGAGAACAGTATGACATACTTACGCCCGTAACGGTCGCCGAGGAAGCCACCGAGCAGCGTTCCGGCGGCAAACGCAGCCAGGTAGGCAAAGAGGCACAACTGCGACTGCTGCACGCTGATGGAGAACTTGTCTATAAGGTAAAACGTGAAATAACTCGTCATGCAGGCGTTGAAGAAATACTTTGAGAATATCATGAGCACCAATATGCCCATGGCCATGCGCACAGTGCGCCCGGGCAAGCCGGGCGCAGCGCGGCGCCCCACGCCAGAGGCGCGAGCCTCGCGAGTCAACACAAGGCTGTACCAACCGCCCACACGCATGAGCACCACCGAGGCCAGCAGCGCAGCCACGGCAAACCAACCCACGGCGTGCTGCCCGTAGGGTATCACGATGAGCGCGGCCAGCAGCGGCCCCACGGCACTGCCGCCGTTGCCGCCTACTTGAAAGATGGACTGCGCCAGGCTCTTCTTGCCGCCCGATGCCATCTGCGCCACTCGCGATGCCTCGGGATGGAACACCGACGACCCGCAGCCTATCATAGCCACCGCCACCAATATAGAACCGAACCCCGGGGAAAAGGCAAGGGCAAGCATCCCCACGAGCGTGAAGCACATGCCGGCCGCAAGCGAGTACGGCTGCGGATGGCGGTCGGCGTAAAGGCCTACGAAAGGCTGGAATATTGATGACGTGAGCTGCAACACAAGGGTGATGATGCCTATCTGGGCAAAGGTGAAGCCAAAATTGTCCTTGAGCAGCGGATACAAGGCAGGCACCACAGACTGTATCATGTCGTTGAGCATGTGGCAGAAGCCTATCGAAAACAAGATGGCATAGGCCGTTCCGCCGGTCAAGCGGGGATGGCCCTTCAGCCTGGTCATTATCTTATTCATCGCGAACACTACAATACTACACTCTTTTTACCCTCAAAAAGGCATGAAACAATTGCAAGCAGAATGAAAATGTAGAGCCAATGTGACCATCGGCCCTAATGCAGTTTCAGTGCTTATGCCTTGCAAAGGTACTTCTTTTCCGAGACAACGCCAAATGTGCGATCCTATTTTTTGCAGTGCCCCGCAACCGAAAATAACTTTACAAAACGGCATCCCCAAACGCCATTCGTAGCATTCGGCGTTGCAATACAGCCCGAACTGCAGCCTCAAATGGCCTGTTTGGCACCGCGATATGTGCCGTTTCGCGGTGCCAAACGGCACACACCAGCAACAAACTGTAAACCAATTAGTTACCAAAAGGCAACATACCAATCAACTTAATGCTGACAAATGTTTACAAATTGCACGTTTGCCAATAAGCGCCACGAGCCACATTAGCGCTTCAAGCCAGCCAATCCCAACCGGCAATTGCACGCACACAACTGTGCGCCCGCACAATAAAATTTATCAAAAAAAGGCAAGAAAAGTTTTGCCTATGTCGCAAATAAAATGTACATTTGCACTCGTTATCCTGAAAACAATCTTTTTACCTTAAAAGGCTAATACCTATTGAGATAATGGAGCGATAGTCTGTGAGGATCGTCGCTTTATTTTTTGCCCTCCCATAAAAGGTTAATTAACGTTAAGCGAAAAACCTTTGCCACGGCAGAGACACCGTTAATTCGCAAAAAAGAAGTAACTTTGCGGCCGATTTAGTCCGTGGAGGCTTAGCCAAGCGATGGCACAACGCCAATCCGCCTCGCGGAAAAACCCGTTTAACATCATTAAAAATGTACGTAATCGTAGAAATTAACGGTCAACAGTTCAAGGCTGAGCAGGGCAAGAAGCTCTTCGTTCACCACATCAAGAACTCGCAAGAGGGCCAGGCTGTTGAGTTTGAGAAGGTGCTGCTCGTAGACAAGGACGGCAGCGTGGAAGTTGGCGCTCCCACCGTGGAAGGCGCAAAAGTGGTATGCGAGGTAATCAATCCGCTCGTGAAGGGCGACAAGGTCATCGTGTTCAAGATGAAGCGCCGCAAGGACTACCGCAAGAAGAGGGGACACCGCGAGCAGTTCACCGAGATTAAGATTAAGGAAGTAATAGCTTAAAACAAAAGGAGGAAACAAGTAATGGCACATAAAAAAGGTGTAGGTAGCTCTAAGAACGGCCGCGAGTCTGCATCGCAGCGTCTCGGCGTGAAGATATGGGGTGGCCAGAAAGTGGTGGCCGGCAACATCATCGTTCGCCAGCGCGGCACCAAGCACAACCCTGGCAAGAACGTAGGCATCGGCAAGGACGACACTCTCTACGCGCTGACCGACGGCATAGTAAACTTCAAGAAGGGCCGCAACAGCAAGAGCTTCGTCTCCGTAATACCCGAGGCCGAGGCTTAACCAAAAACAAGCAACAACTTATTCCAAACAAACAACAGAATCCCGCCGCCCCCTGCCGGAGCGGTGGGATTCTTGCGTCTTGGAGGCATCAGGCCATCAGCGCCGCAATGCGCGAACGCCGCCGCTCCGGCGCAAGGTTTGCACCGCCGCGCGAAACTTTTGCCGCAGTTAATTGCATTATTCCTATAAAATTGCTACTTTTGCAGAAAATAAGCCGCAAGGACGGGGCAACAACATAACCGGAGGGGGCAACAGAGCCGCCCAACGCCCCACCCCAAAGCGACAAGAGAAGGCAGACGATGAAACTCATTATAATGACCAAGCCCACGTTCTTCGTTGAAGAAGACAAGATACTGTCGGCACTCTTTGACGAAGGACTCGACAACCTGCACCTCTGCAAGCCAGGGGCTGCGCCCGTGTATTCGGAGAGGCTGCTGACGCTGCTGGGCGAAGACTGCTACGACAAGATAACCGTGCACGGCAACTTTTACCTAAAAGAGGAATACAGGCTGAAGGGCATACACATCGACGACGCCTTGACGCAGCCCCCACAGGGATACAAGGGCCACCTGAGCCGCACGTGCCGCTCTACCGAAGGGCTGAAAGAAGCCAAGCGAAAGGCAGACTACGTGTTCCTTGGAAACCTGCACGACAGCCTAACCGACGGCGACGCAAAGGCTGACCTCACGCCGCGCCAAATAGAAGAAGCGGCGCGAAGCGGGCTCATAGACAAAAAAGTGTATGCCATGGGCGGCATGACGCTCGAAACAATACGCGCCGCACGCGACCTCGGATTCGGCGGGGTGGTGGTGTGCGGCGACCTATGGAACCGCTTCGACATACACAACCAGCTGGACTACAAGGAGCTGATAAGCCACTTTGAGCGGCTGCGCAAAGCCACGAACTGAAAGCACATTACATAACAAACAACGACAAGATGAGCGAACAAAACTCTTACATGGTCTTCTCGGGCACCAACACGAGATACCTCGCGGACAAAATCTGCAAAAGTTTGGGTTGCACCCTGGGGCAGCTCCAAATAACGAAATTCTCTGATGGCGAGTTTGCCGTATCATACGAAGAGTCAATACGCGGGCGCGATGTGTTCCTCGTGCAGAGCACATTCCCCAACTCAGACAACTTGATGGAGCTGCTCTTGATGATCGACGCGGCCAAAAGGGCCTCGGCAAGGACTATAAACGCCGTGATACCCTACTTTGGATGGGCGCGGCAGGACCGCAAGGACAAACCCAGGGTGAGCATCGGAGCCAAGCTCATTGCCGACTTGCTTAGCGTCGCTGGCATCGACAGGCTCATCACCATGGACCTGCACGCCGACCAGATTCAGGGGTTCTTCAATGTGCCGGTAGACCATCTCTATGCCTCGGGCGTTCTGCTGCCTTACCTACAGAGCCTCAAGCTCAAGGACATGGTGATTGCATCGCCCGATGTGGGCGGCTCCAAGCGCGCCAACACTTATGCAAAATACTTTGGCTGCCCGCTGGTGCTGTGCAACAAGACCCGCGCCCGCGCCAACGTGGTGGAAAGCATGCAGATAATAGGCGACGTGAAAGGCAAGAACGTTGTAATCATCGACGACATGGTAGACACGGCTGGCACAATCACAAAAGCCGCCGACATAATGAAAGAGGCAGGTGCTCTGACAGTGCGCGCCTGCGCATCGCACTGCGTAATGAGCGGCCCGGCAAGCGAGCGGGTGCAAAACTCTTCGCTCGAGGAAATAGTGTTCACCGACTCCATCCCCTACTCAAACCGCTGCGCAAAAATCAAGCAGATATCCGTGGCAGATATGTTCGCTGAGACCATCCGCCGCGTAATCAATAACGAAAGCATCAGCAGCCAATACTTGGTTTAGGCTTCAGGATGATACGCTCTACGCTGATGGCAGGACTGGCGGCGGCAGGCTTAATGCTTGCCGCCTGCCGTCCTGACACTTACAGCATAAAATGCTCGGCTGAAAACCTTGCCGATGGCGACACCGTATTGCTGGTACTTGCACAAGGCACGGCCATACCAATCGACACGGCGGTGGCCTTTGAAGGCAAGTTTGCCTTCGAAGGCCATGCCGACACAACGCAGTTCGGCATGGTGCTCTGCCCAAAGAACGCGCGGCTTGACTTGCCGCTATTCATCGAACCCGGACGCATAAATGTGCAGCTCGACGTCAATCCCATGAAAACTCATGTAGGCGGCACTCCAAACAACAACCGGTGGCAGTCGCTCATGAACGCCACAACCGGCATTGGCATCAAGATTGGCGACCTGGCCGCACGGATATACAACGGCCAGACGCTGCACCCAACAAGGCAGGCGTTGATGGACTCCATCGCAAAACTCAACAGACTATTTGCCCAAACGCTGGCGGAACACGCCATGAAAAACATCAACAATGAGTTCGGCTGCTTCGTCATAACGTATTATTCAGACTTCTTTGACAGCAAGACATTGGCAAACCTCATCGGCGCTCTGCCCGAAGAAGCCAGCCAACGCAACGACATAAAACTATTGCAACGCAGGCAAAGAAACGACTAAAACACAACTTGCCATGGCTGCACGCCCAGGCGCAACTTCAACCGCATCAACCAAAAGATCAGGCATAACCCACTTACAGGGCAAGAACAGTCAGCCATCCACTCCGCTCTATCCATCGCCAAGGCATCGCACCAAGCGGGGCAAGACGGAACAAAGACTTTATGACACGCAAAAAGGCGCAAAAGCATAGCTTTTAGAGCAAGCTTTTGCGCCTTGATTCATCGAAAACCTGACGTCAGGCTTCAATAAAACCCAGTTTACATCACTTGGCAATCGGGTATGGCAATCCACTTGACATAGCAGAAATCCTGCCTGTGGGGCAGCTTGGCATTCTTCGGGTACATCCTTACAGCACCCTTGAACGTGCCAGCATTGCTGGCCTCAACCTTGCCTTCAAACGTATAGTTATTGCCGTCGTGCGAAACAACCTTGAGCGGGAAGATGCTCGATATGCGCTCTTCTCCATCCATGTCGCTCTTCACCGTGACAAACTCAAGCCCTATCGCATCGTCAAGCCCTTGCTCGTTGACTACATAACGTATGGTGTATTCCTTGCCAGTTTCAACTCCACTGGCCGGTATGTTCCATTCAGAAGAAACAACGTTGATTGCATCCCAACGCTCGGCAACGGTCTCCTTCCACTGTGCGATTTCCTTTGCAACGCGGTTGTCATCGGCCGAAAGCACCTTGAAGCGGGCCGCCATCTTCTCGTAGAACTTGCTGTAGTAGTCGTCCAGCTGGCGTTTCATAGTGTAGTGAGGGGCAATCTGGGCGATGGAGTTCTTTATAACCTTTATCCAGCCTTCACTGTAGCCCTTTTCGTTCTTGGCATAATAGAGCGGGATGATTTCGTGCTCCAGCATGCTGTAGATGGTGGCAGCATCGAGCTGGTCTTGGTAACCCTGGTTCTGGTAAGTCCGCTTCTCCGTCAAAGCCCATCCAGCACCCTCGCGGTAGCCCTCAAGCCACCATCCGTCGAGCACGGAAAGGTTTAGGACACCGTTCATTTCAGCCTTCTCGCCAGACGTGCCTGAAGCCTCCAGCGGGCGTGTCGGGGTGTTCATCCAGATGTCAACGCCAGCGACAAGGCGACGTGCCAACTGATAGTCATAGTCCTCAAGGAAGATAATCTTGCCCAAGAACTCCGGCCTCTGGCTTATTTCGTATATCCTCTTTATCAAGCCTTGGCCCGCCCCGTCTGCCGGGTGAGCCTTGCCAGAGAACAAGAACTGCACTGGGCGCTCAGGATTGTTGACAATCTTCTCAAGCCTTTCAAGGTCGGTGAACAACAAATGAGCACGCTTGTATGTGGCAAAGCGGCGGCAGAAACCGATTATGAGAGCATTCGGCGTGATGCGGTCGAGCAGCGACACGACGCGCGACGGGTCGCCCTGGTTGCGCAACCACTTCTGCGTGAACTCAGTGCGGATATAATCCACGAGCTTCTTCTTGAGCGCCATGCGAGTGTCCCAAATCTCATCGTCAGGCACATTATATATAGCTTCCCAAATACTTTGGTTGCTTTGGTCGCTCATGAACGACTCGTCAAAGTACTTGGCGTATATCTTGCGCCACTCCGTTGCGGCCCAGGTAGGCATATGTACGCCGTTGGTAACATAGCCGACATGGTTCTCCTCGGGATAATAACCGTTCCAGATGCTCGAGAACATCTTCTGGCTCACCCATCCGTGGAGCTTGCTCACGCCGTTAACTTCCTGGCAAGTGTTGCAAGCGAACACCGACATGCAGAACTTCTCAGAGTGATCATTAGGGTTGTTGCGCCCCATACCGATAAGCTCATCCCACGAGATGCCAAGCTTGGCGGGGTATCCACCCATATATTTGCCAAAGAGTCCTTCGTCGAAATAGTCGTGTCCGGCAGGCACTGGCGTGTGGACGGTGTAGAGCGACGAGGCGCGCACCAACTCCATGGCCTGGTTAAAGGTAAGCCCGCTCTCCACGTAATCACACAAACGCTGCAGGTTGCAAAGGGCGGCATGGCCCTCGTTGCAGTGGTAAATGTCTTTCTTGATGCCGAGCTTCTTTAGGGTAAGCACACCGCCGATGCCGAGAAGGATTTCCTGCTTGAGGCGATTCTCCCAGTCGCCACCGTAGAGTGAGTGGGTGATGGGCTTGTCAAACTCCGAGTTCATCTCGTTGTCGGTGTCGAGCAGATACAGTTTTATGCGGCCGACATTGACGCGCCACACATAAGCATGAACGAAATAGTTGGTATAAGGCACGTCAACCACCAACGGGTTGCCGTCGCTGTCGAGCTGCCGCTCAATGGGCAGGAGGTTGAAGTTCTGCGCCTCATAGTTAGCTATCTGCTGGCCGTCCATGCTGAGCGACTGCTTGAAATAGCCGAAACGATAGAGAAAACCAACCGCGCACATATCGACATTGCTGTCGGAAGCTTCCTTCAGATAGTCGCCGGCAAGCATGCCGAGACCTCCCGAATATATCTTCAGCACCTGGTTGAGTCCGTACTCCATGGAGAAATATGCCACAGAGGGGCGCTTGCGGTTGGGCTTCACGTCCATATAGTCGCGGAACAAGCCGTAAACACCCTTTATCTTCTTCATCAGAGCCTTGTCCTTCACTATTTCCTCCTTGCGCTCGTAGCTAAGCCTTTCGAGCAAGAGCACAGGGTTGTGTTCAACCTCGCGGTAAAGCTCGGGCGACAGTTCCCTGAACAAGTCCCTTGCCTCGTGGTTCCAACACCACCACATGTTGTGGGCCAGCTCGTCCAGGCACTTAAGCTGCTCGGGCATACCCGACCTGACGTTCAACTCTTTCCACTGAGGAACGTTAACGTAATCTGCTTTAATTTTCATATTTGAACATTAAGAATATTATCGTTACCAGTTTGCGCATCACTTATGCTTGCGCTCCTCAGCCTTTTCCAAGGCGATGGCGTAAGCCTCAAGGTAATACTTGATGAACTCGCTCCACAAGGCCTTTTTCGACAAGGCATCGGCGTTGGAGCGTGCTTTCCTCACCTGCGCGTCGGTGAAGTTGGAGAACTCGGCGACGGTATCCTTGATGCAGTCTGCCACTTCTGAGTAATTATAATCAGTGCGATGTATGACCTTCACGCCATCGATAAGCTCACTGTAAGCCCCTTTCTGGCTGTTGGCCCAGAGGCCGAAGCCCGACAGGTCGGTAGTAATGCACGGCACCTTGAAGGCTATTGCCTCCAGCGGAGTGTACCCCCAAGGCTCATAGTACGAGGGATATATGCAGAGGTCGTTGCCCAGCACGATGTCGTAGTAAGCCATGTTGAGTATGCCATCGTTGCCGTCGAGGTAGCAAGGCAGGAACACCACCTTCACGTTGTCCTCCCTGCGGTTGTGCATGTCATAGTATTTCAGCATGTCGAGCACACGGTCGTGGCTCATCTCGTGGAGCCAGTGCGTCACCAGAGGCACCTCGAGCGGCGTATCATACTGCTGCCCGCTGGCAAGCCGCTGCTGCAAGTCCTTGCGCGGTTCGCCCACCCAGCCTGGCACCTCGATGAACGCCACGACCTTCTTGGTGAGGCATTTGTCACGCAGCAGGCGGTTCATCGCCTCGATATACACGTCCACCCCCTTGTTGCGGAACTCGTAACGCCCGCTCGTGGAGACGATGAGCGTGTCGTCACCGAGCTGCTCGCCGAGCAAAGCCCCGGCCACGGCGAGCAGCCGCTGGCGCGCTTTCTTGCGCTTGCGGGCAAATGTCGACGGCGACGGCACGAAACTATTGTCGAAGCCGTTAGGCAGCACCACGTCCACCGGCTTGTCCAGCAGCTCGCGGCATTCGTTGGCCGTTATGTCGCTCACGGTGGTGAAGCAGTCCACATGCCATGCAGTCTGCTTCTCGATAGAGTGCTTGCTCTGCATGTTGAGCTCGCCTGCCATCTGGTCGCCGTTGTAGGCAAAGAGATAGTCGTAGAGCGGTTTCATGTTTCCGGCGATGCTCCGCCCTATGCTCGTGGCATGGGTGGTGAAGAGCGTCGCCACCTGCGGCAGCTTGTTGTTTACATATAGCAGGCCGAGGCCGGTCATCCATTCGTTGCCGTGGTACACCACGCGGTCGGCCTCAGACAGGCAATGCTTGTAGAAGCTTTCCACAACCTTTCCTGCCGCGTAAGAAAACATTGAAGCCTCGTCGTAGTCGCCATAGGCATGGAGGCTGTCCACCTGGTAATGCTCCCACAGCCACGTGTAAATATCGTTCTTCTTGGGGAAATATGGCTTGAAGTCAACAAGGATGGTCACGGGCTGCCCCGGCACCATCCACCGCCCCACCCTCACGCCTATGCCCTCGGCTGCGGCAGCCTCGCGCCATGCGGCGAACAAATTGGCATCCTCTGCAAAATACGAGGCCTGGGCATCGCCGCCAAAGTCGGGGCCGATGAAGATTATCCGGTCTTTCATCATGTCCTGCAATGTCTTGGCCCGCGTCGACAACACGGTGTAGATGCCTCCCACCTTGTTGCACACTTCCCAACTGGACTCAAATATATAGTCTGGCCTTAAATCACATCTTCCCATAAACTGTTAATTGTTAGCGGTCGCAAATTTACATTAAATTCTCAACATTCCCAATGAAAAACTGGATAATGTTGCCCTGCAAGGCGATTTAATGACTTATTTGTGCTAACTTTGCCGTATGGCACTGGCTGTGCGCGTGAACACCCAACGCCACTGCCACACATTATATATTAACAAGCACAACAAACGAGATGAAAAAAGCATTTGCCCTGGCCTGGGTGGCCATAGCTGCGGCAGCCGCAGCGGCGCAGGACGCGCAGAAACCGTTCTGCGGCACCCTTTCGAACGATGAATACAACGTGTACCTCACCATCGACTTCCACAGCGACGGAATCACCGTGCCGGGCCACGAGATACTGGGCAACCTGCCTGGCTACCTTGCCAAGCGGCGCAACAGCTTCTACTGGCTCATCACCTCTGCCCGCCTGGGCGGCAAGCGCAAGGCCGAGCTTGAGCTGATAAACGACTACGGCAGCGAAGACCTTGAGGCTACGCTGGAGCAAAAAGACGACAGCACCTTTGTGCTGACGCAAGGCGACGGCAGCACGCTTAAAGTGCCCAACAACGGGAAATGGCAAAAGCTGCCCAAAAAGCTTGAGTTCAAGAAGCGTTGACGCAAGGCCAAAGCCTGCGGCGGCCACAAACCACGGCGGCAGCCGCAGGCCCAGGCCACCCGCACCCACAGCCGGCCACGGCAGAAGCCCATCTCGGCTGGCAAGCACCATTTGTAAAGAAATCAGCCAAACGCGCCGTTCACTTCCACGCTGCCAATAAACGCCTGACATTCAATGCATTGCGCAATCGTGCCGTTTGGCAGTGCAAAACGGCAGGTTTCAGCTTGCAAAACGGCACATATTGGCTTGCGAAACGGCGCCTTTCGCACCGCAAAAAGGCCACGCCCAACAATCGGGGGCTGTTTTGTAAACAAATTACAAGCCACATATTTGCCCACCCTACCACAACGCCAAGCCCCGCACAATGTCTGACACCGGAACGCGCCTACGGCAAATGCAACCGCAAGGAGCAAGCAGGCAAACAAGACAGAAAGCACCCTAAAAACAGCAAAAAGTAAAATTCATACTCAAAATATTTGCTTCCGCACATTAAAATCGCTATATTTGCAACCAGCTTTTCATTTTGGAAGCCACTCAATTGTTTCATTTATCATTTTAAAACCAGCTTATGGGAAAACTCAACAAAGCGTTCGCATTGTCGACCTTAATGCTTACAATGCTTTCAGCCGCGCCAACCGATGTGGGCGCGCAGGTTTCATGGCAAGACAACTTTGAATATAACACAGGCGACCTATACGGCCAAGGCCCGTGGATTAAGTACAGCTCAAACCCCAACGAGCCGATACAAGTGGTAAACCAGACGCTCGACTACGCCGGATACCCGGGCGGAGTGAAAGGCAAGAGCGTGCGGCTGGGCAACGCCTCATCGGGCCAGGACCTGCAAGCGCGCTTCGACATGACCGACGAGGGAGTGAAGGCAGGCACGATGTATTACTCAGCCCTCATCAACGTGTCGGACGTGCCTACCGGCCCCGTGTACGTGATGGCCTTTACAGTAGGCAACTACAGCGGCCCAGTATCCGACGGGAAAAGCGGCACCGAGTTTGGCCGACTCTACGTCAACGCAGCCGGCGAGGACGGCAAGTATCTGCTCGGCGTGGAGCGAGGCAGCACAAAGGCGGTGTATGCCGAGAGCACCTTTAGCACAGGCGAGACCCACCTCGTGGTGGTGAAGTACGAGCTGAACAAGGACGGAAGCGGCAGCGACGCCGTGTCGCTGTTCGTCGACCCTACGGACTATGCCGCAGAGCCCGCCCAGGCCGACGCTTACTTCGACCCCTCGGGCACTGGCTCAAGCGTGAAGAACTATGGCCTGCAGGGCATTGAGCTGCGCCAAGGCACCACGTACAGCGCCACAGCACCCACGATGCTCGTAGGCTCGCTGCGCGTGGCCGACAGCTACGCGGGGCTGTTTGCATCGGCCGGAGAGCCCGGCGACGACTCGCCCACGATAACGCTGAGCGAGAACTCATTGCCGTTTGGCTACATCTACAGCGGCGAGGTGCAGAGAAAAACCGTAAACGTGAAGGCCCGCAACCTCACTTCAGACATAACAATAAGCGTTGAGAGCGATGAGCTGAAGGCTTCTGCCACTACGGTAGCCGCCGCAGACGCCATGGGCGAGAGCGGCAAGGACATTGAATTTACGCTCACTCCCACCTCCGAGGAGGGCAAGGCTACAATCACATTCAGCAGCCAAGGGGCGGCCGACGTTGTGGTAGAAGCCTCATGGAGCGCCCTGCCAGTGGTGAACATAGAGTCGATAAACGCCTTCTTGGCCGAAGACCCGGAGGCTTTCCTCAACTACCGCTACACGGGCGAAGCCGTGGTAAGCTATGTGGACAACAGCACCGGCTCGCCCAAATATTACATTCAAGACGAAACCGGGGGCATGCTCGTCTCCAACGACTATGACATGCTGGCCACAACCTACAAGGCCGGCGACAAGCTCACGGGCTTCATCGGCATGATACAGTCGGCGTTTGGCGCAATGTCGTTCATACCCCTCACGCCAAACCTCGGCACTCTCGTATCCGAAGGCAACGCGGCACAGCCCGTGGCTGCCACGCTGGCCGACATAAAGGCCCAGCCTAACAGCTACATCAACCGCCTCGTGCGCATAGAGGGGGCCACGCTGTCGGGCTTTGCCGAAGGGGCAACGTTTGAGGCGGGGATGACGCAGCCCACCATCACCGACGCCACGGGCGAAGGCAAGCTGCGCATCTTCGGCGGCACCTCACTGATAGGCACGGCCATACCTACCGAGGCCGTGAACATCACCGGGCTGTCAACCTCGGCCAATGCCGTGATAATAGGGCCGCGCGGCCAGGAAGACATCGAGCCGGCTGTGGTGGCAGAGCCGTCGCTCACGGTGACGCCCAACAAGGTTGAGCAGGCGGCAGGATTCGTGGGCAAGCCCACCGAGGTGGCCACGCTGCACGTGAGCGCAGTGAACATGCCCGCAGCCACCACACTGGAGATAACCGGAAAGGACAAGGGCCTCTTCAGCCTGTCGCAGGCAAGCATACCGGCAGGCACGAGCGAGGCCGACATCGTGGTGACTTACTTGCCAACGGCCATCGGCAAGCACGAGGCAAGGCTCATGATAGACTGTCAGCAGATGCCGGAGGTGTACCAGTCGATAGCACTCTCTGCCTACGCCACCGACGAGCAGAACCCGCCTGCCGTCACCGTTAGCCCCAACCCGCTGCCTGCCTTTGAGGCTGAGGTGGGCAAGACGCAGGAGCAGACCCTTACCGTGAAAACGGCCTACCTGCCCGACTATGCCTACATGAAGGTGAAAGAGGCTGGCACGTTCATGATAAGCACATCGATGCTCCTTAAGGACGGCACGGCCGAAGTGAAGGTGACGTTCGCCCCGAAAGAGGCCGGCGACTATGAGAACGAGATTCTGATTTACGGCTTGGCCTTAGACACCGTTAAGGTGAAAGTGACAGGAAAGGCCACCGCAAGCACCGAGCCTGGGCCAGGCAAGGAGGGCGACGAGCTGCCGCTCGACCCGTCGGCTCCTGCCAAGCTGATAAACGAGCACTTTGACGGCACTGTGAAGAACAAGCCGCTCGCCATTGAGGGATGGAAGAACCTGGCCATGACAGGCAACAGGGCATGGTGGGGCTATGAATTCCCCGAGGAGGACGAGTCGGCCGGAGAAAAGACGGCAAAGGTGACGGCATACGACAGCACTACGCCCGAAGGCGAAGAGGAGGCCTGCGAGATGATGCTTGTAACGCCGGCTCTCGACTTCAAGGGTTCGGAGTCGAAGATGTTTACATTCCGCGTGCGCGGCGATTACCTCATGGACGAGCAGACCGACGTGCTTGAGCTTTGCTACATCGACATGGCCGACGGCGAGATGTTCGTAAGCCCTGTTGAGGGATTCACCATGCCAAACATGAAGGACCAAAGCGGAGAGTGGCAGGAGTACCACATCGACCTGACTGGCCAAAACATCGCCGACGTGTTCTTCATGGGCTTCCGCTTCAAGAGCACACGGGGGCGCAACAACTCCGCCACGTATTACATAGACGACGTTAGCTACGGCCGCACAGACCTCGCCACCATACGCCCATCGGCCACACAACTGGCCTTTACGGCCACAGTAGGCAAAGATGCCGTGTCTGACGAGGTGAGCGTAAGCGCCACCAACCTGACCGAGCCTATAAAGCTGACGCTCGGCGGAGCAAACAAGAGCAAGTTCAAGCTCTCTGCAAGCGAGCTGCCTGCAAGCGGCGGAACGTTCTCCGTTGCGTTCAACTCTGACGAGATTGGCGTACACAAGGCTTATGTAAAGCTGGCATCGCGCGGCGCAGCCGACATCTATGTGCCAATATCGGTGAACAACACCGTGGCCGACGGCATTGGCAGCGTAAACGCTACGCCGGGCCTCATCGAGGTGTTCGACATGAACGGGCGCAAAGTTAGCAGCATGGACCACGCCACGCCGGCCCAAGCCACAAAGAACTTGCCCAACGGCATATACACAATCAAGGCTACCACAGCTGAAGGCATTGCCATAAGCAAGGTGGCAATAAGCCAATGATGGTTGGTTGAACGAAATAGGCCATTAGGATGCTGCCGGTTTCCGAGCTGCTGCCTAATGGCCTATAAGGATAAGAAAAGAGGAAGGCCCCAACGTTGGGGCCTTCCTCTTTTATGTCAGTTGTTTACCGAACCGCCCACAATGTCGAGCAGCTCGTTGGTAATAGCCTGCTGCCTGCTCTTGTTGTACTGCAAGTTGAGGTCGCGCAGAAGCTCATCGGCATTGTCGGTAGCGGTCTGCATGGCCACCATGCGAGCCGCGTGCTCACTCGCATTGCTGTCGAGCAAGGCTGTATAGAGCATCAAGTGAGCCAGCTTTGGTATCAACAGCTCAAGCACTGTGTCCATGTCAGGCTCAACGATGAAGTTGTCGTTAAGCGGCTTAACCTCCTCGACTGACGCGCTTGAAGAAGCTTCGCCTTTCTTGCGAAGGTATTCCTGGGCTTCGCGGGTGACAACGTTCGACGTAAGGTCGCGCTCATGGTCACGGTTCAGCTCCCCCGTAATGTCTATCGGCAGATATGTCTTGCGGGTAAGGATTTGCGACCCCGCGCTCTTGAAGTGGTGGTAAATAAGCTCCACCTTGTCGATTTCGCCATCCACAAACCGCCTGCCAAGCTCGCGCGACAAGTCGATGCAGTCTTTTACGTTTGGCTTGTCGGCCATCTCGGTATAGTCGCCCTCAATCTTAAGCCCGAGCTTAGCGGCCTTCTCGGCCACCTTACGCCCAATGGGATAGACCACGACACTGTCCTTGCCCAAATGCTGATACTCGTCTGCCACCTGCTGCATCAACTTTATGACATTGGCATTGAAGCCTCCGCACAGGCTGCTGTTTGACGAATATACCACCAAGGCAACCCGCTTGACCTTGCGCTCCGCGGAGTAAACGCTCGATGCATCAGCCTCTGAGGCAAGGAAAGCCTTGAGGATGTGCTCCAACAATGATTCATAGGGAAGCATGTTCTCTATCATCACCTGCGCATGGTGCAGCTTTGACGAAGCCACCATCTTCATCGCACTCGTAATCTTGCGGGTGCTGTTGACGGAAGCAATCCGGGTCTTGATCTCTTTCAGCGACGGCATAGGCTACTGTTTTTTATACTGTCCGGCAATGTCTGCCATGACCGACTCGATGACCGATGTCATGTCGTCGTCAATCTTTCCACTGCCCAACGTAGCAATCACCTCGGGATGGGTTGAACGTAACTTGTCAAGGAATGCGTCCTGGCATTCACGCACCTTCTCTACCGGCACATCATGCATCAGCCCGTGCGTGCCGCAGTAGAGTATGGCTATCTGCTCGCCTACGGGCATGGGGCTGTACTGTGGCTGTATGAGCAGCTGGTTGTTCTTGCGGCCGCGGTCGAGGGTCATGGCCGTAACCGCATCCATGTCGCTCGAGAACTTTGAGAAGCTTTCAAGCTCGCGGTACTGCGCCTGGTCTATCTTCAGCGTTCCGGCCACTTTCTTCATGCTCTTGATTTGGGCAGAACCGCCTACACGAGATACGGAGATACCGACATTGATGGCAGGACGGAAGCCCTGGTTGAAGAGGTCGGTCTCGAGGTATATCTGGCCATCGGTGATGGAAATCACGTTGGTAGGTATATAAGCGGACACGTCGCCGGCCTGAGTCTCGATTATTGGCAACGCTGTAAGCGACCCGCCACCACGCACATGACCTTTCATGCATTCGGGCAGGTCGTTCATCTGCTCGGCCACTTCCTGCTGGTCGTTTATTCGGGCTGCACGCTCCAACAGTCGGCTGTGCAGATAGAACACGTCGCCCGGATATGCCTCACGGCCTGAAGGACGCCGAAGGATAAGCGAAACCTCGCGGTAAGCCACTGCCTGCTTCGACAAATCGTCATACACGACAAGCGCAGAATACCCCCGGTCGCGGAAATACTCTCCAATGGCGGCGCCCGCAAAAGGCGCATAATACTGCATGGCAGCTGGGTCGGCAGCTGTTGCTGAAACAATGATGGTGTAAGGCAAGGCACCGTGCTCCTTAAGGTTCTGCACCAAAGCTGCCACGGTGGATGCCTTCTGGCCTATTGCCACGTAAATGCAATAAACGGGATTGCCTGCCTCATAGAAGCTTTTCTGGTTGATTATTGTATCTACGGCAATGGCCGTCTTGCCCGTCTGGCGGTCGCCAATTATAAGCTCACGCTGGCCACGCCCGATAGGAATCATTGAGTCTACAGCCTTCAGGCCGGTCTGCAAGGGTTCCTTCACGGGCTGGCGGTAAATCACTCCCGGGGCTTTTCTGTCAAGAGGCATCTCGAAAGAGTCGGTAAGGTCGATGCTTCCCTTGCCGTCAATTGCCTCGCCAAGGGGATTGATGACACGCCCGAGCATATTGTCGTTAACCCGGATGGAGGCTATTCGCTTCGTCCGCTTAACGACCATGCCTTCCTTAATGCCCGATGTCGCCCCCAAAAGGACACAACCAACGTTGTCTTCCTCAAGGTTCATGACAATGCCCATCGTGCCGTTCTCAAACTCGAGAAGCTCACTTGCCTCAGCATTGCGGAGGCCGTAAATCCTGGCCACGCCATCGCTTACTTGCAGCACCGACCCTATCTCATCGAACTGCTCGCCTCCGCTGACGCCCTTGAGCTGCTCAAGAAGCACTTGGGACACTTCACTTGGTTTTATTTTATCTGACATACTAATTTGCACTTAACATAATGTCTTGGAACGGTGAGCGCACTCGAACAATCTGAACTAAATCATCCGATGCATACACTCGCAATCCAGCATCACTTAAACTATCACATTTTAAGCTGTGAAAGAATGGACTTCAGCTTCGACTTGACACTCGCATCCATCCTATAAGTATCGTACTCAAGGATAAAACCGCCTATTATGTCGGGGTCTACATCGGTCTCAAACTCCACAGTTCCGTTAGTCTTGTCTTCCACCATCTGCCTAAGCTTCCGCTCAGTCGCAGACGACACTGCTGCAGCGGTGGTCAACTTTCCACGGATGATGTTCTTCTCTTTCCTGTAAAGGGTGATATATGAATTGGCCATGAATTGGATTACGCTCTCACGGTCTTCGCGCAAGACCAGGCGGAAAAATGCCTTGGTCAACTCACACGGGTTGCCGCCGACAGCTGCAACAAGAAGACTTTCCTTGGCGGCCTTAGAGATCATCGGGTTGTCAATGGTATGCCTCAGCTGCGGAACATCAATGTAACTTGAAGCCAAAGACTGCATTTCGGCATATACCTTGTCTTCGATTTTCGCGTCGCAACTGCCCCTTAGCAATGCGCGCGCATACCTAACCGATATTACTCCTATATCCATAACCAATCATTTTTTATCGGAAGAAGAAACCTCATCCAGCAATCTGTCAATCAAATCCATCTGCTTGTCATCATCGCCAAGCTCCTTCCGAAGAATCTTCTCGGCCACTTTGACAGACAGCTCAGCCACTTGGGCACGTATGTCGCTTATCGCAGCCTGCTTCTGACTCTCTATTTCAGCTTTCGCCTCAGCCAGCAAGCGGCCTGCTTCTTCGCGCGCCTTGTCTTGTGCCTTTTCCACAATGGCATCACGGGTGGCTGCGGCCTCTTTCAAGATAAGAGCCTGCTTTTCCCGCGCTTCCTGCAGAATGGATTCACTTTCAATTTTGATATTGGCCAGCCGTTCGTTTGCTTCCTGGGCTTTCCGCAGGCTTTCGTCAATATAGGCCTTGCGGTCGTTGACCATCTTCACTATTGCCGGGAACCCCCATTTCCACAGGATTGCCAAGACAATGAGGAAGACTATCGCCATCCAGAACAACAGACCAAAATCAGGTGTTATCAATGACATAAGCTGTTCTGATTTCTATGATGCGAAAATATACCGCCGCCTGCCTTATACAAACAGTGCGAGCAAGGCTATGATGACCGCGAAGAAAGCCACACCCTCGACTAGGGCAGCTGCGATGATCATCGAAGAACGCAGATCACCCATCTTCTCCGGCTGGCGCGCCATTGCATCCATGGCCTGCCCACCAATCTTGCCAATACCAATGCCTGCTCCAATTGCAGCCAAACCTCCGCCAACAGCGGCACCTAACTTTGCTACAGCATCTGCTGCCAATAATAATGATACCATAATCGTAAAATTTAATATAGTTTTTAATTCTGATTTGATTCCTTAACTGAATGCCCATGCACGTGGGCAAGTGAGATGAACACTGCGCTAAGCATGGTGAACACCAAGGCCTGGATGAAGCATACAAGCACTTCGAGAAGCATCATGAACACACTCATCAAGACACTGACCACAGTCATCGAAACGCCAGCCCAAGCATTGATAGCGAACATTATGAAGATGATGCACGACAAAGACAGCGCAATGGCATGGCCCGCCATCATGTTTGCGAAAAGTCGGATCATCAATGCCAACGGCTTGGTGAAGATGCTGAAGAACTCAATGAAAGGCATCAGTGGCACCGGCACTTTAAGCCATGTGGGCACCTCGGGCCAAAAGATATCCTTCCAATAAGCTTTCGTTCCGGTGACGTTAGTTATCAAGAACGTGCACAACGCCAAGAAGAAAGTGCAGGTGATGTTGCCCGTGAGGTTGCCGCCGCCCGGGGGAAACGGCACGACACCCATTATGTTCGCAATGAAGATGAAGAAAAAGCACGTCAGCAGATAGGGAGCGTATTTGTCGGCCTCCTTGCCAAGTGACGCCTTGACCACCTCATCATATATGTACATTATGAACATACTCATCAAGCCCGTAAAGCCCTTGGGGGCCGGGTCTTCTGGCCGGTGCTTCCTGCACCACCTTGCAGGGACAAGCACACAAACCAAGAGCAATAAGGCATCGATGAACAGCACGGCCACAGTCTTGGTTATCGAGATGTCGAACGGACGCACCTCAGCACCGCCGATGGTCTCACACACCTTGCCTTCGTTGGCCTCGCTCCCGGATATATAAAGCCCATAAGGCCCCGGGCGGTTGCCATTGGCATCGGCCTCTTCTGAGAAATCGCCACTTGAGAACACGTGCCATCCCGTGGAACTCTTTACGATCACAGGCAGGTGAAGCACCAAAGGATGCCCTCCCACAGTTGTGATGTGCCATTCATACGAGTCTTTTATATGCCCGAAAAGAATGCCCTGCAGGTCTATGCCCTCCTCTTTGTCTGCGCCATGCCCCACGGCGCCGGCAGACATTGCGGCAAACATAAAGGCCACGACGCAAAGCAAATGCTTGAAATATCTCATAAATTCAAATCTTTTGATTCCTTTTCCGTTCCATTCGCGCGAAGAATACGCCATCAAACACGAGCATCACCACATAGAATGAGGAGAACACCAAGATGAAATTCAGTATGGCATCCCTGTCACCCACGATGACACAATACGCGACAGCGACCAGCACGGCCAACATCATCCGCAAGGCAGACCCCGCCAAGTAGAACTTGCCGAGCGCATTGGGAGAAGACTTTGCCACAGCTTTCCACGAGAGACAATAGACCGTGTTCGTCACCAAAGCGTAAACAGCTGATATGACCAAGGGGTCAACAAGCTGCTGCGCATCGTAGATGCTGATTGCCAACAAGGTGGCGAGAGTGGCGGCGGCCACCACCCACAAGCTGCACTTGTTGTACTGGCGGCCAATCAAGTTTACCTGTTCGCTGCCCATTGTCAATTCACCTCCACGCAGAGGCTAACCTCGTTTCTTTGCACTTCAACGAACCCGCCGGTGATGGCCAATTGCTTCCTCTCCCCGGCAGTGGCATACTCTACCACACCAGGCTGCAAAGAAGATATTATAGGCGCGTGGTCAGTGAGAATCTCGAAACTGCCCTTTGTGCCAGGCAAGAGCACGCTCTGCACCTCACCGCAGAACTCTATCCTCTCTGGCGAGATTATCTTCAACTTCAAGCTCATGTCAAACGTTTACATTAATTACCCTTGGCAGCCTCCATCAGTCGCTTGCCCTTGGCTATGGCGTCATCGATGGTGCCCACGTTAAGGAATGCCTGCTCAGGCAGATAGTCAACCTCGCCATCGAGTATGGCATTGAATCCCTTGATGGTGTCCTCTATCGAAACCATGACGCCCGGCACACCCGTGAACTGCTCTGCCACGGCAAAAGGCTGCGAGAGGAATCGCTGCACGCGGCGGGCGCGGTTCACTGTAAGCTTGTCCTCGTCAGAAAGCTCGTCCATGCCCAATATTGCGATGATGTCCTGCAATTCCTTGTAGCGCTGAAGTATTTCCTTCACCCTCTGCGCGCACTCGTAATGCTCTTTCCCAACGATGAGCGGGTCCAATATTCGGGATGTGCTTCCAAGGGGATCCACAGCCGGGTAAATGCCAAGCTCGGCTATCTTGCGGCTCAGCTCGGTTGTTGCGTCAAGATGCGTAAACGTGGTGGCAGGGGCCGGGTCGGTCAAGTCGTCAGCCGGCACATACACAGCCTGCACCGAAGTGATGGACCCCTTTTTGGTTGAGGTGATTCGTTCCTGCATGGCGCCCATCTCGCTCGCGAGCGTAGGCTGGTAGCCCACGGCCGACGGCATGCGGCCCAACAAGGCCGACACCTCAGAGCCTGCCTGTGTGAAGCGGAAGATGTTGTCGATGAAGAACATGATATCAGTAGCCTCTCCGTCCTTGCCTCCATGGTCGCGGAACTCCTCGGCCACGGTCAGTCCTGACAGCGCCACCGACGAGCGTGCTCCAGGCGGCTCGTTCATCTGGCCATAGACAAGCGTGGCCTGCGACTTTTTCAGGTCCTCGGGGTCAACAAGCGAAAGATCCCATTTGCCTTCCTCCATGGCCTTCTTGAACTTGTCGCCATAGCGGATAACGCCCGACTCAATCATGTCGCGTATGAGGTCGTTGCCCTCGCGTGTGCGTTCGCCCACGCCGGCAAACACGGAATAGCCGCTGTGGCCCTTGGCTATGTTATTGATAAGCTCCATTATGAGCACGGTCTTGCCCACGCCTGCACCTCCGAACAAGCCAATCTTGCCACCTTTCATGTAAGGCTCAAGCAGGTCGATTACCTTTATTCCGGTAGCGAGCATCTCCTTGTGAGTAGACAAGTCCTCAAACTTAGGCGGCTCGCGATGGATGGGATAGGCACCCTCCATGCTCAGCGGCGCCATGCCGTCGATGGGCTGCCCCACCACGTTCATCATCCTTCCCTTGATCTGCTCGCCAGCCGGCATGCGGATAGGAGACCCCATCGGGACAGCCTCAAGCCCCCTTTGCAATCCGTCGGTGTTGTCCATAGCTACGCAACGGACAGTATCCTCGCCGATATGCTGCTGCACCTCAACGATAAGAGTGCGCTTGTCTGGCCTGGTGATGGTGAGCGCCTCGTGAATCTTCGGCAGCACCTTCTCAGCATCTTGCCCCTCGGTATCGAAATAAACATCGATGACCGGCCCTATTATCTGGGAGATGTGCCCTATAATTTGTGCCATAATCGTTTATGTTTTTTGAGTTTCTTCTTCTATTTCAATTTGCTGCAAAGGTAATAATTTTGTCGGAAACCAGCCGTCCTTTTTCGGTTTTCTTCCTTAATATATCTAAAAATCAGAAATTCATAACATTTCTTTAATCCTTTAGATACTAAGCTCATCGAGCACCTTTATCAGCTTCATGTCGAGCGGTTTGTCGGTCCTTATGGCATCGCTGAACGGAACGTAAACCACCTCGTTGTTCCTAACGCCCACCATTACATTGCGCTGCCCTTGCATTATGGCCTCGATGGCTCCCACGCCGGTGCGGCTGGCCAGTATGCGGTCGTGCGCCGAAGGCCGCCCGCCACGCTGCAGGTGGCCGAGGATAGACACGCGCACGTCGTAGTTGGGGAACTCGTTGCGCACACGCTCGGCATAGTAGAGCGCGCCGCACTTGGGGCTTTCTGACACGATGACGATGCAGCTCTTCTTCGACTTCCTTATCCCGCGCTCCATAAAGCGCGCAAGCTGGTCCACGTCGGTTGAGTCCTCAGGTATTATGGCAGCCTCGGCGCCCGATGCGATGGCGCTGTTTTGCGCCAGGAACCCTGCGTCGCGCCCCATCACCTCCACGAAGAATATCCGCTCATGGCTCTGGGCCGTGTCGCGTATGCGGTCCACGCACTCCACGATGGTGTTCATCGTAGTGTCATAGCCTATGGTCGAGTCGGTGCCGTAGAGGTCGTTGTCAATAGTGCCGGGCAGTCCTATGCAGCACACGTCGAACTCAGCTGCGAAGTCGCGTGCGCCGGTCAGCGAGCCGTTGCCGCCTATTACGACGAGCGCATCTATCTCTTCCCTTACGAGGGTGTCGTATGCCTTTTGCTTGCCTTCGGGCGTCATGAACTCGGTGCTCCGCGCGGTTTTCAGTATCGTTCCGCCCTGCATGATTATTCCGCTCACGTTTTCCGTGGTGAAAGGCTTCACTTCTCCGTTTATCAGTCCGTCGTAGCCGCGGTATATGCCCTTGATGTTGAAGCCATTGCAGATGCCTGCGCGAGTCACCGCCCTTATGGCGGCGTTCATCCCTGGGGCGTCGCCACCCGAGGTGAGCACGCCGATTGTCTTTATTTTACCCATAATCTTTATACCTTAAAATACTGTCCTTATCAATATGTCAACAAATAATATTCAAGCCAAAGCACCCCGAGGCCAAGCAGCCACCCCGCGAACGCGCTGAAAGTGCAGTTCCTTAGATACCACCCGACGCGCATCCGCTCCATCTTCATGAGGGCAAGCCCGCAGGGGTTCGAGAAGCACAGCAGGCACCCACCCATGGCCGTTGAGAAAGCCATGGCCTTCCAGAAAGCCCCATTCTGCACGAAAGCGGCTGCATAGCCCGTGGCCGCCAAGGCCCCGCCGGAACCTGCATCAGCCACAGGATACATTGATATGCCGGTCATCATCACGGTAAATGCATCGAGCACTCCGCTAAGCAGTCCTGCAAAAGCGCTGAAGGCCCACACACTGCGCACATGGGCATCCATCCAGCCTGCCGCCATGCCAAGCACCCCAGTCTCCTGCACCACGCCCATGGCCAGCATCACGCCCATCACGAAGAGCATGAGCTGTATGCTGCCATACTGAAGTATGCGCGGCTCCTTGCGCAGTATCATCTGGTCGGCGTTCATGAGCTTGTGGTTGAAAATCTCGTTTACCACCCACAACACCGACAGCACGCACAGCGCGCCGAGGAAAGGGCTTAGCTTGGTGATGTTGTGGAATGTGGGTATGAACCACAAGCCGCCTATGCCAACGATAAGCATCACTATGCGCTGCCAGCGGTTAAGGTTGGTGTCGTCGCCACGGTAAGGGGCCGCCGGCCACTCCACGTCGAGGTGCTCGGGCAAGCTCCTGCCAAGGATGTAGGTGGGCACCACCCACGCCACCAGCGCGGGCAAGGCCAGGTAGGCCGAGAAATTGGAAGCAGTTGCGGCCCCCATGCCCCACAGAATTACCCCAGCTGGGTCGCCGATGACGGTGAAGCAGCCACCGGCATTGGCCGCCAGGACTATGGCGCACCCCACCACCATGCGCTGCCTCCTGCTCTGCACAATGTTGTGCATTATGGTAAGCATCATGGTTGTGGTGGTAAGGTTGTCGAGGTTGGCCGATATTAGGAAAGTGGCGAGCGTTATGCTCCACAGCAGCCGCTTGCTGTTGCGGGTGCGTATCCACTCGCCAACGAAGTCGAAGCACCCGTTGTTGTTGAGTATCTCAACTATCGCCATCGTCGCAAGCAAGAAGAGCACGATGGCAGCTGCCTTGCCTACGTATTTCAGGAATATGTTTTCGCTTATGAAAAACTTTACGGCCCGGCTCGACGGGCTGTCGCCGGCCAGGTAGGCGATGTATTCCTGTGGATGCTGGCTCATGACGAAGTCGGTGCCGTAGCATATATACAGCACCCACCCCACGGTACCGACAAAAACCGCCAGCGCAGCTTTGTTCACCTTCGTAAGGTGCGAAGTGGCTATAAGCAAACAGCCCAGTAGCAGTATCAGTACTATAACTAATGTCATGGCATCTCTCCGTAAACGCTACAAAGATAGCAATCTTTATCCATATTCTGCCACGACTTATGGCAAAATAATGACGGTTTAACGTGTTTTTAACCTCATGTTCACACATTTGTCCATGTTACAGCTCCATACGCCAACATCAGCGCAACAACGTGGGAACTGCCCCAAGGCGCCAAGAACGCAGGCAAAGGGCAAGGCGAAACATGGCGGCGCGGCACCCGCGCGGCGTTGAAAAACATTTACCAATCGCACATTCCCGCACCCCCGGCGGCCATGCCGCCCGCCCAAACGGCCTGTATTGAGGCGTGGAACGGCCCTTTTCGCCTTGCCAAACGGTCTATCTTGCACCGCAAAACAGACTGTTCCATAAGTCATTGACAATGTGGAGGTTAGCCAACCATAGGCACAACTTGGATTATTTTTGACAAAAGTGAGGTTTCACCAAGAAGCTGTTTTGATTTTATCAACTGTAGGTTTGAACTGAATTTTCGAGGCATATTTGCCCGTTTGGTAAGGAGCATGGCGGGAGCTATGTGACGAAACAAACGGACGAATATGACAGAAAAGGCATTCAAGACGACTGAGATAAATCCAACTTTGATAAAATCAAAACAGCCTCTAAACCCTCATCTTCAGATTCCCGCCGGGCTTCGTGCCGCCGGACAACAGCGCGGGATATGGGTGGAGAGCCGCCGGATGGCGTTTCAAGCTAGAATGGCGCACTAAGGCCATTGGGGTTAAATATCATCATCAACAACGTTAATCAGCGTAATTTGTTCGGCCGTTACGGCTATATTGAGTAACTTTGTAACCCGAAAGCCCGTATTTCAGGCAAAATGCCGCGGTGACATTCAACAAAGCGATGCAGCAGACAAAGGCCGTTAACTTGAAGATTGTGTGCACGGGCGACGTGCATGGATGCTTTTTGCCATTCGACTTCATTGGCATGCAGCCTGCCCGTGGCTCATTGGCAAGGGTAAGCTCGTATGTAAAAAAGGAGCGGCAAGCTCTTGGCGACAGGCTCTTGCTGATAGACAATGGCGACATGCTTCAAGGCCAGCCTATATGCAACTATTTCAACGAAACAAGGACTGACGTTGACAACATTGCCGCCCAAGCGCTGAACTACATGGGCTACGATGCCTGCTGCATAGGGAACCATGACATAGAAACGGGCCGCGCCGTTTGCGACAAGTGGATAAGCGAAACCTCATGCCCTGTTTTGGCGGCCAACATGATTGACACTGAAACCAACAAGCCTTATACAGCCCCCTACACAATGCTCGAAAGGGACGGCATACGGATTGCCATAATCGGCATGGTTACCCCTGCCATGGCATATTGGGGCGTGGAACGACAGTGGAACGGTGTATGCTTTCAAGGCATCATGGAGTCGGCAAGATTCTGGATGGAGCGCATAAAGCAGACCGAACGCCCCGACCTGATAGTCGGACTGTTCCACAGCGGGTGGAAAGGAGGGGCCCGCGGGCCGCTTTTCGATGAAAACGAAACTGAGAAAGTTGCCCACCGCTTAGCGGGATTTGACGTGATCTTCTTTGGGCATGACCATGCTGCGCGCTGCGAAACTATCACTGGCACAGAGCACGGCAAGGTGCTGTGTGTCAATCCGTCATGCAACGCCATGGCAGTAGGCGTGGCCAACATCACAATCGTAAAGGCGATGGGGCGGACAATCAAGAAAGACATAAGCGGCTATGTGCTCGACATCGCTGACGAGAAGCCCGACGAGAGTTTCACCACCCATTTTTCAAAACAGCAGGAAGATGCAGAAAACTATTGCAGGAATGTCATCGGAAAGATTGGCACTGACATCGACCCGGCAGACTGCTACTTTGGCAATGCACCTTACACAAGCCTGATAAACGGCATCCAATTAGACATTTCCCATGCAGACATATCGCTCTGCGCCCCACTCTCTTGCCGCACAAGACTAAGCCACGGGAACATCTGCGTGAGCGACACATACAAACTATACAGATATGAGGACAAGCTGTGCGTCATGGCGATGGAGGGGATTGAAGTAAGGAAGCTCCTCGAAATGAGCTACGACCTGTGGATTAACACAATGGCTACGCCAAATGACGAACTGCTGAAGCTGGAAAGGGTTTCGGCTGAGGATGGGCTGCGATACACGTTCAAGAACCCTACATTCAACTTCGACTGCGCTGCCGGCATCGACTATGAGGTAGACGTAACCAAGCCTTGCGGCAGGCGCATCGCAATACTGGGCATGACGGGGGGCGGCAAGTTCTCCGACCGGCGCTTATACAGGGTGGCCATGGGCAGCTTCCGCGCCAACGGCGGCGGCGAACTGCTGACAGTGGGCGCAGGCATTGCCGCACAAGCCTTGAAGGATAGGCTCCTGTGGCAAAGCGACAAGAGCATCAGGCAATACATAGCCGAACATTTTAGAACGCGGGGAACAATGCAAACCAAGGCTTACGGCAACTGGCACTTTGCACCAAAGGAGTGGGCAACAGCAGCCATGCTGCGCGAGCGGGAGCGCATAGCCTGCAACGATGGCTGACTGAAACCATCATGAAACATCACTCACATAATACATAAAACAAGGATAATGAAGCATTATTATTTCGCCTTTCATGGCAGTGAGATTTTACTTGAGCGGCTGGCCGACGGCACTTATACGATACCATGCGGGGAAACGCCACCCACTGACGTCGACCAAGAAGCCACAATGCTCAACGTAACGCCTGAAAACGGCATCTGCGTAAAAGCTTACAGGTTGCAATCGCCTGTTGCAGGCTGTTCTAAATATGAGATGTGCGGACTGCGACAAAGTTTCTATAAGTTGCCATATAACCTATATGTCAAGGCTGGCAAATGTGAAGAGCTTTTGTATTGGGACGCCAACACAAAGTATTGTGGCAGGTGTGGCGCCAAGATGGCGATGCACACCGACATCAGCAAGAAATGCCCGAACTGCGGCAATGAGGTATGGCCCCAACTGGCCACGGCCATAATCGTGCTCATACACCGGGGCGAGGAAGTGCTGTTGGTTCACGCCAAGAACTTCCGGGGCAACTTTTTCGGGCTTGTTGCCGGGTTTGTAGAGACTGGGGAGACTCTTGAGGAAGCAGTACGCCGTGAAGTCATGGAAGAAACCGGCCTTGGCATAAAGAACATCAAGTACTTCGGCAGCCAGCCGTGGCCTTACCCGTGCGGCTTGATGATTGGTTTCAATGCTGATTATGAAGAAGGCACAATCACGCTCCAGCAGTCTGAACTAAGCGCAGGGGCGTGGTTCAACCGCAACAACCTGCCCGAGATACCTGAAAAACTGTCGATAGCCAGAAAGCTGATAGACGCCTGGCTGGCTCAATAGTCGATTACCTCCATGCGCATATCACCTGCAAACGAGACAACCGCGTCGAGCATATAGCAACTTGCAGCATCAGGGATGCACAGCGTGGCGCTGAAATGAAAGCCTGCGGCATCTACGTGGTCGTACTCTACATTATTCAATACAGCCTGCGCCAAAAAACGCCGCGGCACGAGGTGGGCGAACATGGTTTTCCTAAAGTCGCGCGAATACAACCGCTGTGCACCCCTGAACACGCTTACATGTATAATGTTGTCATAGTATATGTTATCCACCTCTACCCCATCATCGTTGTAAGTCTTGCGAATCACCTTGTACTTCGTTGGGTTTATGGCTACATAACAATGGTATCGCTCGCCACGGTACATTACTACCGTATCGCGCTTAACAACCTCTGTCACTGCCAGCGGCACAGGCCGCTTGTGGAAGAATGCCAATGCCACGTTAGGGTCATCGCTCTTGCGGAGCTTCACCACATCACCAGTCTGGTTACGGAACCAAAACACATTTGGCATTTGCTTCATAATTGGGTAATGCGATGGTGGATTGCCAATTATGAGCGTATCGGCCTTTATCTTGAAGAATGATGGCAGGCTTGTCGCGTCCGGGTAATACACAGAGTCGCCTGAAACCTTGAATACAACATCCTCTGACTCACTGTCAACCCAAATGCCCTGCAGCATGGCCTTTGCCTCACTGTCATCCTTGGCTTCATCCCGCAAGGGGCGATTGTCCTGGCGGCATGAAGCCACCAGGATGCACAAGCCAGCCAAGCATACGTATAGTGCTGATTTCAAAGGCATCGCCGACTGCTTTACTTCCCTATGCCAAAGTATTCGAAACCCAGCTCGTGTAGCTCGTCCGAGTCGAATATATTGCGCCCGTCAATGACAAGTGGCCTACGCATCGATTTCTTTACCACCTGCCAAGAAGGCAAGCGGAACTCCTTCCACTCCGTAAGCAGAAGGAGCGCGTCGGCATCAAGCACCGCGTCATACATATCTTTACAATAAAGAATGGCATCACCCAATATGCGCCTGCACTCATTCATCGCCACGGGGTCGTATGCCCTCACTCGGCACCCGGCATCAAGCAGCTTCCTTATCATCACCAGAGCCGTGCTCTCCCTCATGTCGTCCGTCTCGGGCTTAAAAGCCAATCCCCAAATGGCAATGGTCTTCCCGGCGAGGCTTTCCGACGGATTGGCCTTACTGAGCTTGTCGAACAAGACTGTCTTTTGCCGTTCGTTGACACGTTCAACCGCCTTAAGCACTTCCATCGAATAGCCGTTGTCGTCCGCCGTCTTGATGAGAGCCTTGACATCCTTAGGGAAGCATGAACCACCATAGCCGCACCCCGCGTATAGGAATTTGCGGCCAATGCGCGTGTCAGCACCTATGCCGGCCCTAACCATATTTACGTCGGCGCCCACCAGCTCGCACAGGTTGGCTATGTCGTTCATGAACGAAATGCGTGTGGCCAACATCGAGTTGGCGGCATATTTGGTCATCTCGGCCGATGGGATGTCCATGAATATCACGCGGAAATTGTTTATAAGGAAAGGCTTGTAAAGCTTCGTGAGAAGTTTCTTGGCCCTCTCGCTTTCCACTCCCACGACAACTCTGTCCGGCGACATGAAATCCTTTATTGCATTGCCCTCCTTTAGGAACTCGGGGTTGCTTGCCACATCGAAATCCACCGCAACCCCACGGCGGTCAAGCTCTGCCTGTATGGCACTGCGCACTTTCTTTGCCGTTCCCACTGGCACGGTGCTCTTTGTCACCACTACAATGTACTTATTGAGGTTTTCGCCTATGGTCCTGGCTACCTGCAGCACATAGTTAAGGTCTGCGCTGCCGTCCTCGTCAGGTGGAGTGCCTACGGCGGAGAACACGATTTCCTGGTCGTTAAGCACCGAGGCAAGGTCGGTGGTAAACTTAAGCCGGCCTGCCCTTGCGTTCTTCAGCACCAACTCGTCAAGCCCCGGCTCGTAGATTGGGATCTCGCCTTGCTGCAAGGCCCGTATCTTGTCTTCATTCACATCGACACACGTCACGATTGCGCCTGTGTCAGCAAAGCAAGCCCCCGACACAAGCCCCACATACCCGGTACCTACAATGGCTATATTCATATCCTCGTTATAACCTTAGCTTTTTTAATAATCAGTCAAAATACTCCGCATCGGCAAACAGCACTGCTTTCCTGTCCTTATCACTCAAGATGGCGTCTTTCGCGTCGATGGGCCAATCGATGCCAAGTGCAGGGTCGTCAAAGCGCACGCTTGCCTCATGCTGCGGGGCGTATGCGTTGTCCACCTTATAAGTAAAAATGGCCTCCGGGCTCATTACGAGGAAACCGTGGGCAAAGCCTCTCGGAATAAAGAACTGGCGCTTGTTGCTTTCGCTCAGCTCCACCATGACGTGCTTGCCGAAAGTTGGGCTACCCTTGCGCATATCCACGGCAACATCGAGCACAGTTCCCTTGATTACCCTTACGAGCTTGGCCTGCGAATGCTCACCCTTTTGGTAGTGCAAGCCGCGCAGCACGCCACGGCACGACTTGGACTCATTGTCCTGTATAAAGTCAACCGGCCCGATGTGGCGTTCAAAGTCCTCACGCTTCCACGCCTCGAAGAAATAGCCCCTTTCGTCGTCAAAGACTTTCGGCTCCAATATGAAGACACCCTTTATTTCCGTTTCCTTGTATTCCATAGTTACAAAAAAGTTCTGGTTTTAGTGATGCAAATGTACCAAATAAATTTGGATTGCAAAACGCTTTTCCCCATTTTTATGCCTTTTTGCCGCGATTTACTTGCCCATGTCATGGAAAACGCTTAATTTTGCAATTGTGATTGAATTAGGAAGACATATCGAAATACTGCTGCTCGACTACGAGTGCGTCATGGTACCTGGGCTTGGCGGCTTTGTGGCTCACCACACCGATGCCCGCTACGACGAGGGCGACGGGCTGTTCCTGCCGCCTCTCAGGACGTTAGGTTTCAACCCCAAGCTCAACATGAACGACCTCCTCCTGGTGCAGTCTTACGTCGAGGCATACGACATAAGCTACCCCGACGCAGTAAGCCGCATTGAGAGCGAAGTGGGCGAGCTTAAGCAGTGCCTGCTCGACGAAGGCAGCTACCGCCTTGGCGACATAGGCACGCTCACTTTGGGCGAAGGCGGAAGCTATGGTTTTGAGCCGTGCGAGGCCGGCATTTTGACCCCCGCACTCTACGGGCTCGGTTCGTTCGAGATGGCCCGGCTGCACAAGGAAGCCACCAATCCTTCAGCCCACAGCCGCTCAGGGGCATTGCGCCATGCCCGCCACGAAGAAGCCAGAGGCAAGGCCAAGGGGAAGAAACCTGCCACAAACGACGGCAGCGTCATCAAGATAAAGGTGGCCTGGCTGCGCAACGCCATTGCCGTGGCTGCCGCCATCCTTGCCTTCTTCATCATGACACCCCCCATCACAAACAGCTCAACAGGCCGTGCCGACTTTGCCAGCCTGCCACAAGAAATCATCGGGGCAGCCATGGGCAATAACGATTCTGAATCTTCTAAGCCCATGCCCACCAAGGCAAAGGCCGCCGCAGAGCCAGAGCCGCTCCCCACGGCGCCACGGAAGGCAGCTTCTGAAGCCGCAACAGCAAAAGAAGCCCCCGCCGAAACGATTGAGCCGGAAGAAAAGTCCTCAGACTACTGCATAGTCCTGGCGAGCCGTATAACCAAGGCCGGGGCAAATGCCTTTGCCAAGCAGCTGCAAGCCGAAGGCCTGACCGAAGCCCAAGTGTACACCGGCGGCGGCCAAGTGCGCGTAATCTACGGCTCATACGCCACCGAGGGCGAGGCTCGCGACACACTGCGCAGACTTAGGGACAACAAGCACTTCGACCAAGCCTGGGTTTACAAGAAAAAGCAATGAAAAGAGTAAGATGCCCCAAGTGCGACGGCTATGTGGCGTTCGACGAGACACGCTACACCCAAGGCCAGTCGCTCGTATTCGAATGCCCACAGTGCGGCAAGCAGTTCTCCATCCGCTTGGGAGCCTCAAAGTTGCGCCCCCTGCAAAAAGACGAAACGCCCGACGATTCGGCTGGAGCGTGGGGAGCCATTGTCGTAATAGAGAACGTGTTCCACTACAAGCAAGTGCTGCCATTGAAGCCGGGCGACAATGTCATAGGCCGCTACATGAAGGGCAACCGCATCAGCACGCCCATCGAGACCGTAGACCCCAGCATAGACCTCGCCCACTGCGTAATAACCGTAAGCCGCGCCAAGGACGGCAGCCTGCGCTATGTGCTCAGGGACGGCCCGAGCAACACCGGAACATTTGTTGACAACGAAATACTCAGCGACCGCGAGCGTAGGGTGATAGAAGACGGCACCCTGTTCACCATCGGGGCTACCAGCATAATCCTCCGCGCCGCGCACGCAGGCAAGGAGCAAGAAGCCGCTCCCCAACAGTAGCGTCACTTGCAATAAAGCACATACATAAGCCGCGCCAGGCATGCCCGAGCAGACTTGGCGCGGCTTTCCTGTTAGAACCCAATATGCGAATGCTGCGATTGGGGCCAAGCCACAATCACAACACCACCCCCTTTCACGAGTAGAGCCCAACGGGCAGGAAACCACGACACACCTCCAGCCAGGCACTGCGGCACCTGCGGCAATCAGTCAACATCGCTTACGGCAGTGCCACGGGCAAGCTTTGCGAGCTTCCTCAAAGCCTTGTCCCTCACCTGGCGCACACGCTCGCGCCTCAAGCCCAGCTCCGCGCCAAGGGCTGCCATTGAGAGCCGCTCGCGGCCAATGCCGAAAAGGCCCTCCATCACGGCCCTCTCGCGGCCATCGAGCTGCGCAAGCATTGCCTGCGCATCGCCCGGCAGAGCCGCAGCAGCGTCGCCGCCATCGGCCCCGGCAACAAAGTCGAGAAGCGTCACCCCCTCGCGGCCTCCAAGCGGAGCGTCTACCGACAAGGCGCGGCTGCGCCGCCTCTCAGCCTCAGCAGCCACGCCGCGCGGCACCTTGTAGATGCCGCCCATCGTCTCGGCCATGCGTTCCATGCGCTGCCTCACCACCGGCGAGGCAAAGGCTGCAAAGCAGCCCCGCGCTGGGTCATAGCTATGCGCCGCCTCAAGGAGGGCCAAGTATCCCTCGCCCTCCAGGTCGGCCACACTCACGCCACGCCCGGCATATCTCCGAGCCATGCGCTCCACAACGCCCCTTGCCTCCTCTATCAAGTCTGCAGCATTGGCAGTTCCAATGCCTTTCATATTTACTTCATCCATTTTTGCCACTCTTTTCAAAAGTTCAATATAATCAAAAGGAAAATTTAGAAACAAGCCACATATATGCTCCCTGCAAAGGATGACGCAATGACTGGAAATCCATTCCACATTATTCCATTGGCCATGCTTCCCTGCAAAGCGCCAATTCATAAATGCAAATGTACACAAATAAAGCTGACAAAAAGAAGAATATCCCGTTTTTCTTTCGTCAGCCTTGCATTTTAACCCAAATCAACCGTTGGGCTTAACCCATGACTTCAAGACTCATCGGCACGAAACAACCAACAGTGATGGTGAGGAAACCCACAAGCGAGAAGACCCGAACGAAAGCACATCGCCCTGGGCAAACGGTGGATATGCCTTTGGAACGAACGTGGTGGATAATTGCAAATATGCAACCAAAACAGCTACTGTAATGGCTTGCATGGCGGCCATTACGCTTTTGCGGCGCGAAATGTGCCGTTTCGCGCTGCAAAACGGCACATTTCGGCCTCCCAAACGGCAGATTTGGGAACGCAAAACGATAGCTTTTGCATCTTACTGGGATTCAAGCACTTAGGCAAAACTCTCAATCCCAGTTTATTTAACATAAAAATGTTAATCGCTCCCAACATAAACTCTGCGCCTCGGCCAAGAAATGCCATCAGCTTGATACAGCCGCTTACCATGCCCCAAATAGCCCTCGGGCCAAACGCGCCTTGATGCCACAAGGTTTTTGAACGGGAATAATTGCATCGCTCGCTGTTTTTCGCTATCTTTGCAGCCTCATTTGTTCACTTTAAAGAAAGTACGCGCATGAAAGTTTTGTTGATAAACGGAAGCCCCCGCCGCAACGGGAATACACACACAGCCCTAACGGAAGTGGCAAGCACCCTACAAGCAAACGGAATAGAAACGGAAATGGCCTGGATAGGCACGAAAGCCGTGCAAGGCTGCATCAACTGCGACAAGTGCAAGTCACTGGGGCGCTGCATATTCAATGATGCGCTTTATAACGATGTTTGCGCCAAGCTGGCCGAGACCGATGGGCTGGTAGTAGGCACGCCCGTGTATTACGGCGGCCCCAACGGCTCGCTCTGTTCCCTGCTCGACCGCCTGTTCTATTCTGCCTCGCCGCTTTTGCAGAACAAGCCCGCCACTTCGGTCGTGGCATGCCGCCGCGGAGGCGCCACGGCGCCTTGGACATACTATCACATGATGGCCGATTGGGGTAAAGCAAGCCCTAAATATAGCAAAATGCTCTCTTGATGAAATAATTATGTGTAACTTTGCAGCGCAAAATGCCCTGCCTACGGGCAGGTTTCAAAGCAAAGGCCAGAAAGAGTGAACACTTTACGACGCATAGTAAGCATCGCCATTTGGGCCATCGTTGGCCTGTATGTCGCCGCACTGCTCCTGACACAGATGCCGGTGGTGCAGACCTACATCGGCTCGCAAGCAGCCAAGGCCATAGCCAACAAGCTTGGCACTCGCGTATCCATCGGGCGGGTGGAACTGGGCTTGTTCAACCGCGTGATAATCGACGATGTTACCATATACGACCAGCACGGCAAGAAAATGCTCGTGGCCTCGCGCCTGACGGCAAAGATTGACCTTGCGCCACTCGCAGACGGAAGGATTTCATTGTCGTCATCACAGGTGTTCGGCGCCCACCTGCAGCTTTACCGGCAGTCGGCCAAAGCCAAGGCCAACTATCAGTTTGCGCTCGATTCCCTCGCCTCGAAAGACTCCACCGGCCCGGGCAAGATAGACTTGCGCATCAACTCTTTAATCATGAGGCACTCGAGCTTGGCATACAACCGCCTCGACGCCCCGATGACGCCGGGCAAACTGAACGCTAACCACCTGGACATAAGCGGCATAAGCGCGCACATAATACTGAAAGCACTAAACGACGACAGCCTCAACATCAACGTAAAGAGGGTGGCTTTCAAGGAGCATTCCGGCCTCAACGTAAACAAGCTCGCCCTGAAGTTTGAGGCGGGGAAAAGCCGCTGCAGGCTCAGCGGCCTGCACATAGAGATGCCCGGCACCAACATAGTGCTGAACGAAGCAACCGCCACTTACAAGTCGAAAGGCAACACGCTCATACCCGCATCCCTGCAATACTCCGGAAGGCTTGAAGAATCGCAGGTGTCATTGGCCGACTTGGCGTTCCTTGCGCCTACGCTCGGCAAAACAGGGAAGACAATCAACCTCTCAGCCGACTTTCACGGAACGAGCACAAACCTATGGATAAACAACGCCGCCGCAACTACACCCGACGGGGAAACGGCGCTTAGCGCCGATGGATGGATACGCAACTGGGAAGCCAGGCCTATATGGCACGCCACGGTAAGGAGACTTGAAACATCGGGGGAAGCCATCGCCGCTGTGATGGAGGCTGCGGGGATGCACAAGCCAACCGTAACAGAGCGCCTTGCCGGCATAGGACACATAAGCCTGCAAGGCACGGTGGGGGCGCCAAGGAGCACTACCATCGCTGCATCATGCCGCATAAGCACCGACATCGGGAACGCTGACGCAACGCTCGCGCTATCCAACGGCAACACGTTTTCGAGCCGCCTATCGGCATCTGGCATCAGCCTGAGGAAGCTCTTTGGCAACGACAAGCTCGGCAACATATCGGCCGACATTGAGGCGAAAGGCCAACTAAGGCCACGGCAATCACCCGTATTATCGGTTAAAGGAACAATTTCCGAATTAGGCTATAACAATTACACTTACAGTAACTTATACGTAACTGGCAAATCTGACGGCAGCCACATGGAAGGCGCGGTGAAAGCCAACGACCCCAACATGGCGTTCGACATCGGCGGGAGGCTGGAGAAAGGCAACGGCATCACCGACGTGGAGATTGCTGCATCAGTAAAAAGATTCAGGCCACTGGCAACAAACCTCACCGACCGTTGGGGTGACGCCGAATTCAAGTGCGAAATATCAGCAGACTTCAATGCCAGCGGACTGAACGATGCCAAGGGCAACATCACCATGAACAACATGACAATGGCCTTGCCCAACGACACGTTTAGCATAGCCAGCACCAAGGTAAGGTCGGGATATGACGGGGCTACGCATTTCCTTGCCCTCGACAGCGACTTCGGCAGCGCCGAACTCAACGGGAAATTTGAATACAAGACACTTGCGCAAAGTTTCATCAACATAATCAGCGACAAGCTCCCCACCCTGCCCGGCCTACCGAAAGCCAAGGGCGCCACCGGCAACGACTTTAGCATAAAGGCCAACATCAGCGACACACGGTGGCTCAACAAGCTGTTCGGCATTCAGCTCCATGCCCACAGCCCAATCAGCATCAGCGCCATGGTGAACGACAGCAATCGCGACATCGCGATAAACTGCAGGGCCAACGACTTCAGCTATGGCGAGGCTGGCTACAAGGACGGGGCAATCACTGTGAGGTCGGAGCACGGAGCCTTGATTTGCAACGTAGGCGTAACGAAACTTTCGAAGACCGGAGCCGCGATGGAATTCAACGGGGAATGCCGCGCCATAGACAACAGCCTCTCCACGTCTTTTTCCTGGGACAACCACTCTGCCAGCCGTTTCAGCGGCAAGTTCAACGCCGTGTCGCAGTTCTACCGCGACGGCAACGGGGCGCAGGTGGCCGCCATAAGCGTCAAGCCATCGCACATCAACATAGGCGACGTGGTTTGGGACATACTGCCATCAAGCATCAAATATTCAAACAAGAACATTGAGGTAAACAATTTCGCCATAAAGCACAAAGCACAGCACATAGCCATAAACGGCAAGGCAACGCCTTACGACAACGACTCGCTCATCGTAGACCTGCAAGGCATCGACCTGAAATATGCATTGGACCTTGTGAATTTCCACTCAGTTGAGTTCAGCGGCATTGCCAGCGGGCGGGCCTTCATCACAGCACCATTCGGCAACACGGCGGCATCGGGGAAAATAGCTGTTGAGCAGTTCAAGTTTGAAGACGGCCGCATGGGCGTGCTGGACGCCAACGTGGAATGGAACAAGACCGACAAGCAAATCGACATATACGCCATAGCCAACGACGGGCCGGACGCAATGACATTCATCGATGGATATGTGTCGCCCGCCCGCAAATACATCGACCTCGGAATCAACGCCGCAGGCACACACATCGATTTCCTTGAATCGTTCACTTCAAGTTTCATGACCGGCGTAAGCGGGCACGCGCACGGCAACGTAAGGGTGATGGGGCCACTGAAAAAAATAAACCTCATAGGCAAACTCACAGTTAACGGGGAGGCCACCCTGACCCCTACAAACTGCAAGTACTACCTGCGCGGAGACACTATAGCCTTTGTGCCTAACGAAATAAAGTTCGTAAATGCCCCTATTTATGATACCAACAACAATATGGGCATCATAAACGGAAGCATACACCATAACTACCTGAAGGACCTGTCATACGACTTGTCGGTAAACGCCGAGAACTTGCTTGGATATGACTTCCGCGATTTCGGCGACAACTCGTTTTACGGCACGGTGTACGCCTCGGGGCAAGTGGACATACATGGCAAAAAAGGCGACGTGAACATAGGCATTGACATCACGCCACTGAAAAACTCCACGTTCATATACAACGTATCAAACCCTGACGCAGTGGCCGACCAAACGTTTATAAAGTGGAACGACGCGCCCTTAAACGAGGACGGCGGCGGAAACCCACAAGAGGCAACAACCGCCACGCCAATGGACGACCTCCCATCTGACATGCACATCAACTTCCTGCTCAACTGCACTCCCGACATAACCATCAAGCTGCTGATGGACAGCCGGGCCAACGACTACATAACGCTCAACGGAAACGGAACGCTGAGCGCAACATATTATAACAAAGGTGGGTTCAGCATGTTCGGCACGTACACAGTGCAGCACGGCACATACGGAATCACCATACAAGACATCATAAAGAAGAACTTCACCTTCAACGAAGGCAGCTCTATCACGTTCAGGGGTAACCCTTATTACGCCGAGCTTGACCTGCAAGCCGTGCATACGGTAAATGGCGTCTCGCTTTCCGACTTGAACGTTGGCAACAGCTTCACGAACAACACCATCAGGGTGAACTGCCTGATGAACATCAGCGGGCAACCACAAAAGCCCTCCATCACCTTCGACCTCGACATGCCTACAGTAAGCAGCGACGAAAAACAAATGATACGCAGCATCATAAACAGCGAGGACGAAATGAACCAGCAAGTACTTTACCTGCTTGGAATAGGACGCTTCTACCCGCAACGGGAGAACAACGCGGCCGCACAAAACGAAGAACAGCAAAGCCAGACTTCGCTTGCAATGCAAAGCTTGCTGTCTGGCACAATATCGACACAAATCAACACTGTCCTCAATTCAGTCATCAAAAGCAACAACTGGAACTTCGGGGCAAACATCTCAACTGGCGACGAGGGCTGGAACAATGCCGAATACGAAGGCTTGCTGAGCGGAAGGCTGCTGAACAACAGACTATTGATAAACGGACAGTTTGGCTATCGCGACAATGCCAACACTGCAAACACGAGCTTCATTGGCGACTTTGACATTAGGTACCTGCTCAAGCCGAACGGCAACCTGGCCATAAAAGTGTACAACCAGACCAACGACCGGTATTTCACAAAGTCGAGCCTAAATACGCAAGGCATCGGATTAATAATGAAAAAGGATTTCAACGGCTTCAGAGACCTATTGAACATAAAGAAGAAAAAGAGGCAAAAAGGACAATAAATAAGCCGCAAAAAGAATGAAACGCGCCACCATGCGTTAAAAAAAGCAAAATCAGCGGCTGTACAACAGCAAGCAAGGCTGCTTCTCACAAATAAAGATTACCTTTGCACCCGATTTTTAATTCACATAAAGTCTAACTTTATTAATTATCACTTAAAAACATCATGTCAGAATTAACAAAAAACGTCAAGCCATTAGACGACTTCAACTGGGACGAGTATGAAAATGGCGCAAAAGTCAATGTCAGCAAGGAAGAGCTGGACAAAGCTTACGACGAGACGCTCAACAAGGTAAGCGAGCACCAGGTAGTGGAAGGAACGGTCATCTTCATCGACAAGAAGGAAGTGATCGTCAACATCGGTTACAAGAGCGACGGCATCATCCCGGCCAGCGAGTTCCGCTACAACCCCGACCTCAAGGTGGGCGACACGGTTGAGGTTTATGTAGAAAACCAGGAAGACAAGAAAGGCCAGCTCATACTATCGCACAAGAAAGCTCGCCTCAGCAAGAGCTGGGAGCGCATCAACGCCGCACTCGAAAACCAGGAAGTTATCCAAGGCTACATCAAGTGCCGCACCAAGGGTGGCATGATTGTCGATGTATTCGGCATCGAGGCATTCCTGCCCGGCAGCCAGATTGACGTTCACCCCATACGCGACTACGACCAGTTCGTGGGCAAGACAATGGAGTTCAAGGTTGTGAAGATCAACCAGGAGTTCCGCAATGTTGTCGTTTCACACAAGGCTCTCATCGAGGCAGAGCTTGAGGCTCAGAAGAAAGAGATCATCTCCAAGCTCGAGAAAGGCCAGATACTGGAAGGTACCGTCAAGAACATCACCACATACGGAGTGTTTGTCGACCTCGGCGGCGTAGACGGACTCATCCACATCACCGACTTGTCTTGGGGACGTGTTGACGATCCGCACAAGGTGGTAGAGCTTGACCAGAAGATAAATGTAGTTATCCTCGACTTCGATGACGAGAAGAAGCGCATCGCACTTGGCCTCAAGCAGCTCACCCCGCATCCTTGGGATGCCCTCGATCCCAACCTCAAGGTTGGCGACCACGTTAAGGGCAAGGTTGTCGTCATAGCCGACTACGGAGCCTTTGTCGAGATACAGCCGGGCGTTGAGGGCCTCATCCACGTGTCTGAAATGTCATGGAGCCAGCACCTGCGCTCTGCACAGGAGTTCCTCAAGGTTGGCGACGAGGTAGAAGCCGTAATCCTTACGCTCGACCGCGATGAGCGCAAGATGAGCCTTGGCATCAAGCAGCTGAAGGAAGACCCATGGGAGACCATCGAGATTAAGTATCCTGTAGGCAGCAAGCATACAGCCAAAGTACGCAACTTCACCAACTTTGGAGTGTTCGTAGAGCTGGAAGAGGGCGTTGACGGCTTGATCCACATCAGCGACCTTTCATGGACAAAGAAAGTAAAGCACCCCTCTGAGTTCACTCAGGTTGGAGCCGATATCGATGTGGTTGTACTTGAGATTGACAAGGAGAACCGCCGCTTGAGCCTCGGCCACAAGCAGCTGGAGGACAATCCTTGGGATGTGTTCGAAACGATTTATACCGTAGGAAGCATTCACCGCGGCAAGATCATAGAGTCACTCGAAAAGGGTGCTGTCATCGCACTTGACAAGGGTGTGGAAGGCTTCGCAACGCCGAAGCACCTCGTCAAGGAAGACGGAACACAAGCCACACTGGGCGAGGAGCTTCCGTTCAAAGTAATCGAGTTCAACAAAGACAGCAAGCGCATAATCCTGTCTCACAGCCGCACATTCGAAGATGCACAGCGCGACGAGAAGAAGGCTGCCAAGAAGGCTCGCGCAAAGAAAGACAAGGATGAGGTAGTGAAGATAGACAACCAGCCGGCTGCAACAACCCTGGGCGACATCGACGTACTGGCTCAGCTCAAGGAGAAGATGGAAAAAGGTGAATGATCACCAGCCTCAAACTGAATAAAGAGGCTTCCATATACCCAATTTACAGACGGACGGAACTGCGCATGACGGTTCCGTCCGTCTTATTTCATGGCCACAACCGCCTTACAGGCATACCGCCTTGCGCTCCACACGCCCCAATGATTACACCGTAGCTGCCAGCAAATTAGTTAATATAAGTATTTCACATGGTTTTTCGGCATATTTTACCTAACTTTGCCTATCCAAACAATACGACAGACAATGAATGATTACATCGAAATAAAAGGCGCGCGAGTCAACAACCTTAAAAACATTGATGTAAAAATACCACGAAACAAACTTATTGTTATTGCCGGGGTTAGCGGCTCCGGCAAGTCATCGCTTGCCTTCGACACCCTCTATGCCGAGGGGCAAAGGCGATACATCGAAAGCCTTTCCGCATACGCACGCCAGTTCTTGGGCCGAATGAACAAGCCGGAATGCGACTACATCAAAGGCATACCACCGGCCATAGCCATCGAACAGAGAGTTGTCAGCCGCAATCCACGCTCCACCGTAGGCACCACAACAGAAATCTACGAGTACCTCCGCCTGCTGTTTGCGCGCATTGGCCACACGTTCTCACCAATCAGCGGCGAAGAAGTCAAGAAGCACTCCACAGAAGATGTAATAAACTGCACAAGGCAATTTGCATCCGGCACGAAGTTTGTCGTCATGACACCACTGCTGCCAGACGAGGGCAATGGGCAGGACATGGCAAAGCAGCTTCGGATGTATGTGCAGCAAGGATACGCAAGGCTGTTCCATGAAGGCAACTTTCATAGAATAGAAGATTTCGTACAAAGTGCAGAACTTAAAGACATATCGCCTAATGACATATATCTCGTCATCGACCGCCTGTCGGTAGATGACTCCAAAGACGCCGTCGCCCGCCTCGTGGACTCCACGGAAACGGCATTCTATGAGGGTGACGGTTGCTGTAGGATTATGTTCCTCCCATCAATGATAAGCTACGATTTCTCAACGAGATTCGAAGCAGACGGGATGAAATTCGAGGAACCATCCGACAATCTTTTTTCTTTCAACTCACCCGTCGGAGCCTGCCCCGAGTGCCAAGGCTTTGGCAGCGTGATCGGCATCGACGAGAAACTGGTAATCCCAAACTCATCACTCAGCGTCTACGACGGGTGCGTAGTTTGCTGGCATGGCGATAAGATGCGCGTATGGCAAGACGAGTTCTGCCGCCGGGCAGCCCAAGACAACTTCCCGATATTCGAGCCTTACTACAAGCTGACCCAACAGCAGAAAGACCAGCTTTGGCATGGATTGCCATCAGACAGGCACAGAGACATACACGAGCAGGTGTCAATCGACGCATTCTTCAACATGGTGAAAGAGAACCAATACAAGATTCAATACCGCGTGATGATGAGCCGCTACCGCGGCAAAACCACCTGCCCCTCATGCCATGGAACCAGACTGAAGAAGGAAGCCAATTACGTCAAGATTTGCGGGCGGAGCATTTCCGACGTCGTGGAAATGCCCATTACACGGCTCAAGGAATGGCTTGACAACCTGCAACTAACGGATCACGACAGAGCAATAGGCAGCAGGCTGCTCACCGAAATAAGCAACCGCCTGCAGTTCCTGCTCGACGTAGGCCTCGGATACCTCACACTCAACAGAATGTCGAACACTCTCAGCGGCGGCGAAAGCCAACGCATAAACCTCACGACATCACTGGGCAGCAGCCTTGTAGGCTCTCTCTACATCCTTGACGAACCCAGCATCGGCCTGCACAGCCGCGACACTGAAAGGCTCATCAACGTCTTGAGGCGCTTGCAGCAGTTGGGCAACACCGTTGTTGTAGTGGAGCATGACGAAGAAATAATACGCGCTGCCGACTATCTCATAGACGTTGGCCCCGACGCGGGGCAGCTTGGCGGCCGCATAGTGTTTTCAGGCAATGCGGCCAACATAACCAAGGACGCAGTTGACAAGTATCCAGACAGCCACACGGTGAAATACATAACCGGCGAGGAAACCATACCCCTGCCCCGCGGGCGCAGGAAGTGGAACATGGCAATCAAGGTGATGGGCGCACGCATGAACAACCTCCGAGGGTGCAACGCCGTCATTCCGCTCAACGTCATGACGGTAGTCACCGGCGTAAGCGGCTCAGGCAAATCGTCGTTGATAAAAGGAATACTCTATCCGGCCATCAAAAGACACATCGGAGATGTATGCGACGCCCCGGGCGACTTCGGCTCATTGGGAGGCGACATAGACGCAATAAAGCGCATCGAGTTTGTAGACCAGAACCCCATTGGCAAAAGCACAAGGTCGAACCCTGCCACATATCTAAAGGCGTATGACGCCATAAGGGATTTGTTCGCGCAGCAACCGCTTGCACAGCAGATGGGCTACACATCGCAGTATTTCTCGTTCAACGCCGATGGTGGGCGTTGCGAAGAATGCAAGGGAGCCGGCGTCATCACCGTAGAGATGCAGTTCATGGCCGACCTTGTGCTCGAGTGCAACAGCTGCCATGGACACCGATTCAAGAAAGAAATCCTTGATGTGCGTTATGAGGGCAAGAACATCGACGACGTGCTCAACATGACAATAGGCGAAGCCCTGGAGTTCTTTGGGAACCACGGGCAGAAACAAATAGTAAAACGGCTAAAGCCACTTGCCGACGTAGGCCTGGGCTACATAAAGCTCGGGCAAAACTCGTCGTCACTATCCGGCGGCGAAAACCAAAGGGTAAAGCTCGCCTATTTCATTGGGCAGGAAAAACAAGAGCCTACGATGTTCATTTTCGACGAGCCAACCACAGGCCTTCACTTCCACGACATCAAGCGCCTGCTCGATGCGTTCAACGCATTGATAGAAAGAGGCCACACCATCGTCATCATAGAGCACAACCTCGACATAATAAAATGCGCTGACTACATAATCGACATGGGGCCCGATGGCGGAGACCGAGGCGGCAACATCGTTGTTGCCGGCACGCCAGAGATGGTGAGCGGCTGCAAAGAAAGCATCACGGGAAAATACCTTAAAGACAAACTTTATTGAGAAAAAATTTTGTCAAGACAAAAAAAAGCATTACCTTTGCACTCGCAATTCGGAAGCAAGGACATTCAAGCCGACATGGCTCAGTTGGTAGAGCAATTCATTCGTAATGAATAGGTCCCCGGTTCGAGTCCGGGTGTCGGCTCATCTTTCAGGAGTATTGATGCGGTAATAGCTCAGTTGGTAGAGCATTGGCTTCCCAAGCCGAGGGTCGCGAGTTCGAGTCTCGTTTACCGCTCAAAAGCTAAACGCTGAAAATCTAGTACATAATGTAAGAGGCGGCTATTATTAGCCGCCTTTTCTTTTTGCCCCCTGCCAATGGCAGGGGAAGGCCAACAGCTTGAATGGCAAACGGCAGCGCGCAATCAGGCTTAAGCATAATGCCCCCAATTCTGGTTAAACGAAAGCTGCGGCGCAAATATAAATCGCGCCGCAGCTTTGTTGCATTTGCACATTGGCCTTTGCGTGCCATTAACTGTGCGTCATAATCATCGTTTGCTTACTTTGTAACCCTTATCCAATCGATGTCAAGGAATCCTGACGGGGCCTTCTGCGCAGGTTCTTCGGCCAGGAAGCCAAACTTGGCGCCAATCCACTTACCCTCACGCATCTGGAACTCGTCGCCAACGGTCTGGAACTTCTTGCCGTTCTTGCTGTATGCAAACGTAAGCTTTGCGCCCTCCTTTACCGTAAGGCGCAGGTAAAGCTCCTCGTATATGGCAGGCTCGTAGTCAATCTTGTCCCTGTCAGTGGGTTCAAGCTCGGCAAGCACCTTTATTTCCTCCGGCTTGTTCTTGTCGGCCTTGCGGCAAGTAACCTGCTGTAGCTGGAACTTGTCGCCCACCCTCTTTACCACGAGTGCGCTGTAGTCCATTCCCATCATGATGAGCCCGGCGTACTGGCCGTCCTTCTTGGCCGCAAACTTCACCTTTGCGGTGGCGGTGAAAGCGTCGGCCGGCGTCTTCTGGAGCAAGAGGTTGGGAGCCTCCCACAAGTTCACGAAGTTCTCGCTGCGCTTGTTGGTGTAAAGCCTGTAGAATCCGTAAGGCGTTGCCTGGCCGAACATCTGGCTGTAGTTTGCCGGCCACTGCCATTGCTTGCCGAGGACAGTAGTGTTGAACTCATCGCTTTCCACCGGGTTCTGTATCGGATACGTTGCGCCTACGTTGGGCTTCTTGTAGCGTGTCACGGGGTCGCCGCACAGGTCGCCATCCTTGTCCACACCCATCACGGGCCAACCCTTCACCCAATTCACAGGCTGTAGGTGTACCACACGCCCGTAAGGGCCTTTGTCCTGGAAGTGGAGGAACCAGTCCTCACCCTCAGATGTCTGCACCAATCCACCCTGGTGAGGGCCGTTGATGTTCGTCTTGCCCTGCGCAAGGACCATCTTGCTCTCGTAAGGGCCATAGGGGTTCTTTGCGCGCATGGCCAGCTGCCATCCTGTGGGAACGCCGCCTGCCGGGGCAAGTATCCAGTACCAGCCGTCGCGCTTGTAGAACTTCGGGCCTTCGAGCGTGCGGTTCTCGTTGTTGCCGTCGAAAACTATCACGGGGTCGCTGATGGCCTTGGTCCCGTCGGCCGACAGCTCACGCACGGAAATCACGCTCTTGAAGCCGGCCCTGCTTCCGGCCCATCCGTTTGCAAGGTAGCACCGGCCGTCGTCATCCCACAGCGGCGTGGTGTCAATCATGCCCTTGCCCTCTACCACGAGCACAGGCTTCTCCCATGGCCCTGCGGGGTCCTTTGCCTTCACCATGAACACGCCATGGTCGGGGTCGCCCCAGTAAATGTAGAACTCTCCGTTATGATACCTTATGCAAGGTGCCCACACGCCCATGCCGTGGGCAGCCTTGTCAAATACCTCCTTCGGCACCATCTCCTTGATGGCGTGGCCAATGAGTTCCCAGTTCACCAAGTCCTTGGAGTGGAGGATGGGCAGGCCCGGCACGCAGTTGAACGAGCTTGCCGTAAGGTAAAAGTCCTTGCCCGACGGGCCTACGCAGACATCTGGGTCGCTATAGTCGGCGTTGAGGACTGGGTTTGTGTATGTGCCGTCGCCATTGTCGGGGCACCACGCCTCCGAACGGTACTGGGCCATAGTCGCCAGGGGCAACGCGGCCATGAGCATCAATAAAGGTAGCTTCATAATATTTGTATTTTTAGTTTGTAGTTGTTGTTTGCTTGTATCTGCATCGACATTGATGGCTCGCCGCCACTCGGAGACAGAGCCAGGGCCACGTGACCCATGGTGCGCCTGAGGTTTACCTCAACGCACGGGTGGAGCTTGCAGCCGCCCGGAGCCCCGTCGTGCACAACCATCATGTCAACACCCAGCGGGCCTTTGTATTTGCCGTTGAGCGCAAGGGCCAGTTCCGACATGAGCCGTTCTTTCGTCATTTCGAGCAAAGCCGCAGGCAGCCAGCGGCTCAAGGCAGCTACCTTTACGCTTTCGGATGCCAGCAAGCTGCCAGAGTATGCACTGCCGCTGGCCCTGAAGAGCGACAGCCCCAAGTAGGCAATGCCGCCGCTCCCATCGCTGCAGAACTCCATGCCGAAATCTTGCACCTTATTATAATACGGCTCAACAATAACTTCCCCTTGCTGTGTTAACAAGTTTTTTATCCAGCCAAGGAGTCCTGCATCGATGTCGCGCACGCTCACCATGCGCACGCCGCGTCCGCTGCTGCTCCATGGGGCCTTAAGCACGGCGCACCCACGGGATGCCACGAAACTGCGGATGGCCTCCACATCACGAGCCACATAAGCCTCTCCCACAGTGCCTTCTGCCCGCAGCTTGGGGAGCAACAGCACGCCAAACCTGCGGTGGGAAAGAACCCTTGCCACATCGAGCTGCCCCAAGGTAGGGCAAACGCCCTCTGCAATGCCATGGCGCAAAAGCTCATGCCGCACCGCACGGTCCCAGCCCCACGGGCTTACAGCATCGGGCCTGAGGCCCGGCAAGTCGGCCTTGGTTACGAGCATCACCTTTGGCATGGGCTTAGCCATGTAAGGAGCCAAGCCCTGCAAGCCGCCCATGGCAAGCTCCACGTCGTCCACAAGCACGGCGTCGCCATCGCTTGCCCACAGCGCCGGGATGTACGCCAATGCCGCACGGAGCATCCGCGCAGGCTTTGGCGGCGTGAAGTTGTCGATGTTGGCCGCCAAGGCCAAGTCGTGTTCGGGGTTGAATATGTGCAATGTCATTGCGCTCTCCGTGCCAACTCTTTTATTCTTCCATGTGCAAAAATACAAAAATTCAGTCACAATCGGGCATTGGGCAATGCTTTTTGATGCGGTTGCAATGTGTAAAAAGTTTTCACAGGCTGAAAGGTTCTGCCAACGCACTGATGCACAAGACATTGCAATGGCGCCCGTTTTGCAGTGCAAAACGGGCGCCATTGCAATGCCAAACAAGCCGTTTCGCGCCGCGAAAGCGGCCGTTTTGCAAGCCTGCCGAGCCGCTGACGGGCGTTTGTAAGAATAAAGTCATTCCCGCCACGCGCCCACAGCAATACAGCAAATGCTTACAAGACGGGAAAGGGCAAGGCCTAATGGCGGGTTGCCGCCGGCTCATCATTCGCCTGGCTCAAGGCGGAACTTCCGCTTGCGGTGCCCGGCCTTGCGCGGCGTAAGCACCGACGCATTGCCCCGCAAGCCCTTCACGCCCCTATACTGCTGCCACCGCTGGCGTATCCTTGCTACGTAGTCAACCGTTTCCGAGCCGCGCATATACCCGTATTTCACCACCGGGTCGCGGTAATACTCGGGCTTGCTGAGCAGCAGCACATAACGCGACACCTCGCTCCACACCCTGGAGTCCTTGCCATGCTTTGCTGCAAGGCGCATAGCATCCCTTATGTGGTGGTAGCCGCCGTTATAGCTTGCCAGCATGAAATTAATCCGCTCGCCCCTGTCGGCTATGTCGCCAAACTTGCGCTCCAGCTCGCCAAGATACCTCGTGGCGGCCTCGATGTTGGCCTCAGGCACGAATATCTCGCCAAGCGGCAGCCCGAGGTGCGAAGCCGTGGCAGGCATTATCTGCATCAGGCCACACGCCCCGGCCCACGACTTGGCGTTAGGGTCGAACGTAGACTCCTGGTAGCACTGGGCCGCAAGCAGCCTCCAGTCCCAGCGTATCTTCTGGCTATGCTTGGCAAACAAGCCGTCGTAACGCGAGATGATGCCTTTCTTGCGGTCCTGCATGGGGGCGTAAACATGGCGCCTTATGCTGCGCGAGCTTAGCAGGAAAGCCTCTTCGCGCCTTGCCTGCCCTACCATCGACGGCCTGAACCACTCGTCGAGGGCTTTGCGCAGCGAGGCGTTTCCGGCTGCCACCACCCAGCGCGCGCCCTTTCCGCCGAGCTTAGGTCCGCAGAAAGAGAGCATGCCCACCGTGTCGTTGCCCATGCGCACGTCGGCAGGCGTCAGCCAGTAGGCAGCCACGTCGGCTTCGCCCGCCAGCAGCTTGCGCACCATCTCAGTGGTGTCGTGGCACACCTCCACACGCAGACCTACGCCTATCTTGTCGGCAAACTTCTGGCACAGCAGGAAATTGAGGCCCAGATGGCGCCCCCGATAGTCATAGTATGACTCCGGCCCGCTCAGCGTAGCCATTATCATCTCGCCGCCGGCAACAATCTGGTCGAGGTCGAACATTGCGTCGCCATCAACCGTGTCGTTCACCACTCCCCACGGGGCAACCACCTGCTCGCGTGCCTTGTTGCCATCGCTGCACCCTGCCAGCATGGACGCAGCAAAGGGTATGGCCGCCAAGGTAAACAAGGCGACGGCCCGGCAAAGAGTATGTTTATATGCAATAAATATTCCGCTTACAACCAAAACATTTACAATTTGAATGCAAAATTACACAAAATCTTGCACAATAGCGCATTTTTGCGTAAATTTGCCACGTTTTAATATGATATTGACAATGATGTTACGCATAGCAGTTCAATCAAAGGGGCGGCTCTTCGATGATACGATGAATCTCCTTGCCGAGGCAGACATTAAAGTGAGCGCTACCAAGCGCACCCTGCTGGCCCAGGCATCTAACTTCCCGATGGAAGTGCTTTACCTGCGCGACGACGACATACCACAGAGCGTCGCCAGCGGCATAGCCGACATAGGCATAGTGGGCGAAAACGAATTTATGGAGCGCGGCGAGGACGCCGAGATACTGAGCAGGCTCGGGTTCAGCAAGTGCAGGATGTCGCTCGCCATCCCGAAGGATGCCGAGTACGGCGGCGTGGAGTGGTTCAACGGCAAGAAGATAGCCACGTCGTACCCCTGCATATTGCGCCGCTTCCTCGGCGAAAAGGGCATCCACGCCGACATACACGTAATAACGGGCAGCGTTGAGATTTCCACCAGCATCGGCATAGCCGACGGAATCTTCGACATCGTGAGCAGCGGCTCCACCCTCGTAAGCAACAACCTGCGCGAAGTGGAAGTGGTGGCCAACAGCGAGGCCGTGCTCATAGGCAACAAGAGCCTTGGCGAGGAGAAGAGGCGCTTGCTCCGCGAGATGCTCTTCCGCTTTGAGGCCGTGCGCAACGCCGAGGACAAGAAGTACATCCGCATGAATGCCCCCAAGGCGCGGCTCAGCGAGATTGTAAGCGTGTTGCCGGGCCTGAAAAGCCCCACGGTGATACCGCTGGCAGACCCCGAGTGGTGCTCGGTGCACACGGTGCTGAGCCAAAAGTGCTTCTGGGAAATCATCGGCAAGCTGAAGGAGATGGGGGCGCAGGGCATACTCGTAACGCCCATAGAAAAAATGATTTTATGACCAACACATGAATACTATAAAATATCCAAGCCGCGAGCAATGGGCGTCGATAGTGGAGCGCCCGCACATCGACGCGGGCGAGCTGCGCCCGCTCGTCGCTGCCATCCTAAGCGACATAAAAGCCAACGGCGACGCTGCCGTAAGGCGATACAGCGAAAGGTTTGACCACGTGGCCCCGCAGTCGCTCGCGGTAACCCGCGAAGAGATTGACGAGGCCGAGCGGCTCGTTTCAAGCGAGCTGAAGGAAGCCATGGCCCTTGCCCACAGCAACATAAAGGCGTTTCACCAGGCGCAGAGGCTCTGCCCACAAGGCGTGACCACGCAGCCCGGAGTGACCTGCTGGCAAAAGCCTGTGCCAATAAGCCGCGTGGGCCTTTATGTGCCGGGAGGCTCTGCCCCGCTGTTCAGCACGGTGCTGATGCTGGCCACCCCGGCCATGATAGCCGGCTGCGGCAAGATTGTGCTGTGCACCCCGCCACGCAAGGACGGCACTGTCCACCCGGCAATACTAGTGGCGGCGCGCATCGCCGGCGTGGGCGAAATATATAAGGTGGGCGGGGTGCAGGCCATAGGCGCCATGGCTTATGGCACGGAGACCATACCCAACGTATACAAGATATTCGGGCCGGGCAACCAGTACGTAATGGAAGCTAAGCAGCAGGTGACGCTCGACGGGGTGGCCATAGACATGCCGGCGGGGCCTTCGGAGGTATGCGTAATAGCCGATGAGGAAGCTGAGTGCAGCTTCGTGGCTGCCGACCTGCTGTCGCAGGCCGAGCATGGGCCCGACTCGCAAGTGTTGCTAATCACCACGAGCGAGGCGTTTGCCGAAAAGGTGCAGGCCGAGGTGGCCAGGCAGCTGGAACGGCTTCCGCGCAAGGAGATAGCGGCGCAGGCCCTCGCAGCCAGCAAGGCGGTGGTGGTGGCCGATGCCGACGAGGCCATGGCCTTGTCGAACATGTATGCTCCGGAGCACCTGATAATACAGACGAGGGATTGCGTCAGACTGGCAGAGAGGGTGGTCAACGCCGGCAGCGTGTTCCTTGGCTGCTATGCCTGCGAAAGCGCAGGCGACTACGCAAGCGGCACCAACCACACCCTGCCAACCAAGGGGTATGCCACTGCCTATAGCGGAGTAAACCTTGACAGTTTCATACGCAAGATTACCTTCCAGCACCTTACCGCCGAAGGCGTGCGCAACATAGGGCGCGCCGTGGAGGTGATGGCTGAAGCCGAATCGCTGGAGGCGCACAGAAACGCCATGGCCTTGCGGCTGCAAAGCGTTGAGAAAGCCGGGGCATGACCCTGGCACGGCACTAAAACTTAACATGAACCGGGAAGACATTGCATTAAGTAGGTGTTCAAAATTAATTGCCACCAAATTGTGCGCCATTTAGGAGATGCAGGCCAAAGCCCGAAGAGGGAGTGTGGCGGGCTACACGACCAATGAGGCTTTGGGCCGCAGCCCTGAAGAGCGCGCAAGGTGGTGGCAAAGACATGGAGAGCATCTTTAAAAAAATATATGATATTAATTTTGAATAGCTACTTATATGAAAGAACTTAAAGACCTGGCAAGGCCCAACATTTGGAACTTGTCGCCATACAGCAGCGCAAGGAACGAATATTCAGGACAGGCGGCGCACGTGTTCCTTGACGCTAACGAAAACCCTTACAACAGTCCGTACAACCGATACCCCGACCCGCTGCAGCATCAGCTCAAAGCTATGCTGGCCAAGGTAAAGGGGGTGGCTGCCGACAACATATTCCTTGGCAACGGCAGCGACGAGGCCATCGACCTTACTTACAGGTGCTTCGTGCGCCCAGGCATCGACAATGTGGTGGCGATAGAGCCTACATACGGAATGTATAAAGTGTGCGCCGACATCAACGACGCGGAGTATCGCCCGGTGCTGCTCGATGACGGTTTTCAAGTAAGGGCCGACAAGCTGCTGGCCGCTTGCGACAACAACACGAAAGCGATATGGCTGTGCAGCCCAAACAACCCTACCGGCAACAACCTTGACCGCAGCGAGGTGGAAAAAGTGCTCGGTGGCTTCCAGGGCATTGTGGTAATCGACGAGGCATACAGCGACTTCTCGGCAGAAAAGCCTTTCAGGCTTGAGCTGGAAAGGCATCCCAACATGATAGTGCTCAACACCATGAGCAAGGCATGGGGCAACGCCGGGATAAGGCTCGGCATGGCTTTTGCTTCGGCTGGCATAATAAGCCTGTTCAACAAGGTAAAGTATCCTTACAACATAAGCTCGCTAACGCAACGCCACGCCTTGGAAGCACTGAAAGACCCATTCCAAGTGGACAAGTGGATAAGGACAATACTGCTGGAACGGTCGAGGGTGATAGACGCCATCAATCTGCTGCCAAACTGCAAGCAGACGTTTCCTACCAACGCCAACTTCTTCCTTGCGGAAATGGATGACGCACAACGTGTTTACGACTATCTCGTAAGCAAGGGGATAATAGTGAGAAACCGCACAAGGGTAACGCTGTGCGCCAACTGCCTGCGCATAACCATAGGCACAAAATCGGAAAACAACGAACTTTTGGCCGCACTGCGCCAATACCGTTAGGAACAGCTGCCCAAGCCATGCCCTGACGGCCTGCATGGCTTCCTTTGGACGGACTGACCCTGCCCATCAATGCACCATTACCACCAAGCTCTTGCCGAAACGGATGTTGTTGCGTATCGTGCCTTGGTATAAGATGAACAAGGAAATAAGCAATCGAAGGATTACTTTCTACAAAATAATCCCTATATTTGCACTCATCAACAAAAACGAATAACCATTATGCCAACATATGGGAACATACCGGAAGAAGAGCTGAAAACAAGGTGGCGCACGACTACTTTGCCGATTATGACAGCACGCAAATAATCGGGAAGATAGACTTCTGCATAGCCGTGCCACAAGACGGGGCTGAATTGTTTGAGACAGAATCGCTGCTTTGGGCCGAAGCGAAGGCTGGAACGAAGAAAGGCATCTATGAATCGTTCGTGCAACTCATCTTGACCATCGGAAAAGCGCGGACTTTTGACAGCTACCTGCCGCCCGCATTCCTCGGAGCGTTCGATGCGGAAAAGATAGCTTTCCTGCCCTATACGAACATCATCGACGTGTTCTACCAAAATGACTTCAACTGGAACGTAACGTCCAACGACCACGAGATGAAAGAGTTCTGGCAACTATACGGACAGGTGAAGACCGACATCGAGCGCGATGTGTTGCTCTATCGCTTCGGAACGGACGATAAGGAACTGCACAAGTTCATCAGTGGCAACTTTATTGTAGGCAAGTCGCGGCGCTTGTCGAAAATACGCATCAATAAGAACAACTTCACGCATATCTCTCCCGAAGCTCAAGCTGTGCTGGATGCAGGCCGCGAACTATGGCATTACTACCACGCACAGCCCGATGCCAACCCCAACGCCGCACTCTATGACATCCGCCTCCATTTTCAAGGCACAAACGCCAAAGGCAAGATGAATGCCGACAGCAACGATGCCCGTTACACGGAGCTTATCACCGCCTTGAGGCAACACTTGAAGCAGCTCGCCCGCAAAATCGAGCCGAAAGTCTACGAATACGGCTTCTTGTTAAAATAAATACGGCTTCTTGTTAAAGTAAATACGGCGAGAAACAGCGTCGTCTTCATGCTTGCTGTAAACCGTCGGGAAGCAAAAATCGCACGATTTTCCCTTTCCCGACGGTATGATTTGCCCCAAGGATATTAAATATCGTTATTATGCTAAGTTATCTCGAAATGATCCTATACCCCAGCAACGAACTGAACTTGCAGCAAAGCCGCGTCATCCGTCCCAATATCTGCCCGAAGAAGAATCCCCAGCGCGGACGGAAGAACTTCATGTAGTTGGCCTGCTCGATGAGTCGCAAGGTTGGCTCCCACTGTTCCACCACGTGCCCATCGCTCAACCCTGAACGAATTTGAGCCTCATGTTTGCGGAGCGAATCGGGCTTCAGGCCGTGACGGCTCATCATCGTGCCGCATACGTCAAACCATAGCTCGCCTCCCCCGAAACGGCTCGCCACGGCGTGCAGAAAGCTCTTTACCTGCTTCTCGTAGAAATACATCAACACGCCTTCCACGATGAAGATAAATTCAGCATCGGGATGCCTGCGGCGCAGGTCGTCCATCCAATCGGTTTCCAACAAGGATGCCGCGATATAGACATTGCCCGGCTGTTCGGGTATCAGCTCCCGGCGCAGGGCGATAACCTCCGGCAAGTCCATGTCATAAAAGACCGGTTTCCCGCCTCCGATACGCTGGAAACGAGTGTCCAGTCCGCATCCCACATTGACTACGACCGGATGGGGTGTGTCTCGATGAACCGCCGCACGGCACGGTCGAAATACCATCCGCGCACCACGCATCCCACCTCGCTCAGCTTCGCCCCGTCGAATTGGGAGTAATCGTATTCCAGACTGTCTGCCAGCCGTTCCGCCGCCTTGTCATACAGGATGGGATTGTTCCTGCGGCTTTCCTTGGCTCTCATGTATAGCGGAATAAGCAGGGTTTCCGCCACAATGCTCTTAAACTCGTGTTTCATCTTTATTCTATATTTAATAGTGAACGTTTCGATTAAGTGAGAGCAAAGCCAGTTAACTTGCTTTGCCGAAAGTGAGAAAGGTGCGCAATAGCGAACGACATTCAGATTTGTTCATAAAAAAAGGAGAAAACCACCGTGAAGATTTCCTCCCTGATGACCGTTCTGATGCGGATGATTGCTTGTATGTACGTTGTCTGTCGCTCATATCTTGATGACTGCCTTCCAACCTTGAATCTCAAACAGAATATAATCGTGTAGAATAGCTTCCATTTCCTGCCGGGGTACGGAATGCATCAGCAGTTCCTCGAACATTGTGAACATCCATACCGTATGCAGATGGATGATGACGTCGGACACCGCCGTATTGATTTCGGGATGCTTCTTCTGCATGGAGGCGAACCACATTTTGACCAGTTCCGTAGAACGGTCGGCGTAGCAATCCCGGAAATGTTCCAACAAAGAGCCCTGTGTTTTGAACAACAATATTTCCATTAGCGGACGATGCTTGTCTATCAACGAGATATATTCGTCTACGCACTCCTTAAGATACTTCTCCGACCGCATCATCAGTACATCCTCACCACCTCCGTGATGCGCCTGAAGAATGACTTCAAAAGCGCACAAGACAGGGCTAACCACTTCACGGAACAGCTCATCTTTGTTCTTAAAATAGTTATAAATGTTTCCAACACCAATCCCTGCAAGCCACGCTATCTCACGCATTGAAGTTTTGCAATAGCCTTTTTGCTCGAATTGCCATCGGGCAACAGTCAATATGCGACAACGAATGTTCTCTTTCTGAATCTGCATTTATAAGACTGAGTATCTTCGTTAGTTTGCGCAAAGGTACAGAACTTAAAGCAAAAAAACAATACCTATTTCTATTGATTTCACCTCACGTAAACACACATTGCCCACAGTCATACGCTCTCCCATTACTCCCAGCTCTCCCAGCTCTCCCCTTACTCCCAGCTCTCCCATCACCCCCAGCCACAAAAAAAGGTTCCCGTGCGGCCGGATGGCCACACGGGAACCATGTC
>CALUEY010000035.1 GCA_944319915.1 uncultured Prevotella sp. | reverse complement strand
TGATAATACGCATTTTACAGATATATATTTTCTCTTTTTATGATTTTCTTTTCTTTATATCACTTTCCGATGCAAAAGTGGGTGAATATGGAATTAAGTACCTCGGTGGTGGTGACTTCGCCGAGGATGTCGGCAAGATGGTAGAGGCATTCGCGCAGGTCTTGGGCTACGAGGTCGGAGGGGAGGCCCGTGGCGAGGCCGTCGATGACACGCGTGATTGCTTCTATGGCGTGGGTGAGCGCTTCGTAGTGGCGCAAATTTGTTACGGTAACGTCTGCCGTTGCAATGGTATCGATGCCGGTGAGGCTTACGAGCAGCGAGCGCAATTGGCTTATGTTGTGGCCGTACTTGGCAGAGATGGCTATGGCGTGGCTACTGTCGGTGAGGTCTGCGGCAACGGCTGTGGGCAGCTGTGGCGCGGCGGAAGGGGTGCCGGTGTCGCATTTGTTGAGCGCGGCGATGACCTGCTTGCCGGCAAGGTGTGGGCGCACGTTGTCGTAGAATTGTTCGAATGATTGGTCGTTGCGCCTGATGTCGATGAGCAGTATGACTATCTGCGCCTTGTCTATAGCTTGGAAGCTGCGCTCTATGCCCATGGCTTCGATGGCGTCGTCGGTATGGCGTATGCCGGCAGTGTCGATGAAGCGGAATGTCACTCCGTCGATGACTGTTGTGTCCTCGATGGTGTCGCGGGTGGTGCCGTCGATGTCGCTCACGATGGCCTTGTCTTCGCCGAGCAGGGCGTTGAGCAGGGTTGACTTGCCTGCGTTGGTCTGGCCGGCGATGGCCACGGGTACCCCGTTCTTCAGGGCATTGCCGGTAGAGAACGAGTCGGCCAGCCTCTGCATCTTCGAGCGCACCTCGCGGGCGAGGCTGTCAAGCTCCGCGCGGTTGGCAAACTCCAGCTCCTCATGGTCGCTGAAGTCCAGTTCAAGCTCCAGCAGCGATGTGAGCCTCAGCAGGCGGTTGCGCAGTGCGGCCAGCTCGCGGCTGAATCCGCCGCGCATCTGGCTGATGGCCATGTGGTGTGAGGCGCGGTCTGTAGCTGCGATGAGGTCGGCCACAGCCTCAGCCTGGCTTAGGTCCATCTTGCCGTTCATGAAGGCCCGTCGTGTGTATTCGCCAGGCCCGGCGGCGCGGCATCCGTTGTTGATAAGCAGCTGCATTGTTTGTTGCAGGATGTAGCGCGAGCCGTGGCATGATATTTCCACAGAGTCTTCGCCTGTATAAGAGTGGGGAGCGCGGAAGATGCTTACGAGCACGTCGTCGAGCACGCTGCCGTTGGCAGAGTGGATATGCCCGTATGCCACCGTGCCGGGCTTGCGGCGGCTGAGGGTGGGGGATTGGGGGCTTGCTGGGGTAAACACGCTGTCAGCAATGGCTATGGCCTTAGGCCCTGATATCCTTATGATGCCTATCGCTCCGCCAGTGGCGGTGGCTATGGCGCAGATGGTGTCTTGGCCGTTGGCTTGCGTTGGTGTTTGTAATGTTTTTGTCATGATGTTGTATTGCTTAAGCGCGTTTGTGTAAATGGCTGATTTATAGTTGGATACGGGTGTGCGCCGTTTTGCGGTGCAAAACCTGCCGTTTAGCGTTGCGAAACGGTGCGTTTGGGAGTGTGAAACGGCCTGTATTGTGGCGCAAAACGGTGCATGGTGCCTGCCGAGCTGGTGCGTGTAAAGAAATTGTCAAGCTTGTGAGGTGGTTGCGGCGATGCCGCTCAGAGGTAGAAGTCGGCCGTCATCATCTTGTGCCTTGCGTCTCCCAGTGTCAGTTCTTCAGTTTCGTGGGCGGGCTGCGGGGCTTTGGCGTAGGCCAGCATCATGCGCTTTGGCTGTGCTTCGGGCTTTGTCCTGACGAGGCAGCGCCTAACCTCGAAGAAGCCGGCTAAGGCCCTTGCTTCGTCCATCATTGACGCTTGGCTGGTAGGTATGATGACAGAGAATTCGCCGTCGGCCCTCAGCAGCCGGTAGGCATGGCTTGCCAGCTCGGTGTATGTGAGCGAGGCTGTGTGGCGGCAGAGTGTGCGCTTGCGGTCGGGGCTATGGAGCGAGCCTGCGAAGTAGGGTGGGTTGCACACTATGGCGGCAAACGGCCCTCCATCGTACTGCTGCACCGGTATGCAGGCCACATTGATGCGCCCTGTGTAAGGCGATGCGGCGGCGTTGTCGGCAGCTTGGGCTGCGGCGTCGGGCTCTATGTCGATTGCCGTTAGCGTTGCCTCAGGGAAGCGTTGAGCCATCATGAGCGCTATGATGCCTGTGCCTGTGCCTATGTCGAGTATAGTAGGCTGGTGGGCGCAAGCAGCCGGCACACGCGCCCACGCCCCGAGGAGGGTGGCGTCGGTGCCAACCTTCATGGCACACCGCTCCTGGCGCACCGCGAACTGCTTGAAGTCAAACCTATTGGCCCCCATGCTCCTTATGCCGTTTTGTTGCCCGTCTTGGCGAGGAAAGCTTCGGCCCGCGCGAGGTCTTCAGGCGTGTCGATGCCAATGGTCTCAATGTCTGTGAGTGCCACCTTTATCTTGTATCCGTTTTGCAGCCAACGCAGTTGCTCCAGGCTCTCGGCCACTTCGAGCGGGCTTGGCGGCAGGTTTGTGACCTGCATGAGCACCTTGTGGCGGTATCCGTATAGCCCTATGTGCTTAAGGAAAGGGAATGCCCCGGGCCACTCTGACGCCTCCTTGCCCCTTACGTAGGGGATGACGCTGCGGCTGAAATACATGGCGTAGCCGTTGGTGTCGACCACTATCTTGGGCGAGTTGGGGTTGGCTATGGCCTTGGCGTCGGCTCCGAACGGTATGCCTAGCGTGGCAATCTGTGTAGCGGGGTCGGCGAAGCAGTCGCACACTGCCTTTATCTGAGTAGGCGCAACAAACGGCTCGTCGCCCTGTATGTTTATAATCACGTCGCAGTCTGTGCCGGTAAGCTCTGCGGCCTCGCGTATGCGGTCGGTTCCGCTGCGGTGGTTGGCCGATGTCATTACGGCGTGGCCGCCGAAGTTTTCCACAGCCTTGCGTATACGCTCGTCGTCGGTGGCCACGCAAACACTGTCGAGCACCGATGCTGCCTGTTCGTAAACGCGCTGTATCACGGGCTTTCCGCCGAGCATGGCAAGGGGCTTCCCGGGAAAGCGCGATGAGGAATAGCGCGCAGGAATTATTCCGATGAATTTCATAAGCTATATGATATGGTATGTGGCGAGGGGCGGTCGGACTGGCCGTATACCCCTCAGCAGTGCAAAGGTATAAAATAATGGATTGACAATCAGTTAAAAAAACTAATCTTTTTTGACACCTGCGTTTTTTTTATTACTTTTGGCAATAATTTTAAGCAGACACATTTTGAGACATATTATATTATCTTTGCTTGTCGCCCTGCCGTTGATGGCCTGCGCCCAAAGGATTTCGCTGGGAACGTGCCAGACCAAGGATGGGGGGCAGTACAACGGCGAGATGGCCGGAGGCAAGCCCCACGGCAAGGGGAAAACCGTCTACAAGAACGGGAACAGGTATGAAGGCTCCTACGTGAAGGGCAAGCGCCAGGGATACGGAGTGTACACTTTCTTCGACGGGGAGAAGTATGAGGGCCAGTGGTTTCAAGACCAGCAGCATGGCAGGGGTACGTATTATTTTGCCAACAACAACAAGTATGTTGGGCTGTGGTTCCGCGATTACCAGCAAGGCCACGGCGTGATGTACTACTACAACGGCGACAAGTATGATGGCGAATGGTTCCAGGATCACAGAAACGGCCGCGGCACATACACATTTGCCAGCGGGGCGTATTACAAGGGGGAGTGGCTCGGCGACAAGAAGAACGGCAAGGGCTTCTTCGACTGGGGCGACGGCTCCACCTACGATGGCGAATGGAAGGACAACCAACGCTCGGGCCGGGGTACTTTTAAGTATGCCGACGGAGATGTTTACACCGGCGAATGGAAGGACGACATCCAGAACGGAAAGGGAATCTATCGGTTCAAGAACGGCGATGTTTACGAAGGAGACTACGTTAACGGCGAGCGCACGGGCGTGGGCATATTCAAGTATGCCAACGGAGATAAGTACACGGGCCAGTTTTATGAGGGAGCCAAGCAAGGGCGAGGCACTCTCGTGTGGAAAAACGGCAATGTATACGTGGGCGAATGGAAAGCCGACACACCCAGCGGTGCCGGAAAGCTGACCACTAAGGTCGGCGATGTGTTTGAAGGGCAGTTCAAGAACGGAAAGATTGACGGCGAGGGCATCGTGCGCTATGCCGATGGCTGGAAGTTCAAGGGAACTTTCAAGGATGGCAAGCGCAACGGCCCGGCCATAGAGGAGGACAAGGACGGTAACCGCTTTGAAGGCTCTTACCTCGACGATGTACGCGACGGGCGCTTCGTGGAAAAAGACCGCGACGGCAACATAACGGCTCAGGGGGTGTACATCCGTGGCCAAAAACGCTTGGACTGACAGCTGCCCGATGCAATTGAACATGCACATGTTTAACTTAAATATTATTAGTTATGGTAATAGACACACTTGACAAGCTTGCTTTCTACAAAGGGCTCAACCCTTTGTTTGACGACGTTGTGGAATTCATAAAGGCCAACGACCTGGCAAAGCTCGAACCGGGAAAGCACCTGATAAAGGGCGACGAGCTGTTCGTAAACATAACCACGGCCAAGGGCAAGACACCAGATGAAGCCGTGCTCGAAACCCACAAGAAGATGATTGACATACAGATACCGCTTTCCTGCGCCGAGACATACGGCTACACCCCGCTGTGCAACTTGCCCGAAGGCGAGTATGACGAGAAGAAGGACATCACGAAGCTTCCGGGGCTTGCTGCCGACAGCTACGTAACATGCCAGCCGGGAATGTTCGCAATCTTCTTCCCGCAGGACGGCCACGCTCCCTGCATCTCGGGAGAGGCTGAGATAAAGAAGGCTATATTCAAGGTTTTGGCTTGACGTACTATGGCAGAAAAGAAGACTGTAGGGCGGAAAAGGAAAACTGCCGAGGCCGCCCCGGAAGCGAAAGCTCCTGCCCATATCGGGCTGGTAAGAAACGACCCATGGCTTGAGCCTTACGAGGAGGCCATACGTGGCAGGCACGACCATGCCCTGTGGAAGATGGGGCAGCTCACTGCCGGGGGCAAGCGCACCCTGTCAGACTTTGCCAGCGGCCATCTCTACTTCGGCCTTCATAAGCTCGCAAAGGGCTGGGTGTTCCGAGAGTGGGCGCCCAATGCCACCGAGATTTACCTCATAGGCGACTTCAACGACTGGAAGGAAACGCCGAGGTTCAAGCTCAAGCGCATCGAGGGAACGGGCAACTGGGAACTTAAGCTCAGCGAGAAAGCTATCAAGCACGGCGACCTTTACAAGATGAAGGTGAAGTGGAACGGCGGCGAGGGCGAACGGATCCCGGCCTGGTGCCAGCGCGTTGTGCAAGATGACAGCACGAAGATATTCTCCGCACAGGTGTGGAACCCGGAGAAGCCATACGTGTTCAAGCGCAAGAGATTCAAGGCCGACCGCTCTCCTTTGCTTATCTATGAGTGCCACGTGGGCATGGCTCAGGATGCGGAAAAGGTGGGAACGTACCGCGAGTTCCAGGAGAACGTGCTGCCGCGCGTCAAGGCCGACGGCTACAACTGCATACAAGTTATGGCAATTCAGGAGCATCCTTACTACGGATCGTTTGGCTATCATGTGAGTTCTTTCTTCGCCCCATCAAGCAGGTTCGGCACTCCCGAGGAGCTGAAGGAACTCATCGACACTGCCCATAGGAACGGCATAGCCGTCATAATGGACATCGTTCACTCTCACGCTGTGAAGAACGAGGTAGAGGGCTTGGGCAACCTTGCCGGCGACCCAAACCAGTTCTTCTATCCGGGCGAGCGCCATGAGCACCCGGCATGGGACAGCCTGTGCTTTGATTACGGCAAGGACGAAGTGCTCCACTTCCTGCTTTCAAACTGCAAATATTGGCTGGAGGAGTATCACTTCGATGGCTTCCGCTTCGACGGAGTTACTTCCATGCTCTATTACAGCCACGGTCTGGGTGAGGCTTTCTGCAATTACGGCGACTATTTCAACGGGCATGAGGACGACAACGCCATCTGCTACCTTACTTTGGCCAACAAGCTGATTCACGAAGTAAATCCCAATGCAATCACCATTGCCGAGGAAGTGAGCGGTATGCCGGGCTTGGCGGCCAAGTTCGAGGACGGTGGCTATGGCTTCGATTACCGAATGGCCATGAACATACCCGACTTCTGGATAAAGACAATCAAGGAGTTGAAGGATGAGGACTGGAAGCCCAGCTCGATATTCTGGGAGGTGAAGAACCGCAGGCCCGACGAGAAGACCATAAGCTATTGCGAGAGTCACGACCAGGCATTGGTAGGGGATAAGACCATCATCTTCCGCCTTATTGATGCGGATATGTACTGGCACTTCAAGATTGGCGACGAGAATGGGGCCGTTAACCGAGGCATTGCCTTGCACAAGATGATTCGCCTTGTGACGGCGGCGGCCATTAACGGCGGCTATCTCAACTTCATGGGCAATGAGTTCGGCCATCCGGAATGGATAGACTTTCCCCGTGAGGGAAATGGTTGGAGCTACAAGTACGCCCGTAGGCAGTGGAACCTCGTGGACAACAAGGAGCTTGACTATCACTACCTTGGAGACTTTGACCGCGAGATGCTGAAAGTGATGAAGAGCGTGAAGAACTTCCAGGCTCTGCCTTTGCAGGAAGTTTGGCACAACGATGGCGACCAAGTGCTGGCTTTCAGCCGTGGCGATCTGGTGTTTGTGTTCAACTTCAGCCCCACGCGCTCGTATACGGACTATGGTTTCCTTGTGCCTACAGGTGCTTACGAGGTGGTTCTCAATACAGATTCGAGGCAGTTCGGCGGCAACGGCTTTGCCGATGACAGCATGACACACGTCACAAACTTTGACCCTCTGTATGTGGAAGACCACAAGGAGTGGCTCAAGCTGTACATCCCGGCGCGCTCCGCTGTGGTGCTGCGCAAGATATGATGTGCCGTGGCTTGCCGTCGAGGCAAGCCATCGGCATTGTTTTTGAGTTACGTATGTAGAGAATTAAGGATGAATTACAACGATTATAGCGGCAAGATGGGTAGCACATCAGTCCTCAAGACGGCATGTGCTATCCTTTTTTGTGGGTTCATTTTCGTTTACCTATACTTCTATCAGGCTGATATGCTTGCCGTAGCCCAGCACATACTGAGCGGCGGGGCCACGACATACAATGGCTTGATTGGAGCTGTGATATTAACAGCCGTGCTTCAGCTCCTCCAGTTCGGCGTGTCGTCGATATGGCCTTTTGGGGGCAGTTTCCACGCACTTACCTATTTCCCGTCGGCCCTGCTGCTTGCGCTACTGTCGAGCATGGAGCCTGCTGATGGCGGCACCGTAGGGCTGGGGATGGCTTGGTGGGTGGCTGTTTTGCTCCTTGCGCTGTGGGTGGCGGCCTGCGTCATGCTGCGGCGCCTGCCCGACGCTTTCGCCTCTGGCGTCTCCGGGCTGCTTGTTACGTCGGCTGTGGCCTGGCGCAACCTTTTTGCCTTGGCTGCAATGTTCCTCTTTGTGGGGTTTGTTGGCAACAACGATGCTGTGATGCATTACCGTATGCGGGCCGAGGCGTGCCTCATTAGGGGCGACCATGCCGGTGCCGCAGCCGTGGGCCAGAAGTCGCAAGAGACCGATGCGGGGCTTACCATGCTTCGCGCCTATGCCCTTGCCCGCCAAGGGCAGCTTGGCGATAGGCTGTTCAAGTACCCCGTAAGGGGAACGTCGGCCGACCTTGTGCCAATGGCCGAAGGCACGTTGTGCCTCATATATCCCACCGACAGCATTTATCGCTTCCTCGGCGCGAAGCCTGCGCGGCCCATGGCTGCCAGTCTGTACCTTCAGGCCTTGCTGCGCTCCGGTTTTGCATCGGATGCCGCCAAAGACTACCTTCTGTGCGGCTTTCTCATCGACCGCGACATCGATGCGTTTGCAAAGGCTCTGCCTACTTATTACGAGATAAACGACCGGCTGCCGCTTCACTATCGCGAGGCACTCATACTATACGCCCATCTGCGCGCCAATCCGACTGTAGTTTACCATAACGACGTGATGGACACTGACTATGAAGACTTGCAGAGGTTGGAGCGCCTTTACAGTTTGCGCGAGGCGCGCATGAACGCGGTGCGCCCGCAGTATGCAGGAACTTACTGGTGGTATTACGAATACGGTGGCTGAAAGGCCTGGTCGGGGTCTTTCAGCCATTTTGCGAGGGTGGGGCGAGGCTTACAGTCTCAAGGTCGTAGGGTACGACAATCTTGCCCTTGAAAAACATCCCGGCCTCTTCTGTATAATCTTTCTTGCGTGTGGCCAGGCTGCTGTCCTCCATGTGGTACAGCAGCAGGTGGCCCGCGTTTAGCTTGCTTGCCTCCATGCCGGCCTCAAGCGCTGTGCTGTGGTGTTTCTCGTGGGGCTTGAATATATCCTTGTCGCGCTCGAGGCAGAAGGCTTCGCATAGTAGCCAGTCGGCATTCTCCACGAGGGCGCGGTTGCGCTCGTTGAAAGGCTCGTCGCCGAGGCAGGCAAGCCGCAGGCCTCCGGGCAGGCTGGCGCAGAAGCCAAACTGTTTTTCTTTGGTGGAAAAAATGTCGAAAAAGGTCAGGCTGATGTCGCCACACATCAACTGCTCCCCATCGGTCACTTCGCGCAACATTATCTGTTTTCCCCTCATGCTGCGGTATGTGGCAGGCAGCGTCATGGTGCAGATTGCATCGAGCACGGTCAAGGCGCGGTCGTGGCCGTATACGGCGAAAGCCCTGGCGCGCTTTCCTGCTGCGATGGAGTGCATCACCATCCTCACCACCCATACGGCACCAAGGATGTGGTCGGTGTGAGCATGGGTCACGAACAGGCAGTCGAGTTCATCGAAGCCAATTCCCGCTCTCTCCATTTGCGCCAGTATGCCATTGCCTCCGCCCGCATCTATGAGCATTGTGCATCCTGGCGAGCAAAGGGCGAAGCACGTGTTGTAGCATTTGGTGACTGTGGCCTCTCCCGTGCCGAGCATGGTTATGTGGCAGTGGTTTGCCGTGCAGGCCTTTTCTTGAATGTATGCTTGTGTCATTGCAGTGCTTGTATTTTTGTGTTTGGCTTGTCATATTATAGCCCATGGCGCGCCTGCAAAGATGCATTTCCCGGCCACGTGGGTTTGGCGCAAAATGGCAGGCTGGAATTGGGCGAGGTGATAATTAATGTTTACATTATGCATCCACGGATGCCTCACTTGCCTTTTGGACTTGCCAAACAGCCCGTTTGGCAAAGCAAAACAGGCTGTTCGACGGGCTGAAACGGGCTGTTTTGCACCGCCGTTCGTGACTTGGCGGCAAGTGGCTCTGTGCCAGGTGGTTGTAAGTGCATTGCGAAAATGGTGGCCATTCCGCGCAAATATTTACAAAATCAGCCAGTGTCGAAGTGCTGCGCAGGGGCAAACCAAAAAAGCGGCGCGTCATAGTGGCGCACCGCTTTTGGCTGCGCGGTGCAGCCGTCAGAAAGCCGGGCCTTGGTCGGGGGGCAGGGGGCCGCCGAATGGGTCGTAGTCGTTTGGGAGATTAGGCATTTCACCCATGTCGCCGTTGATGCGTGAGCCAACTATCTCGCCGTCTGCCGGGGCCTGGGCTGCGCTGAGGCGCGTGTCCTCAGGATTTTCAAAGCGAGTGTATTCGCCGCGGAAGGTGAGAAGCACGTCGCCCGTGGCACCTTTGCGGTGCTTGGCTATTATGATTTGCGCCATGCCGTGCAGGTCGCGCCCGTCACCGTCTTGGTAGATGTGGTAGTATTCAGGCCGGTGGACGAAGAGCACCATGTCGGCGTCCTGCTCGATGGCTCCCGATTCGCGCAGGTCGCTCAGCTGGGGGCGCTTGCCCTCCGGCCCTTCGCGCGACTCCACGCTACGGTTGAGCTGCGAGAGGGCAAGTATCGGTATGTCGAGTTCCTTGGCAAGGCCCTTGAGCGAGCGCGAGATGGTTGACACTTCCTCTTGCCGGCTGCTGAAGCGCATCCCGTTGGCGTTCATGAGCTGCAGGTAGTCTATCATTATCAGCTTCACGCCGTGCTCGCGCACCAGTCTCCGTGCCTTGGTGCGCAGTTCGAAGACCGACAGGCCAGGCGTGTCGTCAACGTAAAGGGGCGCGCCGAGCAGGTTGTTCATGCGCTTGTCAAGCCGCTCCCATTCGTCGGGCTGCAGCTGTCCGTTCTGTATCTTCTTGCCTTGGATTTCGCAGCAGTTGGATATGAGGCGGTTTACGAGCTGCACATTGCTCATTTCGAGCGAGAAGAAGGCCATTGGCACCTTGTAGTCGGCTGCTATGTTCTTGGCCATTGAGAGGGCGAACGAGGTCTTGCCCATGGCCGGGCGTCCGGCTATGATGACGAGGTCGCTGGCCTGCCATCCGCTGGTGATGTCGTCAAGCTTGTGGTAGCCCGTAGGCACGCCGGTTATGCCGTCCTTGTTTGCGGCGGCTTTCTGTATCACCTCCACGGCGTTCTTTATCACGGGGTCTATCTGCGTGTAGTCCTTCTTCATGTTGCGCTGCGACAGCTCGAAGAGCGAACCCTCGGCCTCCTGCATGAGGTCGTCGATGTCGGTAGTGTCATCAAAGGCCTTGGTCTCTATCACGCTGGCGTATGATATCAACTGGCGCGCAAGGAACTTTTGCGCGATGATGCGCGCATGGTACTCTATGTTGGCCGACGATGCCACGCGCGAGCTCAGCTCTGCCACGTATACCGGGCCGCCCACATCGTCGAGGTCGCCATTCTTGGCCAGCTGCTCGGTCACGGTGAGCACGTCGATGGGCCGCTCGGCCATGCCCAGGCTCTGCACTGCGGCGTACACCTTTTGGTTGCGCGGCTCGTAGAAGCTATCGGCGCGCAGTATCTCGCATACCACGGCGTAGGCATCCTTGTCTATCATGAGTGCGCCGAGCACGGCTTTCTCAACGTCGAGTGCCTGCGGCTGTAGGTGGCCGTAGGCATTGTCTACAGGTGCAGTCTTGCGCGGGCGGCGTGGTTTGTTGTTGTCTTGTTCTGCCATAGTGAAAATAAGCTTTGGGAGTGCAAAGGTACAAAAAAGGGCTGAATGCGCATCTGTCTGCATATGGAAAATGCCCGCAATCAAAAATCAACCCGCCGGGATGGCTGCCTTGGCAGGCCACTCGGCGGGCTGACGGCGGGGTACATGCTGCACGGCGGGTGACATTCGCCTTATTCGGGCAGGCCCACTGGCATGCAGATGAGCGGTTTAAGCTCTGGCTTTATGCCGAGGAACTTCTGCATTGCCGACACATCGTCGCCGGCATAGCAGCACACTGTGGCCAGCCCGTTGGCGGCACAGTGCAGGTAAATGTTCTGCATCACGGCTCCGGCGTCAATCCCGCAGATGGCCATGTTGCCGTTTTGCAGCGCGGTGTCCGACGCTATCACCACCACCACCGGAGCTGCCTGTATGAAGGCGTTGCGCTTGGCGGCCTCGCGCCGCAGGTCGCTGTTGCCTATCTTGATGAGCTTGTGGACCTTGGCGTCGTATCTGTATGTGCCGTCGGCCTTGCCCACGTATACCGTTATGTCCTGCTTGTTGCGCGCTGAAGGCACTGTGAGGTGGCCGTCGGGGCGGTTTACGCCGCAGGCAGCCCAAAGCAGGTCTGACAGTTGCTGGTCGGTGAGGGGCTTGTTGGCGAACTTGCGCACTGACTTGCGGTCTTGCAAAGCCTTGAGCAGCGACCCTGCGTCGGCACTCTTCTGTGGGGCGGGCAAGGCTGTTTCCTGTGCGCACGATGTTCCGGTGAAGGCCGTAAGCCCCACGATGGTGGAGAAGATTACGGCAATGATGTTGTTCTTTCTCATGTCATTCTATATTTGATCGTCTTCGCAAAGATACTTAAATGCCCCGTAATATCAGAAAATGGGCGGGCTTTTTTGCTTTTGTTAGGCAATTTTTTGCATTGATGCCGCATGGCTTCAAGCATTCCGCTGGCTGGATGCCCACCGTCCATCCATGGCCATGTGCCGCGCTGCATGGCCATGGATGGACGGTGGGCGGGCTTGGGGCTAAACGAAGATGCTGCCTATTTGGTAGACAAGTGCCGACACTGCCCAGGCCAGCGCCGTTGTGTATACTGCCGCGAAGGTTGCCCACTTCCACGAGCCGCTTTCGCCCTTTATGGCAGCAATGGTGGCCAGGCACGGGAAGTAGAGCAGTACGAAGATGAGATAGCAGAAGGCTATGAGGGGCGTAATGCCGTCGGCAGCCATCTTCTCGTAAAGGGCGGCGTATTTAGACGAGTTGTCCTCGGCAGTGTCGTCGGCCACACTTTCGTCGCCGCTGTACAGTACGCCCATCGTTGAAGCCACAATCTCCTTTGCGCCAACGCCAGCCACGAGGCCTACGTCGAGCTTCCAGTCGAAGCCTTGGGCGCGGAACACAGGCTCGATGGCCTTGCCTATGCTGCCTATGTAGCTCTGTTCCTTTTGCTGCTGTGGCGTGAGGCTGTCATTGTGTGGATAGTAGCCCAAGGCCCATACTATGATGCTTGCAAAGAGGATTATGCCTCCCATCTTCTTGAGGTATTGCTTGCCTTTCTCCCATGTGTGCCGGCCAATGGCCTTGGCCGTGGGGAAACGGTATGGAGGCAGCTCCATGACGAACGGTGTGTCCTCGCCACGTATGAGCCACCGGCTGAGCACACGGCTCACGATGACGGCCATGAGTATGCCTATGGCGTAAAGCGATATCATGATGAGGCTCTGGTAGCGCAAGGCGAAGAACGTTCCGGTAATCATTATGTAGATGGGGAGGCGCGCCGAGCAGCTCATCATCGGCAGTATAAGCATGGTGATGAGGCGCGAGCGGCGGCTCTCGATGGTGCGTGTGGCCATGACGGCAGGCACGTTGCAGCCGAAGCCCATGATGAGCGGTATGAACGACTTGCCGTGCAGCCCCATCTTGTGCATGAGCTTGTCCATGATGAAAGCTGCGCGTGCCATGTAGCCGGAGTCTTCCATGAACGAGATGAAGGCGTAAAGGATAAGGATTTGTGGGAGGAACACTATCACCGCACCTACGCCGCCTATCACGCCATCTGCAAGCATCGCCTTGAGCGGGCCGTCGGGCAGGGTTGAGCTTACCCACTCGCCGAGCGCGCCAACGCCTGCCTCAATCCAGTCCATGGGATATTGCCCGAGGGTGAAAGTCACCTCGAACATGACGTACAGCATGAGGAAGAAGATGGGGAAACCAGCGTACTTGTTGGTTATTATCTTGTCGATGAAGTGCGTCAGTTGGTACGTGTCTTGCTTGTTGCCTTCCTCGAAACCTGCCTCTTTCAGCGCACCGTGGATAAGGCCGTACTTGGCATCCATTATGGCTGTCTCGGAGTCTTCCTTTGTCTCTTCGAGTATCCTGCGGGCCTCGCCATCGCGCACTTTGATTATTTCCTTGGCATTGGGAAGCTTGGCCACGGCCTCCTCTGTGGCCTTGTCTCCCTCGAGGAGCTTTATGGCAAGGTATCGGGTGGAATATTTGTGGCGGATGTCCTCGTCTTTCTGCACCTCGCGCTTTATGGCTTCTATGCTTTCCTCAAGCAGTTTGCCGTGGTTGAGGTGTACGTGGCGGAACACGCTGTTGTTGGGCTTTGCGCCATGGGCAAAGTCCTCCGTGTGGTCAAGCTCGTGCTTAGTTTCGTAGTCTTTGTGCCAGTTTTGTATCTCGGCTGCCACTTCGGGGTTAATGTTGCCGTCCTTGTCGATGAAGTCTACTCCCTCGTAAAGGTTGATGATTATGTGGAAGAGCAGGTCTACCCCTTTGCCGGTCTTGAACACCGTTGGCACCATCGGAACTCCGAAAAGTTGCCCCAACTTGTTGTAGTCGAGCTTGTCGCCGCGCTTTTCGAACTCGTCGAACATATTCAGGGCGCAAACCATTCGCAGGTTCATGTCAACGAGCTGGGTTGTTAGGTAGAGGTTGCGCTCCAGGTTGCTGGAGTCGATCACGTTGATTACCACGTCTGGTGTCTTGTCTATTATCTGGCGGCGCACGTAAAGCTCTTCCGGGCAGTAGGCGGAGAGCGAGTATGTGCCAGGCAGGTCTACGAGGTTGAATGTGTAACCCTCAAATTCGGCATGTCCTTCCTTGGCGTCTACGGTTACGCCAGAGTAGTTGCCGACACGTTCGTGAGCCCCGGAGGCGAAGTTGAATAGCGATGTCTTGCCGCAGTTGGGGTTTCCCACGAGTGCCACGTTGATAGTCCTGCGCTTTTTCATGGCTGCATCGTGCAGTTGCTGGTCTGTTAGTTGGCGTGTGTATCCGTCATTCTCTGTCGAAATTTCAGGGCGATTGAAGTCTGCGCCAGCACCATCTTTTTCCAATAGTTTGGCTTCCTCAGGCGATATGATTTCAATCATTTCGGCCTCGTTGTGGCGCAGCGAAACCTCGTATCCCATTATCTTGTACTTCACGGGGTCTTGTAGCGGGGCGTTGAGCAGCACCTCAACCACCTTGCCCTTTATGAAGCCCATCTCCACGATGCGCTTGCGGAATCCGCCATGGCCGAGCACCTTGACGATGACCCCGTATTCTCCTGTCTTTAGTTCTGAAAGTCTCATGTTTCTGCAATTGTGATGCAAAATTACAAATAAGCCGTAAGAAATACGAATGGCATCTGCTTGTTTTTGGTAAAATACCTATAAATGGGCATGGGAGTCACTCTGCGTCAAAGTATTTGTCAAGTTCGCGGGCTGCCGCTTCATCATTATTTGGTATGTCACGGATTATCTTTCCGCTTTCGAGCAAGATGATGCGGGTGCTTATGTCGATGGTGTGGGCGAGATTGTGGCTGCTTATCAGTATTGTTGCGCCGGTTTCACGGTTGTATTGCTTGAGCAGTTTCTTCAGGCGGTTCTGGCTTTGCGGGTCTAAGAAGTTAAACGGTTCGTCGAGGATTACGACCGAGGGGCCTCCTGCCAGGGCTGCCATTATGCCCACTTTCTGCCTGTTTCCTGCTGAGAGGTCGCGTATTAGCTTGCCTTGCCCGAGCACTTCGCCATCGGCAAATGTGTCGAACTGCGTGAGTTTCTTGGCCATTTCGCTGCTGCTTGTGCCCGAAATCTTGGCGAGGAAGTTGAAGTATTCTTCTGGCGTAAGGTAGTCGATGAGGAAGCTTTCGTTGAGGTATGCCCCGGTGAATGCTTTCCAGCTTTCGCTTCTTGCAACGTTGATTGGCATGGGGAGCGGTGCATTTGTTCCGTCGTTGTGTGGCGGTGTGGTGGTTATTTGCCCTGTGTCGGCTTTTGCGAGGTCGAGCATCAGGCGGAACAGCGTGGTCTTCCCGGCCCCATTGTTGCCCACAAGGCCTACTATTTCGCCGTCGGGTATGGTCAGTTTCGGTATGTCGCAGGCGGTCGTTTCGCCGTATCTTTTTGTCAGGTTGTCTATGCTTATCATGCTCAAGGTGTTCTTGTAGGTAGTGGCGGGCTTGCTGCTACTTGCCTTAGGAGACTGTTTGTCGGGTTGCCAGGTAAGGGTCATGATGCAAGAAAATGGCGTTTGGCTCGACAAGAGAGCCAAACGCCATTGCGAAGCTGCTTAAACGAGGCCGCGCCCGTGGCAGTTCTTGAACTTCTTGCCGCTGCCGCATGGGCATGGGTCGTTGCGGCCCGGCAGCTTGTCCTTTACGATTGGGGTGTGCTGTTGGCGTTCCCTTGTGTCATGGGCGGCAGCCGCAGCCTGGTTGGGGTCGGTTAGCTGTTCCTCGCTGAGGTCGCGCTTCGACTCTGTGTATTGCGGTTTGGGCTGCTGTTCCTCGGGTGCTGCCTCCTGCACGGATTGCTGCATCTCGGGTATTGCGCCACGCATCAGTATTCCGGTGATGCGGTTGTTCATGGTGTTCACCATGCTGTCGAATAGCTTCACGCTTTCGAGCTTGAAGATGAGCAATGGGTCTTTCTGCTCGTATGATGCGTTCTGCACGCTGTGCTTCAGTTCGTCAAGCTCGCGTAGGTTCTCTTTCCAGCAGTCATCGATGATGTGGAGGAGTATCACTTTCTCAAATTGCTTTACCACACTCTTGCACTCCGACTCGTAGGCTTCCTTGAGGTCGCAAGGTATGTTGTATATCCTGCGGCCGTCGGTGATGGGCACCATGATGCGCTCGTACATTGTTCCTTGAGTCTCGTAGACCTGCTTGACGATGGGCCAGGCCACTGCCTGTATGCGCTCCGTCTTGCGCTTGAAGTCGGCCATGGCCATTTGGAAAGCACTTTCAGCAAGGTCTTCGTGCTTCTCGTTGGTGAATTGCAGGTCAGTGAAAGGCACTTCCATGGCCAGTATCTTTAGGAATTCTTCCTTGCAACCCTCGTAGTCGTTCTGCTCGATGATGCTGACAACGCGGTCCCAGATGATGTTGGATATGTCCATGCCGATGCGTTCGCCCATCAAGGCGTGGCGGCGCTTTTCGTAGACCACGGTTCGCTGCTTGTTCATCACGTCGTCGTATTCGAGCAGGCGCTTGCGTATGCCGAAGTTGTTTTCCTCCACTTTCTTCTGCGCACGCTCGATGCTGTTCGATATCATGGGGTTTTCTATCATGTCGCCCTCCTTGAAGCCGAACTTGTCCATCAACTTCGCGATGCGCTCCGAGCCGAAGAGTCGCATGAGCTTGTCTTCGAGCGATACGTAGAACACCGACGAGCCAGGGTCGCCCTGGCGGCCTGCGCGGCCTCTGAGCTGGCGGTCAACGCGGCGGCTCTCATGCCTCTCGGTGCCAATGATTGCCAGTCCGCCGGCTGCCTTCACCTCAGGCGAGAGCTTGATGTCGGTGCCTCGGCCAGCCATGTTGGTGGCTATGGTTACGGCACCGAGGCCGTTTGTGCTCTGTCCGGCCTGCGCAACGATGTCGGCTTCCTTCTGGTGGAGCTTGGCGTTGAGCACCTGGTGGGGTATCTTGCGCATATCGAGCATCTTTGAGAGCAGTTCGGATATCTCCACGGAGGTGGTGCCCACGAGGCACGGCCGCCCGCTGTTGCGCATCTTTACAATTTCCTCTATCACGGCGTTGTACTTCTCGCGGGCAGTCTTATATACGCGGTCGTCCATGTCCTGACGGATTACGGGGCGGTTGGTGGGTATCTCCACCACGTCGAGCTTGTAGATGTCCCAGAACTCTCCTGATTCTGTTGATGCCGTACCGGTCATTCCCGCCAGCTTGTGGTACATTCGGAAGTAGTTCTGCAGCGTTATGGTGGCGAAGGTCTGCGTGGCCGCTTCCACCTTGACGTGCTCCTTGGCTTCGATTGCCTGGTGCAGTCCGTCGCTCCAGCGGCGACCTTCCATGATGCGGCCTGTCTGCTCGTCTACGATCTTCACCTCCCCGTCGATTACTACGTATTCGTCGTCCTTGTTGAACATCGTGTAGGCCTTGAGCAGTTGCTGCAGCGTATGTACGCGCTCGCTCTGCACGGCGTAGTGGTTGAGCAGCTCGTCTTTCTTGTCGAGCCGTTCCTGATCTGTGATGTTGGTCTCGGCCTCCAGCGCTGATAGCTGCGATGTTATGTCGGGCAGCACGAACAGGGCGGCATCGTTCACCTGGCCTGCCAGCCAGTCGGTACCCTTGTCAGTGAGGTCGCATGAGTTCAGCTTCTCGTCAACCACGAAGTACAGCGGCTCTACGGCCTCAGGCATACGGCGGTTGTTGTTCTCCATGTATATCTCCTCGGTCTTCAGCATTCCGGCCTTGATTCCTTCCTCAGAGAGATACTTTATGAGCGGTTTGTTCTTTGGCAGGGCCTTGTGCGAGCGGTAGAGCGACAGGAAACCCTCGTCAAGGAGCTTTTGGTCGTTCTTGGCGCGGCCCTCGCTTATCTTCTGTTTGGCGTCGGCGAGGTACTGTGTGGCGAGCCTTCGCTGCACGTCAACGAGCCTTTCCACGAGCGGCTGGTATTCTTCGAACATCTGCACGTCGCCCTTTGGCACCGGCCCGGATATGATGAGAGGTGTCCGGGCGTCGTCGATGAGCACGGAGTCCACCTCGTCCACGATTGCGTAGTTGTGCGCCCGCTGCACGAGGTCGGCAGGCGAGAGGGCCATGTTGTCGCGAAGGTAGTCGAAGCCGAACTCGTTGTTGGTGCCGAAGGTGATGTCGGCTTGGTAGGCCTTGCGCCTTTCGGGCGAGTTGGGTTGGTGCTTGTCTATGCAGTCTACCGACAGGCCGTGGAACTCATAGAGCGGCCCCATCCACTCAGAGTCGCGCTTTGCAAGGTAGTCGTTCACCGTAACCACGTGTACGCCGTTGCCGGTCAGTGCGTTGAGGAACACCGGTAGCGTGGCCACGAGAGTCTTTCCCTCTCCGGTGGCCATCTCGGCTATCTTGCCTTGGTGAAGCACCACGCCACCGAAGAGCTGCACGTCGTAGTGCACCATCTCCCACTTGAGGTCGTTGCCTCCAGCCGTCCAATGGTTGTGGTATACGGCCATGTCGCCTTCGATGGTGATGAAGTCCTTGCGCGGGTCGGCTGCCAGCTCGCGGTCGAAGTCGGTTGCGGTCACTATGGTCTCCTCGTTCTGTGCGAAGCGGCGCGCCGTTTCCTTCACTATGGCGAACACCTCGGGCAGCACCTCGTTGAGTTTCTGCTCGTAGATGTCGAGTATTTCCTTTTCGAGCTTGTCCACCTTGTTGAAGATTTCCTCGCGCTCGTCTATCGGGGTGTCTTCGATTTTCGCCTTTAGTTCGGCAATCTGGTCTTTCTGGCTTTGGGCTGCGCCCTGCACCTCCTGCCTTATCTGCTGGGTGCGCGCGCGCAGCGAGTCGTTGCTAAGCTTCTCCACCTCCGGGTATACGGCCTTGACTTTTTCCACGATTGGCTGGATCAGCTTCATGTCTCTGCTTGATTTGTCACCGAACAGCGACTTTAAAAGTTTGTTGAAGTTCATTTTATGTTGTTTTTTTATTTTCTGTTTTTAACTTGGCGACTATCGTCTGCAAATTTACATCTTTTTTGTTAAATGCTTGCAGCGAGTCGTTTTAAATTGTTTCTCGATTCGTTGTTTGCTCCGTTTAAGGGCATTTTTTATTTAGCATGGCTCTCTCCATGGCGGCAATGCTACCTGTAAAGGCTCCCGTTTACTGTAAAAGTTTTTTTACATCTTGAAACCTCTTTCCCCATCCTTTGCGCCAAGTTTGTATGCCGTTGAGGCTCAAGGGCTTGTGTTTGGCGGTGTTTCCGCCTTGCAGGAAGGGCCGTTTCGCATTGTCAAAAGTGCCGTTTAGCCGTTCCAAACAGCCTGTTTTGTAAAGCCGAAAGGCCGTTGTTGGGCAATGGGTTGTGCCGTTGTAAACAAATTCAGCTTAGGTGAAGATGCCTGCCTTTGCCATGGGGCCGTGAAACTTGGCAGCCGTCGCTTTTTCGGGCGGATTGGCATAATGCCCACAAAGCGTCATGGCGTCAGAAAAGAGGCTCCGCCGAGCAGGCGTTGGGAGCGCGTATGCGTATGGCCTTCGATATCGTCGGGGCTATACGGTCGGTGGTTACGTGGTCTGGCAGGCGTTCGGCTTTGGTGCCAGCTCCGTAGATTATTATTGGGAATTGTGTGAACGAAGCGCGCGACAGGTGGGTCTTGAGGCTGGTTTCGTTAAGAACCTGCCACCCAGGTGCCACCTCGATGAGTATGTCTCCGTTGCGTTCGGGGTTGTAACCGTTGCGTATCTTGTATATGTGCTGGTTGCCGCTCGACAGCAATTGCTGCGATGTGTAGACGTTGCGCACACCCGATATCTGCGTGAGGAACTCTTGGGCGCGCTCCGTGGCCATTGAAACGTTGATGCGCTTCTGCTCCAGCTGCTTGTGGTCAAGGAATATCTGGGTGCCGAAGCATGCCTCAACATACTGCGCCGGCCCCCACAATGCCCCGAAGTACATATTGAGCAGGTTGGCCGTGCGGTTCACGTAGTATGTGCCGGTGGGTATGTTGTACTTGGCGTAGTCGGCGTTTCCCTCGTCGTAGTAGCCCGTGCTGGTGAGCACGAAGAGCACGTGCTGCGCACCGACCCTGCGCTCAAGCTCCTTCACGAGCCGTGCTATCTCTCCGTCGAGCCGCACGTATGTGTCTTGTATCTCCATCTGGCACTCGGCCACAGCCTTGTGGTCGAAGTTGCCGGCATAGTATGTTATGTTGAGCAGGTCGGTCACGTTGTCCGCCCCCATGGCGTTAGTGGCCACGCACTGTAGCGCCATGTCGGTGACACTTGCGTTTACGAGGCCGCTTGCCTTGAACTCGCGGTAGCGCCGGTCGCTGTCGAACGTATGCTTAAACGGCTTCTGTGCGCCGCCCCCCATGAAGTAACTGAAGCTTCCCGAAAGCTGGTTGGCCGGTGTCCACGGGTTCTCCTCTATGTCTCTGGCGTGTAGGTTGTTGAATGCCTGTATCCACGACGGGTTGCTCTTGAAGTAATAGTTTGAAGAGCACCAGTAGCCGTTGTCGTTGTCAATCCACAGAGCTCCATCGGCGGCATGGCCGGCCGAAAGCACAGCCGCATCGCGGAAAGGGGCTACGGCGTAGACAATGGCTGCGCCGCCGGTGGCCACTTTCAGCTCGTCGCCTATAGTAGACGTAAGCAAGTTCTTGGGCGACGAGCAGTCTTGCGTCAGGTATCCGCCATACTTGCTGTCGTCTACGCAAAACACCGGGCGCAATGTCTCTTTGTCGAGCCAGCGTGCCCCTACTATGCTGTTGTAGTAAGGAGTCGTTCCGGTGGCTATCGCGGCTATGGCCGAAGCCCGGTCGATGGAGGAGAAAGGGTAGGATGCATTTTCGTAAACCTTGCCTTTGGTGAGCAGGAGGCGGAAGCCTTCCTGGCCGTAGAGTGGGGCGAAGGCTTCGAGGTAGTCCGTCCGCAGCTGGTCGATTGCGATGTTCACCACCAGCTTTGGGGCCGACTGCACGGCCTGCGGCACGTCAGCTTTCCCCCCGGTTGTGGAGAATGCCGCGAGCAGCGTCAGCGAAATGTACCTGTATTTCATGCTTTGTTAGTTCTTTGTTTGTGTTGTTTACGTGCTGGCGCAAGGTTTGCCGCACACCTTGTCAGCAAACATAGTGCCACAATCACCATTCCGTCGGCGTAGTCTTGGAACAGTGCGCCTATGAGGAACAAAGCCGTCAGAACGGCGAAGATGCGCCAGAATGTCGGCTTTCTCCTTGCTATCGATGGCAGGAAAAACAGCGGCAGTGGGTTGAGCACGAGTGCCTGGAGGTTTGTGCTCGTCGTTGGGTGCTCGGAAAAAAGCAAGGCTGTCACCACGATTCCAGCTATGCCAACACACGTGAACAGTGCAATGTCCCATGCCTTGAATGTCTTTTTTCGCCTTGCCTCGACTATGGCGATTGTTGCAGACGCAAATAATAGTATGTACGCGCAATGGCGCGGTGTAAGCGGGAAGCCACCCTTGACTGGCGGGAGCGAGGCGTCTACGGCCAGCCGGGTTTCCTTTACGAGTGGCCGCTTGCCTTTGCTGTCGATTATTGTGGCCTCGCCGAAAGCGCGCATGAGGTTTTCCGGCAGAAACTGTTGCTGCCTGGCGTCTGCCTCCATGTCTGCTTTTGCGCCAATGCAGAGGTCGTCTCCGAATTCAGCCCACGGGTGGCCTTCGGTCTTTTCGTGTATCATCTGCCTATATGTGGGGCGCGGTGTTTCCTTGGCAGTGGCATATTTAATTGTTCCGCCGATGCACATCTCTATCATGTCGCGCGCTCTCGTGGTGCAGTTATCGTAAAAATAATTGTACCTGTAAGTCCTGTTTTCGGGCCGATAGTTGTCGGCCAGTGCATAGTAGAGCTTTTTTTTCTCCTCCGGGGTTAGGTTTATTACTTGCTCTACCACCCAACGTCCGTGCCTGCGGTATTCCTCGCAGAATGCCTGGTAAGGCATGATGCCCAACTCGTAGTCGGTATGCCCGAATACGAAACGTAGCACGAAGAAAGGTTTATTGAAGTTGAATACGCCGTAGTTGAACGTCCAGTCGCCGCCGGTGCGCAGGTCATGGTAGCGCAGGGCCGTGTGGCCGTAGAGGCTGTAAACCTCATCGCCGGGTGCGCAAGTCAGCAGGCTAACCTCCACAGAGTCCGCCGCGCTGCCTTGTGCTCGGCTCGCTGGCGGTGCTATCGCGCCCAAAATGATGGCCACGGCGATTGCCATGAGAGGTCTCAATATGTCTGCTGGCTGTCTCACGCTGCAAAATTACTCTCTTTTTTCCATACGCCGTGCCATTATTCCGATTTTTTTCAATAATTTTGCAGGCAGATAGCGAAAAGACGGACAGATGTACCAATTTATCAATAGAGGCAGCACCTGCACAAATCTCGTGCTTCACGGCAGCGCGGTAGCAGCCATGCCGGCTGAAGCAAGTGGACGTTGCGCGGGTGTGTCGGCTCTTTTTGGTGCTGCCGCGGAGTCTCAGTACTGTAGTGCTGGCGGCGTTGACGCATCTGTTTGTGGCTTTCGTGATGATATCTTAAAATACCCAAGGCTTTTTGTTTATTTAACTGGAAGGGAGCGTTACTATTTGCATATCCCGGAAAAAAAGTGCAACTTTGCAGGCGATATGCTCATGCCTACAGGCGTGACCCGCTTCTATCTCCATAATGAAGATATAACTTTCGATGAAAAGAGCAATAGTATGTAGTCTTGCGTTGGGCCTGGCAGCCGTGTCGGCAGTGGCGCAGAGTGGAACAAACTCCCCATACAGCCAGTACGGCTTGGGCATCCTTTCGGAACAGGCCCAGGGCTTCAACAGGGGAATGAACGGCTTGGCACTCGGACTTCGGTATGGCAACCAGGTCAATGTACTTAACCCAGCCTCTTATTCGGCCATCGACTCGCTGACCATGATCTTTGATGCTGGTCTGTCGGGGCAGTTCACCAACTTTAAGGAGGACGGCGTAAGCCGCAACGCCAAGAACGCCGACTTTGAGTATGCCGTGGCCGCTTTCCGTGTGTTCCCAAAGGTTGGACTAAGCGTCGGGCTTATTCCTTTCACTAATATTGGTTACAGTTATTCGTCTACTTCGCGTGTCGGAACATCAGAGACAACTACCGCAGAGGCTCATTCCGGGTCTGGCGGCATCCATCAGGCATTCGTTGGCGTGGGTTGGAACGTGTTTGCTGGCTTGTCGGTAGGTGCCAACATCTCTTACCTATGGGGGTCATACGACCGCCAGATATCAATTTCCAGCAGCGACAGTTACGTCAACACGATGCAGAGAACGTACAGCGCAACTGTTAACAGCTACAAGGTTGACCTTGGCCTGCAGTTGGACCAGCCGCTTACCAAGCAAGACAGGCTTACTCTTGGTGCTACTGTGGGCATCGGCCACAAGCTCGGTGCCGACCCGGAAGTGACTACAACATCGTCTAACAGCCAGACTGGCGTGTCATCGTCAAGCACACTTGTTGTCGCCGACGGGCTTGCCATACCCATGTCATACGGCTTTGGCCTTGCTTGGCGGCACGCCAACCAGCTTACCGTTGGCCTTGACTACACACTCCAGCAGTGGGGTGGTGTAGACATCCCTGAGACTGATGCCTCCACAGGCGACTATGTACTGAAAAGCGGTTTGCTCTCCGACCGCCACAAGGTGACTGTGGGCGGCGAGTGGGTCTCCGATGAAATGAGCCAGGATTTCTTCCGTCGCATACGCTATCGAGTTGGTGCTTCGTATGCCACACCTTACGTTAAGATACAAGGTTTGGACGGCCCCAAGGAATATAGCGTGAGTGCTGGATTCGGCATTCCCATCGTCAATGGCTACAACAACCGTTCTTTCCTTAACATAAGCGGACAGTGGGTGCGCTCCGAATCGAAGGCTTTTATCACCGAGAATACGTTCCGCATCAACATAGGCATCACTTTCAATGAGCGTTGGTTCATGAAGTGGAAGGTTGAGTAAACATTTTGGTGAGAGTGTTTTCGTCAGGTAAGAGTGTTGCCATGAGGCTTTTTGCTGCGGGGCTGCCGCTTGTGCTGGCCTCGTTGGCCGTGGTTTCGTGTTCCGAGGAAAAGGAGCACCTGGCTCCGGCCATCCATGACCGCGATTCTGTTTCGGTCATGGTGAGCTATGGGGTCAACACTTTGGTGTCAGATTCTGGTGTCATCAAGTATCGGATAGTCACCGAACGCTGGGATGTAAACCAAGTAAGGCAACCCTCGCGTTGGACGTTTATCAAAGGCATATTCCTCGAACAGTTTGACGAGAAGTTCCATGTCGAGGCTTACATACAGGCCGACACGGCGTGGTATTACGACAAGTTGAAACTTTGGGAACTGCGCGGGCGTGTCCGTGTGCGCAATGTCAAGGGCTTGATATTCCGCAGCGAGGAGTTGTTCTGGGACGGAATTACCCACGAGATGTATTCTAACAAGTTCTCAACTCTGATTACTCCCGAGCGCACATTGGAGGGAACGTACTTCCGAAGCGACGAACACATGACCCACTATACCGTTTCCAACTCGCAAGGCTCGTTCGTCAAGTCCGACATGGAGGGTGGGCAGGCCACACCGGCCGATTCGTCTGCCGCTGCCGACAGTGCAGTTGCGCTACCGCCGTTACGCCCTGCTGCCACGCCTCGTGCCGCTACTTTGCGCGCGAGATGATTATTGTGGCTTTGCGTAAACCTCTTCCGGCAAGTTTGGGCAAGGGGCTGCGAATAAAGCGCATGGTGCTTTGACAAGCCTTGTTGGCCGGAAATGACGATGCCATCAGTGGTAACTTTTGTTTACAATAGTGCGTATGGAATTGCCATGCCTGCCATTTTGCGTTGCAAGATGGCACGTTTTGCAGCATCAAACGGCCTGTTTCAAGTTGCAGTTTGGCTCGTTTTGCAACATCGTTCGGCCGCTTTTGTATTTCATTGTGTCACAGCGTGTTATGCATTGACGTCAAAGCCATCATGGAATTTGAATATTTCTTACAAACGATAAGCTCCCGATGGGGTTCTATCTTTCCTCATACCGCTGTTTCTCCCATTTGCAGTGTTCTCGCCAAGCTTTCCGTTCCTTTTGTCAAAGTGAGTGCATTGCAAGAAGCTCCCAATCCTTGCAAGCATCGCCCAACGGGCATTATCGGCATCAAAGGCATCTTGGCCGACAGCTCTCAAAGTGGTCAATAAAAGGCGGTTGTGAGTATTTTTTCCGCAAAATGTGTTGCCAATTGGCATAAATTTAGTAATTTTGCCCACTAAAGCGGCGGCGGGCTGTTTGTCGGCCTGTTGCTGATTGAAGTGAAGGAAGAAACATAAAACAAAAAAACAATAGTAAAAAAGTAATGGCAGCATTAGGAACAATCAGAAAAAGAGGCGTAATCTTGATCGTGATCATCGGTCTAGGCCTCTTTGCGTTTATCGCCGAAGAGATGTTCCGCTCGTGCGAGGCAACGAGCAATGAGCGGCGTCTTCAGGTAGGCGAGGTGTTAGGCAAGAAACTCTCTGTGCAGGACTTCCAGAACCTGATTGATGAGTACCAGGAGGTAATCAAGATGACCCAAGGTCGCGACAATCTCAGCGAAGACGAGCTGAACCAGGTTAAAGATCAGGTGTGGAACACTTACGTCAACAACACCATCGTTGAGGCTGAAGCTGGCAAGCTTGGCCTCACGGTCACGAAGGATGAGCTTCAGAACGTGCTTCGCGACGGAACAAACCCCATTCTCTTGCAGACCCCGTTTGTAAACCAGCAAACAAGGCGCTTTGATGCTTCGATGCTGACCAAGTTCCTCGATGATTATAAGAAGGTGGAGAACGGGCAGGATGCCCAGATGGCAGAGCAGTACCGCACCATCTACAAGTATTGGCAGTTCATAGAGAAATCGCTCCGCCAGCAGATACTCGCCATGAAGTACCAGAACTTGCTGGCCGGTTGCCTTTTGTCAAACCCTGTTTCAGCCAAGATGGCTTTCGACGCGCAGGCTGAGGAAAGCGACATCCAGTTGGCTTCCATCGCCTATTCCACGGTCAATGACAACGACGTGAAAGTGAGCGACGCAGAACTCAAGGCCAAGTACGACGAGCAGAAGGAAATGTACAAGCAGTATGTGGAGAGCCGCGACATAAAGTATGTGGAATTCCAGGTGCTTCCCTCCGCCGCCGACCGCAAGGCCATACAGGCCACCATGGCCGATGCCCAGAAGCAGTTGCAGGAGGGGGGCGACCCGGCTGTGGTTGTTCGCAAGGCCCAGTCGCAAGAGGCTTACCTCGGGATTCCCGTTACACGCAATGCATTCCCACGCGACATAGCGGCCAAGATAGACTCCTTGGCTGTTGGCCAGACTTCTTCACCGTTTGAAACGACCGCAGACAACACGCTCAATGTGGTCAAGTTGATTTCAAAGACCCAAATGCCTGATTCGGTGGAGTACAGGCAGATTCAGATAGTTGGCGCCACAGTGGAGGCTGCCCGCAAGACGGCCGACAGCGTGTATGCTGCCCTTCAGGCCGGAGCACCTTTCGATTCGATAGCCAAGAAGTACGGCCAAACAGGGCAGAAGCAGTGGCTTACATCGGCAATGTATGAAAATTCACAGACCATCGATGCTGATTCGAAGCTTTACCTTGAAGCCCTCAATACGCTCGGTGTCAACGAGATGAAGAACATTGCGTTCACTCAAGGCAATGTTATCGTGCAGGTGACCGCCCGCAACGCCATGGTAGACAAATATGTGGCTGCCGTAGTGAAGCACACCATCGATTTCTCAAAGGCCACTTACTCTGCCGCTTACAATAAGTTCAGCCAGTTTGTCAGCGCAAACCAGACTGTTGAGGCAATGGAGAAGAATGCCGCCAAATTTGGTTACAAGGTAAGTGAGCGCAACGACTTGTTCAATTCAGAGCACAATGTGGCCGGAATCCGCGCTACGGGTGAGGCCATGAAGTGGATTTTCGACGCAAAGGCAGGCGATGTCTCGCCGCTTTATGAGTGCGGAAACAATGACCACCTGCTCGTTGTTGCCATGACAAAGGTTCACCCCGTGGGCTATCGCGACATGGAGGACGTAAAGGATGTGCTTAAGCAGGAGGTGATGCGCGACAAGAAGTTTGATATGCTCAAAGGCAAGCTTGCCGGTGCAAATAACATTGCTTCGGCCAAGACGAAAGGTGCGCGCGTTGACACCGTAAGGCAGATTACTTTCGGCGCACCTGTATTCGTGCAGGCAACGGGTGCAAGCGAACCTGCCCTTAGCGGTGCTGTGGCTGCAACCAAGAAAGGCACATTCTGCCCCCGGGTCATCAAGGGCAACGGTGGCGCATATATGTTCCAGGTAATCGATAAGAAGCAGCGCCAGGGAGCTAAATTCGACGAGAAGGTCATGGAGCAGCAGCTCAGGCAGCAGGCCATGCAGGCAGCTAGCCGCTTCCTGAACGAGCTTTACCTTAAGTCTGACGTGGTAGACAACCGCTATATGTTCTTCTGATGGCAGTTTGCTGATATGACAAAGCGGGGCGGCATCTTGGTGCCGCCCCGCTTTGTGTTTGCTGTGTGCTTTCTGCTGTGCTTGATGTGCCGTTCAAACTTGTTTATTTTTTGGTTAGTCTTGCTTGCCTTGGGCTTTTTCGGTGCCGATAGCGTTTTTTATCTTGTCAAGCCATTTCCTGAATGCTTTTATGTCCTTGAACTGCCGCAGGTCAATGTCGGTTGTTGCTATGCGGCCGTCGGGCGTCACAAGCTCGTTGTGCGGTATGCCGGTGAAGCCGAACAAGGCCATCAGCTGCCCGTAGTCGGCGTTGGTTATGCGTAGGCACTCTTCGCCTTGAAGGTGCTTGGTTGTGTAATCGTTGTATGCTTTCAGCGGCGACTCACGCTCATTGGTAATGAACACCAATTCAAAGCCTTCAGCCTTGGCCAGCGAGTCGCGCAGGGCGTGGCTTCGCTCAATGGATTGTCGGCATGGGCCGCAGCCCGTGCTCCAGAAGTCAACGAGCACGAATTTGCCACGGTGTTTGGCAATAAGAGCATTGAATATGTCGGTTGCGCTTCCTGCCGGCAGCTCGTAAGTGGCTGCCTTTGGCTTTTGCAGCAGGGCGGCTTGCTCTTCCAAGAGCTGCCTCAGGTAAGGCACGGTAATCAGCTTAGCCCGTCGTGCCATCTTTTCCAATGTCTTTTGCGGCTCTTCCTCGTAGTCTTCCATGTAAGAATGAATGTCTGTCCATGCCAATTGGAGGAAGAGCGAAGGCTTGTCTATGCCGAAGATGGCCCTGTCGGCAGCCATGGCCGCGCTGTCGGTGGCGTTTTTGTAGCTATCCTTTTTGCCAGGCGTAGCCATCCAGAATATAGGACCGCAGTATTTGTATCGGTTTACGAGGAAGTAAAGTCGCGATGGAACCATGAGGCAGCTGAGGTCGTATGGTTGCAGGCGGCGCATGAATGCATAGTCGGCAGTTGCCATGTTAAAGTTGGACTTCCTTATGTACTTGTAGTCGTAGCAGTCTGTGCAGTTGTCCGCGAGCGTGAGTGTGCGCAGCAGTTTTGCTTCTTCCGTTGATAGCCTTTGGCTTGCCGCAATGCTGTCGGCGGCTTCTGCAAGGCTGTCCACCTGCGTTGCAGCCCACGCGGCGAACTCCCCAAAGTCCGACTTCTGCGCCTTTGCTATCAGCTGTTTCTTGTTTATGCGCAGTTTAGGGGCGTTGTTCGTGAGCAGTTCGAGCAGGCGGCGGTGACGCGAGCTGTCGGAATATCGCGCGTGGCCGGTGCTGTCGATGGCCACATGGGTAGTGTCGCCCGGGCTGGCATAGAAGTAAATGGCGTTGTCGCCCACCATGATGTAGTCCAGGATGGGGTAGTCGAGGTTGAAAGTTATGGTAAACGTGCCGTCTGCATTCACGCTGTAGGCTTTCGGCCTGCTTTCGTGGGTCACGCCATTATATCCATAATAGATGATGCCATCGGGCTGCTCGCCTTCCACGCGCCCTTGCAGCACTCCGGTGCCGCTGCGGAAAAACACGCTATCAGTAGCCGTTGCGTTTGTTGCGACGTTGTTTGCGTCACAACTGTTTGTTGCCTTGATGGCATCTTGGGCACCGCTTAAGGCAAAGAATGCCGCTGCAAGCAGTGCTTGTCTCATTTTGGTTTTCATGTCTGTTCTGTAAATATTCGTTACTCGTAAATCAAATTTAGCAAACTTGTTGATTGCCAGGAGTTTTGCAATTCTGCCGAGAATGCGTTGCCAAACAGCCTGTTTCGCCCTGCAATATGGGCTGTTTTGAGGACTGAAACAGCACGTTTGGCAATGCCATATCGCCTTTATTGCATCATTGGGGCCTCTATGTAAACATTTGTTACCGCCTTGGTCGCGAACAGTCCTGGTGAGGGTAGGTGTGCTACACTGTGCTTTACATAATAATATGTATAAGCCTTGGCTGACGGCGAATGCCTTGCGTGTAGTGGGAACCTCTGCCATGCTTCATGCAAAAATAGGCATTTTAATCAGTTTGTCAAAGCCTATTGCTGTGTTTTTGCTGAATTTCTGCAACGAGTGCTTGCGTAGCTTGATGCCTCATTGCTTGTGGCAATATCACGGAAAGTGGGTATATACGATGTATATGATGCCTCTCCGTTAAGGTAAAATGTCACAAAACCAACTAAAAAAGTTACGGATTATTTGTCTGTTTGCTATATTTTGCTTAACTTTGCAATCAGAAATAAAATATGGCAACATGGAATACAGAAGTCTTGCACAGCTGATAAACATTATTCTACTACCTTATTTAAAGGGAAGTGGAGAATCAGTCGTGTAGCCGCATGTAGCAAAATAGCGTCAGACCTTTCTCACTTCCGCTTGTGGGAAAGGTCTTTTAGTTGAATAACAAATACAGAGATAAGACTATGAGTGACAGACTTTTCATTTTTGACACTACGCTGCGCGACGGCGAGCAGGTGCCTGGCTGCCAGCTTAACACTGTAGAGAAAATACAGGTGGCCAAAATGCTGGAGCAACTTGGGGTAGACGTGATAGAGGCGGGATTCCCCATTTCGAGCCCTGGCGACTTCAACTCGGTCATCGAGATATCCAAGGCCGTGACGTGGCCTACCATCTGCGCGCTGACGAGGGCGGTGGAAAAGGATATCGACGTGGCTGCCGAGTCGCTGAAATATGCCAAGCACAAGCGAATCCATACAGGCATAGGCACGAGCGATGAGCATATAAAATACAAGTTCAACAGCAACCGCGAGGAAATCATAGAGCGTGCCGTGGCCGCTGTTAAGTATGCCCGCAGGTTCGTTGACGATGTGGAGTTCTACGCCGAGGATGCCGGGCGCACCGACAATGAGTACCTTGCCCGCGTCATAGAGGCCGTGATCAAGGCAGGTGCTACGGTGGTAAACATTCCCGACACTACGGGCTACTGCCTGCCATCGGAGTACGGTGAGAAGATAAAGTATCTGGTGGATCATGTTGACGGCATTGACCGCGCCGTGATTTCCACACACTGCCACAACGACCTGGGCATGGCCACGGCCAACACCCTCAGCGGCGTGCTCAACGGTGCGCGCCAGGTGGAGGTGACGGTGAACGGCATTGGCGAGCGCGCTGGCAACACGTCGCTCGAGGAAATTGCCATGATTCTTAAATGCCACAAGGACATCGACATCGACACGAACATCAACACGCAGAAGATTTACCCCGCAAGCCGCATGGTGTCGAGCCTGATGAATATGCCGGTGCAGCCAAACAAGGCCGTGGTGGGGCGCAACGCCTTCGCCCATTCGAGCGGAATCCACCAAGACGGTGTGCTGAAGAACGCGCAGACTTACGAGATAATGAACCCGAAGGACGTGGGGCTGGACGACAATTCCATAGTGCTTACGGCCCGCTCTGGCCGCGCTGCCTTGAAGTACAGGCTCGGCGTGCTTGGCGTGAGCATCGACAGCGAAGAGAAAGTGGACAAGATATACCAGAGCTTCCTTAAACTGGCCGACCAGAAAAAGGAGGTGAACGACGACGACATACTCATGCTCGCAGGGGCTGACACTGCCGAGGCCCACACGGTGAAGCTCGACTACCTACAGGTAACCACCGGCATGGGCGTTAGGAGCGTGGCCAGCGTAGGGCTCGACATATCAGGCCAGAAGTTTGAGGAGTCGTCTACGGGCAATGGCCCGGTTGACGCTGCCATCAAGGCTCTGAAGAGAATCATCCGCAAACAGATGACGCTGAAGGAGTTTACCATCCAAGCCATAAGCAAGGGGTCGGATGACGTGGGCAAGGTTCACATGCAGGTGGAATACAACGGCGACCTTTATTATGGTTTCGGGGCCAACACAGACATAGTGACGGCTTCCGTAGAGGCTTACATTGACTGTATCAACAAATTCAGAAAATAAGTACAGATGAACACACTTTTCGATAAAATATGGGACAGACACGTCGTGCAGGTGATTGACGACGGCCCAACACAGCTTTACATCGACCGCCTCTATTGCCACGAGGTGACCTCGCCGCAGGCATTCGACGGCATGCGCAGCCGTGGGCTGAAGTGCTTCCGCCCGGGCCAGGTATACTGTATGCCCGACCACAATACGCCCACCCACGACCAGGATAAGCCTATAGCCGACCCTGTTTCGCGCAGGCAGGTTGACACGCTTGCCGCCAACGCTGCTGAGTTCGGGCTTACATATTATGGCATGATGTCGCCCGACAACGGCATAATCCATGTGGTAGGCCCGGAGAAAGGGCTGTCGTTGCCGGGCATGACCATCGTTTGTGGCGACTCCCACACATCTACTCATGGGGCTGTAGGGGCTGTTGCTTTCGGCATCGGAACGAGTGAGGTGGAGATGGTCTTGGCCTCTCAGTGCATTCTGCAGCAGAAACCAAAGTCGATGCGCATAAGCATTGAGGGCAAACTTGGCCGTGGCGTCACGACCAAGGACGTGGCTCTCTTCCTCATGTCGAGGCTCACTACATCGGGTGCCACTGGATATTTCGTTGAGTATGCAGGCTCCGTGGTGCGCGACATGAGCATGGAGGGCAGGCTTACGCTTTGTAACCTATCGATTGAGATGGGCGCCAGGGGGGGCTTCGTGGCTCCCGACGAAACTACGTTCGCTTATATCAAGGGGCGTGAGTATGCACCGAAAGGCGATGATTGGGACAAGGCCGTGGCCTACTGGCGCACATTGAAGAGTGGTGACGATGCAGTGTTCGACAAGGAGCTCACATTCGACGCCGCCGAAATAGAGCCTATGGTGACTTACGGTACTAATCCTGGCATGGGCATGGGCATCACTCAGGCCGTTCCTTCCGTTGATGACATCGCCGAGGCCGGCAGGGCTTCGTTCTTGAAATCGCTTGCATACATGGGCTTCGAGCCAGGTCAGCGGCTGCTTGGCCACAAGGTGGACTATGTGTTCCTCGGTGCCTGCACCAACGGGCGGATAGAGGATTTCAGGGCGTTTGCCTCGATTGTGCGCGGCAGGAAGAAGGCTGAAGGCATCGTGGCATGGCTTGTGCCTGGCTCATGGGCCGTGAGCCGCCAGATAAGCGAGGAGGGGCTTGACCGGGTTTTGGCTGAGGCCGGTTTCGAGATTCGACAGCCTGGTTGCTCGGCATGCCTTGCCATGAACGATGACAAGGTGCCGGCGGGCAAGTATGCTGTGTCTACAAGCAACCGCAACTTTGAGGGAAGGCAGGGCCCCGGGGCGCGCACCATCCTTGCTTCGCCGCTTGTGGCTGCCGCTGCGGCAGTCACAGGGTGCATCACTGACCCTCGGAGCTTGATGGATGAATAGCGGAAAGGTGGAATGGCAATGTTTGTCCAACGGCTTTGTCCTGCTTCGGTCGGCCAATGGCTGTGGCTGCCTTTCTTAATTCTTAACTCGTAAAAAATTAATCGTTAAGTATGAAACAGAAGTTTGACGTTATAACAAGCACTTGTGTTCCGCTCCCTCTCGAGAACGTGGACACCGACCAAATAATACCGGCGCGCTTCCTAAAGGCCACCGACAAGGCTGGCTTTGGCGACAATCTGTTCCGTGATTGGCGCTATAATGCCGACGGATCGCCAAAGAAGGATTTCGTTTTGAACGACCCAAAGTACTGCGGCTGCATCTTAGTGGCAGGCAAGAACTTTGGCTCGGGGTCGAGTAGGGAGCATGCTGCGTGGGCTATCGCTGGCTATGGATTCCGCGTTGTGATAAGCAGTTTCTTTGCCGACATACACAAAAACAACGAGCTTAACAACTTTGTGCTGCCTGTTGTGGTGACTGAACAGTTCTTGCAGGAGCTTTTCAAGAGCATTGCAGCCGACCCCAAAACTGAAGTTGAGGTTGACCTGCCGCACCAGACGGTGACCAACAAGGCTACTGGGCGGAGCGAGAAGTTTGGGATTAATGCCTACAAGAAACATTGCTTGATGAACGGTCTTGACGACATCGATTACCTAATACAAAACAAGGACATGATAGAGGCATGGGAACGGCGCAACAAGTAAACGACTCAAACAGTCGGATACAGCCTTTTGTGGAAATCATGGACAGCACTCTCCGCGATGGTGAACAGACCAGCGGAGTGTCCTTCCTGCCTCACGAAAAACTCGTAATTGCCCGCAAGCTATTGAAGGATGTAAACGTAGACCGCATCGAGGTGGCTTCGGCGCGAGTGTCGGAAGGCGAGAAGGAGGCTGTGACCATGATTTGCCGTTATGCCCGCCAGAATGGAATGCTGGAGAGGGTGGAGGTACTTGGGTTTGTTGACGGGCGCTTGTCGGTTGACTGGATAGACGGTTGTGGCGGCAAGGTAATAAACTTGCTGGCCAAGGGGTCGCTTAAGCACTGTGCCGGGCAGCTGCATAAGACGCCTACAGAGCATATTGGCGACATATTGCGAACCGTTGACTACGCTTTCAGCAAAGGGTTTTCCGTGAACTTGTATCTTGAAGACTGGAGTAACGGCATGAAGGATTCGCCAGACTACGTGTATGCACTCATGGACTCGCTCTGTGCAAGCGGCATCAGTAGGTTCATGCTCCCCGACACTCTCGGCATCATGAATCCGCTGCAGGTAATAGAGTATTTCCGCAAGATGCGCAAGAGATATCCTGGCACTCATTTCGATTTCCATGCCCACAACGACTACGACTTGGCTGTAAGCAACTCGCTGGCGGCTGTGCTCAGCGGCGCGAGAGGCATTCATGTCACGGTGAACGGACTTGGCGAACGATGTGGAAATGCCCCACTTTCGAGTGTGCAGGTCATCCTGAAAGACCAGTTTCACGCAAAGACGAGTATCAACGAGAGCGAACTTAACGCCATAAGCCGCCTTGTGGAGGGCTATTCGGGCATAGCGGTGGCTCCAAACCAACCCATTGTGGGGGAGAATGTGTTTACCCAGGTGGCTGGAGTACACGCTGACGGAGACAACAAGGCCGGCCTTTATTGCAATGACCTTGTGCCAGAACGTTTCGGACGTAAGCGTGAGTATGCGCTCGGGAAGACCAGCGGCAAGGCAAACATAGCCCGCAACTTGCATGAGCTTGGGTTGGAACTGACGCCTGAGCAGACACAGCGGGTTACGAGGCGCATCACGGAGTTGGGCGACCGCAAGGAGATTGTTACTCCCGAGGATTTGCCGTTCATCGTCAGCGATGTGCTGAAGCACACCGCCCCGGAGGACAAGGTGCGCCTCGTAAGCTACATGGTTTCCTCATCATATGGATTGAAGCCGCTTGCGAGCATAAAGGTTTGCATCAATGGCAGCGAGTACGAGGGTTTCTCTACCGGCGACGGCCAGTATGATGCGTTTGTCAAGGCACTGCGCAGAATATACCGCGACAGTCTTGGCCGAACGTTCCCTACACTTGAAAACTATGCCGTGACGATTCCTCCCGGAGGCCGCACTGACGCTCTTGTGCAGACAGTGATAACATGGCGGAATGGTGACAGGCTGCTTCGCACACGCGGACTTGACGCAGACCAGACTGAGGCGGCCATAAAGGCGACATTCAAGATGCTTAATATAATTGAAGAAAACAACAAACAATAACCTATAATACGATGAAACTGAAAATCGCAGTATTGCCTGGTGATGGGATAGGGCCAGAGATTATGGAACAGGGAGTGGCCGTGATGGATGCCATTGCCGCTAAATTCGGCCATGAGATAGAGTATGAAGAGGCTCTTTGTGGGGCTCATGCAATAGACGAGGTGGGCGACCCGTTTCCCGATGAGACGTACCGTATCTGCAAGGAAGCCGATGCTGTTTTGTTCGCGGCTGTGGGCGACACGAGGTTTGACAACGACCCCACGGCCAAGGTAAGGCCTGAGCAAGGCTTGCTTGCAATGCGCAAGAAGCTCGGCCTCTACGCCAACATCAGGCCTGTGCAAACCTTCAAGTGCCTGCTGCACAAGTCGCCGTTACGGCCCGAGCTGGTTGATGGGGCCGACTTCATCTGCATTCGCGAGCTTACCGGCGGAATGTATTTTGGGGAAAAATATCAGGACAACGACAAGGCATACGACACGAATTACTACACAAGGCCGGAGGTTGAGCGCATCCTGCGCGTTGGCTTTGAGTATGCTCGCAGGCGCAACCGCCACCTTACTGTTGTAGACAAGGCCAATGTTCTGGCCTCAAGCCGTCTCTGGAGGCAGATAGCCCAGGAGATGGAGCCGTCCTATCCTGATGTCAAGGTTGACTATATGTATGTGGACAATGCTGCCATGCGCATGATAACCGAGCCAACTTTCTTTGATGTGATGGTGACGGAGAACACCTTCGGAGACATCCTTACCGATGAGGGAAGCTGCATCTCGGGATCAATGGGGCTGTTGCCGTCGGCTTCCACGGGCGAGAGTACCCCTGTGTTTGAGCCAGTTCATGGCTCGTGGCCGCAGGCCAAGGGGCAGAACATCGCCAATCCGCTTGCACAAATATTATCTGCCGCCATGCTGTTTGAGCATTTCAATCTCAAGGAAGAGGGTGCTTTGATTCGTCAAGCTGTTGACGCTTCGCTTGATGACAACGTCCGTACACCCGAGATACAGGTAGAAGGAGGTGGCAAGTATGGCACCAAAGAGGTTGGCGCATGGATAGTTGACTATATTAACAAGGCCAAAAATTGAAACCAATATATTCATTAGCCATTGTCGCAGGCTTGCTGCTGGGCGGTGAGGCCTATGCCCAAACCGCCCAGCAGTGGCGCGACTCTTTGGCGGTGTTGGGCAGGCAGATTGCTGCTTCGCCCCATTCTGTTGACTTGCGCTTGCGCAAGGTTGCAGTGAACTTGGAGCTGGGGCAATGGGATTATGCTGTTGAGGAGTGCGGAACGGTGCTTGCTAAGGATGCCCAGAACCTTGCGGCTCTGTTTTACCGTGCCTATGCTAACACCCAGTTGCGCCGCTATGAGCTTGCCCGGAATGACTATGAAGAGTTCCTTAGGATAGCTCCGGTGAACTTGGAGGCCCGTCTTGGCTTGGCCCATACGTACTTAAAGCTTGGGCGTAACGGCCTTGCCATGGATGAGATGAACCGTGCGGTGGAACTTTTCCCCGACAGTGCCACTGCATATGCAGCCCGCGCTGCGCTTGAGAAGGAGCTTGGTAACTATCACGCAGCCATCTACGATTGGGAGAAAGCCATGCTCTTGGAACCTGCCAACTCTGATTTCAAGATATCGCGCGTTGATGTGCTGCTTGCAATGGGGCAGAAGCGCGAGGCTCGCGCTGCGCTCGATGCCATGGTGAAAGACGGAACACCGCGCGGTTTGCTCCGCGAGTGGTATGCCCGTTGCGGCAGGTGAAGCCGTGGTGGCGGTGCTTGTCAGTTGAAGAAGTTCCACGAAAGCCCGAAGCGGATGGTGGCTCCGTTCTGCGGGTAGTGCGGTGCAAGGAAGTACATACTGTTTCCGTTGCCTGCCGTTGCGTGGCTGTACATGATGAAGAAGCGGGTACGCTTAAGGTGCAGGTTGGCGTAAACGTCCACGAAAGGATAGCCGCCCAGCTTCACGCGGCTGGCACTGTTGGTCTGCACGGCAAACTGGTTGAGCTGCGGAACGAAGTCGGGAGCGAAGTAATTCGTGAAGAAATAACCATCGGCGCCAAGCTCCACCGACAGCTGCTTCACAATCTTGAACTTTATGTACAGGTTCGTGAAGATGTTCAGAGCCGGCACGGGGAGCACTTCCTGGTTGCTTGAGTTTTGGTAAGTTATGATGTTCTCCCAATTGAGGATGCCGAGACGGAAGTCCTGACGCAGCTGTGCTGTAAATAAGTTTATGTTCCCCCCATTTTGGTTGACGGCAGCCGAGAGATTGGTACGCCCATCGGTAGTGGCATCGTAGGCCGTTGAGAAGTAAGTGTAGTTCTGTATTTCCTCGATGGCCACGCGCAGGCTGGTCTTTGTCTTTCTGTATGTGAAGAGTCCTTCTATGCGTGTTCGCGTTTCCTTGCTCATGTCGTCATTGTCCCACCAGATGTGCTTTGAGTGGTAGCGGCGTTGGTAGAACGTTGGGTTGAGGCGGTAGAAGTAAGCCTTGGCGGCCAAGGTCACGGTGTCGCCGAAGAGCGGGAAGTTTACGTCGGCCTTGAAGTCAACCTTCAGCTGCCCGGCATCTTCGCCCACGAGCCATGCTTCGGCCGTTGCGTTGTAGTGCAGGGTCTTGCCTTGTGCCTTCACTATCTGCCCTCCGACGCTGACGTTGTTCTCCGCCCAGCTGGCCAGGCGCGTAAGCGAGTAGCCGTTGGCTTGGAATGCTTCCGGCATGTCGAACTTGCGCAGCTCGTGGCTTGCAAACACTTTGAGGCCGGCTTTGGCATATTTGTTGAAACCTTCGAGCAAAGCTATGGCCAGCGTATTCTTGACCGATAGGAGCTTGGTGCGGTCGTAGATGGAGTCTCCTCCGTATGCCATGTTCTCGTCGTGGGTATAGTAAGTGTTGGCGTAGTAGTTTTCGGGTGAGTCGTATGCTTGGTAGATGCGGTCGTAGCGGTTGATGTCTACCGTATGTATGAAGCTCGTGACGGGTACGAACACGCGCTTCATCGTGGCATCGATGGAGTCCTGGCGTTGTTTGGCTGCAAGCAGACTGTCCATCTTTTCGGCCGACTCTACGTCTATTCGGGTCGTGTCAACGGCCAGTTTGCCGCCTGCGGTAGGTTCGTCGCCCGCGATGATTGCCCCTTCGGGGCGTCCTGTTGGAGCCTCTTCTGCCACGCGGACATTGTCTGGCCGTCCTGCGGCGGCCACTTCCTCATCGTCTTCTTTCTCTTTCTTCTCGTTGTCCTTGCGCGCTTGCGCCGCAAAGCGTCGTGCCTCAAGCTCCGCCTCGGTAAGTTTCTCCATGCGGTAGAAACCGAGGCTGTAGCGGTGTGTAAGGAAGAAGTGCAGACTGTTGTTGCGGTTCCAGTTCTGGCTGAGAACGGTAGGAATTTCGTCGTCGCTGAAAGCATCGTCGAAGCTTTCGGGGTGAGTTATGTAATTGTCGTCGGTTATTCCGCCGTTCTCGGCCACCTTTTGGTGGTATGTTGAGAATATGGTGTGCATATTGTAGCGGTCGCCGAGGTAGGAAGCCCACAAGGAGGCACCAAGGTGCGACGTGCTTTGGTTGGCATAATATCCGCGGGCATAGGCGTAGTTGATGTCGAAGCCGAAGCCGAGCCGTTTGCCCGCATTTACGGCGAACTTTGCATCTATGTGGTCCTCACCGTTGGTTTTGTTCCCACAGTTGTCGTAAGATATGTTGGTGATTGGCGAGAGCGTGTTGGTGAAGTGCAGCTCGTCGGGCTGCGTAATGATGTAGCTGTAAGGCTGCGTGAACATGAACTGTGCCGGCAGCGGGCGGTCGATGACGATGCGGCTCTCGCGGGCTGTGTAGTTGTTGCCCGTGGTGTTGAATTCTCCGTGCAGCCCCGTGTTGAATATAGAGTTCATGTAGAGGTGCTGGAGCGTGTCGACCACTGCAGGCGTGATGTCGCCGAACCTGCGGTCAACCGTCCATACATATATGCCTTTTGGCACCTCCTTGTTTTTCGTGGTGTCGTTGCTGTGCTTGTTGAAGTTGCTGCTTCCGTCGGAGCTTCGTTGCGTTATTTGGCCTGTTTCGTCTATTTGGTTGTACACTTGGGCCTTTGCAGCCATGGCTGTGAGGCACAGCAACGTTATGAGTATGCTCTTCATTTACCTTTTCAATATTCTGATGGCCACTTCAACGAGCTTGAAAGGCATCGAGGCCAAAAACACATACGTTCCCACCAAGGTCTTGCCGCTGAGGTATATTCCCACTCCGACCACGGCCACTGCCATGAATATTATGTTCAGCACGTTGCGCAATTGCTGCGTTCTGAGCCTGTTCACGTCTGGCCTGCGGTGCCTTTCGGCTTGCTGCCTCTGCACTATCTCGTCTATCTCGTCCATTGTCATTGTGGCGGTTAGTGGTGGTTGTAAACCATGCTTCACCTCTGCGTTTTGGTGGCGTGGCCTCTGCTTACTTCAGCAGGCTTGCTATCTTGTTGAAAAGGTAGTCCTTGCGGTCAATTGTCTTGCGGCGGAACTTGCCGCTGACGCGCGACAGCTTCTGCTTGTTCTTCTTAAGGCCGTATTCATCGGTAATCCATTCTTCGGCCATGTACGTTTGCGGATTGCGCTCCTCGTCGTAAAGGTAATATATGCGCCTCATCGTTATTGTGGCCTTGCCGTCCTGGCACTGTGCCACGAGGGTGTACATGAAGCGTGTGCGGTCGAGCACGAGAGGCTTGTTCTTGAATACGAGCCACTCTTGGTAAGATGCCGAAATCTGGTGCCCTATTGAGTCTTTGGCGTCGATGCGGCTTTGTTCCAGCTGGTTGTCTTCCTTGGTGAGCTGGGTGAAGTATTTGAGAATAATGTCGTAAATCTGAGCGGCCGACTTGCCCGGAGCGTTTATCTCAGTGGAAAACTGCACCTTGCCGTTTACCAAAGGCACTGCCCCGGCGAGGTACTTCTGGTCTGGGTTTACCTGCTGCCCCTGCTCGTTTTCAGTCTCCCACGAGTTCTGTGCCATGCCCATGAATGGCAGGCAAGCCATTATTGCAATGATAATCTTTTTCATGTTGGTAATGTGTTGTTATGCTGTTTGATTTGCAAAATTACAAAATATCTCCCTATCTTCAGAACAGATTACACAGATTAACATTGTTTTGTTGGCCAGTAGCCCGTTTTTGCGGCTTGCCTCATGGTTTTACGCGTGCCATGATGCAATGTAATGCCAAGGCTTGCAGGTGGGTTCTTACAGCGTGACAATAAGCTTACAAAGTTGATGCTTGCAGGCTATGTGTTCGAAATTGAAATGCCAAACGGCTTCTTTCGCACTGCAAAAGAGGCCGTTTGGCAAGCTCGGACGGCCTGTTTGGCAACGCGAAAGAGGCCGTTCTGCAACATATTGTAAACCAGGAGGTTGCGTAAGATGCAGGATGCCGTAAAATTGTTTTACCTTTTTGCTGGCTCGAGGTGCTTGTTGGCACTGCAAGGTTCACTTCAGCTCAAGCTCCTTTTGTAGCCTTATTATCTCGTCGCGATACTGTGCCGCTTGTATGAAGTCGAGCCGCTTTGCTGCCTCCTTCATTAGCTTGGTGGTGTTAGCGATGCTCTTTTCGAGCTGCGGCCGTGTCATCCGCTCCACTATCGGGTCGGCGGCGAAGGCTCCGCCCTCGGGTTCCACGTATGCCATGCGAACCTCTGGCTTTGTCGCCTCAACTTCTGCGTTGCCGCCAATCTCGGCTCTCAGCACTCCCGTTTTCAGCGATTTCTTCACCTGCGTAGGGGTTATGCCGTTCATTTCGTTGTAGTGCATCTGCTTCATGCGGCGCCGTGCGGTCTCGTCGATGGTTTGTTGCATGCTGGCTGTTATGGTGTCGGCATACATTATTACCTTGCCATTCACGTTGCGGGCGGCGCGCCCCGCGGTCTGGGTCAGGCTGCGGTGGCTGCGGAGGAATCCCTCCTTGTCGGCATCCAGTATCGCCACGAGCGACACCTCGGGCAAGTCGAGCCCCTCGCGCAGCAGGTTTACGCCCACAAGCACGTCGTAGCGGCCCTCGCGCAGTTCCTCGAGTATCCTCACCCGGTCGAGTGTTGCCACGTCGCTGTGTATGTATGCCGTGCTCACGCCATGGTCCAGCAGGTATTCCGTCAGCTCCTCGGCCATCCGCTTGGTCAGTGTTGTCACAAGCACGCGCTCCTTCCGCTCCGTGCGCACCTTTATCTCTTCCATCAAGTCGTCTATCTGGTTCTCGCTGGGGCGCACCTCTATCTCGGGGTCGAGCAGCCCCGTGGGGCGTATCACCTGCTCCACAACAACTCCTTCGGCCTCGCGCAGCTCGTAGTCGGCAGGCGTAGCCGAGACGTAAATCACTTGGTTTATCATGCTGTGGAACTCGTCGAATGTCAGTGGTCGGTTGTCGAAGGCGGCAGGGAGGCGGAAGCCAAACTCCACGAGGTTGGTCTTTCGGGCGCGGTCGCCGCCATACATGGCATTTATCTGCGGCACACTGACGTGGCTCTCGTCGATGAACATGATGTAGTCGTGGGGGAAGAAGTCGAGCAAGCAGTATGGGCGCTCGCCCGGCTGGCGTCCATCGAAGTATCGCGAGTAGTTCTCAATGCCCGAGCAATGGCCAAGTTCCTTGATCATCTCCATGTCATATTCCACTCGTTCCTTTATTCTTTGTGCCTTGATGGTGTCGCCCAGCTCGGTGAAATAGTCCACCTGCTTCACGAGGTCGTCCTGGATGTTGCGTATGGCGATGTTGGTCTGCTCCTGGGTGGTCATGAAAAGGTTGGCCGGGTAGAGCTTGTATTCATCGAATGAGGCCAGCCTGTCGAGCGTTGCAGGGTCGCGTTCCTCTATGGCGTCTATCTCGTCGCCCCAGAAAGTGATGCGCAACACGGTCTCGTTGTATGCCATGGCGATGTCGATCGTGTCGCCCTTGACGCGGAACGTGCCACGCTGCAAGTCGATGTCGTTGCGCACATAAAGGGCTTGCACGAGCTTGCGCAGCAGTGCGTTGCGGTCTGTCGCCTGGCCGCGCTTCAGTTCTATCACGTTCTCAGATAGTGCCACAGGGCTCCCCATGCCGTAGATGCAGCTCACGGACGAAACAACCACCACGTCTTTTCGCCCCGAGAGGAGTGACGATACTGCCCGTAGCCGCAGCCGGTCTATTTCCTCGTTGATTGCCAAGTCTTTTTCAATGTAGGTGTCTGTGCTCGGTATGTAAGCCTCGGGCTGGTAATAATCATAGTAGCTCACGTAGTATTCCACGGCGTTTTCGGGGAAAAAACCGCGCATCTCCTCATAAAGCTGGGCAGCAAGGGTCTTGTTGTGGCTCAGTATGAGGGCTGGCCTTCCTGCATTGGCTATCACGTTTGCCATGGTAAACGTCTTCCCCGAGCCGGTAACTCCAAGCAGAACCTGAGCCTTGTCGCCGCGCATCAGGCCTTCGGTCAGTTCACGGATAGCTTCTGGCTGGTCGCCTGTGGGCTTGTATTGCGATGTTAGTTTAAAGCTGTTCATCGTCGGCAAAAGTACTCATTTTCATCGTAACAAACGTTATAAAGGAGGACATTTTGCAAAAAATCAAACCAAATGCTTTGATTATCTGCGGAAAATGACTAATTTTGCAATCCAAAACAGCAACGGATGAAGAGCAGGATTTTCATATTGTTTTGCTGCGCGGCCCTCTTTAGCGGTTGCGCTACGGAGTTCAACCGCGTGTACAAGTCAGGCGATTATGCATATAAATATGAGTATGCGAAGGAGTGCTATGCCAACGGCAAGTATATGCATGCGGTGACGCTTTTGCAGGAACTCGTAACAATACTGAAGGGAACAGACAGCGGCGAGGAAAGTCTCTATATGCTGGCTATGGCTGAATACTGCGACGGAGATTACGAAAGCGCGTCGGCGACGTTCAAAAAATACTTTTCTTCCTATCCCAAGGGCATGTATGCTGAGCAGGCCGCCTATTACATTGGGCAGTCGTTGTACGAAAGTACGCCGGAACCGCGCCTCGACCAGACACCCACTGTAGGGGCCATAAACGCTTACCAGCAGTTTCTCGACCTCTATCCCGACTCAAAGTTGCGCCCATCGGCGCAGCAGAGGCTTTTCGCCTTGCAAGACAAATTGGTAATGAAGGAGTATCTTTCAGCCAAGCTTTACTATGACTTGGGCGACTATTTTCTCAACTGCATAGGCGGAGGTTCAAACTACGAGGCTTGCATCATTACCGCACAGCAGGCACTCAAGACCTATCCTTATAGTAGCTTGAGGGAGGATTTTGCCGTGCTAATAATGAAAAGCAAGTTCGAATTGGCAGAGCAAAGTGTTGAGTCGAAGCGCCTTGAGCGGTACCGCGACGCAGAGGACGAGTGCTACGGCTTCCTCAATGAATATCCAGACAGCGAGGAGGCAGCCACAGCCAAGAAGTTCATCGAAAAGTGCAAGAAGTTCACGAAAGACTGAACGCATTGCGCCCCAAAGCCTTCGGTCACTGTGGTATAGAGGTTCTTATGTAGCCATGAGGTGGCGGCAGAAAGGTCGTTTGAGACAAGTTGAAAGTCAAGGATATAGAAACCAAACTCAGATTAGGAATATTTTAAAATGGATTACAAGAAATCAAAAGCTCCGGTAAACACCGTTACGCGAAACATCATGGACTTGTGTGACGAGACAGGCAACATCTATGAGAGTGTTGCAATCATCGCCAAGCGTGCCAACCAGATTTCAGTACAGATAAAGGAAGACCTCAGCAAGAAACTGGCAGAGTTCGCTTCCTATAACGACAGCCTTGAAGAAGTGTTTGAAAACCGTGAGCAAATAGAGATTTCCCGTTATTACGAGAAGTTGCCAAAGCCATCGCTGCTTGCCACGCAGGAGTTTGTGGAGGGTAAGGTTTATTGGCGTGACCCGTCGAAGGACGCCCAGCAGGGTGAAGACAAGTAAGGAACAGGCCTGCGTTAGTCATGATACAGCGTATTCAGACGGTTTACTTGCTCGTGGCAGTTGTATTGTGCGTGGTTTGCCTTTGCATGGAGATAGGCGTCTTTTCTGTAGAAGGCTTTGAGCTTGCACATGAGTATAACTTGTGGCTTGTTAACTTCACTGGCACCCGCAACTTTGCCACGTGGCCGCTTTTTGTGGTTTTGCTATTGTCTGCCGCGGTGGACTTGTATGCTATCTTCAAGTATTCCAACCGGCGCTTGCAGGCTCGGTTCTGCTGGTTCAGCATAATGCTGCGTGTTGGGTGGTATGCCATATATGCGGCATACGCATTGATGTTGATGCCCGGCACAGCCGATGTAAAGTTCAGTCCGTCGTGGGCGAGCGTTTGCCCCATGGCAGCCTTGGTCTTTACGTTCCTTGCCCAGCGAGCCATCAAGGCCGATGAGCGTCTTGTGAGGGCAGCAGACAGGATACGGTAACGATTGGGATCCAAAGTATAGAGGCGGAAGCCCAGGTGCATCAGCATTTGGGCTTCCGCTTTTTTCTGTGCGTTGTGCCGGGGCGGCCCATCAGCGTTTCGTAAGCAGGCCTCCTGACTTTGCATGTGCCATCCTGCCGTTTTTGTCCGCGGAGCGTGGCTGACAAGCCCGGATGCACTGCTGCTGCACACGCAAATTGTATGTGCGCAATTTGCCATTATGCCGTTTTAAAATACTTTAAAACATCTTCCGCATATTTGCTTATATTGATAATAAGGATTATCTTTGCATAAGATAGGCAGCTTAGGGCAGGGCAGTGCATGCTATTGTCCGCTTAGGCATTGTCAATTGCAAATTTGGATAGGTATTGCGACGTTACAGATTACACATAGTTAAATATGTTTGAAAACTTAAGCGACAGACTTGAACGCTCATTCAAGATACTGAAGGGCGAAGGGAAGATAACCGAGATAAACGTAGCCGAGACGCTGAAAGACGTGCGCCGTGCGCTGCTCGATGCCGATGTAAACTACAAGGTGGCCAAGACGTTCACCGACACAGTTAAGCAGAAAGCACTGGGTATGAACGTGCTCACGGCCGTGAAGCCAGGGCAGCTTATGGTGAAGATTGTGCACGACGAGCTGGCCGAACTCATGGGAGGCACGGCTGCGGAGTTGCATCTTGAGGGCCGCCCGGCCATAATACTCATGTCTGGCTTGCAGGGCTCGGGAAAGACGACCTTCAGCGGCAAGCTGGCAAATATGCTTAAGGCAAAGAACCGCAAGAACCCGCTGCTTGTGGCTTGCGACGTTTACCGTCCGGCCGCCATCGAGCAGCTTGGCGTGGTAGGGCAGACCGTAGGAGTGCCGGTTTATTCGGAGCCTGGCAACAAGGACGTGGTGGGTATAGCCCAGAATGCCATCCGTGAGGCAAAGGCCAAGGGCTACGACGTGGTTATAATTGATACTGCGGGACGTCTTGCGGTGGACGAGCAAATGATGGATGAGATTGCCACGCTCAAGGATGCTGTGAAGCCTGACGAGACGCTGTTTGTGGTAGACTCCATGACCGGACAGGATGCCGTTAACACCGCCAAGGAATTCAACGATAGGCTCGACTTTGACGGCGTTGTGCTGACAAAGCTCGACGGCGACACTCGCGGCGGTGCGGCATTGTCGATACGTACTGTGGTTACCAAGCCAATAAAATTCATAGGTACTGGCGAGAAGATGGAGGCCATCGACGTATTCCACCCTGCCCGCATGGCCGACCGCATATTGGGCATGGGCGACATAGTGAGCCTCGTTGAGCGCGCCCAGGAACAGTTTGACGAGAAGCAGGCAAAGGAGCTTGAGAAGAAGATACGCAAGAACCAGTTTGACTTCAACGACTTCCTGGCCCAAATACAACAGATAAAGAAGATGGGCAACCTTAAGGATCTGGCTGCCATGATTCCGGGCATGGGCAAGGCGATAAAGGATATTGACATCGACGATAGTGTGCTGAAGAACATTGAGGCCATAATCTACAGCATGACACCCAAGGAACGGTCGAATCCCAAGATTATCAACCAGAGCCGCCGTATGCGCATAGCCAAGGGGTCGGGTACCACACTGCAGGACGTTAGCCGGCTCATGAAGCAGTTCGACCAAATGCGTTCGATGATGAAGCTCGTAACCGGCGCGCCTAACAGCAAGATGATGCAGATGGCCAATGCCATGAGGCAGATGAAAGGACGACTAAGATAAAATATTACTATATGCAACTTATAGACGGAAAGGCCACTGCGGCCAAGATAAAGGAAGAAATAGCCGAGGAAGTGGCCGCCATTGTGGCTGCCGGAGGCAAGCGCCCCCATTTGGCTGCCGTACTTGTAGGGCATGACGGCGGTTCGGAGACTTATGTAAAGAACAAGGTCATCGCCTGTGAGGCCTGCGGCTTCAAGTCGTCGCTCATCCGCTTTGAGGACACTGTCACTGAAGATGAGCTCCTGGCGTGTGTGGGCAGGCTAAATGCCGACCCTGATGTGGACGGCTTCATCGTGCAGCTGCCACTGCCAAAGCACATCGACGAGCAAAAGGTGATAGAGGCCATAGACTATCGCAAGGATGTGGATGGGTTCCACCCCGTAAATGTGGGCCGCATGGCCATCGGCTTGCCTTGCTTCATATCGGCAACCCCGCTTGGCATCCTTACGCTGCTGCGCCGTTACAATGTAGAGACAAGCGGCAAGAAGTGTGTAATACTTGGGCGCAGCAACATAGTTGGCAAGCCTATGGCACAGCTGATGATGCAGAAGCAGTATGGCGACGCCACGGTGACGGTGTGCCACAGCCACTCGGCCACGCTCAAGGAAGAGTGCCGGCAGGCCGACATCATCATAGCCGCGATAGGCCGCCCCGACTTCGTTACGGCCGACATGGTAAAGCCCGGTGCGGTAATCATTGATGTTGGCACGACGCGAGTGCCTGATGCCTCGCGCAAGAGTGGCTTCCGGCTCAATGGCGATGTCAAGTTCGACGAGGTGGCTCCCAAGTGCTCGTTCATCACTCCAGTGCCTGGCGGCGTTGGCCCTATGACCATCTGCTCGCTGATGAAGAACACCCTTGCCGCCGGAAAGAAAGAGTATTACCGCTAAACGGCTTTTCGCCATGACTGCTGAGGAATATTACCGGCTGGGCAACAGATACCGCCGCGAGGGCAACTGGCAGATGGCCATCAACAGCTACGTGGCTGCCATGGAGCTTGACCCAGACAGTCCTGCGGCGGAGGCTAAGGCGATGCTCGACGACATACTGAACTTTTACAACAAGGATGCATACAATCCTTAGTGATATAGCTTAACTGAGATTAGAGAAAGGAGAATACTTTATGGGTAAAATCAGAGGTGCCATCGTCGTGAATACCGACAGGTGCAAGGGATGTTCGCTATGCGTGGAGGCTTGCCCGCAGGGAGTCATCGCCTTGGGCAAGAGGGTCAACGTCCATGGTTATCCCTACGTGGAGCCTGTAAGGGGCGAAGCCTGCGTAGGATGTGCTGCGTGTGCCATCGTCTGCCCCGACGGATGCATAACTGTATATAGGAAAAGAATGGAGGAATGAGGCTATGGCAGACCAAGAAGTGACACTTATGAAAGGCAACGAGGCTATAGCCCGTGCCGCGATTCGTTGCGGGGTGGACGGCTACTTTGGCTATCCAATCACGCCGCAGAGTGAGGTTATAGAGACGCTTGCGCTCGAAAAGCCGTGGGAAACCACTGGCATGGTGGTCGTGCAGGCCGAGAGCGAGGTGGCATCGATAAACATGGTGTATGGAGCTGCCGCTGCCGGCAAGAGGGCGATGACTTCATCGTCGAGTCCTGGAGTGGCCTTGATGCAGGAGGGCATTGCCTATATGGCTGGGGCAGAGTTGCCCGGCGTGATAGTCAACGTGCAGCGAGGAGGCCCCGGGCTTGGCACAATTCAGCCATCGCAGAGCGACTATTTCCAGGCGACGCGCGGTGGAGGCAACGGTGATTATTACATAATAGTGCTTGCGCCAAACTCAGTGCAGGAGATGGCCGACTTCGTTGACTTGGCTTTCAACCTTGCCTTCAAGTACCGCATACCGGCCATGATTCTAAGCGATGGGGTCATAGGGCAGATGATGGAGAAAGTGGTGCTGCCGCCTTACAAGCCTCGGCGCACAGAGGAGGAGATAATGCGCGAATGCCCTTGGGCCACGTTCGGCCGCATAGGGGGCAGGAAGCCAAACATCATAACCTCCTTGGAGCTTCAGCCGGAGGTGATGGAGCAGCGCAACATTCACTTGCAGGAAAAGTATGCCCAGATAAGGAAGGCTGAAGTAAGGTACGAAACTCAGCAGTGCGATGATGCCGACTACCTCATAGTGGCTTTCGGAAGTGCGGCGCGCATAGCGCAGAAGGCTATCGAGATAGCCCGAGCCGAGGGAATTAAGGTGGGTCTATTCCGGCCTATAACGCTGTGGCCGTTCCCTATGGGGCAACTGGCCGAAGCGGCAAGGGGCAAGAAAGGCGTGCTTGTGGCAGAGATAAACGCAGGACAGATGGTGGAGGACGTGCGCCTTGCCATCAATGGGCGCGAGCCCGTTGAGTATTTCGGGCGGCTTGGGGGCATCGTGCCGGAGCCTGATGAAATCGTTAATGCACTGAAGACTAAACTGATGTAAGGAGGCACTGTTATGGATAATATCATATCACCAGAGAATCTTGTCTACGAGAAGCCAAAGTTGATGAACGATGTTCCTATGCACTATTGCCCGGGATGCAGCCATGGTGTGGTGCACAAACTTGTGGCTGAAGTCATCGAGGAAATGGGCATGGAAGGCAAGGCCATTGGCGTAAGCCCAGTGGGGTGTGCTGTGTTCGCATACCGTTATATTGACATCGATTGGCAGGAGGCGGCACATGGGCGCGCCCCAGCGGTGGCCACGGGCATCAAGCGGCTATGGCCCGACCGCCTCGTTTTCACTTACCAAGGTGACGGCGACCTGGCTTGCATAGGCACTTGCGAAACAATTCATGCGCTTAATAGGGGCGAAAACATTACCATCATCTTCATCAACAACGCAATCTATGGCATGACAGGCGGGCAAATGGCTCCCACCACGCTCATAGGGCAAAAAACGAGCACATGCCCATACGGGCGTGAACCGGCCTTGCACGGCTATCCGCTGAAAATAACAGAGATGGCCGCGCAGCTTGAAGGCACGTGCTACGTAACGCGGCAGAGCGTGGAGTCAGTGGCCTCCATCCGCAAGGCAAAGAAGGCCATCCGCAAGGCTTTCCAGGCATCAATGGACGGCAAGGGAAGCAGTCTTGTGGAGATTGTCTCTACATGCAACAGTGGCTGGAAGCTCACCCCTCTCCAAGCTAACAAGTGGATGGAAGAAAATATGTTTCCATTCTACCCCAAAGGTGACCTCAAGGATACTATCTGACGGGTGGTTTGGCCGTGATTTAACCAACGTTTTTTAATCGAAACCGATATGAAGAAAGAAATAATAATCTCTGGTTTTGGCGGGCAGGGTGTCTTGTCGATGGGTAAGATTCTTGCTTATTCGGGCTTGATGGATGGCAAGGAGGTGACCTGGATGCCTGCATACGGGCCTGAGCAGCGAGGAGGCACTGCCAATGTGACCGTCATCGTGAGCGATGACAAGATCTCGTCGCCCATATTGAGCTCTTATGATGTGGCCATCGTGCTCAACCAACCGTCGTTAGAGAAGTTTGAGCCGAAGCTGAAACCGGGCGGAATATTGATATACGATGGTTATGGCATCATCAATCCACCTGTGAGGAAGGACATAACCGTATACCGGGTGGATGCCATGGACAAGGCTGCCGAGATGAAGAATGGCAAGATATTCAACATGATTGTGCTTGGCGGTTTCCTCAAGGTGTGCCCCATAATAAGCAGCGATGGCATAGAGAAAGCTCTGACAAAGACTCTGCCCGAGCGCCATCACAACCTTATCCCACTAAATATGCAGGCACTTGAAGAGGGAGGAAAGATCATCGTAAAGGCATGATGGCAAGTTGAAAGGTGCATCCGCGCCTTTCCTTGACCATCAACAAGCTAACTGCATGATAAGCATTGAGGCAATGTACAGTGAGCCACGGTCGCATAATACGGCACTTGTGGCTCACTGTGTTAATGTAATGTAAGTTTATGTAGCTGTTTTTTTGCATTGATTGTCGCACACAGTTGAATATTAATTAGTACCTTTGTGGACAGATATATGTCACAACCATTAGCAGAAAGACTCAGGCCGCGCACCCTCGATGAGTACATAGGGCAGAAGCACCTTGTGGGTGAGGGTGCCGTGTTGCGCAAGATGATAGATGCCGGACGGGTGCCTTCGTTCATATTGTGGGGGCCGCCTGGAGTGGGGAAGACTACTCTGGCGCAAATCATAGCCAACAAGCTCGCCACCCCGTTCTATACATTGAGCGCAGTGACGAGCGGCGTTAAGGATGTCCGCGAGGTTATCGAAAAGGCAGGCAGGGGGCGCTTTTTCAACGAGGCATCGCCAATACTGTTCATTGATGAAATCCATCGCTTCAGCAAGTCACAGCAGGATTCGCTGCTTGGCGCGGTAGAGAAAGGGGTTATAACGCTTATAGGCGCAACGACAGAGAACCCCTCATTTGAGGTTATACGTCCGTTGCTCTCTCGCTGCCAGCTTTACGTGCTGAAGTCACTTGAGCCTGACGATATGCTTGAACTGCTGAACAGGGCCATAACGAAGGACGTTGAGCTTTGCAAGCGCCACATAGAGCTGAAAGAGACGGGGGCTATGCTGCGTTACGGTGGTGGCGATGCGCGCAAGCTCCTCAACATATTGGAACTTGTGGTTGACGCGTCTCCTGCGGATGAGCCAGTGGTAATCACCGACGAGCTTGTGGTAAGCCGCCTTCAGCAAAACCCGTTGGCATACGACAAGGATGGCGAGATGCACTATGACATAATATCTGCTTTCATCAAGAGCATCCGCGGAAGCGACCCTGATGCGGCACTTTATTGGCTTGCACGTATGATTGAGGGAGGTGAGGATCCTAAGTTCATTGCCCGGAGGCTTGTCATCAGTGCTGCTGAAGACATTGGCCTTGCCAATCCCAATGCCTTGCTTTTGGCTAATGCTGCCTTTGATGCTGTGACCAAGATTGGCTGGCCAGAAGGGCGCATACCGCTGGCCGAAGCCACGGTCTATCTGGCAACAAGCGCTAAGAGCAACTCTGCTTACCTTGGCATTGATGCAGCCTTAGAGCTTGTAAGGCGCACCGGCAACCAACCAGTGCCGTTGCATCTGCGCAATGCACCAACCAAGCTGATGAAAGACCTTGGCTATCATGATGGATATAAATACCCCCATGATTACCCCGGCCACTTCATACCGCAGCAGTATTTGCCCGATGCCCTTGCCAACGAACGGCTGTGGCATGGTCAACACAACCCGCAAGAGGACAAGTTGTGCCAGCGGATGCACGATTGCTGGGGTGATAAGTTTAAAGAGTAGATACATAAATGGAAAAGATGAAGATTATTGTTTTGGATGGATACACGGTCAATCCTGGCGATTTGTCGTGGACGGAATTGCAGGCTTTGGGCGATGTTGTGGTGTTCCCACGCACGACTGGAGATGAGTTGGTAGACCGTTGTAAGGATGCCGATGCCCTTCTCACCAATAAAGTGGTTATAGATGCTGGCGTAATGTCGCACCTGCCAAAGTTGAAATACATTGGTGTTTTGGCCACGGGATATAATGTGGTTGACATTGCGGCAGCTCGCGAGCGAGGCGTTTGCGTGACAAACATTCCGGCGTATAGCACCGACAGCGTTGCCCAAATGGTGTTTGCCCATATCCTGAACATAACCAATAGGGTAGGGCATTATGCCAGGCTGAGCCGCGAGGGGCGGTGGAGCCGTAATGAGGACTTCTGCTACTGGGACACCCCGCTGCACGAACTCGCTGGGAAAACAATGGGCATCGTGGGCTTGGGGCATATAGGCATGAAAGTAGCCCGCATTGCCAGAGAGTTCGGAATGGACGTATTCGCCTCTACCAGCAAGCATTCGTCTTCGTTGCCTGATGGAATCCAGAAGACTACGCTGCAAGGGCTTCTTGGCGTGAGCGACATACTTACACTGCATTGCCCGCTTACTGACAACACTCGTGGGATGATCAACTCCACTATATTGAAGCGGATGAAACGCGGGGCTATACTTATCAACACAGGGCGGGGGCCACTTGTCAACGAGGCAGATGTGGCTGCGGCTCTCAAGAGCGGGCAGCTGGGAGGCTATGGGGCTGACGTAATGTGCCAGGAGCCGCCCGCCGTGGACAATCCGTTGCTCTCAGCACCCAACGCTTTCATTACGCCGCACATCGCATGGGCTACGTTTGAGGCGAGAGGCAGACTGCTGGACATTGCCGTTGAGAATTTGAGGACGTTCATGGAGGGCTCTCCTGCCAATGTGGTGAACGGATGAACGATGACATAACGATAGCCACGGCTCAGCAACTCATTGAGTTCCTGGGTACGTTTGCTTTTGCCATATCGGGCATAAGGCACGCTGCTGCTAAGCATTTCGACTGGTTTGGCGGTTATGTATGTGGCATTGCCGTGGCCATAGGGGGCGGAACCATACGCGATGTGATGCTTGGAGCTACACCGTTTTGGATGACCAATCCCATTTATATGATATGTACAGCCATCGCCTTATGTATGGTGATAGCATTTTCCAAATATATGGAGCGGTTGCAGAATGCCTGGTTTGTCTTTGACACTTTGGGGCTTGCACTGTTTACCATTGCTGGAATACAGAAAAGCCTTGACTATGGTCAGCCTTTTTGGGTGGCTATAATAATGGGCTGCATCACTGGGGCTGCCGGTGGCGTGATACGTGATGTGCTCCTTAATAATGAGCCGGTAATTCTTCGCAAGGAGATTTATGCTTTGGCAAGCATTGCTGGAGGCATTGTTTATTGGGGGCTGTCTGAACTCGAATTAGCCATACAAGTCACGGCGTTGACCAGTTTCTTGGTGACATGCGCCATCCGTTTCTTGGCTGTAAGATATCATGTTTCGCTTCCGGTGCTGAAAGATGATGATTCAGAATGAAAGAGCAGGTGACAATGACTGTGCGTCAATGTCACCTGCTATCATTTATTTATTTTGCTTCAGCCAAAAGCGTGGATTGGCATTTGGCAAGCGGTATGTAGGTTGTCGTGAGCGCTTGTTCTTAATTGTAAGCCGAACATTGTTTGTGGCTTTTTTCATTGACCCTCGCCGCCATTGCCAGGCTTCCTGCGTCCGCGTCTTCTTGGTCGCCTGCGCTTGTTGTCCTGCTTCTCGCTGGCATTAGCCTTTGCAGCATCGCCGTGTCCGCGTCTGCCGCCGTTTCGTTTGTGTCCGTTTTCCCTGACCCGTGGGTTGCTTTTGCGGTCTGTGACGTAGTCCGGTCCCTTGCCGAGTTTCTCAGGTAGAGGGTTCTTCTTTATCTCCTTTTCGAGGAATTTCTCAATCTGCCCGAAAGCATACATGTCGTTTTCGCTGACGAACGTGATTGCCACTCCATCGCGGTCGGCGCGCGCAGTGCGCCCGATGCGGTGCACATAGTCTTCTGCATCGTGCGGAACATCGTAGTTGATTACCATGAGTATGTCATCAATGTCGATTCCGCGCGCCACGATGTCAGTTGCCACAAGCACGTCTTTCTGCCCCGATTTGAACTTGTACATCACTTCATCGCGCTCTTGCTGCGTAAGGTCGCTGTGCATCTGACAGCAGTTTATGTTGAGTCTTTTCAGCTCGCGGGCGATGTCTTTTACTTTTTCTTTCTTTCCAGAGAATATGATTACCCTTTTGAGTTGGTCGGTGCTGAAGAGATACTTTATGATGCCAATCTTCTGTGCCTCATGACATACGTAGGCAGACTGCTGTATCTTTTCGGCAGGTTTGCTTACGGCAATCTTTACCTCCACCGGGTTCTTGAGCAGCGTGCGGGCCAGTTGCTGTATCTTGTCGGGCATAGTGGCAGAGAACATTATTGTTTGCACATCGTCAGGCAGCCCTTTGGCTATCTGCATTATGTCGTCGCTAAATCCCATGTCAAGCATTCGGTCGGCCTCGTCGAGCACAAAGAAGCTTACCTTGCTCAAGTCAACATTGCCCATGCGTATGTGGCTGAGCAGTCGCCCGGGCGTGGCTATTACCACGTCAGCGCCAAGTTTCAGGCTCTTCATCTCCTGGTCATAGCGGTTGCCGTCGTTCCCGCCATATACGGCAACGCTGCTTACCCCATTGAGATAGTAGCCAAACCCCTGCATTGCCTGGTCTATCTGTTGGGCAAGTTCGCGCGTTGGAGACATAACTATGCAGTTGATGGAGTTCTGCGGGTAGCCCCCATCGTCGAGCATACTAAGTATCGGCAGCAGGTAGGCGGCGGTCTTGCCGGTTCCAGTCTGCGCCACTCCTATTAAGTCATGTTTGTCAAGGATCTCAGGTATGCATTTCTCTTGAATAGGTGTACACTCATCGAAGTGCATGTCGTAAAGCGCATCCAGGATGTTATCGTTCAGGTATGTTTCTTCAAATCTCATTAGTTTGGTGCTTTTTTATAACAGAAATATGCAATTACGAAATAAAGTAAGTTTGGTATCCACGCAGCCAGCATCGGTGGGGTATTGGCATTAATGGCAAACGTGGAGCTTATGGTTTGCAGGAGGATGTACGAAAAGCTAAGTGCAAGGCCGATGCCGAGGTATAGCCCCATACCGCCTTTCCGCTTTCGGGCACTCAAGCTGGCCCCGATGATGGTCAGTATGAACGATGCGAAGCAAGTGGCGATGCGCTTGTGGTATTCCACCTCGTATTGCACCACGTTGCTTGAGCCGCGGTTTTTCTGCTTGGATATGTACCGCTTCAGCTCCGGGCTGGTGAATGTTTCCTGCTGCCCTTTGCTGAACACCAAGTCCGTAGGCTCCATCATGATAGTTGTATCAGTCTCCATGCCGGTCTTTATGTGCTCCCGCATCCCCTTGAGTGTGCGTATCTTGTAGTTGATGGCTTTCCAGTGATAGCGGCTGTCAGAAATCGTGTCATACTGTATGATGTTTGCAGTCATGTGGCTTACAAGCTTCTTGTTTTCAAACTTGTCGAGCGAAAAGCCATAGCCCGTCTTGTGTACGTTGTCATATTGGGCTATGTATGCGATGACACCTGGCCCAACCTGCAGCTGTACGTTGCTCGCCGAAGTGTTCTTCTTGTTTTTCGTGTAAAGCGACTCAAAGTTATGGCGGATGACAGTTCCTTTGGGGATGACGTAGGAGCCGAGGTAGAAGTTGAGTGCGGAGATGAGCGCGGCAGATATCATATAAGGCCTTAGCAACCTCTTGAAGCTCATGCCGCAGGCCATCATGGCTATTATCTCAGAGTTCCCGGCCAGCTTTGACGTGAAGAAAATCACGGCAATGAAGACGAACAGTGGGCTGAACAGGTTGGCGAAATAAGGTACAAAGTTGGCGTAGTAGTCAAACACTATTGCCCTTAGGGGAGCGTTGTTGGTGCTGAACTTTGCAAGGTTCTCGTTGATGTCGAAGACGATGGAGATGGATATTATCAGCGCAATTGAATATATGTATGTGCCGATGAACTTCTTTATGATGTATCCATCTATCTTCTTGATATACCTAAGAGGATTTGCCTTGCCAAGGATTGCGGCCGTGGCGCGCATGAAGCGTGATGTCCATGCCGTCCGGCGCCTTATCGACCGAAGTCGTTTCAAGGCCCTGTGCCGTTTCCTTATGACGCTGTATTTCATGTTCTGCCGGTTGTCTTCCGTTGGTTTTATATCCTTTGCCCGAGGTTGCCGACTACGCTCTTCTTCCACGCCACGTAGTCGCCAGCGATGATGTGGCGGCGTGCATCTCCTACCAGACGCAGGTAAAAGGCAAGGTTGTGGATGCTGGCTATCTGCATTGCAAGCAGTTCGCCGGCCTTGAAGAGATGGTGGAGGTAAGCCTTTGTGTAGGCTTTGTCCACGTCGCAGCCGTCAGGGTCGATGGGCGAGAAGTCTTTTTCCCACTTCTTGTTCCTCATGTTCATCGTGCCGTTGTATGTAAAGAGCATAGCGTTGCGCCCGTTGCGCGTTGGCATAACGCAGTCGAACATGTCCACTCCGCGCTCTATCGCCTCAAGTATGTTCTGGGGAGTACCCACCCCCATGAGGTAGCGTGGCTTGTCCTTGGGCAGGATGGCGTTCACCACTTCTATCATTTCATACATCACTTCAGTAGGCTCGCCGACGGCAAGGCCGCCGATGGCGTTGCCGTCGGCTCCCTTGTCGGCCACGAACTTTGCGGCGTCAGAGCGCAAGTCCTTGTATGTGCAGCCCTGCACTATGGGGAAAAGGGTTTGCTCATAGCCATACAGCGGCGTCGTCTCGTTGAACCTCTTGATGCAGCGGTCAAGCCACCGCTGGGTCATGGCCAGGCTTTTCTTGGCGTATGAGTAGTCGCTTTGGCCAGGCGGGCATTCATCGAAAGCCATCATGATGTCGGCCCCGATGATTCGCTCGGTGTCTATCACGTTCTCCGGCGTGAAGATGTGCTTTGACCCATCGATGTGTGACCTGAACTCGCAGCCTTCCTCTTTCAGTTTCCTTATGCCGGTGAGCGAGAACACCTGAAACCCACCCGAGTCGGTTAGTATTGGGCGATCCCATCCTCCGAAGCGGTGGAGTCCGCCAGCTGCCCGCAGGGTGTCGAGGCCCGGGCGCAGGTACAAGTGGTATGTGTTTCCCAAGATTATTTGGGCTTTAACCTGCTCCTTGAGTTCTGAGAAATGCACCCCCTTGACGCTTCCGCACGTTCCTACGGGCATGAATATGGGTGTGGATATTTGTCCGTGGGCAGTACTTATCACCCCGGCCCGTGCCTCGGAATGTGGGTCAGTGTGTGTCAGTTCGAACGTCATTCTTTCTTCTCTTCTTCTATTTCAAACTTCAGGGGGTTGTCCACCAACTCATCGGTCAGTGCAAAGTTCCATACATCCTGCACGTTCTCCACGTAATGGAAGCTAACGCCCCTGAGGTAAATGTCGGGAATTTCGTCTATGTCTTTCTTGTTGTCCTTGCACATCACGATATCGGTGATGCCTGCGCGCTTTGCGGCAAGTATCTTTTCCTTTATGCCGCCCACGGGCAGCACCTTTCCGCGGAGCGTTATCTCGCCGGTCATGGCCGTGTTCTTGCGCACTTTCCGCTGTGTCAGTGCCGAAGCTATTGACGTGGCGATGGTTATGCCGGCCGAAGGTCCATCCTTTGGCGTGGCACCTTCTGGCACATGGATATGGATGTTCCAGTGGTCAAAGATGCGGTAGTCGATGTTGAGCATGTCGGCGTGCGCCTTAACGTATTCAAGCGCCAGTATAGCCGACTCTTTCATCACGTCGCCCAGATTGCCGGTAAGCGTTAGCTTAGAGCCCTTGCCCTTGCTGAGGCTGGTCTCAATGAAAAGTATCTCTCCGCCCACGCTTGTCCATGCGAGCCCGGTCACCACGCCTGCATAGTCGTTGCCCTGGTATATGTCGCGGTAGAATGGTGGCTTGCCGAGCAGGCTTTCTATCTCGTCGGGAGTTATTTTGCTGTATGGCAGTTCTTGCTCCTTGGCTTTCATGAAAGCCAGCTTGCGCAGGGCCTTGTTCACCTGCTTCTCAAGCTGCCTCACGCCGCTCTCGCGTGTATATTGCTCTATTATTTTCTCAATGGCGGGCTTGTTGAACGTCAGCTTCTTTTCCTTGTCAAGGCCGGTGTTCTCCTTTTCCTTGGGTATTAGGTGGCGGCGTGCTATCTCTATTTTCTCTTCGGTGATGTATCCGCTCACCTCAATTACCTCCATTCTGTCAAGCAGAGGCCGCGGGATGGTGTTGAGGTCGTTGGCTGTGGCAATGAACAGTACTTTCGATAAGTCATAGTCCACGTCGAGATAGTTGTCATGGAAGGCCGAGTTCTGCTCGGGGTCGAGAACTTCGAGCAGTGCCGAAGCAGGGTCGCCGTTCACGGTGTTCTGCGTCACCTTGTCTATTTCGTCGAGCACGAACACCGGGTTTGACGCGCCGGCCTTTTGTATGCTCTTGATTATGCGCCCGGGCATGGCCCCGATATATGTGCGGCGGTGGCCCCTGATTTCGGCTTCATCGTGCAGTCCGCCAAGCGATATGCGCACATATTTCCTGTTCATGGCCGCGGCGATGCTTTTGCCAAGGCTCGTCTTGCCTACGCCCGGCGGGCCGTAGAGGCAGAGTATGGGCGACTTGAGGTCGCCCCTAAGGCTCAGCACGGCTATGTATTCCAGTATCCTTTCCTTCACCTTCTCCATGCCGTAGTGGTCTTTGTCGAGCATTTTCTGGGCGCGGTTTAGGTTGAGGTCGTCCTTTGTGTATTCGCCCCAAGGCAGCGACACGAGCGTCTGCAGGTAAGTGAGCTGCACATTGTATTCCGGGCTTTGCTGGCTCAGCTGGTCGAGCTTGTCCACCTCCTTGCTGAATGTCTTTGCCACATCCTGTGGCCACTTCTTGCCCTCGGCCTTTTCAAGCAGTTCTTGCTTCTCGGGTGAGCTTTCCCCATTGCTCATTTCGGCCTGGAGGTTCTTTATCTGCTGTTGCAGGAAGTAGTTGCGTTGTTGCTCGTCGATGTCATCGCGGGTCTTGTTGCGTATGTCCTGTTTGAGGCTCAGGAGCGACAGTTCCCTATTTATGATGCGCATCGTGCCGAAGAGCCTTTCCTTTATGGAGTCCTTTTGCAGCAAGTCCATCTTTTCCTTTATGGTGAAGGCCATGTTTGAGCAGATGAAGTTGAGGGCCATGACGTTGTTGCTCACGTTCTTTATTGCGAACGTGGCCTCTTCGGGTATGTCATCGTTAAGCTTGATGTATTCGTTGGTCATCTGGCGCAAGTCTTCCATGGCGGCCACAAACTCGCTCTCGTCGCTTGCCGGCACCACTTCGGGGGCCTGTTCCACCTTGCCGTAGAGATACGGCTTCTTGCGGGTTATCTCTGCCAGGCGAAGCCTCCCGAAACCTTGCACTATTGCGGTGATGTTGCCGTTGGGCAGCGTCAATATTTTCACTACGCGGGCGTATACGCCATATTCGTAGAGGTCGTTGCGCCCCGGCTCGTCAATTTCGGGGTCGCGCTGGCACACTATGCCAATGGTTATGCTGTTTTTTTCGGCTCTCTTCACAAGGCTCATGCTCGATTCGCGGCCAATGAGTATCGGCGAAACCACGCCTGGAAAGAGCACGAGGTTCCTTACCGCGAGTATTGGCAGCGACGTCGGCATTTCAGACGACTTGGAAAGCTCGCTGTAATCGCCCTCAATGTCGGCTATCATCGAGAAAGACTTGTTTTGTTTGTTGTCCATCTGAATCGTAATGTTTTTTTCGGGTTGCAAAGTTAAGCATTAAAATTGAATTGTGAAAGTAGGCAATGCGGAAAATGTCATAAACATATATAAAAGCAGGGAAGCAACCGCATTGCAGTTACTTCCCTTGCTCTCTGTACGCCTGCAGGGGGTCGAACCCTGGACACCCTGATTAAGAGTCAGGTGCTCTACCAACTGAGCTACAAGCGCATCCTTGTTGTCCTCCTTTTTTCTTTGTACGCCTGCAGGGGGTCGAACCCTGGACACCCTGATTAAGAGTCAGGTGCTCTACCAACTGAGCTACAAGCGCATCCTTGTTGTTTTGCGGGTGCAAAGGTACGCACTTTTTTTGTTTCCTCCAAACTTTTTTGCGATTTTCTTCTGTGTTTTTTCTGTTTTTTCTGGTTTTGAGAGTGTTCAAGCCAGTGTCATTACAATATTATTATGCATGGATACTCAGCGTTATGGCTGGTGAGGCTTGTTCTGTGTGTTAGCAGGCGTAGGCAAGTGGCAATGAGCTTTGGCAAACTTTTAATCCCTAAACCTTATTGTGATGCCATCCTTTTTGCTACCTTTGCACCCAAATTTAAGTTTGCAATGCGCTATTTCATTACTTTAAGTTATGACGGCACACGTTATCATGGCTGGCAAGTGCAGCCAAACGGAAACTCCGTGCAGGCCGAAATGGAGAAGGCCCTCACTGTGCTTCTGCGTGAGCCTGTGGCCGTTGTGGGGGCTGGCCGTACCGATGCGGGTGTGCATGCCCGCAAGATGGTGGCTCATTTCGACTTCAATGCTGCCCTTGATTGCCATAATCTGGCATATAAGCTCAACCGCTTTCTGCCGTGCGACATCTCTGTGAGCCGCGTGGAGCCTGTGGCCGACGATATGCACGCCCGCTTCAGCGCCACGCTTCGCACATACCATTACTATGTTCACCTTCAAAAGGATCCTTTTGTGCGGGCATATTCCTGCGCGCTTCATTACGATCTTGACTTCGAGTTGATGAACGAGGCAGCCGCCTTGCTGCTTGAGTATCGTGACTTCGGGGCTTTCTGCAAAAGCAACTCTGATGTCAAGACCACGCTCTGCATGGTTAAGTCGGCTGCATGGCATCGGCTGTCGCCATCGGCATGGTATTTTGAGATTAGCGCCAACCGTTTCCTTCGCAATATGGTTAGGGCAGTGGTGGGGACTTTGGTGGAGGTGGGCCGCCACCGCATGACAGTAGATGGATTCAGGAAAGTAATAGAGGGAGGCGCGCGCGCAGCGGCCGGAGAGTCGATGCCGGGCCATGCGTTGTTTCTCGAAGACATTAAATATTAAGTTTTTCCATGTGGTTAGTATTAGCATTTCTGTCGGCTACACTGCTTGGCTTTTATGACGCTTTCAAGAAGGAGGCTCTTTCTGACAATGCGGTCTTGCCGGTGTTGTTTCTCAACACGCTTTTCTGTTCGGTCATTTTCTTGCCGCTGATATTGCTCAGCGCCCATACCTCATTGCTCGATGGCACAATGCTCCATGTGCCTGTGGCGGGCTGGGATGTCCACAAGTACATACTGCTGAAGAGTGCCATTGTGCTCAGCAGCTGGGTGTTCGGCTATTTTGGCATGAAAAACCTGCCCCTGACGATAGTGGGGCCTATCAATGCCACGCGCCCCGTCATGGTGCTTGTGGGCGCGTTTCTCTTCTTTGGCGAGCGCCTTAACCTTTGGCAGTGGGCCGGAGTGGTGCTGGCTGTGGCCTCTTTCTTCATGCTAAGCAGGAGCGGGAAAAAAGAGGGCATTGACTTCAGGACAAACAGTTGGATATGGATGATAGTGGCGGCTGCGGCGCTCGGAGCTGTCAGTGGGCTTTACGACAAGTTTCTGATGGCCCCTGTGAACGAGGGCGGGGTGGGGCTTAACCAGATGATAGTGCAGGGATGGTACAACATTTACCAGTTCTTCATGATGGGGGCCATGCTCTTGCTGCTGTGGTGGCCTAAGCGCCAGCATACCACGCCGTTCCACTGGCATTGGAGCATTGTGTGTGTGAGCGTGTTCCTCAGTGCCGCCGACTTCGTTTACTTCTACGCTTTGACCATCCCAGGGGCCATGATAAGCATAGTCTCTATGGTGCGCCGCGGCAGCGTGGTGGTGAGCTTCTTGTTCGGGGCGGTGGCTTTCCATGAGAAGAACCTTAAGGCCAAGGCCGTCGACCTTGCCCTTGTGCTGCTCGGCATGGTGTTTCTTTATATTGGATCGCGCTGACGTAGCTGTGGCTTTACTGCCAAGGCCTTTTCCTCCATGGCGCGCCAGGCGGAGTTTCGGCGCACCATGGAGGCTTTATTTTGCTGACGTGCCAATAAAGTAAATGTATGGTTTGGCAGTTTGGGAAAGTTTTGTTAACTTTGCCAACAAATTGCTAATGTTATTACTTTATGGCTTATGATTGAGTATTTCTTTGCAAACCTGTGGGCGGCGTGGTTGGCTACGGCTGTCTTGCTGCTTGTGGTTGAGTTGTGCACTGGTGGCTTTGTCGTGCTTTGCTTTGCCATCGGGGCAGCTTGTGCGGCGGTGGCATCCGCCTTTTCCGGCATATATGTGCAGCTCATAGTGTTTATAGTGTTCACTGCCCTGAGCGTATCCTGCGTGAGGCCTTTTGCCTTGCGATGCATCCATAAGCATGGAACGGGCCGAGTGAGCAATGCCGATGCCATATTGGGTCGTAAGGGCATTGTTAGCGAAGCCATTAAGGCTGGGGGCTACGGGCGCGTGTCTATCGATGGTGACGATTGGAAGGCTTGCGCCGTAGAGAGCGAGGAGCTTCCTGCCGGGACGCCCGTTGAAATCGTTGGGCGCGACAGCGTGATTGTGAAAGTAACCAAAACCAAATAGTTTAGCTTATGATTTACGTTTTGATTGGGTGCGTAATATGCATCATTATCTTCGCCAAGATGGCACTGGTGATCATTCCGCAGTCGGAGACAAAGATTATAGAGCGGCTCGGCCGCTACTATGCCACTTTGCAGCCGGGCATCAACGTCATCATCCCTTTCATCGACCGGGCAAAGGAAATAGTCGTCATGCAGCGCGGCCGATACTCTTACTCATCGACAATCGACCTCAGGGAGCAGGTGTACGACTTCCCCAAGCAGAACGTTATCACTAAGGATAATGTGCAGACTGAGATCAATGCGCTGCTGTATTTCCAGATTGTAGACCCTTTCAAGGCTGTCTACGAAATCAACAACCTGCCTAACGCCATCGAGAAGCTTACGCAGACAACGCTGCGTAACATAATAGGAGAGCTTGAGCTGGACCAGACGCTGACCAGCCGTGACACAATCAACACAAAGCTCAGGGCCGTGCTCGACGATGCTACCAACAAATGGGGAATAAAGGTGAACCGCGTTGAACTGCAGGACATAACGCCGCCCGCAAGCGTGCTCACCGCCATGGAAAAGCAGATGCAGGCAGAGCGCAACAAGCGCGCCACTATATTGACGAGCGAGGGCAAGAAAGCCTCCGACATACTGCAGTCGGAAGGCGAGAAGATGGCCACCATCAACCGTGCCGAGGCTGCCAAGCAGGAAGCCATACTCTATGCAGAAGGAGAAGCCCAAGCCCGCATTCGCAAGGCCGAGGCTGAGGCCATTGCCATCCAGAAGATAACCGAGGCCGTGGGAAAGAGCACCAACCCAGCTAACTATCTGCTTGCGCAGAAATACATCCATACGCTGGAGGAAATTGCAAAGGGCAACACAACTAAAACTGTTTACCTGCCTTATGAGGCAACAAACCTCATGGGAAGCATCGGCGGGATAAAGGACTTGTTCAAGTCGGAGTGAAGCTTCGTTTGGCATGACAGCAAAGGCGGCACCGGAAACAACGAGATTCAGGTGCCGCCTTTCTTTTTCCTTGCTCTGTGGCTGGGTCACAACGAGCAGAAGCGCTCGATGAGCTTTTTGCGGAAAAGCCGCCCCACCTTAACGTAGTCAATCTTGTCGAACGGTGGGTAAAACTGGCATTTGTTGTCGTTTACCTCTAATAGGTAATTGATGTTTATCACGTACCGCTGGCTCACCTGTATGAACCTGTCGTCTATGCTGAGCAGGGTTTCGTTGTTTACGCTGCGCTTGAGCCTGATGGGCGTTTTGCGCCCGGCTATCACAACCTCCCATACCCTTATTTCGTGGTTGTACTGAAAGAGGCCGATGTCACGTATGTGGACGAGGCGGAAGTCAACGGAATTGGTGTAGAAGAGCAGTTTGTTGTCGCTTTTCTGCCTAATTATGCCATCGGAGAAGCCGTGTTCAGCCTGCCTTTGCCTTGCCGACTGAATGCGATGGATGATTTGTTCGAGTTCGTTGTCGTCGATAGGCTTGAGTAAGTAGTCGAAGGCGTTTTTGCGGAAAGCGGGCAACATATATTGCGGATGGCCGGTGTACATGACCACGTGGCACTGTTCGGGCAATATGTTGTCCATCTGCTCGAGGAACTCGACGCCCGACATGTCGGGCAGTTCGATGTCGAGGAAAACCACATCCGGGTTTACTTCCTTGGCGAGGTTAAGCCCGATGCGACCGTTGTTGGCTGTGCCGACGAGCTGTATGTCTTCATGTTTGGCAAGCTTGTCGGCCAGTGCCTCTATGGCCGACGTGCTGTCGTCGATGATTATGGTTTTCATTGTTATATAGTTATATGAATTTTATGGTTTGGGGTATCTTTAGCGACGCTTTGCAGCCGCACACGTTGCCGTTGGCATCCTCCATGTTCTGTATGCAGAAATGCATTTTTTCGCCGCCTCTGTTTTCTTGGTTGACTATGGATATGGTTTGCCTTATGATGCTCAGCCCGTTTTTTGTGCGTCCGTAGTCGTGGTGGCGTATGTCGAATCCGGGGCCGTTGTCGGTAACATCGATGTTGATGCCGCCATCGGAGCAAGCAATGCTTACTTCGAGCCTTTTGTGTCCGGCGACGCACTTCAGTCCATGCTTGATGGCGTTTTCCACGAGAATCTGTATGAACATGGCCGGCAGGCGCACCTCACCTTGCGTTTTTTCGTCGGGTGCTGTCAGCCGGAACTCGAAGTCATCGCCTATGAAGGCGCGCTCCAGGCTTATGTATTCAGTAATGAAGTCAAGCTCTTCGCGCAGCGTCACGAAAGGCTTGCCGGTCATGTCGAGGCTAGACCTTATGAGCTTTGCCAACCTTAGCAGCGCATCGGTCTCCCCGATGCTGGCTGATCCTATCCTTGTGTTTAGCACGTTGAACACGAAGTGGGGCGATATTCTTTGCCTTGCGTTGTTGAGGCGGAGCTTCATGGCCTGCATCTTCAATTGAACCTTGCGCTTGCGGAATGCAATGGTGCCGCTCACCAATATCGAGGCTAAGGCCACTGCTATGCTTATCAGTAGCCATAGCGTGGCCTTGCTCTTGCTTACTTCGGCGTTCTTGGCGTTGATTTCGAGCAGGTGGTGCAGCTTCAGGGTGTCTTCCGTGTACCGCATCATTATCTCGGCGGCTTTCATGTAAGTGCGGTTGTGTTCAAGGCTGTCGTTCTGTGCAATGTTGAGCAACAAGTCGCTGTAGGCTTTCTTATAGTTTCCTGTTGCAGTGTAATATTCCTGCAAGTACTTGCTCCTTATGTTCCTTATGCTTTGGTTGTAGCCCTCAAAGGCTGGTTCTTCCTTCAGTATGCGTTCAATGTCGCCATGCCTTCCTTGCTTGGCGGCTATGCCTATCCTTATGGTGTTGGCGTAATATATGCCTGGCTTTATGTCGTTTGCGGCAAAGTAGCCTGCAGCCTTGTCCACGTATGCCTGTGCGCTGTCGGTCAGGTCGAGGTTGAGGAAAATGTCGGCCATGTTTACGAGGCAGAGGTACATGTCATACGTGTCTTCGGCGTTGTGGGTTTCGAGGTGCCTTTTCAGTTTCCTGAACGTAGCAAGGGCATTGCTGTAGTCGCCTTTGTAATAATAATAATTTCCAAAATTGTTGAGGAAATAAGACTGCATATTTGGCTTCATCAAGCTGTAGTGCCTCTCCGACATTTCATAGTAGTGCTTGGCAGAGGCATAGTCGTTCATTGTGGTGTATATCTGCCCAAGGCCCATGTAAAGCGTTATGTTCTTTTCTTTTGGGAGGTTGAGCGAGTCTACGAGGAACAAGGCCCTGCGGTACCATTTTGCCCCGGCAGGCAGGTCATCGGCAGCGATGTAAGAATCGGCTAAGTTGGCTGCTATTTCTGGCGAATAGTAGTTGAGGTCGCTTGTAAGTATCAGCTCGTAGGCCTGCAGGTTGAGCGAAATGGCTCTTTGGGGGTCGAGCCGCAGCAAGTGGTAGAATGATGCCTCTGTGCTTTTGGCCAATGCTTTCAGTCCGAGTGTGCGTGGTGTGGCTGGCCGGCTGTTGGCAAAGGCCAAGGTGTTGCGGGCGAATGGCAGAGCCGAGTCGGGGTGCTCAGTTAGCAGGTAATATCTTCCCTTAAGAATGTAATAGTCGTAGTATGTAAGGCTGTCTGAGGCTGCTGCCATAAGGCTGTCGCACGTTTGCGGGGCGCGGGCGTCGAGGCGCAAGGTGGAGTCGTTGGTGTGTAGGAACAGAGCCATCTCGCTTGGCGTCCTGCTGTCGTCGCTTTTGCCATTGGCACACGATAGAGCGCAGAGCATGGATAAGCACAGAAAAAGTGCATTGGAGAGCCATCTGGCTATATGTGCGAATGTTATATAGTACATTATTTTTAGTAAGCGAGTTTGCAGATGCAAATTTACTAAATTTTTTGTCATTTCCATCATCTGGTTAAGTGGCTGAGGATATGAATTTGGTGCAAAAGTCTTAAAGCTTGGCTTAAACGGCAATAAATCGTGATTAAACGGTGAAACTTTTGCGTTGGTTGGGGTTTTGTATCAGTCTTGGATGCTGTTTGTGGTTTACAGTTTGTAGTAATGTTGTTTTACAAGTTTGTTCCATTTGGGCGAGCAATGGGCTTCAGCTGCGCAATAAGTGCCGTTTGGCGCTCCAAAACGGCTTGTATTGCAAGGCCAAACTGGCTGTTTGGGAAAGTAAAACGATGCGTAGGCTCTAGTTTAATAAGACGTTGTAAAGTGGCATATTAATTGCATATATCTTTTTAAAAGGAGGTTATAATGACA
>CALUEY010000034.1 GCA_944319915.1 uncultured Prevotella sp. | reverse complement strand
GCAAAACGACCCTTCTCGCAACACCCTGAGGCACAGACTGTTGCGCCGCCAAGGCCGCGTGGCGAAAAATCATTACACCTGCCGCCGCCTCGCCCGGCGCACTACGCCCCATGGCAAGCCCCCAAGGCAAGCCCGCAGCGAGGCGGCAGGCAGGGCAGCCCGGCAAAAATAAGCCCCCGGGCTTGCACAATTGGAATAAAAACCCTACCTTTGCGCTCATACAAACATTACGCGCAACATAAAGGCTGACTGAGAATGGCAAACATACTGACACGCAACATACCCAACGCCATCACCTGCTGCAACCTCGTGTGCGGCTGCGTGGCCACATACTTCGCCTTCGGCGGATACTACCAGATGGCATTCCTCTTCATCGTGCTCGGCGCCGTGTTCGACTTCTTCGACGGCATGACAGCCCGCCTGCTCGGAGTGTCGTCGCCCATAGGCAAGGAGCTTGACTCGCTGGCCGACGACGTAACCTTTGGCGTGGCCCCCTCGGCCATGGCCTTCACGCTGCTCTCCACCGCCTCGTGGCCCGAGTCGTGGGGCGCCGTGGCGGGCGTGCTGCCCTTCGCCGCCTTCATCATGGCCGCTTTCTCGGCCCTGAGGCTGGCCAAGTTCAACCTCGACGAGCGGCAGGCCACCTCGTTCATAGGCCTGCCCACGCCTGCCAACACCCTCTTCTGGGCCTCGCTCATCGTTGGCGCGGGCGACTGGCTGGCCTCCTCCGCCTGGGGCGCGCTGGCCGTGGTGGCCCTGCTGCTGGCGAGCAGCTGGCTGTTAGTGGCCGAGATTCCCATGTTTGCCCTCAAGTTCAAGTCGTGGGGCTGGCGCGGCAACGAGGTGAGGTATGCCTTCATAGCCTCGTCGGCGGCCATCATCCTGCTGCTCGGGGCATTGGGCGTGGCCGTGGCCATAGCGTGGTACATGCTCTTGTCGGCCATCACACAACGCCGCAAGGCATAGAGCGGAGGGCCTGCCCATGTTCCACTTCCTCGCCATCATCATCCTCTTCTTCCTCGCCGCCCTGCTGGTGGGCGCAAGCGTTGGCCTGCTCCTGCTGCGCAAGGGCATAGGCATCTTCCGCTCCGCCGCGCGCAAGGCCACGGGGGCGGCAGGCAGGCAAGGCGGCGGCCATGGACGCAGACGCCAAGGCGCAGGCGCAGCACGGCGCCAGGCGCAGGCCGCCACGGGCGAGACCATCATCGACACGCGCGACCACGCCACGGCCAGCCGGCGCATCTTTGCCGACGACGAGGGCGAATATGTTGACTACGAGGAGGAGAAATGACAAAAGCCAAGCGGCCTGCAACGCAGTCGATGCGTTGCAGGCCGCTTGGCTTTATGCCCAATCGCGTGGCTGGCCCCATGGAGGGCAGCTTGCCTTTGCGCCCCTCTGGGCGCCATGGTCAGTTCGTGACGGCGAGCACACCAAACTCGCCCGTGGTCGAGGCGTGGTAGCGCGTGAGCTTGTTCGTGGTGCCATCTGCCTGCCCGCCGGCCATGATGTAGCCGCCGTTGTTGAGGTCGTAGGTGCGGTGGCAGTTCCCGCAGGTGGCCACCCCGCGGCTGTCGATGCTCAGCGAGCGGTCCACGAGGCCCGTGCCGCTGTAGCACACGGGGCACTGGGCGTCGTAGGCGTAGAACTCGGGGGTGGTAATGTCGCCGTTGCCGTAGCCCACTATGATGCCGTTGCGGCGGCCCAGGCGGCGCGACTGCTGCTGGTCTTTGGCGTTGGCGCGCTTCTCCGACGACAGTCCCTGGTTGTTTCTGAACACGAACGTGGCCGCCCCCGACCGATTGGTCTCCGAGATGTGGCAGAACACGCCGGGCGACATGGGCGACATGGCCGTGGCGAGCGTGGCGTCCTGGTGCACGGAATTGTCGAAGATGAAGAGGCAAGGCTCGTCGCTGAACTCGTCCTCGGCCTTGCTGCACGAGGCCAGCCACGCGGCGGCCACAGCAGCCACGGCGGCTGCAAGCACTGCCCTCAGCATCCCAGCAGCCTCCTTTCAGCCTCGGCCACACGCTCGAAGCCAAAGCCGGCGAGCGTCTCGTCCATCATGGCCTTCACCTTGTCGTTCTGCAGGTTGCCTATGCTGCCCTCGTGGGTGTGGCAGATGCGCTTGCAGGGAACAAACGTGCCGGCCTCTATCTCCAGCCCCACCTTCTTGTAGGCATCGCGGAAGGGCATGCCCGCAGCGGCCAGGCGGTTCACCTCCTCCACGGAGAACATGGGGTCGTACATCGGGTTGTCGAGTATGTGCTCGTTCACCTCCATGCGGTTTATGATGTATGCCGCCATCGAGAGGCAGTCCTCAAGCTCGGCAAAGGCGGGCAGGAACATCTCCTTAATCTCCTGCAAGTCGCGGAAATAGCCCGTAGGCAGGTTGTTCATCACGAGCGTTATCTGCTGCGGCAGGGCCTGCAGCTTGTTGCACTTGGCGCGTATCAGCTCAAACACGTCGGGGTTCTTCTTGTGCGGCATGATGGAGCTGCCGGTGGTGCACTCCTTTGGCAGGCGCACGAAACCGAAGTTCTGGCTGTTGAAGAGGCAGGCATCGAAGGCCAGCTTGGCCAGCGTGCCGGCCACCGAAGCCATGGCGAAGGCCACGTTGCGCTCGGTCTTGCCGCGCCCCATCTGCGCGTAAACCACGTTGTAGTCCATGGAGTCGAAGCCCAGCAGGCGCGTGGTCATGGCGCGGTCGAGGGGGAACGACGAGCCGTAGCCTGCCGCCGAGCCGAGCGGGTTGCGGTTGGCCATGCGGTAAGCCGCCTGCAGGAAGAGCGCGTCGTCGGCCAGGCTCTCGGCGTAAGCGCCGAACCAAAGGCCGAAGGAGCTGGGCATGGCCACCTGGAGGTGGGTGTATCCGGGCATGAGCACGCCCTTGTACTGCTCGCTCTTGGCCTGCAGCTCGTCGAAGAGGGCCTTCACCAAACCCACTATCTCGGCCAGCTCGTGGCGCGTGAAGAGCTTAAGGTCAACCAGCACCTGGTCGTTGCGCGAGCGTCCGCTGTGGATTTTCTTGCCCACGTCGCCCAGGCGGCGCGTCAGCATCAGCTCCACCTGCGAGTGAACATCCTCCACCCCGTCCTCTATCTCGAACTTGCCGGCCTCGCAAAGGCGGTATATATCCTTCAGCTCGGCCAGCAGCCGGGCCAGCTCGTCGGCCTCAAGCAGGCCTATGCTCTGCAGCATGGTTATGTGGGCCATGCTCCCCAGCACGTCGTATTTGGCGAGGTAGAGGTCGAGCTCGCGGTCGCGGCCCACGGTGAACCGCTCTATCTCCTTGTTCACCTCAAAGTCTTTTTCCCAGAGTTTGTTTGCCATTGTAGTTTGGTTGTTAAGGTAATGAAAAGCGGCTCCGCCGCAGCTGCCTGCGCCTGCGCCCGCCACCAGCGGGCAAGACGGGCTGCGGCAGCCCCTGGCCGGCACCGCGGCGTCACTCGTAGCGTATGGATGCAAGGGCGTCGGCGATGCGCTCCACGCCCTCTGTGAGCGGCTTCTGCACCATCCCCTTGATGAAAGGGTTAAGCTCGGCCTTGATGGTGAGCTTCATCTTAGAGGAGGATTCCGTTACGGGCAGCACCTGAATCCACAGGTTGAAGGGTACAGGCGACTGCTCGGTGGCGAACTTTATGCACTTGGGCTCGTCGCGCTCTACTATGCGCAGGCTCACCTGGCCCACCGGTGGCGCGCTCACCGAGATGGTGTCGCGGTCGAAACGCAGGCCCTGCAGCTTGTCCTCGGGCAGCCGGTCGCGCACTTTCTCCATGTTCTCCAGGTTGCTCAGCATGGCGTAGACGGCCTGCTGCGGGTATGGTATCTGCTTTATGCTGCTTTCAAACTTGCTCATTTGTCAAAGGAAGAGTGAAGGATGAAATGTTAAAAACGATAAGGCAAGAGCCTCACTGCCGGCTTCTTACTTGCCGCCCCAGTTAGCGGGGTCCTTGCGCCACTCGTGGATTACGTCCACATCCTCGGGCTTTATGTAACCGGTCTCCAGCGCGCGGGCCACCACGTGGTCGTAGTCGGTGAGAGTCACGAGCTTTACGCCGGCCTTGCCAAATGCCTCCGTGGCCACGGGGAAGCCGTAGGTGTACGACGCCACCATGCCTATCACCTCGCAACCGTTCTTCCTTATGGCCTCAACGGCCTTGAGGCTGCTGCCGCCGGTGGACACGAGGTCCTCCACTACCACTACCTTTGCCCCCGGCTCAAGGTTGCCCTCGATGAGGTTCTCAAGCCCGTGGTCCTTTGGCTTGCTGCGCACGTAGGCAAATGGCAGGCCCAGCTCGTCGGCCACGAGAGCGCCCTGTGCTATTGCCCCGGTGGCAACGCCGGCTATGGCTTCCACCTCCGGGAAGTTCTCCTGTATGGCATGGCACAGCTCAGTCTTCACGAAACTGCGCAGGCGGGGGTAAGACAATGTCTTGCGGTTGTCACAGTAGAAAGGCGACTTCCAGCCCGAGGCCCATGTGAACGGGCTGCTTGGCTGCAACTTTATGGCCCTTACTTCGAGCAGCTTTGCCGCGAATGTGGTTTTGATTGTGTCCATCTCTTGCATTGTTTGGTTTGATATTAGTCTGCAAAGGTAGGAAACATTTGTCAAACTTGCCATGCCGCGCCGTTAAAAAAGATTATTGCGTCACGGCAGCAACGCAAAACCCGGCAAGGCAAGCAGAGGCCGGGGAGCCAGGCCGAACCGCCTATGGAGCCTCATCTCGTGAAGCCGAGCGCAGCGAAACTGAGCCTGATGCCCGGCACGGAAGCCAAGGCCGAGGCGCAGGCTATGGCCGTGGCGCCGGTGGTCACTATGTCGTCGACCAGCAGTACGTGGCGCCCCCGCAGCCGCGAGCCATCCTTAAGGCAGAACGCACCGTCAACGTTGCCAAGCCGCTGCCAGCGGCCAAGGCTCGTCTGGCTGCCATGGTACACGGTGCGCGCCACCGCACGGGCCTCCACCGGCAGCCCCGCCGCCGAGCCAATGCCATCGGCGATGGCCTCGCTCTGGTTGTAGCCACGCTCGCGCATCCGCCTCTTGGCCAGCGGAACCGGCACCACCACGTCGACACCGGCAAGGAAACCGGCGGCCAGCATCTCGCCGGCGGCCAACCGCCCCAAGGCCACGCCTATGTCGGGGCGCCCACGGTACTTGAGCGAATATACCAGGCGGCTCGTCTCCGAGTGGGCTTCGTAGTAGAAGAGCGCCGTGGCGCGCTCCACGGGGGCCTGCCCCCAAAAGAGCTTGGCCACGGGGTTGTCGGCCGGCGAGAGGCAGAAGCCGGTGCGCGGCAGGCGCAGGCAGCACACCGAACACAAGGCGTGCTCAGTGGGCGCGAGCCGTCCGCCGCACACGGCGCAGCGGCGTGGCGACACGAAGTCGAGCACATCACTCCACAGCGTCATCGCCATCGCAGCCCTCCATGTCGTCCGGCACGTCAACGCACAGCCTCACCAACCGGTAATCGAAGCCCCGCCCCAGCGCGAAGCGCACCAGCTTGCGGTTCAGCTCATACCCGTCGGCAGCCTTCAACGTGCGTCGGCGCGCCTTCAGCAGCGGGCGCAGCACGGCCAGGTAGTCCTCGTCGGCCACCTCGGCGAGCGCGCTGCGGCGCGTTTCCTCGTCGATGCGCTTGGCCCACAATGCCTGTTCCACCTTGCGGCGGCCCCATTTGTTGTACTTAACCTTGTCGCGGACAAAGGCGCGGGCATAGCGTCCGTCGTCTACGAATTTCAGTTCCACGAGGCGGGCGAGCACCCTGGCGCGCGCGTCCTCGTCCATTCCCCAGCGGCGCATCTTGTCGTCCACCTCGCCGGAGCAGTGCTCCGCCTGCGAGCAGAGAGCGGTAAGGCGCAGCAGGGCGTCGTTTTCGGTAATTTCTTTTGGGGGCATTGGGTGATGGTTTTGGTTGGGATTTTTGGAAGACATGGGAGGCATGGGATATATGGGAGGCATGGCAGAGCCGGCGCTTGCCCTTTTAGCCTTTTCCCCCTTTGCCCATTTACCTTTTTACCTTTAGAAGCCTTTCCTGCCCAAAGCGGTCGCGGCGCACCTCGGCAGGGCCGAAGCCCTCGGCCGAAAGCATGGCGCGCATCTCGCCTACGAGCAGCGGGTTGAACTCGAAGAACAGCTCGCCGCCGGGCTTCAGCGCAGCGGCGGCGTAGGAGGCTATGGCGCGGTAGAAGCGCAGCGGGTCGTCGTCGGGTACGAACAAGGCCGAGGCCGGCTCGTAGCGGAGCACGTTAGGCTCCATGGCGGCGCGCTCGCTGCAGAGCACGTAGGGCGGATTGCTCACCACCGCATCCCATACCGCCACGTCGCGGGGCGGCCGGAGCGCGTCAACACGGCTGAACCCCACCTCGGCCCCGAGCCTGCGGGCATTGGCCGAGGCCACGCCGAGGGCCGCGGGCGAAACATCCCACGCCGCCACCCGGGCCCCTGCGGCCTCAAGGGCCAGCGTAACGGCGATGCAGCCGCTGCCAGTGCCAACGTCGAGCAGGGCCGGGGCGGCCTGCCCGCCCACCGCCGCCGACTCCAGCACCCAGGCGCACAAGTCCTCGGTCTCGGGCCGGGGGATGAGCACCCCGGGCTCCACCGCAAACCGCCGCCCGCAGAACTCGGCCTCGCCCAGCACGTACTGCACAGGCTCGGCCTGCATCAGGCGGCCCATTATTTGGCCAAGCGCCTGCTGGTCGTCTGCGGATAATTGTGTAACTTTGCCGCTGTAAACATCGGTGGGCGACAGTCCGAAGCGCGCCTCAAGCACATAGCGCACTATGGCGCGGGCCTCGCCTTCGTCATAAACGGCGGCCAGCTGCCGCCACAGTTCACCGTAAGTCATGATGCAAAAGTAACAAAAAAAACGCAGAAAGCACAATGGAAACAAACGAAATGTACATGAGACGCTGCCTGCAACTGGCCGCATGCGGCATCTACGGGGCGCGGCCCAACCCCATGGTGGGCGCAGTCATCGTGGCCCCCGGGGGCAGGATAATAGGCGAGGGCTACCACGCCCGCTGCGGCCAGGGCCACGCCGAGGTGAACGCCTTTGCCTCTGTGCGCCCCGAAGACGAGCCGCTGCTGCCGCAGTCTACGCTCTACGTGAGCCTGGAGCCGTGCTCGCACTACGGCAAGACGCCCCCCTGCGCCGACCTAATAATAAGGAAAGGTGTGAGGAGAGTGGTCGTAGGGTGCGAGGACCCGTTCGCCAAGGTGCATGGGGCGGGCATAAAGAAGCTGCGCGAGGCGGGCATAGAGGTGACCGTGGGCGTGCTGGAGGACGAGTGCCGCGAGCTGAACCGCCGCTTCATCACGTTCCAGACCGAGCACCGGCCATACATCATACTCAAGTGGGCGCAGTCGGCCGACGGATTCATAGACCGCCACTTCAAGCCCACGATGATATCCACGCCGTTCACGCAGATGCTCGCCCACAAGCTCCGCACGGAGTGCCAGGCCATTGTGGTGGGGCGGGTGACGGCCGAGCGCGACCACCCGCGCCTCGACGTGCGCCACTGGGGCGGGCCTGCGCCGCGCCGCTTCGTGCTCAGCCGCAGCCAAGGCACAACCCTCGGCGAGCTTATCGACACCTGCCGCAACGACAATCTGCAGTCGCTCCTGGTGGAGGGCGGGGCCGAAACCCACCGCCGCCTCATAGCCGAAGGGCTGTGGGACGAACTCAGGGTGGAGACCGCGCCCTGCGTGCTGGGCAGCGGAACGAAGGCCGCCGGCCTGCCTGCCGACGCCCGCCTAACCTGCCTGCGCACCTACGACGGCCACACCATAGCCACCTACAAGCGCACGGCAACAAGCCGCGAGACCCGCCCCACGGCCTGAGCAAAGCCTCAACGCGCCACCCAAGGCAAGCATAAAAGGCTCAGTCGGCGGCAGGATGCGTGGCCCTATACCACTCCGTCTGTCGCCACGCGGAGGCGTATGAAGAAGCCGTGGGGGCCGATGTGGTTATGCCCGAATAAGCCCTTATGGACACAACGCCGCCAAACGCGGAATAGTAGTTGGGCGTATGCGCGCTGTAAGGCACGGCGCGGGCGAGCTGCGAGCGAAACTCCGCGAGCAGGGCCTCGTCGGTGCAGATAGCCGAGATGTAGTCGCCCAGGTCGAAGAATATTGCCGGCGAATAGCCGTCCATGCGCTGTATGTAGGGGCGCAAGGCCGGGTCAAGCTCATACGCGTCCTCAATCTTGCCCACCACGCGGGCCAGGCTGTCGAGCTCGGCGGTGCAGGCAACGCCGATGGTGCCGTAAGGATAAGGGTAAGAAGAATAGAAGTCGAGGAACTCCGAGCACACCGCCGCATAGTCGGGCGTGCCGAGCAGGTGGGGCGCAACTACGGCGTAGGGCATTCCGTAGGCCATTATCTCCGTTGGGCAGCCTATGAGATAGTCGGTGACGTGGCGCAGGTCGTAGGCCGCCTCCACCGAGGCCATGTAGCAATCGTCGAAGAGGATGAACTCCATGTGCATCCCGGCAGCCTCTATCCCCTCGGCCAGCGTGGCTATGTCGGTTTGGCTTTCAGCCGTGGTCCCGCCGAAGAAGCGCGTCAGTGGGCCACCCGTGGCCTGCCAGTGGAAGCGCGGGGCCTCGCCCGCAGAGCGCGAGCGCCCCATGCTCACGGGCAGCCAGCCCGTGCCGTGGCAGCCTATGGTCATGGCGTAGCGCGGCGCGGGGGCGGCGGCGCGCACGTCGGCAAGCATAGAGGCTATGCCCTGGGCAGTGGTGTAGGCGGGGTCATGGTACTCCCTTATCACCTCGCGGCGGCAGGCAGAGCCTTCCGGCACAAGCTCAAACAGCTCGGCCTCGGTCGCCGTGGTGCACATATACACGAGCACCCTCACGCTGTCGCCCGCCGATGAGGCCACTGCCCGCTCCATGTCGGCTATGTTTGTGTAGAAGTTCTGCGTAAGGTTTGTAGACCACGGCAGGTACATCAGCACCGTCTTCACAGTGCGGGCAGGCGCGGGGCTTGGCGGCGCGCCCAGCTCATCGTCCTCGCACGAGGCCGCACCCAGGGCCACCGCGAGCACGGCCACGAGCCTCGCCATGCGGCGCAGGGCGGCTGCGGGGGTTGCAATCATGATTCTGAAAGGTAGCATCTGTATGGGTTTTGTATAAATACTGCGCTGCAGGAAGGAACGCTAAAGGCAGTCGAGCAGCTGCCCAAAGCGGTCGATGCGCACCAGGCGCGTGTGCTCAAAGTCCTCCACCTGCTCCAGCCGCCACGTAACGTGGAACGGTATGTGAACGGCCTGCGCCCCGGCTGCCAGGGCCGGGGCCACGTCGCTCTTGAGCGAGTTGCCCACCATGAGCACGCTGGCAGGCGCGACACGCAGGCGACGGCATAGGCTGAGAAAGGCCCGCTCGGTCTTGTCGGACACAATCTCCACGTGGTGGAAGTATCTCTCCAAGTGCGAGCGGCGCAGCTTGTTCTGCTGGTCGAGCAGCTCGCCCTTGGTGAACACCACCAGGCGGCGGTCGCCACGCTCGTGGAGCCGCGCCAGCGTCTCCTCCACGCCGGGCAGCGGCGTGGCCGGCAGCTCAAGCAGGCGCTTGCCCAGGCGCAGCAGTTCGCCGATGACGCCGCCGCCCACCCTGCCGCCGCTCACGGCCACGGCGTTCTCTATGAGCGAGAGCACAAAAGCCTTGCAGCCGTAGCCCAGCAGGGCCATGTTGGCCTCCTCGGTGCGGAAGAGCGATGCCGACACCTCGTCCGCCGGGGCGAAAGGGGCGAGCAGGCGGCAGTACTCGCGCTCCACCTCGTCGAAGTACGACTGGCAATCCCACAGCGTGTCGTCGGCATCGAAGGCTATCACCTTTACGTTAGCGAATTTTTCCATCGTGCTAAGATAATGCAAAACGGGAGGGAAGTGAGCTTGCCCACGGTTTCCCGAGTGCAGCTTGCGTTATGCAAAGGTAAGCAAATGCGGTGAGCTTTGCCCACGGGCAATGGTTAAAGAAACTAAAGCCGGGCATAGCCATGCCTGCCGGGGGCAAGCGCCGCGCGCTGAAAGAAGTTTACAATCCGTACCCCCCGCAAGGCCATGCCTGCCGTCAGACAGTGCCAAACGGCAGGTTTTACCTCACAAAACAGCCCGTTTCGCAGTGCGGAACGGGCTGTTTTGCACGCCCAAACGACACGTGCTGCCAACACATTGGGTACCAGGCGGTTAGCCACAAGACACAAGCGCGCCGCCCGGGTGCGAAATATCCTTACACCGCCAGGGCCTGCCTCACTCCGCCCTGGCAGCTCCACCGGCTGTGGAGTCGGCGCGGTGGGGCGCATGGCCGCTGGCGGCGGCAGAGTCAGCATGGTGGGCATGGGCAGCCCCGGCGGGCATGGCGGCGCGGCGGCGGGCCGTGGTGTCGGCCACGGCAGAGCTGTCGGCCACGTGCGGGGGCGGCACTATGGTGCCGTCCTGGGTGAGGAAGCGCATGCAGTTGCGGCTCATCGCGCCGGAATAGGCGTTGAAGATGTTGCAGGCAAAGAGCACGTCGGTTATCTTGTTTTCGGCCACATAAGCCTTCATGTTCTTCTTGAAGTAGCGGAAGTCTACCACATGTATCTCCTCGAACGAAAAGAACAGGTAGCCGGGCAGGGCGTTGCCAAAGCTGTCTTTTATTATCATGAGCCGCCGCCCGTTCTTGGTGGCGGTGCGCACAACGGTAAGCTTGGCGTCGCTCCCCATGAAGGTGCAGTACGCCCCGCCGTTGCCGTCGCGGTAATGGAAGAAGAACGGCCCCCGGTATGGCTTGCCCTGGCCCGTCACCCGGTAGTGCTCATCGATGAGGTAGTCAACGTAGGTGGTGGTGTAGGCAATGCCCTTGGGCGTGAAGTAAACGAAGTCCTCGGGGGCGCGCTTCAGCGATATGTCCTTGGAATAGCCATACATGCTGCCCACGAAGCGGCGCACCACGCGGCGGTCGTAGGCCGAGAGGGGGCGGAACGGCACGCCCGCCACGGCGGCGAAGGCCTGGGCGGCATAAAACGCGCCCAGCGGCGCCCAGTGGTGGTCGGTGCGCAGGAAGATGTCTTCGGCGGCGTGGGAGGCCAGCGCGGAGTAAGCGTCGACGGGCCTCACGCCCTCTTCGAGCTGCGAGTAGATGTTGCGTATCACGGGCAGCTGCGGCCTCGTGATGGAGCGTGCCTTGGCAGGGCAGTAGAACTCGGTGGCGGTGGGTATGGCCATGCAGTAAACGGCCACGCCGCCGCCCAGCGCCCGCTTGTAGGCATTGGCCAGGCGGGCGTAAGAGCCGCCGCCCTTGGCACTGCCGCCAAAGGCCATGAGCGCCCTCACGCGCTCGCCCTCGCCCACCACTATTATGCCCGCGTTGGCTATCTTGGCGTTCTCGTCGGCGGTGACGTAGCCCGCGCTGTCGGCCGCCTGGGGTTCTGCCGCACCGGCTGGCGCGCTGAGGGGGGCCACAGGCGTGTCGGAGGCATGGAACCTCACCGCCTCGCCTGGCATCGAAACTGCCATGGCGTCATTCACCATCATGCTAAGGGCCATGAAGCGGTCGCGGTAAGGCTCGCTGTCGCTGAACCACGACGACACGCCCGCCGTGAAGCTTCCGTTGAGCAGCGAGTCGAGCGTGAAGGGCGGAAAACGCTTCAGCCCGCGCTTCTCAAGCTCCGAGTAAGTGCTGCGCGGAAACGTGCAGAACACCACGGCAAAGGCGGCGAACACGGCCGCCATCACTGCTATGTATATCTTCTTGTCCATTGCTGTCGTTGAGGTTTTATGGCCCGTCAGCGCGCCAGCATCCCCGCGTAGGCGCGGTGGGTGCCGGGCAGGCAGGCGTGCATCATGTTGTTGGCAAAGAGCACGTCGGTGATGCGGTGCTCGCTTACGTACTGCCTGATGCTCCGGGTGAAGTACCTGAAGTCTACCACGTGTATCTCTTCGAACGAATGGAACAGGTATCCGGGCAGGGCATTGCCGTAGCTGTCTTTCAGTATCATCAGCCTGCGGCCGTTGCGGGTGGAGGTGGCCACCCTCACGGTGCGCAGGTCGCCGCCCATGAAGGTGCAATAGGCATCGCGGGCGCCGTCGGGGTAGCTCACGAAGAAGTCGCTGGGCTCCGGCCCCTGCTCGCCCACCACGCGGCGGCCACGCCCAAGGCGGTAGACGGTGGCCGTGGCCTCGTAGTCAACGCCGCGCGGCACGTAGTAGACGAACTCCTCGGGCGACGCCTTCACGGCGGGGTCGCGCGAAAATGTGTACATGCTGCCCACATAGCGGCTTACCACGCGCCGCTCGTAGCCGGAGAGGGGGGCAAAGGGCGTTCCGGCCCGGGCGGCGAACTCGCGTGCGGCGTAGTAGGCCCCGAGGGGCGCCCAGTGGTGGTCGGTGCGCGAGTAGATGCGCTCCGAGGAGTGCTCCTTGAGCACCCCGTAGACGTCTACCGCCACCACGCCCGGGGCCAGGCCGGCCAGCAGACTGTCCATCACGGGGCGCTCGGGGCGCGTGTTCCCGGCAGCGGCGGCGGGGCAGTAGAACTCCACTGCGGTGGGTATGGGCATACAGTAAACGGCCACGCTGTCGCCCAGCGCCCGCTTGTAGGAGTTCACCACACCGGCGTATGCCTTGCCCGAGGCTGCGCTTCCGCCGAAAGGCTCCATCGCCCTGACGAGCGAGTCGGCCTGGGCTATGATGATGCCCCGGCGCGCTATGCGCACGCCAACGCTGTCGTGGCGACAGGCGTCGCGCGGTGCCGTGCCTCGCGCCGCGCCTGCCCGTGGGGCCACGCTGCACACGGCGGCCAGCACCAGGATGGCGGCGGCGCGCAGCGCCGGGCTTGGCACGGATGCCCGTATGTGCTTGTAAGTATCTTGCGTCATGATTGTAGGTGTATCTTATCTTGCCTGCTATCGGCTTGTCTCTCCAATGTCAGAACCTTGTTCCTCCCATGTCAGAACCTTGTATAGATGAAAGCGTTGTTCGTGGCGCCCACGAGCAGGGCCACGCTCAGCACAAGCAGGGCCACGCTCAGGGCCGTGCGGAACGCCAGGCGCAGCCCCCCGAGGGCCACGGCGTGGCCCGCCAGCGCGCGCCCGGCCCCCACCGACACCCAGCGGCGCACCGGCATGGAGAACACCACGGCCGCCACCCACAGCCAGCAGTTGCCGGCCAGCGCGCTCTGCGACACGAAGTCGGTGAGCGCCGGGGCTCCTCCGAAGGCGGCGCGGAAGAAGGAAAGCATTGCCCCGAAGTCCTCGAAGTAGAATATGCCCCACCCTATCACCACCGCCGCAAGGCTGTAGGCATGGAGCAGCACGGCAGGCACGCGCTCCTTGACGCGCAGCAGCGTGTACTTCTCGAGCGCCACGATGAGGCCGAAGTAGAGGCCCCAGATGACGAAGTTCCAGCTGGCCCCGTGCCACAGGCCGGTGAGAAACCACACCACGAGGATGTTAAGGGCCTGGTGGCGGCGGTTGCCTCCCATGGGTATATACACGTAGTCGCGGAAGAAGCTGCCCAGCGATATGTGCCAGCGGCGCCAGAAGTCGGTGACCGTGGAGCAGCAGTAGGGGTGGTCGAAGTTCTCCTTGAAGTGGAAGCCGAGGCAGCGCGCCATGCCAATGGCCATGTCGGAGTAGCCCGAAAAGTCGAAGTATATCTGGAAGGTGAAGGCCAGCAGCCCCACCCACGCGCCCGAGGTGGAGAGCGACGGCAGGCCCGCCACGAGGAACTGGTCGACGATTTCCGACATCTGGTTGGCCAGTATCACCTTCTTGCCCAGCCCGATGAGGAAGCGGTAGGCTCCGTCGGCAAAGTCGGCGGCTGACACGTGGCGGCGCGATATCTCGGCGGCCACGGTGCCGTAGCGCACTATCGGGCCGGCGATGAGCTGCGGGAACATGGAGATATAGAGCAGCAGGCCGGCAAACTTGCGCTGCACGGGCGACTCGCGGCGGTAAACGTCGACGAGGTAGGATATGGCCTGGAACGTGTAGAAGCTGATGCCGATGGGCAGGGCTATGGAAGGCACGGCCACGTCGGCGCCCAGGCCGCAGAGCGTGCGGGCGAAGAAGCCGAGGTACTTGAACGTGGCGAGCACCGCGAGGTTGGCCCCCACGCCCACGGCCAGGGCGGCCTTGCTGCGCCCACCGCCGCGCGCGATGAGCAGGCCGAAGGCGTAGTTGAGCAGCACGCTGGCCACCATGAGGAACACGTATACCGGCTCGCCCCAGGCGTAGAACACGAGCGAGAACACCACGAGCACCATGTTCTTGGCCGCGTTGCCCACGGGGCCGCCCCCGCGGCTGAGCAAGCGGTCGATGCCCGCGCCCGCCATGTAGCACACGAAGAACGCCGGGATGAACACGAAGAGGAAAAACAAGTCGGAGAAAACCATCTAAGTAGCTATTCAAAATTAATCGATATCATAATATTTAAGATGCTCTTCATAATCTTTGCCTCCACCTTGCGCGCTCTTTAGGGCTGCAGACAAAAGCCTCATCGGTCGTGTAGCCCGCTACACTCCCTCTTCGGGCTTTGGCCTGAATCTCCTAAATAGCACACAATTTGATGGCAATTAATCTTGAACATCTACTTTACTTCTACGTTATATCATATTGAACAACCTTCGCCATGCCGCATGGGTGCGCACTGGCGCGGCCCGCCACGGAGCCTCAGAACTGCAGCACCGAGGCGGCCCAGGCGGCCACGAGGTAGCCGTGGCGGCGCGCGCAGGCCTCTGTGGTGTGGGTGCCGTCGTAGGTGTTGCGGCGGCGCAGGCGCTCGGCAGTGGCATAGATGGCGCCTTGGTGGTCGAGCCTGAGCACGGCGAGCGACATCCTGCGGCCGCACTCCTCGATGATGCTGCCCACGCTGTCGATGCGCCCGGGGGCGGCCATGGTGGTCTGCGGCGGCGTGATGAGCGCTATCTGCGCCCCGGGGAACAGCTCCATGAGCAGCTCGCAGCAGTAGCGCACTGACTCGGCCAGCGTCAGCACGCTGCCCACCGGGCGCGAGGTGATGAAGCAGCTATCGGCGGCAAATGCATCGGCGGCTGCCATGGCGAGAGCCTGCGGGCGCTCGGCGGCGAACCAGGCGTCGTTGGTGCCGGCAGCTATCAGTATCAGCTCGGGCTGCGGCTGAATCCCTTTGGCTGCGGCCTCGGCCAGCCTTTCCACCTGGTTGTAAACCACATTGTTGTCGCCGAGCACGGCTATGTCCTGCTCCACGTCGCGCACGGTGCGCGGGGTGTTGGTCCAGGTGGCGCCGCTGCGGGCGTAGCTGCGGCACGTGGCGGGCGCGAACCTGTCGCGGAACCACTTGTTCCAGCCGGCGGGGCGGTCGCAGGCGTCGCCGCCTATCGACGTGTTGGAGTCGCCCAGCATCACTACGTCGATGCCGCCATGGGCTGATGGCGCGCCGGCCTGCGCCCCACCGCCCTGCGTGGCGGCGCGGGCCGTGGCCTGCAGCAGCGCCAGCACGAGGGCCGCCACCATAATCATGGTCTTGGGAAATATCTTCATTTCTATCTGTGTTGCACCTGACAATGCCTTTGCGGCGCGCCCACGGCGCGCTTCGCGGTGCAAAGGTAACACAATATTTGCTAAACACTGCCATGGCACCGACAAAAAACGCCTTGCCCCGGGCTGCCGCCGAGCACGGCCTACCGGAGCGCATCATGGACTGGGCGGGGTAAACTTTTTTCGCAATGCGGCGGCGACAGCGCAACGACCTGGCTGCCAAGGCGTTGCAAAACGGGCCGTTTTACAGCGCGAAACGGCACGTTCGGCAAGCCCAAACGGCACGTTCGGCAAGCCCAAACGGCCCGTTCGGCACGGAAAGGGAGCCGCCACGCCCCTACAGGGGCGCACTTTGTAAAACAAAAGGAGCTACACGAGAGGGGGATGCAAGAATGCCCTTGGTGGCCGCCCCACGCCGGAGCGCCCACCAAGGGCATTATCCCGATATATTGCCATTGCGCCATGGCCCGCGCCAGCCTCGCTCCCCGCCGCCACCGGCAGGCCGCCCGGGCACGCTGCCGCGCAACTTTCAACTTTTAATTTCTAACTTATAACTTTTAATTTTTTAGCTCATGATTTCCTACATGTAGCCCAGCCAGCGCAGTATGTCGTTGAGGTTGGCCAGCACCATGAGCAACAGCAGCAAGCCGAAGCCCACGTACTCGGCGCGGATCATGAAGTTCTCGCTCGGCTTGCGGCCCGTCACCATCTCGTAGACGAGGAAGAGCACGTGGCCGCCATCGAGCGCGGGGATGGGCAGGATGTTCATGAAGGCAAGGATGATGCTGAGGAAGGCGGTCATCTTCCAGAACAAGTACCAGTCCCACACTGGCGGGAAAAGGCTGCCGATAGCCCCGAAGCCGCCCAGCTGCTTGGCCCCGTCGGAGGAGAAGAGGTATCTCATGTCGCCCACGTAGCCCTTGAGCACATCCCAGCCATATACCACCCCGGCGGGCAGGCTCTCCCAAAAGCCATACTCAATGGTGACCGGCTTGTAGAGCTCGGCGAGTGACTGATACGTGAAGCCGAGCTTAAGCTCGGGCGAAAGCACAACGGAGGCGGTGTCGCGCACGCCACCGCGCTCGCTCACGATGGTGGCTCGGCGCACCTTCATGCTGTCTGCCGGGGTCTGGGCCACGGCGAGCACGTCCTTCAGGCGGTCAAGCTCGTCGGTGAATGCGTTCATCGAGGCCACCTCCTTTCCGTTGACGGCCACAAGCATGTCGCCCTTGCGCAGGCCCATGACGGCCGCAGGCGAGCCGGGAAGAACGCTGTCCACCCTGTTCGGGATGAGCGGACTGACAAACCGGGGCTGCTTCTGCAGCATGTCAATCATGTCGAGCTCGCCCGGCAGGCTTATGCTCAGGGGCTTGCCCTGGCGCACTATGTCTACGCGGGTGGCGCTGGAGAGGTCGCGGAAAAGCTGCACGTCGAACTCCTTGAAGGCGCCCTTGTCGGTGCCTATGAGTATGTCGCCGTCCCTGAAACCGAGCGCCTTGGCATCGGCGTTGAACGCCATTCCGTTGGTCATGCCGCTCACCGGGATATAGGTGTCGCCCCAGTGGAAGAGTATCATGGCGTAGATGAACAGCGCCACGAGGAAGTTTACCAGCACTCCGCCCACCATGATGAGCAACCGCTGCCACGCGGGCTTGGTGCGGAATTCCCACGGCTGCGGCGGACGCTTCATCTGCTCGGTGTCGAAACTCTCGTCAATCATGCCCGAGATCTTGCAGTAGCCGCCCAGCGGGAGCCAGCCCAGGCCATACGTAGTGTCGCTGTTCTTGGGCTTGAACTCAAAGAGGTGGAACCAGGGGTCGAAGAAAAGGTAGAACTTCTCGACGCGCACTCCGAAGAGCTTCGAGAAGAAGAAGTGGCCACCCTCGTGCAGGAGGATGAGCAATGACAGCGAAAGCATGAGCTGCAATACGCGGATCAGAAAAATTTCCATTTAGCTTCTTGTTGATTGTTATGTGTTGGATGTGCGCCGAAGCGGGCCACCGGCCACCGGCGGCAGCGGCTGGCCGCCCCACGGCAGGCTATGGCCGCCCCACGGCAGCCATTATCTCGGCGGCCACGCGGCGCGCCTCTGCGTCGGTAGATACGTAAGTGTCGTAAGTGGGATTGGCGTCGAAAGCCACCCTTTCCATTGTCTCGGCGATGATGTCGCTCATCTGCAGGAAACCGCAACGGCCCTCAAGGAAGCCCCTGTTCACCACCTCGTTTGCGGCGTTGAGCACGCACGGCACGTTGCCGCCGCGCCCAATGGCCTCGAAAGCCAGTGCCAGGCAGCGGAACTTCTCCGTGTCTGGCTCGAAGAACTCGAGCTTGTGGCTAAGCAGGTCGAGCCGCTCCGACGCGAGGCTGATGCGCTCCGGGTAGGAGAAGGCGTACTGTATGGGCAGCCTCATGTCGGGAACGCCGAGCTGGGCCTTGACCGCGCCATCGCAGAACTGCACCGCGCTGTGCACGATGGACTGCGGATGGACGAGCACCTGAATCTGCCCCGGCTCCACGCCGAAGAGCCACTTGGCCTCGATAACCTCGAAACCCTTGTTCATCATCGTGGCGCTGTCGATGGTAATCTTGGCTCCCATCTCCCACGTAGGGTGGTGAAGGGCGTCGGCCTTGGTCACCGTGGCCAAGCGGTCGATGCCGAACTCGCGGAACGGGCCGCCGCTGGCGGTGAGCAGTATCTTCTCTATGGGGTTGTCGCCCTCGCCAGCCAGGCACTGGAAGATGGCCGAGTGCTCGCTGTCCACGGGCAGGATGGAGGCCCGGTGCTGCATGGCGAGCCTGCATATAAGTTCGCCCGCCACCACGAGCGTCTCCTTGTTGGCCAGGCAGATGGTCTTTCCGCACTTTATGGCGTGTATCGTAGGCGAAAGGCCGGCAAAGCCCACCATGGCCGTGAGCACCATGTCGATGGGCCCGGACTCCACTATCCCGTCGATGGCTTCGGCCCCGGCATATACGTTTATGTCGGGTTGGCCGTCAAGCAGGGCCTTAAGCTCGGCATATCGGGCCTCGTTGGCAATGACCACGGCGGCAGGCCTGAACCTCAGGGCCTGCTCGGCGAGCAGCTCAACGTGGTTGTTGGCCGTGAGGCAATACACCTCGTAGCGGTCGGGGTGCTCCGCTATCACCTGCAGTGCCTGCGTACCTATCGACCCCGTGGAGCCGAGGATGGCTATTTGTTTCTTTTCCATTGGTTCGTTGTATGTTGCGTTGCGGCGGGCGCGGGGCCTACAGTTCGAGCAAGCCATCGGGCAGGTTCACCCTCACCTCGCGGCGTTCCACATCGATGCCGGCCACAAGCTCGGGCGCGGCGGGCACCAGGCGGCCGTCCTCAAGCTCGAAGAGCACGTTGGCGGTGGCGTCGTCCACGCGGGCGATGCGCCCCACGGCGGCACCGTCGGCGGCGCTTACGAGGGTGAAGCCCTCCACCATCGCCAGCGTGGGTTCGGCCTCGGCGGCAGCGGCGAGGGCCGTGGGGAAGAACACCTCGCAGCCCGTGAGCGCGGCGGCCTGCTCCTGCGAGTCAACGTCGCAGAACTTCATGAGCGCCGTCTCGCCGCTGCGGAAGCGGTATTCCTCGATGAAGAACGGCACGAGGATGCCGTCGATGGCGAGCACGAGGTAGTCGGCCCCGGCGCGGTCGAACACATCGTCGTCGTACCAGAGCACCACCTCGCCCTTCACTCCGTGCGGCCTGCCTATGCGGCCTATGCGGTAAACGTCTTCCTGTCTTATCATCACTGTATGCTGGTTGGCTGCCGCTGCGCGGCGGGCAATGCCCCGGGCGCGGCTCAACCTATGCGCTTTATCCTTGCGCCGAGCCTGCCGAGGCGCACCTCGATGTCCTCGTAGCCCCGGTCTATCTGCTCTATGTTGTCGATGCGGCTCGTTCCCTGGGCGCTCATGGCCGCTATGAGCAGCGCTATGCCGGCCCTGATGTCGGGGCTGGCCATACGCCCGGCGCGCAGCCGGCGGCGGTGGTCGTGGCCCACGACTACCGCCCTGTGGGGGTCGCAGAGTATGATTTGCGCGCCCATGTCGATGAGCTTGTCTACGAAGAAGAGGCGGCTCTCGAACATCTTCTGGTGGAAGAGCACGCTGCCCCGTGCCTGCGTGGCCACCACGATGAGCACGGAGATGAGGTCGGGCGTGAGGCCCGGCCACGGCGCGTCGGCCAGCGTCATTATCGTTCCGTCGATGAACGAGTCCACCTGGTAGTGGCCTTGCTTGGGTATCACTATGTCGTCGCCATCCACGGCCATCCTTACGCCGAGGCGGCGGAACGCCTCGGGGATGATGCCGAGGTTGCGCACCGACACGTCCTTGATGCGAATGCCGTTGCCGGCCATGGCGGCCATGCCGATGAACGAGCCCACCTCGATCATGTCGGGCAGGATATCGTGCGTGGCCCCGTGCAGCACCGGGGTGCCTACGATGGTGAGCAGGTTGCTGCCAATGCCGCTGATGCGGGCGCCCATGCGGTTGAGCAGGTGGCACAGCTGCTGTATGTAAGGCTCGCAGGCAGCGTTGTAGATGGTGGTTGTGCCCTTGGCGCACACGGCGGCCATTATGATGTTGGCCGTGCCGGTGACGGAAGCCTCGTCGAGCAGCATGTAGCAGCCCTCAAGGCTCGCGGCGCCAATCTCGTAGACGTTGCGCCCCTCGATGTGGCTGAACTGCGCCCCCAGTGCCTTGAAGCCCAGGAAGTGGGTGTCGAGGCGGCGCCGTCCTATCTTGTCGCCGCCGGGCGTGGCCACGACGGCCTTGCCGAAGCGCGCCAGCAGCGGCCCTATGAGCAGCACGCTGCCGCGCAGCTCGGCGCACTTGCTCACGAACTCGTCGCTGCCGAGGAAGCCCAGGTCGGCGCGGTCGGCGCGGAAGGCATACACGCCCTTGCCCCGCCGCTCCACCTTCACGCCTATGTCGCGCAGCAGCAGTATGAGGTTGTTCACGTCGCGTATGTCGGGTATGTTGCGTATCACCACCTCGTCGGCCGTGAGCAGCGTTGCCGCTATTACCTCGAGGGCCTCGTTCTTGGCCCCCTGCGGGGTGATGGTGCCGCTAAGCGGATGGCCGCCCTCGATTATGAATGAAGCCATGGCATGGAGGTTTACTTGCGTTTCTTCCTGCGCTGTGCGTCGGCGGCAGGCCCCGGCACGAACCTCTCGAGCCTAAGCTCGCCGAGGTTGAGCTGTATCTTGCCGTCGGTGAAGCGCGCCATGTCGGCGGCCACGCGCTCGTCGTCAAGTGAGCCGTGGCCCCAGGCGGCGAGGTCGCGCTTCATCTGGTTGGCCGTTACGCGCACCAGCTCGTCGCGCTCCGGGCCTTCGGGCATGTCCTTGAGCTTGGCCAGCATCTCCTCGATGAGCCTCCCGTAGTGGCGCATCCTCACGCGCCCGCCCTTGTTCGGCAGCGGCATGGGCTGCGGCTTGCCCAGTATCTTCTCGGCGTCCGACACGTCGTAGGGCCAGTCGATGTCGAGCTGCTTGTGGCTCATGAGGTATAGGTGATCCCATAGCGTCTGCTCGTAGTTGGCGTTGTCGCGCAGCTGCGGCACCTTGGTAACCATCATCCTGACGATGGTCTCGGCGCACCTCAGCCGCTCCTCCTTGGTGGGCAGCGTCACTGCATAGTCTACCATCTTCTGTATCTCGCGCCCGTATTCGGGCATGAGCAGCGGCTCGCGCTGCGTGTTATAGTCCAGTCCTTCTATGTTCATCGCATTGTTGTTGTCAGTTGGTGGGTGGCCCGGCAGCCGGCCGGTCCTCCGCTCAGATGAGCCTGCGCGGCGTCTTGGCCACGAAGTCCTTGAGGTAGAACGGCACGAAGTAGGCCACGTCCTCGGTGCGGCCCTCGGCCAGCCGCTTCTCGGCAATGGGCGACATCCACCTTGCCAGCGGCTCTACGCCGCTGATGAGGTGGGCGTTGGGGTGGGCTATCGTGTCCATGCACTTGGCCGCCCCGTTGCCGAAGAAGTAGACGGGGTGGCTGTCGAGGTATTCGCGGTAGGTGTCGGGGCCAACCACGTCGGCGCCCACCTCCCTCACGGGGCGCAGCGCGCGGTCGTAGATGCCGGCGTAGACCTCCATCCGGCGCGCGTCGATCATGGGGCAGAACAGCGCGTCGTCCTCCGGCGCGCCGTCGCCGAGCAGCACCGGCACGCAGAGCAGCTCCAGCGTAGGCACGGCCAGCAGCTTTGCGCCCCGGCCATAGCAGATGCCCTTGGCCATCGACACGCCTATGCGCAAGCCCGTGTAGGACCCCGGGCCGCAGCTCACGGCCACGGCGTCGAGCCTGGCCCCCTCCCCGTCGGCAAAGGCGATGGCCTCGTCTACGTAGCGGCCGAGCATTTCGGCGTGGTTGGGACCGCTGAAGTCCTCGCGGCAGAAGAGGTTGGCGCCGTCCTCACTGACGGCCACGGAGCATACGTTGGTGCTCGTCTCGATGTGCAATATACACGACATAAGTGAATGTTATAATCCTATTGAATTGCAAAAATACGCTTTTTTCCCGTCACTTGCAATTGTTTACGAGAAATTAACCCAAAAATGTGGCGGGAGCGCCCGCAGCCCGCAGCCTGCCGCAGGAGCGCGGGCCATACCCACCTACGGGCTGCCGGCACAGGCCGCCATGCCTGCACCCGCCCGCCTGCAAAGCGCGGCGGCAAGCATACTGCCCTATGCGCCCCGCTCGGCCCAGTCGCCGCGGTCGAGGTTGCGGTAGCCTATGGCCTCGGCCAGGTGGGCCGGCTCCACGCGCTCGCTACCGGCGAGGTCGGCTATGGTGCGCGCCACCTTTAGTATGCGGTTGTAGGCCCTGGCGCTCAGGCTCAGGCGGCGCATGGCCATGCGCAGCAGCTCGATGCCTTCGGCGTCTGGCTCGGCGTAGAGGTGTATCATGCGCTCGGTCATCTGCGCGTTGCAGTGCGTGCCGGGGTGGCTGCGGTAGCGCGCCTCCTGCAAGCCCCTTGCCCTAACCACGCGTTCCCTGATGGCGGCGCTCGGCTCGCCCGGGGCGGCCTGGGCCATGTCGTCGAACGGCACGGGCGTTATCTCCACCTGCAGGTCGATGCGGTCGAGCAGCGGGCCCGATATCTTGTTCATGTACCGCTGTATCTGCCCCGGGGTGCATACGCAGCGGTGTGTGGGGTCGCCGTAGTAGCCGCAGGGGCATGGGTTCATTGACGCCACGAACATGAACGAGCAGGGGTATTCCACAGTGTACTTGGAGCGCGATATCGTGATGCGGCGGTCCTCGAGCGGCTGGCGCAGCACCTCGAGCACGCTGCGGTTGAACTCGGGCAGCTCGTCGCAGAAGAGCACCCCGTTGTGGGCCAGCGATATCTCGCCGGGCTGGGGCGAGGTGCCGCCGCCAACGAGGGCCACGGGCGAGATGGTGTGGTGGGGCGAGCGGAAAGGGCGCTGCGAGATGAGCGACGTGTCGCGGCTGAGCTTGCCCGCCACGCTGTGTATCTGGGTGGTCTCCAGGCTCTCGGCCAGCGACAGCGGCGGCAGTATTGAAGGCAGCCGCTTGGCCATCATCGACTTGCCGCTGCCCGGCGGGCCTATCATTATGATGTTGTGGCCCCCGGCGGCGGCCACCTCGAGGGCCCGCTTCACGCTCTGCTGGCCGCGCACGTCGGCAAAGTCGCACTCAAAATGGCTCTGGCGGGCGTAGAACTCGGCCCGGGTGTCTATCACCGTAGGCTCAAAGCGAGTGTCGCCGCCGAGGAATGCGATGACGTCGGTGATGGTCTCCATGCCGTAAACGTCGAGGTTGTTCACCACGGCGGCCTCGCGCACGTTCTGCTTCGGCACTATGAGGCCCTTGAACTTGTCGGCCCGGGCCTTGATGGCTATGGGCAGCGCGCCCCTAACGGGCTGCAACCGTCCGTCGAGGCCAAGCTCGCCTATCATCATGAAGCTGCCGAGCATCGAGGCCTCCACCTTGCCCGCGGCGGCCAGCAGGCCTATGGCCAGCGGCAGGTCGTAGGCGCTGCCCTCCTTGCGGAGGTCGGCCGGGGCCATGTTTACCGTGATGTCGGCCACCGGAAACTTGTAGCCGTTGTTCTGCAGGGCGGCCACTATGCGGTCGTGGCTCTCGCGCACGGCATTGTCGGGCAGCCCCGTGAGGTGGAACAGCACCCCGCGCGACATGCTCACCTCCACCGTTACGGTGGTGGCCTCAAGCCCTGTCACGGCAGCGCAATATGTCTTTACTAGCATGGGATGTATGTTTTCAAGAGAGGAATGGAATGCTGTCGGAAAGCCGACAGCCGCAAAGGTTGGGATTGGCGGCGGCCAGGCGCAGGCAATCCCGGCGCAGGCGAGCCGGCCATGGGTCAGCGCAAGCGGCGCCCCGTGGTTTCAATCTTGCCGAACTCTTTCTCAAGCAGCTCCCTCATCTGCGCGGAGCCGAGGTTGCGCGCCACTATCTTGCCGCTGGCGTCGGCAACGATGTTGCCCGGCACGGTGGCCAGGCCAAAGACTGCCATGAGCGGCGTTGCCCACATACGGCCATCGCAAACGTTGGGCCAGTCGATGGAGTCGGCCCGCAGGTGTCGGCGGCACAAGGCGGTGTCGGCATCTACGCAGATGCTCACCACGGCCAGCTGGCTGCCCTTGGCCTTGCGGTAGCGGCGCAGCCAGCGCTGTATGTTCTGGCTGTCGTAGTTCCACGAAGCCCATGCGCTTACCACGTTCAGCTTGCCGGAGAGGGCCTTGCGGCCCACGCTGCGGCCCTCGGTGTCGGTGGCGGCAAACTGTGGCAGCCTGCCCCCCACGGTCGACGGCCTTAGCCTCTCTACCTGCTTGAGCAGCAGCGCCACGCGCCCGTTGGCAGGGTCGTCCTTCAGCACCATGCGCAACAAGCGGGCAGCCTCGGCATAGTCGGGGTTGGCGGTCTGCAAGAGGCGCGAGGTGATTAGGTACAGGCTGGCGGGCGAATCCGGGTTCTCGGCCACGAAGCCGGCCACGGCGGCCTTTTCCTCGGGCGGCGACATTCGGTTGGCGGCCTCGCGGAACTTGGTCATAAGCTCGTTGGCATCGGTTCCGGTGATTTCCATCTCCTTCATGTGGGATGCATCGCCGCTAACCTTGACCACGGCCCCATTCTCTCCGAACACCACTTGCTGCGAGAAATTGGGGAAGATGAGCACGAACGTGGCGTTGCCGCTTAGCGGCACGTTGTAAGAGAAGCGCCCGTCGACCACCTGGATGGTGTCGCGCCCGGTGATGCCCCCGTCAGGGCTGTACACGTAGAACTCGCCCCTGTTGAGGTTGCGGAAGCGGCCCTCGATGCGGAAACGACCGTTGCCGGCCCCGCACGACGCGAGCACAAGCGCCGCGATGAGTGCCGCAAGGGCATGGAACTTACGCGAAAAGGAGAGAGCGCCGCGCAAGGGGAAGTGCCGCGCTGCCCGCTCGCCGCCGTCCCCGGGCCTGCCGCCGCCAGCGGCGGCGCGCCTGTGTAGGCTTGTTGCGAGTGCTATGCTTGCGGCATATCCCATTGCTGGCGCTCTCTCCTTATGTAAATCTTTATCGTTCCAGCCTCCAGCTTACTTGCTTACGTTGGCCAGCTCAAGGTCGTTGGCGGCGTAAGAAGAGAGCGAAGAGTCCTTGCTCAGTGCGCTGCGCAGGGCGTTGGCAGCCTCGGTGTTGTTGCCCTGGCGAGCGTAGAGGATGGCCTTCAGGTAGTCGGTCATGCCGTCGGCGTTCTTCACGTTGCCGAGGGTGGCAGACGCTGCCGAGTAGTTCTTGTTCAGTATCTGCGCGAGGGCAGCGCTGTTAGAGTTCACCTTGGCGAAGTCCTGCTCAGCCTGTGCGTAGTTGCCCTGTGCGATGTGCAGGTTGCCAAGCACCTCGTTGATGCCGTTGGCGCCCGAAGCCTTGGCGATGTAGGTCTCGGCGGTCTTGGTGTCGCCTGCCTGCAGTGCTATGAGGCCGAGGTTGGCGTTGGCCTCGCTGTTGTTGGCATCCTTGGCAAGAGCCTTGAGCAGGTAGTCCTTGGCCACGTCGTAGTTGCCCTTGGCATACTCTATGGTAGCCACGTTGTTATAGGCGCGGCAGTCGTTGGGGTAAAGCTCGGTGGCCTTCTTGTATATCTGCTCCTGCTCGTCGGCATTGTCGGTGAGGGTGGCAGCATAGAGAAGCTCCTCGAGGCTGAGCTTGGTGGCGTCCTCCTTGTACTGAGCCTGTATCTGGCTGTCGTCGCGGCCGATGACCTCGTAGTTGATGGTCATGCGCGAACGGCGCAGCTGCGGCAGTATGCCGTCGGCCAGCTCGCGGAAGCCGGCGCTCATGTTCTTTATCTGGCGCTCGCGCTCCTCGGGGTCCTTATACATGGAGAGCACGCGCAGGATGACGTCCTTGTCCTGGATGTTGGATGCCTGCACGAGTTCCTGGAAGCCCTCCCAGTCCTGTGCGGTGTACTTGGCGTCTACGTTGGCGTTCTCTATCTCTGCGTTCTTGAGCTGCTTGCCAACATACTTCTCGGTGTTCTTCTGGCGCTGGTTGGCCAGCTTGTCGTTAAGCTCCACGCCACCGTCAGGCGATGCGTAGGCAGCAATCTCGATGTTGTTGAGGTTGAGGCCCTCCTTGTCGGCGTTGATTTTCTTGAGCAGCTCCACGAACTCGGTAACGGAGTTGTTCTTCAGCTCGCTCTTGCGGAGGTTGGCCTGCTGGATGAGGAACTTGATGTTAGCCACCTGCTTGGCCTCGGTCACGCGGCGGAACGAGTCGGGTGCGATGCAGGCCTGTGCGCTCTTGACGGTGCGGCCCACCAGCTCCGACGTGGCGATGACGCCATCGGCCACCTTCACGGCAGGCACTTCCTTCTCCTTCTTGCCTATCTTGGCGTCGAAGGTGAGGTAGAGCTCGCTCTTCTGCATCTCGGGCACATACTTGAAGTTGGTCTTCATGGTATAGTTGCCGCCCACCTGGTAGGAGATGGTCTGGTCGTTGCCCTCAACCTTCTCGCCCTGGAAGGTGGCGCTTGTGCCGCGGGCCACCTGCCCGTTGCCATAGCGCAGCTCCGGGGTGACAGTAACGACGGCCTTCTTCTTCATGTACTTCTCAGGGAAGGTGCCGTTGATTGTGGCGGACACCTGACCTGCGTGAGACTCCAGCGGGTTAGGCACGACCTTGAAATTGTCGGCTGTCAGCGGTCCGAGTTTCGAACATGACGTCAGCAACAGCACTGATGCGGCTGACATGAAAACAAGTTCTTTCTTTTTCATTTTGACTGATGTTTAAAGGGAGATGCGTACACCGCTACGGGCATACCGCCCCCTTGCGTTTTACAATGCTGCAAAGTTAAACATCTAAATCTGTAATTTCGTAAATTCGGACATATTTTTATGTTTTATTAATCTTTTCTCATCTACGAACCGCGCGGCTTGCACAGCAGCCTCCGCCCTGCGCCCTGCCTTGCCGGGCTGCGGGGGTTGGCCATTAACATATTTATGTTAAACACCGCAGCCCAGCCCGCCCGGGCTAACCACTTGTTGCCCAGCGAGTTGCATGACAGGCCGTTTGGGCTTCCGAAACGACCCTTCCCGGCTGGCCAAACGGCCCTTTCCGCTATCCAAAACCTTTAGATTTGCACCATGGAAACAAAACGGAAGAAAAGAGCGTTATAATATAAAGAACGTTAACCACGGGAG
>CALUEY010000033.1 GCA_944319915.1 uncultured Prevotella sp. | reverse complement strand
ATAATGCAAGCCGCACTCGGGAAACTGGAAGCAAGCTTCCTTTCCTCTCGTTTGCATTGCCTTTGCATAATGCAAGCCGCACTCGGGAAACTGGAAGCAAGCTTCCTTTCCTCTCGTTTGCATTGCCTTTGCATAATGCAAGCTCACCTAACACTATCATGACATAACATGGCTCAAAGTCAGATACAAGTCCAGAAACAAGAGCAGGCCCTGAGGCAGACGCAGGCCATAACGCAGCAGCAGATGCTGCAGTCGCACCTCGTGGAGCTGCCCATCAACCAGCTGCTGGAGCGCATCAACGCCGAGATGGACGACAACCCCGCGCTCGAGGCCGAGCCGCAGGGCGAGCCCATGGCCGAGGGCGGCGGGCAAGACGCGCCTGCCCCCGACGGCGACGCGCCCGACGACGACTACGCCGCGCAGCACGAGAGGGAGGAAAGGCAGTCGGCCCTCGACGAGGCCCTGGCCGGCATAGGCCGCGACGACGAGGACCTTCCCGTGTACCAAGGCGGGCGGGACGCCGCCGAGGCGCGCGGCGAGATGGTGTACGGCGACACCGCCTCGTTCTACGACCAGCTCAAGGAGCAGATGGGCGAGATAGAGCTCACCCCGCGCCAGCGCACCATCATGGAGTACCTCATAGGCTCGCTCGACGACGACGGCCTGCTGCGCAAGAGCTCCGACGCCATAGCCGACGAGCTGGCCATATACCACAACACCGAGGCCACGCCGCAGGAGGTGGACGGCGTGGTGGCCCGCCTGCAGCAGTTCGACCCACCGGGCATCGGCGCGCGCTCGCTGCAGGAGTGCCTGCTGCTGCAGATAGGCCGCCGGGGCGACTCGCGCCTCACGCGGCTCATGCGCGAGGTGGTGGCCCGCCACTTCGGCGAGTTCACCAAGAAGCACTGGGACAAGATACGCGCGGCCCTCGCCCTGACCGCCCCGCAGGCCGAGGCCCTCTTCGCCGAGCTGCGCCGCCTCAACCCCAAGCCGGGGGCGGCCATGGGCGAGGCCGTGGGCCGCAGCGTGCAGCAGATAACGCCCGACTTCATCGTGGACACGCAGGACGACGGCACAGTGACCTTCACGCTCAACGCGGCCGACGTGCCTGAGCTGCGCGTGTCGCAGTCGTTCGTAGACACCATGCGCCAGTACCGCGACAGCGGCGGCTCCATGACCCGCCAGATGAAGGAGGCCCTGCTCTACACCAAGAAGAAGGTGGAGGCCGCCCAGGGCTTCATCGAGGCCATAAAGGTGCGCCGCCGCACGCTCACCATCACCATGCAGGCCATCATCAACTGGCAGCACCGCTTCTTCGAGGACGGCGACGAGGCGTCGCTCCGCCCCATGATCCTCAAGGACATAGCCGAGAAGACGGGGCTCGACATATCCACCGTGTCGAGGGTGACGGGCAGCAAGTACGCACAGACGCGCTGGGGCACCTTCCCACTGCGCCACTTCTTCAGCGACAGCCTCGTGACCCAAAGCGGCGAGGAGCTGCCCACGCGACGCATAAAGGCCGCCCTGCGCGACATAGTGGAGGCCGAGGACAAGAGCCGCCCCCTGAGCGACGACGCACTGAAGGAAGCCCTCGCCCGGCAGGGATTCCCCATAGCGCGACGCACCGTGGCCAAGTACCGCGAGCAGCTGGGCATACCCATAGCACGACTGCGCCGATGAAACACCGCAACTTGATCATCGCCGCAAGGGTGCTGAGCCTCGTCTTCACGCCCTTCTACCTGCCGGTGGTTGGCCTGGCGGCCCTCTTCGCCTTCAGCTACCTCAGCCTGCTGCCACTGGCCTACAAGGCCACGGTGATAGGCTTGGTGTACCTCTTCACCGTGCTCGCCCCGTCGCTGCTCATCCACGCCTACCGCCGCTACCACGGCTGGACGCCCCTGGAGCTGGGGCGCAAGGAGCGCCGCATGGTGCCCTACGCCATCTCCATAGCCTGCTACCTGGCCTGCGTCTACCTCATGGAGCGGCTCCACATACCGCGCTTCATGGGCGGCATACTCATAGCCGCCCTGCTGGTGCAGGTAACGTGCGCCGTGATCAACGCATGGTGGAAGATAAGCACCCACACGGCGGCCATCGGGGGCGTGGCCGGCGCGCTCTGCGCCTTCGCCGAGATATTCGGCTTCAACCCCGTGGGCTGGCTCTCGGCCGTGTTCCTGCTCGCCGGCCTGCTCGGCACGAGCCGCATGATCCTCAGGCAGCACACGCTCGCCCAGGTGGTGGCCGGCTTCTGGGTGGGCTTCGCCTGCGCCGCCGTGGGAACGATCTTATAATTAAGAATTAAGGATTAAGAATTAAGAAAGTATGCACTCTGGCGTGGATTCCAAGGCCAAAAAGCCGCAAGCCGCAAGCAAAAAGGACTGAAGCCGCAAGCAAAAAAACGCAACTCATAACTCAAAACTAAATATATGGACGCATTGGTAAGCATAATCATGGGCAGCACGAGCGACCTGCCCGTAATGGAGAAAGCCTGCAAGCTGCTCGACGAGATGCAGGTTCCGTTTGAAGTAAACGCACTCTCGGCACACCGCACGCCCGACGCCGTGGAGGCCTTCGCACGCGGGGCCAAGGCCCGAGGGGTGAAGGTGATAATAGCGGGGGCAGGCATGGCCGCCGCCCTGCCGGGCGTGATAGCCGCCTCGACCACGCTGCCCGTAATCGGGGTGCCAATCAAGGGAATGCTCGACGGCCTCGACGCGCTGCTCAGCATAGTGCAGATGCCGCCGGGCATACCCGTGGCCACAACGGGCGTGAACGGCGCGCAGAACGCCGCCATACTGGCCGTGGAGATGCTCTCGCTATCCGACGGAGCCCTGGCCGCACGCCTTGAAGCCTACAAGCTGGGCCTGAAGGAGAAGATAGAGAAGGCCAACCGCGACCTGGCCGAGGTGAAGTACCAGTACAAGGTGAACTGAATGGACGCCCTGTTCAACTACCGCCGCCGCCCCACCTGCGTGGTGCGCGTGGGAGGCACGCCCCTGGGCGGCGACAACCCCATACGCCTGCAGTCTATGACCACCACCCCCACGGCCGACGTGGAGGCCTCGGCGGCGCAGGCCGAGCGCATAGCCGACGCCGGGGGCGAGTACGTGCGCCTCACCACGCAGGGCGTGAGGGAGGCCGAGTGCCTCAAGGACATCAACGCCCGCCTGCGCGCCGACGGCTACCTTACGCCCCTCGTGGCCGACGTGCACTTCAACCCACGAGTGGCCGAGGTGGCCGCGCTGTACGCCGAGGCGGTGCGCATCAACCCCGGCAACTACGCCGACCCGGCACGCACGTTCCGCAAGATAGAGTACACCGACGAGGAGTACGCCGCCGAGCTGCGCAAGATAGAGGAGCGCTTCGTGCCGCTGCTCGCCCTGTGCAGGCAGAACCACACGGCCCTGCGCATAGGCGTGAACCACGGCTCGCTGTCGGACCGCATCATGTCGCGCTACGGCGACACGCCCCGGGGCATAGTGGAGAGCTGCATGGAGTTCCTCAGGATATGCAAGAGGGAGCGGTTTGGCGACGTGGCCGTGTCGGTGAAGGCGAGCAACACCGTGGTGATGGTGCGCTCGGTGCGCCTGCTGGCCGAGGCCATGGAGCGCGAGGGCATGGACTACCCGATCCACCTGGGCGTCACCGAGGCCGGCGAGGGCGACGACGGGCGCATAAAGAGCGCCGTGGGCATAGGCGCACTGCTGGCCGACGGCCTGGGCGACACGGTGCGGGTGTCGCTCACCGAGGAGCCCGAGGCCGAGATACCGGTGGCCCGCAAGCTCGTGGGCTACGTGGCGCAGCGCGCCGGCGCTGCCCCCATACCGGCCGAGGCAGCCCCCGGCTGGAACTGGGCCGACCCGGGGCGCAGGGCCACGCGCCGCGTGGCCAACGTGGGCGGCGGGGCCACGCCGGTGGTGGTGAGCGGCATGGCGGGCGGCCCCGGCCCCTCGGAGGCCGACTACGTGTACATAGGCGACGGCTCGGCCTGGGCCTCGCTGGGCAGCTGGAGCCGCCCCGGGGGGCAGGCCCTGCTGGCCGACTTCAACGTGTGCCAAAGCCTGCGCGCCGCCCACCCCGAGGCCAAGGTGTACCCCGTGTTCCCCCACACGGCCATGCCCATGGTGGGCGCGGTGCAGGCCGAGGTCAAGTTCCTGGTGCTGCAGTACGGCGTGGCGGCCGAGGAGTACGTGGCCTGCCTGCGCCGCCACCCCGAGGTGGTGGTGGCGTGCATGCCGGCCAGGGCCAACCGCCTCGGCTCGCAGCGCGCCCTGGCCCACGAGATGATGGCCGCCGGGGTGCGCAACCCCATAGTGTTCTGCCAGATGTACGGCCACGGGGCCGGGCAGAAGGGCGACTTCCAGGTGGAGGCCGCGGCCGACATGGGGCCGCTCATGATGGACGGCCTGTGCGACGGCATCTGGCTCATGAACCACGGCTCGCTGCCCCAGGCCTGCGTGGAGGCCACGGCCTTCGCCATACTGCAGGCCGCCCGCCTGAGGATGACCCGCACCGAATACATAAGCTGCCCGGGCTGCGGCCGCACGCTCTACGACCTGCAGGCCACCACGCAGCGCATAAAGGAGGCCACCAAGGGCCTGGGGGGCCTGAAGATAGGCATAATGGGATGCATAGTGAACGGCCCGGGCGAGATGGCCGACGCCGACTACGGCTACGTGGGCGCGGGCCGGGGCCGCATATCGCTCTACCGCCGCAAGGAGTGCGTGGAGAAGAACATTCCCGAGGGGCAGGCCGTGGAGCGGCTGCTCGCCCTCATCGAGGCCGACCGCAAGGCCGACGGCACGGCGGCGCGGGCCGGGGAATAATTTACAAAACCCACGCCCGGCAAGCCCCAATGGCAGGAAAGCCGGCGCAGGACGGCCCGTTCCGCACGGCGGAACGGGCCGTTCTGCATCCCCAGGCAGGCCGTTTGGCAACGCAAAACGGCCGCCTGCGCAACCCGCTGGCGGCCAGGGGGTTGCGCAGGCGGCGCCAAGCCGCGAAACATCTTTACAACAAGGGCGGCGCGGGGCTACAGCTTGTCGCCGTAGCAAAGGTCGCCGGCGTCGCCCAGCCCCGGCACAATGTACTTGTGCTCGTTGAGCACGGGGTCGATGGCGGCGCACCAAACGGTGGTCTTCTCCCCGGGCAGCGTGCGCCCCACGTGCTCGATGCCCTCGGGCGTGGCCAGCACGCAGGCCACGTGGATGTGGCTCGGCTCGCCCCGGGTGAGGAAGGCCCTGTAGGCCATCTCCATCGACAGGCCCGTGGCCAGCATGGGGTCGGCTATGATGAGCGTCTTGCCCTCTATGCTGGGCGTGGCCAGGTACTCCACGTGTATGCCCACCTCGGTGTGCTCCTCGTTGGTGTACTCGCGGTAGGCGCTCACGAAGGCGCAGGCCGCGTGGTCGAACACGCCGAGGAAGCCCTGGTGGAAGGGCAGCCCTGCGCGGAAGATGGTGGCCAGCACCACCCCTCCGGCAGGCACGCGCGCCGTGGCCTCGGCCAGCGGCGTCTGCACCGGGCGGCTCTCGTAGGCCATGGTCTTGCTTATCTCGTATGCCTCCATCATGCCCACGCGCTCTATGTTGTTGCGGAAGAGGAGGCGGTTCTGCTGGTACCGGGCGTCGCGCAGCTCGGCCAGGTAGAGGCCCACTATCGAGTCGGCCTCGCTCAGGTTGATTACATTCATGCCGTGTAGGTGTCTCAAGGTTAAGGGCGGCGCCCGGCCCGGGGCTGCCGCGCGGCTGCCCGGCGGTGCGCCGCCATCCGCCTGCAAAGGTAAATAATATCCGTATGTTTTTGCCATTCCGGAATTGCAAAAGCGGATGCCAACTGCCGATTTTTCAATACTTTAACCTAAAAAGACTTATCACCGGCCTTTTTTGGGCGCGCGGGCTTTGCCTTGAGGCCGATTTTTGCTATCTTTGCGCTCGATTCAGGAACACTGCAACCAAACGGACATTCCACAACTAAATACACTGAGTAAAATGGCAAAGTTTGACAAGTCAGTTTTGACAAAGTACGGAATCACGGGAACTACCGAGGTTCTCTACAACCCCTCCTACGAAGTATTGTTTGAAGAGGAGACCAAGGACGGGCTCACGGGCTACGACAAGGGCCAGGTGACCGAGCTTGGCGCCGTTAACGTGAAGACCGGCATCTACACCGGCCGCTCGCCCAAGGACAAGTTCATAGTGATGGACGAGAACTCCAAGGACACCGTGTGGTGGACTTCCGACGAATATAAGAACGACAACAAGCCCGCCTCGCAGGAGGCATGGGCAGCCGTGAAGGAAATCGCGCAGAAGGAGCTTTCGGGCAAGAAGCTGTACGTAATCGACGGCTTCTGCGGCGCCAACAAGGACACCCGCATGGCCGTGCGCTTCATCATGGAGGTGGCATGGCAGGCCCACTTCGTGAAGAACATGTTCATCCGCCCCACCGAGGAGGAGCTGGAGAGCTTCGAGCCCGACTTCGTGGTGTACAACGCATCGAAGGCAAAGGTGGAGAACTGGAAGGAGCTGGGCCTCAACTCGGAGACCGCAGTGGTGTTCAACGTCACCTCGAAGGAGCAGGTGATAATCAACACCTGGTACGGCGGCGAGATGAAGAAGGGCATGTTCTCCATGATGAACTACTTCCTGCCGCTCAAGGGCATCGCCTCGATGCACTGCTCGGCCAACTGCGACATGAACGGCGAGAACACCGCCATCTTCTTCGGGCTCTCCGGAACGGGCAAGACAACCCTCTCCACCGACCCGAAGCGCCTGCTCATCGGCGACGACGAGCACGGCTGGGACGACAACGGCGTGTTCAACTTCGAGGGCGGATGCTACGCCAAGGTGATAAACCTCGACAAGGAGTCGGAGCCCGACATTTACAACGCCATCAAGCGCGACGCCCTGCTCGAGAACGTCACCGTTGACGCAGAGGGCAAGATAGACTTCACCGACAAGAGCACGACCGAGAACACCCGCGTGTCGTACCCCATCTACCACATCAACAACATCGTGAAGCCCGTAAGCCACGCCCCCGCAGCCAAGCAGGTGATATTCCTCTCGGCCGACGCCTTCGGGGTGCTGCCACCGGTGTCGATACTCGACAAGGAGCAGACCAAGTACTACTTCCTCTCCGGCTTCACCGCCAAGCTCGCAGGAACGGAGCGCGGCATCACCGAGCCCACGCCCACGTTCTCGGCTTGCTTCGGCCAGGCTTTCCTTGAGCTGCACCCCACAAAGTACGCCGAGGAGCTGGTGAAGAAGATGGAGAAGAGCGGCGCCAAGGCTTACCTGGTGAACACCGGCTGGAACGGCACGGGCAAGCGCATATCCATACGCGACACCCGCGGCATCATCGACGCCATACTGAACCACTCCATCGACGCTGCCCCCACGAAGACCATACCTTACTTCAACTTCGTGGTGCCCACGCAGCTTGAGGGCGTTGACCCCGCCATCCTCGACCCGCGCGACACCTACGCCGACGCCTCACAGTGGGAGGAGAAGGCCAAGGACCTGGCAGCACGGTTCATCAAGAACTTCGCCAAGTACGAGAACAACGAGGCCGGCAAGGCTCTCGTTGCAGCAGGACCGAAACTATAAGACTGCAAGCAATAACCAACAAAAAGATTTTTGTTCATAATTTTTGAAGCCCGCCCGGCGTGATGCCGCGCGGGCTTTTTGGTTATTGCACCTATAAGACCTATCTGGCCTATAAGACCTATAGACCCTATAAGCCAAATAGGCCAAATAGGCCAAATAGGCCAAATAGGCCCTATAAGCCTTATAATGGCCGCCTCAGCGACGGCCCAGGTCGTCGTAGAACGACTGCAGTATGGCCTTGCCCAGCTCCAGGCGGCGCGCCGTGGCGGCGGCGTCGGGGCGCCCGCTGCGGGCCGAGTCCTCCGACACCTTGTCGCCCACGATGTCGTAGACGGTGTGGCCGGTGCTGTCGGCAAAGCCGAAGCCCTCCTTGAAGGTGAAGAAAGCGAAGGGGTACTTGTAGGCCGTGCTGAACACGTCGCGGCTGAACGCATAGTCGGCGTGGGGGATGCCGAGCTGCCCCAGCAGCGTGGCGGCCATGTCGCTCTGGTTCATCAGCGTGGGCACCACGCGGTGGGCGGCCACCGCCCCGCCTATCCACAGCATGGAGTTGTGGTTGTGCTGCTCGTGGGTTATGTCGGAGGGGAACTGGTAGCCGTGGTCGGGCAGGCACACTATGAGCAGGTCGCGCCAGGCGGGCGTCTTCCTGATGCGCTCCACAAACTGCCCCAGGCAGTGGTCGGTGAAGGCAAAGGCGTTGGCCACCTTGTCGTCGAGGCGCTTGTAAGGCACCGTCCACGGCTCGTGGCTGCTCAGCGTGAGGAAGCAGATGTGCCACGGGGCGCTATCCTGCCGGGCCACCATGCTCTCCAGCCGGGCAAAGGTTACGTCGTCGCCCGCGCCCCAGGGGTTGCCCGCCAGCTCCTCGCGGCTGAAGTCGGCGTCGCTCACTATGGTGGAGTACCCGCCCGTGCGCAGGTAGCTCTGCATGTTGGTGAAGTTTATGTCGCCTCCGTAGAGGAAGCTGCTATGGTAGCCGTGGCCTGCCAGCGTGGCCGCCAGGCACGGCAGCGTGCGGCTCTTCATGGGCAGCTTCATCACCGACTGCGTGGGGAAGCTGGGGTAGCCGCTCAGCGTCGACACCGTGCCGCGGTCGGTGCGGAAGCTGTTGGAGTAGCAGTTGGTGAAGATTATGCCCTCCCGCGCCAGGCGGTTGTAGTTGGGGGCAATGTCCTTGCGGCCGCTCACGGCCTCGACGAACTGCCCGCCGAAGCCCTCCATGATTATCACGAGCACGTTTGGGCGGCGCGTGCGGAGCAGCCTCACGGTGTCGGCCTCGGTGGGGGCGTACAGCCCCCGGAAGAGCCTTGCCCGCTTGTCCTCGGGGAAATAGTCGAACTCCGAGGCGTAGTCGTCGGCCTTGCCGAGCGAGGCCAGCATGCTGAAGCAGGGGTTGATGGCCGCGTGGTTGAGGTACTCATCGGGCGAGAAGTACACCTTGCCCACGTTGGCGGTAGACTCGCCCAGCCCGCCGCGTATCGAGATGGCCAGCGGCGCGGCGGCGGCCAGCATCAGCAGCGTGGCCCCAGCCCTGCGGCCCCGCCCCCTGATGGGGCCGAGCAGGCGCGGCGTGGCGGCCCTGAGCAGCCACAGCATCAGCGCGGCGCAGGCCAGCACGAGGGCCAGGCGCAGCGCCACGTAGCCCGCCGACACGCTGGCCAGGGCGTCCTTGGGCGAGTCGGTGTAATAGAATATGGTGGCGTCGAGCTTGAAGTGCCAGAAGGGGTAGAGCGAGAGGTCGGCCACGAACATCAGCGAGGCGGCCAGCGCCACCACGGCGAAGTAGGGCGTGGCCCAGCGGCGCAGCCTCACCGGGCGCCCCGCCCACGCCAAGGCCATCATGGCCAGCAGGGGCAGGGCTATGAGGTAGCCCGCCACAGGCACGTCGAGCAGCAGCCCGTGGGCCACCACGCCGAGGCACTGGGCGGCGGAGTAGGCAGCCCCGGCGGGCTTGTCGATCCACATGAAGGCCACCTTCTGCGCCATGAAGACGGCCAGGAACAATAGGTATAGCTTAATGAGCCATGCAAAACGCTGTTTCATAATTCATCCGTTGGTAAGTAAAAAAAGCTGCCGCGCCAAGCGCGGCAATGCACGATGCCGCCCCCGGCAGGGCCTTTGGGCGGCCTGCCGGGGGCGGAGCTGAGGTCAGCGGGCGTCGACCCTCACCACCTTCGGGCGGGCGTCGGGAGCGGCGGTGCGCACGGTTACGTTGTCAAGCTCCACTCCCCGGGCGTGGCGGATGAAGAAGCCCTTGGCCGGCAGCAGGCCCCACATGGTGGCCTCGGGATATTCGGCAGGCTTCTCGTCGGGCGTGGGCGGCACCTCGCGACAGCCCCCGGCGTGCTCGATGGTGATGTCGCGCAGCACCACGTCGCGCACGGGGTGGCCCGGCAGGCCCGTCACCGAGCAGCCCGTGGGCCCGGCGCCGGCCACGCGCACGTTGCTTATCGTGACGCCCCTGAGGCTGCCCACGCTGTCGATGCGCTGCCCCTCGTAGTATCCCCGGGCGCGGTTGGCCAGGCGCACGAATATGGGCGACTCGGTGCCTTCTACCACCACGTCGGTTATGGATACGTTCTCGAGCACGCCGCCGTCAACCATCTCCACCGAGATGGCCGATATCCCGCGTGGCTTGCCGAAGAACTGCGTGGCCTGGTTGGCCGAGGGCTTCACCACGATGCCGCTGATGCTTATGTTGCGGAAGCCCCCGTTGGTCTCGGTGCCGAGCTTTATGGCGTTGCAGTGGCTGCTCACCACGCACCCCGTTATCGCCACGTTCTCGCAGAGGCGGGGCGATGTGCTCTTGAGGGTGATGGCGTCGTCGTCGCTGTCGGCAATCATGCCGCTTACCACCACGTCGTGGCATCCGTCGATGTCGAGCGCGTCGTTGTTGAAGTTATTGCGGTTGAACACCTTTATCCCGCTTATCCTGAGGCGGTCGCAGGCCAGGTAGTGCTGCATCCAGCACCCGCTGTTGCGCAGCGTCACGTCCTTCACGGTCACGTCGCGGCAGGCTATGAAGCGCAGCAGGTGTGGGCGCGTGATGCCCTCGTCGTTCCACGATAGCTTCTTGAATGCGCTGCCTCGGCCGTCGATGGTGCCGTATCCGTCGATGACTATGTTCTCGGCGCTGTCGGCATATATGAGCTGTATGGTCTCTGTCTGCGTGCGCAGCGACAGGTAAGCGGGCTTGAGGCGGCGGTAGTCGGCCAGGTTGCGGCTGCCGTAGAGCGTGGCCCCGTGCTCCAGGTGCAGGTTAACGTTGCTCTTGAGCACGATGGTGCCCGTCTTGAACGCGCCTGCCGGCACCACCACGCGGCCCCCGCCTGAGGCCGAGCAGTCGTCGATGGCGCGCTGCAGGGCCTGAGTCGATAGCTGTGTGGTGTCGGGCTTGGCCCCGTAGTCCACGATGTTGAAGTCCCTTGCGGCGGCCCGCTGCAGCGCGAGGCAGCAGAGCAAGGAGGTAATCATGAGTCTCATGGCTGTTGCGGTTTATGGTTTTGCGCTTGCGGCGCGGAGGGTTGCGTCGCGCGTCAGGCGCGGTTCACCCTCGTGGCGCGTATGAAGTAAACTATGAGCAGGGCGTAGGCAGCCAGCGCGAGCACCTCCGAGAGGGGGTTGGCCCACCACGCCGAGTAGTCGAAGCTAACGCCGCAGAAGCGCAGCAGCGCGCTGAGCACGCCCATGAGCGCGCCCCCGGCGATGAACCCCGATGCTATGAGGTTGCCCCGCTCGCCCCTGGCGGCGTTGGCCTTGGCGTCGGTGGTGCGCGAGGTGACGAACCAGTTGAGCGCGCCTCCCACGAGCAGCGGTAAGTTGAGCTCCATGGGTATGAACATACCCAGGGCGAAGGCCAGGGCCGGCACTCCGCAGAGCGTGAGCACGATGGCTATGGCGGCGCCAATGGCGTAGAGCAGCCATGGCGCCCCCACGCCGCTCATGAGGGGGTCGATGACGGCGGCCATGGCGTTGGCCTGGGGCGCGGCGAGCTGCCCGGTGGTGAAGCCGTAGGTCTCGTTGAGCAGCATCATCACGCCGCCCACGGTGGCGGCCGACACCAGCGTGCCGAGGAACTTCCACGACTCCTGCTTGCGGGGCGTGGCCCCGAGCCAGTAGCCTATCTTGAGGTCGGTGACGAAGCAGCCCGACATGGCCAGCGCCGTGCACACCACGCCGCCCATGATGAGGGCTGCCACCATGCCCGCCGTGCCTTTGAGGCCCACGGCCACCATCACCACCGAGGCCAGGATGAGCGTCATGAGCGTCATGCCCGACACGGGGTTGCTGCCCACAATGGCTATGGCGTTGGCCGCCACGGTGGTGAAGAGGAAGGCTATGACGGCCACGAGGGCCACGCCCACGAGGGCGAAGAGCAGGTTGCCGTCCATCACGCCTGCCCAGAAGAACACGAAGATGGCGATGATGGTGGCCGCGGAGCCTATGGCTATGACCTTGAAGGGCAGGTCGCGCTCGGTGCGCGGCACACTGCGGGCGGCCTGCTTGCCTCCCTTCATCTCGCGCGCGGCCAGCGCCACCGCCCCCTTTATTATGCCCCACGACTTTATTATGCCTATGATGCCGGCCATGGCTATGCCGCCTATGCCGATGCTCTTGCCGTAGGAGGTGAATATCTGCTCGGGGCTCATGTCGCCCACGGCGGTGGTTATCGAGGGGTCCCACTGGTTGAGCACGTCGGCTGGGAACAGCAGGGCCATGCCCGGCACTATCAGCCACCACACGGCGAGCGAGCCGAGGCAGATGATGAGGGCATACTTGAAGCCCACGATGTAGCCCAGGCCGAGCACGGCGGCGCCGGTGTTCACCTTGAACACGAGCTTGGCGCGCTCGGCCAGCGCCTCGCCGGCGCCCACCACGCGCGAGGTGAAGTTCTCGTTCCACAGCCCGAAGGTGGCCACGGCGAAGTCGTAGAGCCCGCCCACCAGGCCCGCCAGCAGCAGCGGCCTGGCCTGGCCGGCGCCGCCGGCGCCGCTCACGAGCACCTGCGTGGTGGCCGTGGCCTCGGGGAAGGGGTACTTGCCGTGCATGTCGCTCACGAAGTACTTGCGGAAGGGTATGAGGAACAGTATGCCTATGATGCCGCCCAGCAGCGAGGCTATGAATATCTTGAGGAACGACGCGCCCACCTCGGGATACTTGGCCTGCAGTATGTAGATGGCGGGCAGGGTGAAGATGGCCCCCGACACCACCGCGCCCGAGCACGCCCCGATGCTCTGGATGATGACGTTCTCGCCCAGGGCGCCGGGGCGCTTGGCTGCCGCCGACACGCCCACGGCTATGATGGCTATGGGTATGGCGGCCTCGAACACCTGGCCCACCTTCAGCCCCAGGTAGGCGGCGGCGGCCGAGAACAGCATGGCCATGAGCACGCCCCAGGTAACGGACCAGGCGTTAACTTCCGCAGGCCGCCCTGCGGGGCTCATCAGCGGCTCGTACTTCTCGCCGCCTTTCAGCTCCCGGAAGGCGTTCTCGGGCAGCTGCAATCTTTCGTTGTCTTTATTTTCCATTGGGTTGATGATTTGGTTCTTAGCTTATTGGGCCTTTAGGGCTTATAGGGCCTTTAGGGCTTATAGGGCCTTTAGGGCTTATAGGGCCTATAGGGCCTATAGGGCTTATAGGTCAAATAGGCCCGATAGGCCGGCCCTGCCCCGAGGCATATTCTTTTAACTTTTAACTTTTAACTTTTAATTTTCTCCAGTTCCTCGGCGTAGATGCGGGCGGCCGATATTATCTGCCTCACGCAGGGGCGCGTCTTGTAGTACTCGGCGGTGCGCTCTGACGCCTCGTAGGCAAGCGGCGCGCCCTTCTTGAGCTTGAGCAGCTCGGAGCAGGTGATGCTGCCGTGCTCGCGGCGGAACTCCTCGGCCAGCTGCTGCACCAGCCTGTAGCACTCCGACTTGCCCTGGCGGTCGCCCGCCGTGGCGCTGCCGCGCTCAAGCCCGGCCAGCACGGCCATGCCGCACACGGCGCCGCACGTGAGCCTCATGCGCCCTATGCCCGCCCCGAGGCCGGCGCTCACGCGGAGCGCCTCCTCCTGGGTGAGGCCGTAAACGTCGGCAAAGGCGGCCACCACCGCCTGCGAGCAGTTGAAGCCCTGCATGAAGAGCTCCTCGGCCCGCCTCATCCGTTCTTTCTTGTCTATCTCCATCACTGTCAGGTTTTCATGCCGGGCGGCCTTTCCTCCGCAGCCCGCCCGCATTACGTTATTATATATACGTGCAAAGTTAGCGCAAAATGGCTGGCGGGCAAAATAAATGCCGCTGTTTTTTGCCCATGGCGGCGGCCGTGGGGGCTAAAAACCATTTGCACCGCCCCGGCGCGGGCAGGCGGCCCTCTTTGCAACCGCGTTGCAAGCCCCCGTGGCTACCTTTGCAACCGAAAAGCCGCACCGCGGCCTCCGCGAGGCCACAAGCCCGCGCCCGCTGCGACCATGGCACCGGACAAAGGACAAAAAAACACATAAGTCATGGAAGAAACCTACAACCATCACCACCACCATGCCCACGCGCATGGGGTGGAATCGCCCAGCGGCATCTTCATCCTGTCGATAGCGCTCAACGCCGCCTTCGTGGCCGTGGAGGCCGCGGTGGGCTTCTGGCAGGGGTCGCTGTCGCTGCTGAGCGACGCCGGCCACAACCTCGGCGACGTGTTCTCGCTGCTGCTCGTGCTCGCGGGCTTCAAGCTGGCCGCCGTGCACACGTCGAAGCGCTTCACCTACGGCCTGCGCAAGAGCACCGTGCTCATATCGCTGCTCAACGCCATCATACTGCTCGTGGCCGTGGGCGCCATCATACTGGAGAGCATCCACAAGTTCGCCGACCCCGCCCCGGTGAACGGCGTGGCCGTGTCGTGGACGGCCTTGGCGGGCATAATCGTCAACGGGGCCACCGCCCTGCTGCTGATGCGGGGGCAGAAGGGCGACATCAACGTGCGCGGGGCCTTCCTCCACATGGCCGCCGACACGCTGGTGAGCGTGGGCGTGGTGGCGTCGGGCGTGGTGATCACGCTCACCGGGTGGACCGCCATTGACCCCATCGTGTCGCTCGCCATTGCCGCCGTGATACTCGCCTCCACCTGGCGGCTGCTCGCCGAGAGCCTGCGCCTCACGCTCGACGGCACGCCCGAGGGCATCGACGCCGACCGCGTGGTGGAGAGCATGCTGGGGGTGGCCCACGTGAAGGGCGTGCACCACGTGCACATCTGGGCCATGAGCACCACCACGAACGCCCTCACGGCCCACGTGGCCATCGACGACCCCGCCGCCTGGGAGCAGGCCAAGGCCGCCCTGAAGGCCGCGCTCAAGGCCGAGGGCATAGCCCACAGCACGCTCGAGATGGAGGCGCCGGGCTGCCACTGCGCCGAGCACTCCACGCTCTACGGCGGCTGAGCGGGCGAAAAACAGTAATAGGGGGTAGGGCCTGTAACGGCGACAATGGGTAACTTTGCGCCGACAGCAAGCCCCTCATAGAGCGCATCAACCGCCAGCACGGCACCCATATCGTTGACTACGCCGAGCAGATAGGCCTCGGCTCTACGAAATACCAGATAGTGGAGATAGAGTAAGGCGCGCGTGCATCCCCCGGCCAACAAGGCAAAGGGCTGCGCCCCCAGCGGTGGGGGCGCAGCCCTTTTCTTAATCCTTAATTCTTAACCCTTAATTCTTAATTTCCCAGGCCCCGCCACGTGGGAGCGCGCAGCCCATTTCTTAATTCTTAATTCAACTGTATTCCGACGGCGACACGCCGGTGGCCTTCTTGAAGCAGCGGCTGAAGTACTTGGGGTCGGAGAAGCCGCAGCGGTAGGCCACCTCCGACACGTTGCCCGCCCTGGCGCGCAGCAGCTCCTTGGCACGGGCTATGCGCGCCTCCTGTATGAAATTGTTTGGCGTGGAGCCCAGCACGCGCTTCATGTTAAGGTAGAACACCGAACGGCTCATGCCCATGGCCTGCGCGAAGCTGTCGACCGACAGCCCCGAGTTGCCTATGTTGGCCTCCATGTAGGCCCTCACCTTGGCGGCCCAGGCCTCGTCGCGCGCGCCCTGCCCCGAGTCGGGCTGCTGCGCCGTGGCGCCAGGGTCCTTCTCGCCGTGCTTCAGCCAGGCATACTCCACGCGCTCGCCCATGGTCATCTTGATGTGGCTCAGCTCGCGCTGCAGCCCCCTTACGTATCTCGCGAGCCTCGCCGCGGCCCACACCGCCAGCAGCATCAGGCCCCCGTAGAGCATCCAGGCAAGGGGGCGCTCGTTGAAGCGGGGCGTGCGGTGGATGGTTATGGTGCGCTCGTTGTGGGTCCAGATGCCGTCGCCGTTGGTCGACTTTATTCGCAGGCGGTAAGTGCCGGCGGGCAGGTTGGCGTAGCGTATGTGGTTGTCGGTGGTGAAGTTCCATTCGGTGTCGAGGCCCTCGAGCATGTAGGCATACTCTATCTGCTCGTTCTTGTTGTAGTCGAGGGCGGCCATCTCTATGGCGAAGCCCCTCTCCTCGGGCTTCAGCTCAAGGCGGTCGGGGCAGCTGGTTACTATCGGCGGCACGTAGCCGCTCTTGCGCACCTCGTCGGGGTTGAACTCAAGCACCCCCTGCGACGTGCCTATGACCATGCGGCCGCCCGCCGTGCACACGGGGCGTGCCTCGGAAAAGACGAAGCCGCCGCTGAACATGCTGCGCTTGAAGTTGGTGCTCACCTCGGTGGCGGGGTCGAAGCAGCTGAGCGACGCGCCCGACACGAGCCACAGCCGCCCGCGGGCGTCCTCGCCGAGCGACATCACCACGTCGCTGGCCAGGCCGCTCTCGGTGGTGTAGGGGCGGAAGGAGAGCGTGTCGGAGAGGAGGCTTGGGCTGAGCACTCGGCAGAGGCCGCCGCCGTAGGTGGCCGCGAAGACGGCTCCCGAGCGTGCCACGAGTATGTCGGTGACGCGGTTGCTGCTCAGCGACGAGGCGCAGGCAGGGTCGCGGCGGTTGGCGTGGAAGCGCATGGCGCCCACGTTGCGCTCTATGCGGGCCGTGTAGAGGCCGGTGTTGGTGCCGGCGAGCAGCACCCCGCCCGGCGTTATGGCCAGGCGGTGCACCTCCACGCTGCCGGCGTGGAGGGGCGGCAGCCCGCCCGCGGCGCTGGCGAAGGCCACGCTCCCCGAGGGGGCCACGGTGGCCACGTTGAGCCCGCCGCCGTAGGTGCCTATCCACATGCGGCCATAGCTGTCCTCCACTATCGAGTAAACATCGTCGTGGCTAAGGCCCTGCGCGGCGTCGGCCCCGGCCATGTAGCGGCTCACCCTGAAGCCCCCGGGGGCAGGCACGAAGCGGAAGAGGCCGCTGCCCTTGGCCCCCATCCACACCCAGCCACGGCTGTCCTGGCACAGGCAGTAGGCGTTGTGGCCGAAGCGCACGGGCCGCCCCTCGAGCCTCCCCGAGGGGCTCACGTAGCCCACGAGCTGCCCCCCGGGGCCCTCCAGGCGCACGTAGCCGTTCTTGTCGGCCACCCAGAGGCGGCCCTGGCGGTCTTCCAGCAGGGCGCGCACCTCCTCCTCGGGGTCAGTGCCGGCCTTGCGGCCGGCTATGGGGCGCGCCGAGGGCGATATGCGGTCGAGGCCCTTCATGGTCTGCACCCAGATGCCGCCCTGGCGGTCCTTGAGCAGTATGCGCACGGGCAGGCCCCGGTAGCGGGGCATGGCCTCCACCGTGGCCCGCACCCGCGCGTCGGGCCTGTAGGCCCTGCCGAGGTTGCGCGTGGGCCCCTCGTAGTGCTCGAACTTGCCCGTGGCTCGCCTGAAGGCGAAGTACTCTCCGCGCACGCGGCAGAGCAGGTCGCCCCCGGGCAGCTCGCATATATAGTCGATGCGGTTCACGTTGAGCGGGCAGTTGTCGCCCGGGCGCGCCTTGTAGCAGCGCATCCGGTAGCCGTCGTAGCGGTAGAGGCCGTCCCACGAGGCCAGCCATATAAGCCCCACGCTGTCCTGCACCACGCAGGTGACGGGGCTTTCGGAGAAGCCGTCGCTCTCGTCGAAGCTCACCACGCGCACCCCGCCGCCACCGCCGAGGGCGGCGGCGGCGCACAGTGCCACGAGCATAAGTGCCAACATTCGTCTCACCATTGTCATCTGCTTGGGGGGTTAGCCAGTGCAAAGGTAGTGAAAAATGCGCTAAAACCTGCGCCCCGCCCCATTTATTTGCCCTGCGGCGGGCGGAGGGCGGCACCCTGCGTGGGCGGGGCGGGCGGGGCAAATGAGTGGGGCGGCGTTAGGACAATAGTACCGAAAGGGGCGGACATTGTGGCCGAAACACGATAATGCACCCCTGCGGTACGATTTTCGCCCCACGGCGGCGGCCTTTTGCATACCTTTGCGCTGCCAACATACGGGAAACAAATTACTTACCTATATATATTACCTTACTATTCTGAGTCTTAACAAAATGAGACATTTAATCATGACCCTTGCATCGGCAGCGCTCGCGCTGTCGGTGCAAGCCAACCCCAAGGAGCTGAGCCTGTGGTACGACGAGCCGGCCAGCTCCTGGAACGAGGCCCTGCCCATAGGCAACGGCAGGCTGGCCGCCATGGTCTTCGGCGGCCCCGAGGCCGAGCAGCTGCAGCTCAACGAGGAGACCATATCAAAAGGCTCGCCATACAACAACTACAGCACCGAGACCCCGGCCATCATCGGCGACATACGCAAGCTCATCTTCATGGGCCGCAGCGACTCGGCGCAGGTGCTGGCCGAGCGGATGCTCGCCCCGCGCGAGCTTGGCAACGGCGGCGCCTACCAGACGGCGGGCAGCCTCAACGTTACCTTCGGCGGCCACAAGGGCTACTCCGACTACCGCCGCGAGCTTAAGGTGGACAGCGCGCTCTCGGTGGTTACATACCGCGTGGGCGACACATATTATAAGGAGGAGGCCTTCGCCTCGCTCGCCGACCAGCTCATCATCGTGCGCTACACGGCCTCGAAGCCCGGCAGCATAAGCCTCGCCGCAAGGCTGTCGTACCCCGAGGGAGGCACCGTGGCCACGCGGGCCGAGGGCCATAGGCTCACCCTTGAGGGCACCACGCAGAAGGCTGCGGCCAAGGTGCCGGGCAAGGTGCGCTTCATCGTCAGCGCAGCCGTGCAGAACGAGGGCGGCGCGCTGGCCGCACGGGGCGACAGCATCAGCGTGAGCGGGGCCGACGCCGTGACCATACGCATAGCCATGGCCACCAACTTCGTGAACTACAAGGACATTTCGGCCAACCCCGAGCGGCGCATTGCCGCCTACATGGAGGCCGCCACGAGGCCCTACGCCGAGGCCCGCGCAGCCCACGTGGCCCGCTACCGCGAGCAGTTCTGCCGCATGAGCCTCGACCTCGGCCCCGACCGCTATGCCTCGAAGACCACCGACGAGCGCATACGCGACTTCAAGCAAACGGCCGACGGCCACCTCGTGGCGCTCTACTTCCAGTTTGGCCGCTACCTGCTCATAAGCTCGTCGCAGCCCGGATGCCAGCCCGCCAACCTGCAGGGCAAGTGGAACGCCAAGCTCAACCCGGCGTGGAAGTGCCGCTACACGGTGAACATAAACACCGAAATGAACTACTGGCCGGCCGAGCCGTGCAACCTCAGCGAGCTGCACGAGCCGCTGGTGCAGATGGTGCGCGAGCTGAGCCAGGCCGGCGCCGAGACAGCACGGAAGATGTACGGCTGCCGAGGGTGGGTGTGCCACCACAACACCGACCTGTGGCGCATGACCGGCGCGGTGGACAAGGTGTACAGCGGCGTGTGGCCAACGGCGGGCGCGTGGTTCTGCCAGCACCTGTGGAACCGCTACCTTTACAGCGGCGACAGGGCCTACCTGCGCTCCGTCTACCCGCTGATGAAGGGGGCGGCTGAGTTCTTCGCCGACTTCATGGTGCGCGATCCGCGCACGGGCCGCCTCGTGGTTTGCCCCTCGGTGTCGCCCGAGAACAAGCCCAACCGCAAGCCCAAGGCCAACGTCTACGCCGGCATAACCATGGACAACCAGCTCGTGGGCGACCTCTTCACCAACACTGCCGCCGCTGCCGCCATCCTCGGCACCGACAAGGCGTTTGCCGACACGCTGCTCCAGATGCGCTCGCAGCTCACACCGCTGCGCATAGGCAAGCACGGGCAGCTGCAGGAGTGGGCCGACGACTGGGACAACCCCCGTGACCACCACCGCCACGTGTCGCACCTCTGGGGCCTCTACCCCGGCACCGAGATATCGCCGCTGCGCAGCCCCGGGGCCTTTGCAGCCGCCAGGACGTCGCTCACGCAGCGCGGCGACCAGTCAACCGGATGGTCCATGGGCTGGAAGGTGTGCCTCTGGGCGCGCCTGCTCGACGGCGACCACGCCCTGAAGCTCATCAAGGACCAGCTGTCGCTCGTGCCTTCGCACGTTGAGAAGGGCCAGGGCGGCGGCACATACGCCAATATGTTCGACGCACACCCGCCGTTCCAGATCGACGGCAACTTCGGCTGCACGGCCGGCATAGCCGAGATGCTCGTGCAGAGCCACGACGGCGCGGTGGCACTGCTGCCCGCCCTGCCGGCCGAGTGGGCCAGCGGCGAGGTGCGCGGACTGCGCGCCGTGGGCGGCTTCGTGGTAGAGCAGCTGCGGTGGGAGAATGGGCGCATAGCCGAGGCCCGCATACGCAGCACCATAGGCGGCAACCTGCGCCTGCGCTCAAAGGCCGCGCTAACGTCGGCCTCGCACACGCTGAAGCCCGCCGACGGCGCGCAGCCCAACCCCAACCCGCTCTTCGCCACGTGGACCATGCCGGTGGAGCAGGTGCGCCCCGACGGTTCCTACACCCCCGCCCAAGGCGGCAGCGCGCCCGCCCGGGCAGCCCAGGCCGCCGTCTACGACGTGGCCACGCAGCCCGGCGACGTGGTAGTGGTGAAAGGAAACTGAAATCCCAACCCATCATAAACCTAACCCCAAGGGTGCGCCCGGCGTGAGCCGCGCGCACCCTTTTATGCTATATATATAATATGTATACGCATTCGCAGGCAGCCCCTTGCGCTCACCTGCCTACGGCAGCCGCCCCCGGGCGGTTAACATTTTTATATTAATGGAAATGGCAAGCACGGCCTTGCCCAACCCGCTGATGCACAGCGCATTGGCAAACGTGCCGTTTTGGCCTGCCAAACAGGCCGTATGACACCCCGGAACAGGCCATGCCGCAGCCCGGAACAAGCCGTATGGCAATGCTGCCCGGCGCGCACCCTGCACGTGAGCGCAGCAGGGCGCTTCTTGGTTGCATATTTGCAAGTTGACGCCGCGCCTCGGGGCAAACAATCATCCGCCAAGGCTTGCACCATTGGAATTAAAGAAGTAACTTTGCAACCGATACCTACCAACGACCGAAAACAACAACCCAAAGCATAAAAGGCATGAAAAGGACACCGGCCATCTGCGCCGCACTGGCCATCGCCATGGCGGCCACGGCGCAGAAGATAGACTTCAACAACACCACCTCGTGGGCCGAGGAGAGGCTCACCGAGGCGGGCTACACGCCATGGGCCATAGGCCAAGGCACGTCGTTCACCACCACCGCAGGCGGCATAGCCATAACCGTGGCCCTGCCCGAAGGCACCACCGGCCAGGTGATAAAGGGCAACTGGTGGAAGCAGGGCGTGCAGTCGCACTCCAAGCTCGTGGGCGACGGCATCGGCGTCTACGCCCTCGCCGCCGATGGCAACACCCCGCAGATACAGGAGGGCAGCGTGGCCGTGAGCATCACCCTGAGCGGGCTGGCCGCGGGCGAGCACTCGCTGCTGGCCTACCACAACAACACCGACGGCTACGACACTCCGCCCATAGACGTGACCGCGGGCGGCAGGCCGGCCGCCACGGGCATAAGGCAGACCAACCGCGCCACCACGCCCTCGGAGAGCGGCCAGTCGTACATCACGTTCGACGCCACCGAGGGCCAGCCCGTAACCATAACATACCGCACAGCCCCCGAGGCAGGCACTGACTACACCCAGGGCCAGGCCGCCACCACGCTCTTCATCAACGCCATAGCGATAGACGAGCCCAACCCGCTGACCACCGCCGCCAACCCCACGCCAGCCAACGGCGACGAGCACGCGGCCACCACGGCCACGCCCGAGGAGGAGGCGCAGGGCATGGCCGGGGCCGTGGAGCTGGGCTGGACGCCCGCCGCCCAGGCCACGCGCCACCACGTGTACATAGGCACCGGCCCCGGCGCGATGGCCAAGGTGGCCACCACCACCGCGCCGAGCCACACCATGCAGGGGGCCGACCCCTTCACTACGTACTACTGGCGCGTTGACGAGGAAGACGCCGAGGGCAACACCCACAGGGGCGAAACGTGGACGTTCCGCCCGCGCCGCGTGGCCTTCCCCGGGGCCGAGGGCTACGGCCGCTTCGCCATAGGGGGCAGGGGCGGCGCCGTATACCACGTAACCTCGCTCGCCGACGACCCCGACAGCCCGCAGCCCGGCACGCTCCGCTACGGCATAACGCAGCTGAGCGGCCCGCGCACCATAGTGTTCGACGTGGGCGGGGCAATAACCCTCAAGGAGAGGCTCACCGTGCCAGACAAGTACGTAACCATAGCCGGGCAGACGGCCCCGGGCCGCGGCATAATGCTCAAGGGCAAGGCCTTCGGCATGCAGAGCGACGGCATCACCCGCTTCATCAGGATGCGCCTCGGCGGGGCCGACGGCTGGGACGGCCACTCGCCCAACCCAAACACCAGCGACGGCCTCGGCATGGCCGGGTGCGACCACTCCATAATGGACCACTGCTCCGTGAGCTGGACCATCGACGAGGCCTTCAGCTCCAGGAACGCCAAGAACGTTACCCTGCAGCGCACGCTCATCTCGGAGGCGCTCAACCAGGCCGGCCACAAGAACTACGACAACCACACCAACCACGGCTACGCCGCCACCATAGGGGGCGACTGCGGCTCCTACCACCACAACCTGCTGGCCCACTGCGAGGGGCGCAACTGGAGCATGGCAGGCGGCCTTGACGGCGACGGGGCCTACGCCGGGCGCCACGACATGGTGAACAACGTGTGCTACAACTGGGGCGGGCGCGCCTGCGACGGCGGCACCCACGAGGGCCAGTTCGTGAACAACTACTACAAGATGGGGCCGGCCACCACGCAAAAGACGCTGCTAAAGGCCGACCTCGAGGGCACCGGCACCGGCTCGCAGAGCTACTACGTGAGCGGCAACATACGCGAGAACGCCGACGGGAGCCTGACGGCCGACAAGCTGGGCGACACCTACCGCTACACCACCTCAGGCGGGCAGGTGGTAGACTGGGAGGTGTTCCGCCAGGAGCCTTTCTTCGAGTCGCACATCACCGTGGAGCCCGCCCGGCAGGCACTGCGCTCGGTGCTCTCCGACGTGGGCTGCAACCAGCCCGCACCCGACAATCACGACGAGCGCATGGTGAGCGAGACCCTCGGCGGCACCACCTCCACCGTGGGCAGCCGCACTGGCAAGAAGGGCCTCATCGACAAGGAGAGCGACGCCGAGGGATTCGACGGGCTTAACGTAACCGAGGCCGCGCGCCCCGAGGGATTCGACACCGACGGCGACGGGGTGCCCGACTGGTTCGAGCTGCTCGCCGGCACCGACGGGGCCACGGCCGACAACAACGACATGAGCCAGGCCGCCCCTGCATACACCAACCTCGAGCGCTACCTCAACTGGATGGCGCAGCCCCACTTCACCGTAAAGGCGGGCCAACAGGCCGAGATAGACCTCAGGCCCCTCTTCGCAGGCTTCCCCGGCGGCACGTTCAGCCTCGTGGGCGAGGGCGGCGCGGCCACGGTGAGCAGCGGCGGCACCCTCACGGCCACGTCGGCAGAGCCGGGCCTCGCCACGGTGACCGTGGCCGTGGCCGACGAGGCCGGCCAGACCACCATGCAGAGGCAGGTGAACATAGCCTTCGCCGACGAGCTGCCCGCCACCGAGACGAGCACCGCCATAGCCCGGCCCCACGCCCACGCCGCCCCAGCCGGCGCCCCCGCCTACACCCTGCAGGGCATAAAGACAAGCCGCCCCGCCCGCGGCATATACATCAGCCAAGGCAAGAAATACGTGGCCAAATAGCCCGCCCAAGGGCGGCCGCCGCCCGCTTTTTTGCCCCAAAACGCAAAAAAACGGGCGGCGGCGATTGCCGTTAATGGCAAAATGTGTATATTTGCAGGCGGTTACAAACCCTGGGCACAGGGGAAACGCTAATGAATCGCCAATGAAATGATGGCCCATCGTTGACCGACGGTGGGCATTTTTTTAACACTCAAAGCCCAATGGACCACGCAAGCAGCACAACGCTCACCCCCGCCGACTTCGAGATAATGGCGCCCGTAGGCTCGCGCGAGAGCCTGGCCGCCGCCATGCAGGCCGGGGCCGGGTCGGTTTACTTCGGCATAGGCCGCCTCAACATGAGGGCGCGCTCGGCCAACACCTTCACCGAGGCCGACCTGTCCGACATAGCCCGCGAGTGCGCCGCGCGGGGGGTGAAGACATACCTCACCGTGAACACCATAATCTACGACGAGGACATGGACGCCATGCGCCGCGCGGTCGACGCCGCCTGCCAGGCCGGCATAAGCGCCGTGATAGCCAGCGACGTGGCCGCCATGGAATACTGCCGCCGCCAGGGCATGGAGGTTCACCTCTCCACCCAGCTCAACATAAGCAACACCGAGGCCCTGCGCTTCTACTCGCGCTACGCCGACGTGGCCGTGCTGGCCCGCGAGCTGCGCATGGAGCAGGTGGCCGAGATTCACCGCCGCATCATGGCCGAGGGCATCTGCGGCCCCTCGGGGCAGCCCGTGAGGATAGAGATGTTCTGCCACGGCGCCCTGTGCATGGCCATCAGCGGCAAGTGCTACCTGAGCCTGGCCGAGGCCGGGCGCTCGGCCAACAGGGGCGAGTGCGTGCAGATATGCCGCCGCTCCTACACCGTGACCGACACCGAGACGGGCAACCAGCTGGAGATAGACAACAAGTACATAATGAGCCCCAAGGACCTGAAGACCATCCGCTTCATCGACCGCATGATGGACGCCGGCGTGAGGGTGTTCAAGATAGAGGGCAGGGCCCGCGGCCCCGAGTACGTTGGCACCGTGGTGAGGTGCTACAAGGAGGCCATAGGGGCCGTGCTCGACGGCACCTTCACCGAGGAGCGCAAGGACGAGTGGGACCGCCGGCTGGCCACCGTGTTCAACCGCGGCTTCTGGGACGGCTACTACCAGGGCCAGCGCCTGGGCGAGTGGAACAGCCACTACGGCTCGTGCGCCACCGAGCGCAAGGTGTACGTGGGCCGGGGGGTGAAGTACTTCTCGCGCCTGGGCGTGGCCGAGTTCAGCGTGGACGCCGCCGAGTTCTCCCTTGGCGACAAGATGCTCATCACCGGGCCAACCACCGGGGCCGTCTACGTGACCCCCACCGAGATACACGACGACGCCGGGGCCGTGCACACGGCGCGCCAAGGCACCCGAGTGGCCTTCGCCGTGCCGGCGAAGGTGAGGCCCAGCGACAAGCTCTTCCGCATCGACGCGGCAAGCTGAAGGCCCATGGGGCAAAAGCCCAAAGGGCAGCCCCGAAAGCCCGGCACCCGCCCCGGGCCACGACCCGGGGGCCAAGAACATCAACCAAAAAAGCAAGACATGACCATAAACGAAGCACAAGACGAGGTGATAGAGGAGTTCGGCTGCCTCGACGACTGGATGGACAAGTACCAGCTGCTCATAGACGCAGGCAACTCGCTGCAGCCGCTCGGCCAGGAAGCCAAGACCGAGGACAACCTCATCGACGGCTGCCAGAGCCGCGTGTGGCTGCAGGCCAAATACCACGACGGGGTGATAGACTTCGCCGCCGAGAGCGACGCCCTCATAGTGAAGGGCATCATCACGCTGCTCATACGGGTGCTCAGCGGCCACACGCCGCAGGAAATCATCGGGGCCGACCTCTACTTCATCGACCGCATAGGCCTCAAGGACCACCTCAGCCCCACCCGCAGCAACGGCCTGCTGGCCATGGTGAGGCAGATGCGGGCCTACGCCCTGGCCTACGCCGCCAAGCAGGGCTGAGGCGGCGGGCAGCCACCGCAAGGCAACAACGCACAACAACATACAGCCATGACAAAGAGAACCATAACCAAGATGCTGGCCGCGGCGGCCATGGCCACCGTGGCGCAGGCCGCCCTCGCGCAAGACTACAACGTGCACCACAGCGGCGACACCGTGATAGCCGAGGTGAGCGAGCAGGCCATAATGGTGCGCACCAGCGGCGACACCACGATAGTTGAGATAGCCAACCCCAAGAAGTTCATCTTCCTGCCCGTGGAGAAAGACAAGCCCGAGGTGCGCGTGCAGGTGGGCGGGGCGCCCCACGGCGGGTGGCGCACGGTGCGCCTGGCCCGCGAGAAGATAGACTACTACACGCCCATGCGCCTGGCCCCGGGCGACAAGGCCACGCTCCGCTTCATCGGCATAGGCCCCGACGCCCTTGCGCTGCAGGCCCTGAAGATGGACGACAAGTGGAAGAAGCCGCGCCGCGACTGACGCTCCCGCCGGCCCGAAAACCCTTTACAGCCCGGCCCCCGGGGCCTGCCAGCAGCGCCATGCGGGCAAGCCTTGGGGGGCGGGCGGCCCTTTCGGCGGCGCGACGGGGGCCGTATGGCCGCGCAGAACGCCCCCTTTGGCGCGGCCAAACGGGCCGTTCTGCAACGCGCTGGCAGCCAGGCGGTTGGCCGGGCGGCTCAGAGCGGCTGAAACATCTTTACAAAAGCCGTTCCAAGGCGCGCACCAGGGCCACGGCCACTGGGGCCGCCGCCAACGCCACGGGCCAGGCCCCGAGGCAAGAAATGTGGCAAAAGGTTTTGCGCTTTGCCCAAGTTTGATTATCTTTGCGCGCCAAACCAACATCATAAAAGATAAAGCAATGTCATACTTCTTCTCATCAGAATCAGTTTCTGAGGGCCATCCCGACAAGGTGGCCGACCAGATATCCGACGCCATCCTCGACCAGTTCCTGGCCTACGACCCCAAGGCCCACGTGGCCTGCGAGACCTTCGTAACCACGGGCCAGGTGGTGATAATGGGCGAGGTGCACAGCTCCGAGTACATAGACCTGCAGACGGTGGCCCGCAACACCATCAACCGCATAGGCTACACCAAGGCCGACTACCAGTTCGACGGCAACTCCTGCGGCATAATGACCGCCATCCACGAGCAGAGCAGCGACATCAACCGGGGCGTGAGCCGCCCCGACGAGGAGGAGCAGGGCGCCGGCGACCAGGGCATGATGTTCGGCTACGCCACCAACGAGACGGAGAACTACATGCCCGTGTCGCTCGACCTGGCCCACCTCATAGTGCGCACCCTGGCCGACATACGGCGCGAGGGCCGGCAGATGACCTACCTAAGGCCCGACGCCAAGAGCCAGGTGACCGTGCAGTACAGCGACCAGGGCCTGCCCGAGCGCATCGACACCATCGTGGTGTCGACCCAGCACGACGAGTTCGTGCGCCCTGCCGACGCCACCGAGGAGGCGCAGCGCAAGGCCGACGAGGCCATGCTGGCCGCCATACGCCGCGACGTGGAGCAGGTGCTCATGCCCCGCGTGAAGGCGCAGATACACTCGGAGAAGGTGCTGGCCCTCTTCGGCGACGGCATAAAGTACTACGTGAACCCCACGGGCAAGTTCGTCATCGGCGGCCCCCACGGCGACACCGGCCTCACGGGCCGCAAGATAATAGTAGACACCTACGGAGGCAAGGGCGCCCACGGCGGCGGGGCCTTCAGCGGCAAGGACTCGAGCAAGGTAGACCGCTCGGCGGCCTACGCCGCCCGCCACATAGCCAAGAACATGGTGGCGGCGGGCGTGGCCGACGAGATGCTCGTGCAGGTGAGCTACGCCATAGGCATGGCCGAGCCCATGAACATCTACGTGAACACCTACGGCCGCAGCCGCGTGGCCATGCCCGACAGCGAGATAGCCGCCATGATAGGCCGCCTGTTCGACCTCAGGCCGCGCTCCATAGAGCGCACGCTCAAGCTCCGCCAGCCCATCTACAGCGAGACGGCGGCCTACGGCCACATGGGCCGCAAGCCGCAGCGCGTGGTGAAGCACTTCACCAGCCACTACCACGAGGACAAGGACATAGAGGTGGAGCTGTTCACCTGGGAGAAGCTCGACCGCGTTGACGACATCAAGCGGGCCTTCGGCCTCTGACGATGCCCCGCACCGACACAGCCCGGGCCGCCACGCCGCCGCCCCCCGCGGCCACCAAGGCAGCCGGCGACACAGCCCGGGCCGACAGCACCGCAGCCCCCGCCCCCGCCATGCTCCGCCTGCCGGCCGCCGCCACGGGGAGCAGCCAGCGCCCCGAGGCCCTGCCCCAATGCTGGCGCGGGGGCTTCTTCGGCACCGACACCACCGCCACCACCGCCCCGGCAGGGGGCTACGGCGTGGCCGGCACACCCCCGCCCGCCACCCTGCGCTCCGACGACGCGGTGACGCTGGCCCTGCTGGCCTGCTTCGCCATAGCCCTCACGGCCGTCTCGCGCTCGTGGCGCTTCATAGCGCGGCAGGCCAAGGGGCTGCTCCACGCCCCCGGCGACAGCCGCGCCGACGTGGCCGAGACGTCGGCCGAGGTGCGCTTCCAGCTCTTCCTCGTGCTGCAGGCGTGCCTCATGCTCGCCCTGCTGCAGTACTCCTACACCACCACCTTCATAGGCACCACCACAGCCCCCGGCTCGCGCTACCTGCTCATGGGCGCCTTCATGGCGGCCTTCATGGCCTACTTCGCCCTCAAGGCCGCGCTCTACGCCCTGGTGAACACCACCTTCTTCGGCCGCCGCAAGAGCCGGCTGTGGCTCAAGGCGCAGCTCTTCCTCACGGGGGCCGAGGGCGCGCTGCTCTTCCCCGTGGTGCTGCTCACGGCCTACTTCGACCTCAGGCCCGCGGCAGCGGCCTGGTGGGTGGGCATAGTCTTGATTATCGTTAAAATGCTGGCGCTCCACAAGTGCCGGGCCATCTTTTTCAGGCAGCCAAACGGTTTTCTGCAAATAATTTTGTACTTTTGCACCCTCGAAACGGTGCCACTGGCCGGCCTGTGGGCCGCGCTGGTGGAAACGGGTAATTATTTGACAACAAATCTTTAGGCCATCAATGATTAAGAAGATACTGGTATCGCAGCCAAAGCCAAGCAGCGAGAAGTCGCCTTACTTCGACATAGCGTCGCGCTTCGGCGTGGAACTGGTTTTCCGCCCGTTCATCAAGGTGGAGGGCATCACGCCCAGGGAGTTCCGCCAGCAAAAGATAAGCATACTCGACTACACGGCGATAGTGTTCACCTCGCGCCACGCCATAGACAACTTCTTCAAGCTGGCCAAGGAGCTGAGGGTGACCATACCCGAGGACATGAAGTACTTCTGCGTGACCGAGACCATAGCCCTCTACATACAGAAGTACGTGCAGTACCGCAAGCGCAAGGTGTTCTTCGGCAACACGGGCAAGATAGACGACCTGCTGCCCACCATGGCCAAGCACAAGGCCGAGCGCTACCTCGTGCCAATGAGCGACGTGCACAACGACAGCGTGGCGCGGCTGTTCGACTCGAAGAAGCTCAACCACCGCGAGTGCGTGATGTACCGCACCGTGAGCAACGACTTCACCAAGGAGGAGGTGGCCTCGTTCGACTACGACATGCTCGTGTTCTTCAGCCCCTCGGGCGTCGACTCGCTCATAAAGAACTTCCCCGAGTTCAGCCAGGGCCACATAGCCATAGCCACCTTCGGCCCGGCCACGGCCAAGGCAGTGAAGGAGGCGGGGCTGCGCCTGGACCTCGAGGCCCCCACCGACAAGTACCCCTCGATGACCGGCGCCCTGCAGCACTACCTGCTCGAGCACGAGGACTGAGCCGCCGCGCCCCGCGGCGCCCGCGGCCACGCCGGCCCACAACCACAATGCAACAGCAACCACGCCACAACCTGAGCAAGCAAGAGCGCATGGCCAGCCGCAAGCTGATGGAGCAGCTCTTCGCCGGGGGCCGCCGCTCTATGTCGGCCTTCCCCCTGCGCGCCGTGTTCATGACCACCGGCAGGGCCGGGGGCGAGCCGCCCGTGCAGGTGCTCGTGAGCGTGTCAAAGCGCCACTTCAAGCGCGCCGTAAGGCGCAACAGGGCCAAGCGCCAGGTGCGCGAGGCCTACAGGCTGAACAAGCACATACTGTGGCAAGCCCTGCAGGGCCAGCCCGGCAAGCAGGTGGCCGTGGCCTTCCTGTGGCAGTCGGACAGGCCCCACGCCAGCCGCGAGGTGGCCGCCAGCATGGCCTCGCTGCTGGGCCGCATGGCCGAGAAGATAGGGGCGCAGCCATGAAGGGGGCGGCGCGGGCCATGAAGGGGGCGGCGCGGGCCATGAAGGCCGTGGCCACAAGGCTGCTGTGCCTGCCCATAGTGTTCTACCAGCGGTGCATATCGCCCTTCACCCCGCCCACGTGCCGCTTCACCCCCACCTGCTCCGAGTACGCCAGGCAGGCCATAATGAAGCACGGCCCCCTGCGCGGGGCATGGCTCGCACTGCGCCGCCTGCTGCGCTGCCACCCCTGGGGAGGCAGCGGCTACGACCCGGTGCCGTAGAAAGCCCATAGGGCCTATCTGCCCTATCTGGCCTATAGGACCTATAAGCCCTATAGGCCAAATAGGCCCACTGAGAAAGGAAAAACCAAAAAACCACTACCATACGATGGAAAAGAACTTTGTAGAAGAACTGCGGTGGCGCGGGATGCTCGCGCAGATAATGCCGGGAACCGAGGAGCAGCTCCAGAAGGAGATGACCACGGCCTACCTCGGCACCGACCCCACCGCCGACTCGCTGCACATAGGCCACCTGTGCGGCATCATGATGCTGCGCCACCTGCAGCGCTGCGGCCACAAGCCCATAATACTCGTGGGCGGCGCCACGGGCATGATAGGCGACCCCTCGGGCAAGAGCCAGGAGCGCAACCTGCTCGACGACCAGACACTGTACCACAACCAGGAGTGCATAAAGGCACAGGTGGCCCGCTTCCTCGACTTCGACACCGACGCGCCCAACCGCGCCGAGATGGTGAACAACTACGACTGGATGAAGGACTTCACCTTCCTCGACTTCGCACGCGAGGTGGGCAAGCACATCACCGTGAACTACATGATGGCCAAGGACAGCGTGCAGCAGAGGCTCAACGGCACCGCACGCGACGGCCTCTCGTTCACCGAGTTCACCTACCAGCTGCTGCAGGGCTACGACTTCCTCTACCTCTACCAGCACAAGGGCTGCAAGCTGCAGCTCGGCGGCAACGACCAGTGGGGCAACATGACCACCGGCACCGAGCTGATACGCCGCACGCTGGGCAACGAGGCGGAGACCTTCGCCCTCACCTGCCCCCTCATCACCAAGGCCGATGGCAAGAAGTTCGGCAAGACCGAAAGCGGCAACATCTGGCTCGACCCCAAGCGCACCTCGCCCTACAAGTTCTACCAGTTCTGGCTCAACGTGAGCGACGACGACGCCGAGCGCTACATCAAGATATTCACCAGCCTCGACCGCCCCACCATCGAGGCCCTCGCACAGGAGCACCGCCAGGACCCGGGCCGCCGCACGCTGCAGCGACGCCTGGCCGAGGAGGTGACGGTGATGGTGCACTCGCGCGAGGCCCTCGACGCGGCCATGGAGGCCAGCGGCATACTCTTCGGCAAGTCGACCAAGGAGAGCCTGCTCAAGCTCGACGAGCAGACGCTGCTCGACATCTTCGAGGGAGTGCCCCAGTTCGACGTTGACCGCTCGCAGCTGGGCCAGCCCGCCGTGGAGCTGCTCACGCAGGCGGCCCCCGTGTTCGCCAGCAAGGGCGAGATGCGCAAGCTGGTGCAGGGCGGCGGCGTCTCCATCAACAAGGAGAAGCTAACGGAGTTCGACCGCCCCATCACCGCCGGCGACCTCATCGACGGCAAGTACCTGCTCGTGCAGCGCGGCAAGAAGAACTACACGCTCATCACCGTGCGCTGACAACGCACGGCGGCAAGCCCCCAAAAAGCGTGCCCGCGCAGCAGCTTCGCCGAAGCCGCTGCGCGGGCACTTGCGCTTGCCTCCAGAGGCAGGCGCGGTCAGCGGAAGTACTCCTTGAGCTGCCCGGCGTAGGAGGCGAGCTCCCGCGGGTCGGCCCCGCCATAGCGCCGCCACACGTCGCGGCAGGCGTCGAGCAGTGGGCCTGCGGGCGGCGCTGGCTTCCTGAGGCAGGGGTCGAGGTGGAGGAAGGCCTGCAGGGCGGCCACCACGAGCTCCGCGTCGACGCGCATCAGCCTCGAAAGCTCGGCCACCTCGGGCGTGCGCGCCACCATAGTGGGCGGCGCGAGGCGGAAGTAGAGGTCGAGCGTGAGCACGAGCGCCACGGGGGTGACGCCGCCCAGCCCGGCGATGGGGCGGAAGTCGCGCTCGAAGGTCTCGCTCACGGCCACCCCGCGGTAGAACTCGCCCGCGTTGCCGAAGCCCCTCATGCTCCTGAGCAGGGCCACGGCGCGGGCCAGGCGGCGCGGACTGGCGGCATACTTCTGCCAGAGCCTCTCGACGAGGGGCGTGCTGAGGTTGGCCACGGCGCACATACGGGCGAAGAGCTCGCGCGGGGGTACGTGCAGTTCGAGGGCGAGGTCGACCATAGGTCGGCTGTATACGGGCTTCAGCCCTGCGGGCTTGCGCAGGTAGAGCTGCATGAGCGGCAGCCAGTGCTCGTCGGTCCAGTGGTTTGTCCGTGTCATGTCGTCAAGTGGTTAGGCCAGCCCGCCGTGGGTGGCGCGGCCTGCGTGGGCAGGCGCATGGCGCAAAGTTATCAATAAAATCCGAGAAACGCCGCTGCCGCAGGCTGTTTTTTCGCCCACGGCGCGGCCCACGGCGCGGCCCGCGGCGGCCCGGCGGCAAAATTATGGCCCGGCGGGCGCGTGCTGACGGAATTATTGCTAACTTTGCACCGCCTCCCGGCGTGGGGGCAAACCAACTTAACGGCACAAAGATGGAACCATCACACAAAATCAACAAGGTAGAGCTGCGCAACCTCCGCATGGAGGACTACGCCCAGCTCTCAAAGTCGTTCAAGCGCATATACGCCGACCACGACGTGTTCTGGACGCGCGAGCAGATAAAGAAGCTCATCGACATCTTCCCCGAGGGGCAGGTGGTCATGGCGGTGGACGACAAGATAGTGGGCTGCGCCCTGAGCATCATAGTGGACTACGACCTGGTGAAGGGCGACCACACCTACGCCAAGGTGACCGGGGGCGAGACCTTCAACACCCACAACCCCAAGGGCAACATACTCTACGGCATCGAGGTGTTCGTCCACCCCGACTACCGGGGGCTGCGGCTGGCCAGGCGGATGTACGAGTACCGCAAGGAGCTCTGCGAGAAGCTGAACCTCAAGGCCATCATGTTCGGCGGGCGCATACCCAACTACCACAAGTACGCCGACACCATGCGGCCCAAGGAGTACATAGACAAGGTGCGCTCGCGCGAGATATACGACCCGGTGCTCACGTTCCAGCTGTCCAACGACTTCCACGTGCGCCGCGTCATCCGCAACTACCTGCCCAACGACGAGGAGTCGAAGCACTGCGCCACGCTGCTGCAGTGGGACAACATATACTACCAGCCGCCCACGGACAGCTACGTCGACAAGAAGCCTATGGTGCGCGTGGGGCTCGTGCAGTGGCAGATGAGGGCCTACCACACGATAGACGACGTGTTCGAGCAGGTGGAGTTCTTCGTCGACGCGGTGAGCGACTACAAGAGCGACTTCATCCTCTTCCCCGAGTACTTCAACGCCCCGCTCATGGCAAAGTACAACGACATGGGCGAGGCGCAGTCAATCCGCGCCCTGGCGCAGTACACCGAGCAGATGCGCGACCGCTTCGTGGAGCTGGCCATAAGCTACAACATCAACATCATAACCGGCAGCATGCCATACGTGAAGCCCGACGGGGGGCTGTACAACGTGGGCTTCCTCTGCCGCCGCGACGGCTCTTACGACATGTACGAGAAGATACACGTCACGCCCGACGAGGTGAAGAGTTGGGGCCTGTCGGGCGGCAACCTCGTGCAGACATTCGACACCGACTGCGCCCGCATAGGCATACTGATATGCTACGACGTGGAGTTCCCCGAGCTGGCCCGGCTCATGGCGGCCGACGGCATGCAGATCCTCTTCGTGCCGTTCATGACCGACACGCAGAACGCCTACTCCCGCGTGAGGGTCTGCGCGCAGGCCCGCGCCATCGAGAACGAGTGCTTCGTGGCCATAGCGGGCAGCGTGGGCAACCTGCCCCGCGTGCACAACATGGACATACAGTACGCGCAGTCGGCCGTGTTCACGCCCTGCGACTTCGCCTTCCCCAACGACGGCAAGCGCGCCGAGGCCACGCCCAACACGGAGATGATACTCGTCTCGGACGTGGACCTCGACCTGCTAAGCGAGCTGCACACCTACGGCAGCGTGCGCAACCTGCGCGACCGCCGCACCGACCTCTACGAGGTGAAGATGAAGCGCGCCGCCATCGAGGCGCAGGACAGGACCGAAGAAAAGAACGACAAGAAATGAGAACGCCACTGCTCGCCGCGGCCCTCGCCGCGGCCACGCTGGCCCCTGCGCAACCGCCGCGCCAGGCCTTCAAGGCCGACATACGCCTCTCGGCCGGCAACCTGCTGGCCTACCCCGGGCCCGACGCCCGCAAGAAGCCCACGCCCCCGCCAGACAGCCTGAAGCCCTTCTACATAAGCCACTACGGGTGCCACGGCTCGCGGTTCCTCGCCAGCCCCGCCTACTACCAATGGCCCCTGGCCACGCTGCAGCGGGCCGACAGCCTGGGCAAGCTAACGCTGCGGGGCCGCGACGCGCTGCGGCGCCTCAGGTGGCTGGAGGCCGAGGCGCGCGGGCAGGCCGGCGGGCTTACCGGGGTGGGCCTGAGCCAGCACCGGGGCATAGCCCGCAGGATGCACGGGCGGTTCGCCGAGGTGTTTGCCGAAGGCTCGCACGTTGACGCCAGCTGCACCGCCGAGGCCAGCTGCACGCTCTCCATGGATGAGGAGCTGCACGAGCTGCTGCGCCTAAGCCCGGGCCTCAGCGTGAGCCGCCACGCCTTGCGGGCCGACACGGGCTCCACGGGCCAGGCCGGCCGCCAGCCGTCGCCATGGACACCGGCGGCCCGCCGGGCGTGGCGGCGGCTGTACGACGGGCAGGTGGACACGCTGAAGCTCGTGCGCCGCCTCTTCAGCGACATGGACTACGTGAGGGCCAACGTACCCATGCGCCGCCTCAACGACTGCCTCTTCCGCCTGGCATCGGCCACGCAGAACAGCCGGGCGCGCTACAAGGTGACGCTCTACGACCTCTTCGACGACCGCGACGTGTACGCCAACTGGCTCGCGGCCAACGCCGCGCGCTACATAGCCCACGGATGCTGCCCCATGGGCGGCGGCAGGCAGCCCCTCGCGCAGGCCACGCTGCTAAGGCGCATCGTGGCCGAGGCCGACAGCTGCATCGGCCTGCCCCACCCCTCGGCCTCGCTGCGCTTCGGCAACGCCACGGCGCTCCTGGCACTGGTGTGCCTCATCGACGTAAACGGCTACGGCCTGGCCACCGACGACATAGGCAAGCTCGACCGCCGGGGCTGGGCCGACTACCGCGCCGCCCCCATGGCCGGCAACGTGCAGATGGTGTTCTACCGCAAGTCGCCCGCCGACGCCGACCCCCTCGTGAAGCTGCTGCTCAACGAGAACGAGGCCACCCTGCCGCTGAAGGCCGCCAAGGGCCCCTACTACCGGTGGAGCGACGTGAGGAAGCACCTGCTAAGCCGCATAGCCGCGCTCGAGGCCGCGCCCGCCCCGCAAGCCAAGTAGCTCACGGCGGCAGGCCACGCGGGCCAATGTGCAAATTAGGTTAATAAAGGAGAAAAGAACACCTTTGCCTACATATACGAAAGCCGCATTCAGGAATAATTTCGTAAATTTGCAACCTGTTTTTAACGATAACTGCATGGTTATGAGACACAACAAGGCGGCAGCGCTGCTCCTGGCCGCTGCCATGGCCGCACCCATGGCAGCCGGCGGCGACGGCAAGGCAGTGCCGATAAAGTATGGCGACATGGACCAGTGGGTGGTGCGCCACATAAAGGAGTCGGGCATCATCGGCGGCAACACCAAGACCCTCTACGAGATAGGGCCCAACCGCACCATCAACGGCAACACGGCCTACACCAACCTGGGCGGCTCGCCCTGGGGAACGTCGAACGTGATGGCCAAGGTGATGGGCGTGGTGAAGACCAACAACAGCGTGTACCGCGAGAAGCGCGGCACGGGCTACTGCGCCAAGATGACCACCCACATAGAGAGCGTGAAGGTGCTCGGGCTGATGAACATCAAGGTGCTGGCGGCCGGCTCCATCTTCCTGGGCGACATGAAGGAGCCCATCACCGGCACCAAGGACGCGCAGAAGTGGCTCAACTTCGGCGTGCCGTTCACCGGGCGGCCCAAGGCCCTGCGCTACGACTACCGCGTGCAGGTGCCGGGAACGAAGAGCCGCATCAGGCAGAACGGCTTCAGCCGCAAGCAGACCGTAGCCGGGCAGGACTACGCCACCACCGTGTTCCTGCTGCAGAAGCGCACCGAAGACGCCGAGGGCAACATCACGGCCAAGCGCGTGGGCACCATGGTGGTGCGCTACGGCAAGTCGACCGGCGGATGGGTTAACGGCGCCACATACGAGATACTCTACGGCGACATACGCCGCAACCCCAAGTACAACGCCGCCACCATGGGCCTGCGCACCACCGACTACGCCCGCAACAGCCGCGGCGAGAGCGTGCCAATACGCGAGACGGGCTGGGCATCGGCCTCCGAGCGGCCCACGCACATGGTGCTGCAGTTCTCGTCGAGCCACGGCGGCGCATACGTAGGCACCGTGGGCAACACCCTCTGGATAGACAACGTGGAGCTGGTGTACTGACAAAGGGAAAAAGGCAAAAGGCAGATTTCTCCCAGCCCTCCCAGTTCTCCCATATCTCCCAGCCCTCCCATCACTCCCGGCCCTCCCAGCCCTCCCAGCCCTCCCAGCCAATGAAGACACTCCTGCTATCGGCCATGCTCATGGCCACCGCCCCAGGCGCAGCCTCCGGCAGCGGCCACGCCTGGGCCGCCGCAGACACCACAGCCGCCGCAGACACCACCCAGGCCACGCCTTCCGAGGCCGCGCCGCAGCGCCGCAGCCTCGGAAGGCGCATAGCCGACTACTTCCGCAACGCCAACAAGGGCCGCTCCGACAAGAAGTTCGACTTCAGCATCCTCGGCGGCCCGCACTACAACACCAACACACAGCTCGGCCTGGGCCTCGTGGCCGCAGGCCTCTACAGCGCCGACAGGCAGGACACCACCCTCATGCCCTCCAACGTGTCGCTCTTCGGCGACGTGTCCACCGTGGGCTTCTACATGCTCGGGGTGCGCGGGCTGCACGTGGCCCCGCACGACCGCTACCGCATCGACTACACACTCTACTTCTACTCCTTCCCCTCGAAGTTCTGGGGCATGGGCTACGCCATGGGCAACGACGACGCCAACGAGTCCGACATGGGCCGCTTCCAGGCGCAGGCCAAGGCCAGCTTCCTCTGGCGCGTGGCCCCCAGCCTCTACATAGGCCCCATGGCGGCCTACGACTTCGTGCGCGGCCACGGCTTCGAGCGGCCCGAGCTGCTGTGCGGCATGGACACGCGCACCAACAACTTCGGCCTCGGCCTCACGCTGATGTACGACTCGCGCGACGTGGCCACCAACCCCCACCGGGGCTTCTACGTTAACTTGGATCAGTCGTTCCGCCCCCGCTTCCTGGGCAACGACTACTGCTTCAGCACCACCGAGCTGCGCGCCGACGCCTACACGCCGGCCTGGCGCGGCGCCACCATAGCCGCCGACGTGCGCTCCACGCTCAACTTCGGCAACCCCTCGTGGGCCATGATGGCCAAGCTGGGCGGCCCCTACTCCATGCGCGGCTACTACGAGGGCCGCTACCGCGACAAGCACAAGCTCGAGGCCCAGGTGGAGGTGCGCCAGCACGTGTGGCGGCGCCACGGCGTGGTGGCGTGGGTGGGCGCAGGCACCGTGTTCGGCAAGTTCAGCCAGGTGCGCCTTGCCCACGTGCTGCCCAACTACGGGCTGGGCTACCGCTGGGAGTTCAAGAAGAACGTCAACGTGCGCCTCGACTACGGCTTCGGCAAGCATGGCCAGAGCGGCTTCATGTTCAACATCAACGAAGCCTTCTGACCCCTGGCAGGCCTGGCAGATGACAAGGCGCAATGAAGCAGGCGCAACAAGGCTGGATAAACAAGGCCACGCAAAGCAGGCGGGATACCAGGGCAAAGCAGGCGGGATACCAGGGCAAAGCAGGCTTGGATGAATGATGCGCGAGGCGGGCGGATGCCTGACGCCGGCAAATGTGCCGGCCGGCATCCGCCCGCCTCGCGCATATTTTTTTGCTTTACCCCACTGTCAGACGATAGCGAAGTCGAGCTGCCTCTTCTCGAGGTTGGCCCGGGCCACGCGGATGCGTATGGGGTCGCCCAGCTGGTACTTGTGGTGGCTGCGTCGGCCCACGAGGCAGTAGTTGCGCTCGTCGAAGTCGTAGTAGTCGTCGCCCAGGTCGCGCATCGGCACCATTCCCTCGCAGTGGTTCTCGTCTATCTCGCAGTAGATGCCGTAAGAGGTGATGCCGCTTATGTGGGCGTCGTAGTCATTGCCCAGCTTGTCGGCCATGAACTCCACCATCTTGTACTTCACCGAGTCGCGCTCGGCGCTCTGCGCCACCAGCTCCATGTCGTTGCAGTGCTCGCACAGCTCCTCGTAGCGGTCCTTGCTGGCGGAGCGGCCTCCCTGCTGGTAGCGCGTCAGGAGGCGGTGCACCATGGTGTCGGGGTAGCGGCGTATGGGCGAGGTGAAGTGGGTGTAGTAGTCGAAGGCCAGCCCGTAGTGGCCAATGTTGTGCACGCTGTACTTGGCCTTCATCATGGCCCTGAGTGCCACGGTCTCTATCAGCTTCTGCTCCTTGCGGCCGTGGCATCCGTCCATGAGGGCGTTGAGGCTCTTCGAGATGGCTCCGCGTGTGCCGGCGGTCTTGAGCTTGTAGCCAAACTTCACCACGAAGGCGCGCAGCGCCTCGAGCTTGGTGGGGTCGGGCTGGTCGTGCACGCGGTAGGGCAGCGTCTTGGCCCTCTGGCCCTTCTTCACCCGGCCCACGCTCTCGGCCACGGTGCGGTTGGCCAGCAGCATGAACTCCTCTATGAGCTTGTTGGCGTCCTTCGAGGTCTTGAAGTAGCAGCGCGTGGGGTGGCCCTTGTCGTCCACGTCGAAGTGCAGCTCCTCGCGGTCGAACTTCACCGCTCCGTTCTTGAACCTTGCCTGGCGCAGCTTCTTGGCCAGGGCGTCGAGCTTTATCAGCTCGGCGGCGTGCTCGCCCTTGTAGCCGCCGGGGCCCGGGGGCGGGGCCGGCAGGCCCGTGCCGTCGGCCACGCCGTTGTCCTCAAGCAGCCGCTGCACCTCCTCATAGGCGTAGCGGCGGCAGCTGCGTATGGCCGTGTGCACTATGCGCGAGCTTTTCACGCCGGCCTCGTCGTCCATCTGGAATATCACGCTGTAGGCCAGCTTGTCCTCGTCGGGGCGCAGCGAGCAGATGTAGTTGCACAGCCGCTCGGGGAGCATGGGTATGGTGCGGTCAACGAGGTACACGCTGGTGGCGCGCCTGAAGGCCTCCTTGTCGATTATGGAGCCCTCGGCCACGTAGTGCGACACGTCGGCTATGTGCACGCCCACCTCCCACAGGCCGCTGCCCAGGCGGCGTATGGAGAGGGCGTCGTCGAAGTCCTTGGCGTCGTGCGGGTCGATGGTGCAGGTGAACACCCCGCGGAAGTCCTCGCGGCCCTCCATGTCCTTGTCGGTTATCTCGGCGGGTATCCTGTCGGCGGCCTCCTCCACGGCCTTGGGATACCTGTATGGCAGGCCGTACTGGGCGAGTATGGCGTTCATCTCCACGTCGTTGTCGCCCTGCTCGCCGAGCACGTCGACCACCTCGCCCACGGGGTACTTGTGCTCCGCGCCGGGCCACTGGGTTATCCTCACCACGGCCTTCTGCCCGGTCTTCCCGCCCTTGAGGCGGCGCTTGGGTATGAGTATGTCGGTGGGGAATATGGCCTCGGGCGTCACGAGGAAGGCGGCGTCCTTGTCCACCCGGAGCTTGCCCACGAAGGTGTCGCGGGCGCGCTCCAGTATGGCGGTTACCACGGCCTCCTTCATGTGGCGCTGGCGGCGCGCCAGGAAGGTTACCTGCACCCGGTCGCCGTCGAGCGCGTACATCGAGTTGCGCTCGGCCACGAACACTGGCTGCGAGCCGTCGTCGGGCACGAAGCTGTTCTTGCCGTTGGCCTTGCGGCGGAATCGGCCCTGCTGCACCTGCGTCTTGTTGTTCAGGCGGTAGGAGCTGTCGTCGGGCTTGGTGAGGTAGTCGTCCCAGGCCATCTCCTCGAGCGTGTCCACGGCCAGCATCTTCAGCGGGTGGGTGTCGAGCCCGAGGTGCTTGAATATGTACTTAAGGGTGAAAGTGTCGCCAGGGTGGGCCGAGAAGAGGCCCTGCAGCATCTCGGCCACCTGCTTCTTCGACATGCGCTTGCCGGCTTTTTTCTTCTTCATAGTCGTATGCTTTTTCGTTGGTGGTGCGTGGGCGGCGCGGCCCCGGGGCCTGGCGGCGGCGCGGCGCGGCCTCCCACAAGTGCAAAGTAACTAAAAAGAATCGGCATTTCCTCATCTTGAGCGTTATTATTTATTTAAAAGTAGTAACTTTGCAGCCAAAACGCAACAAAGATGAGCCAGAACAAAAGGGAGAGGGCCATACGCAGGGTGACCCTGGCCGGCAGCGCGGTCAACGTGGCGCTGGTGGCATTCAAGCTGGCCGCGGGCGTGGTGGGCCACTCGGCCGCCATGGTGGCCGACGCCGTGCACTCGCTCTCCGACCTGCTCACCGACGCCTTGGTGCTGGTGTTCGTCCACATCAGCGAGAAGCCCGAGGACGCCGGCCACGACTACGGCCACGGCAAGTACGAGACCATGGCCTCGGCCATCATAGGCATGGTGCTGCTCGTGGTGGGGGCCGCCCTGTTCTTCGAGGGGCTGGCCCGCATAGCCACGGTGGCGGGCGGCGGCAGCCTGCCCATGCCGGGGGCAATAGCCCTCGCGGCCGCCCTGGCCAGCATAGCCCTCAAGGAGTGGGCCTACAGGTTCACCGCCCGCGCGGGCCGCAGGCTCGGCTCGCCCGCCGTGGTGGCCAACGCCTGGCACCACCGCAGCGACGCCCTCTCGTCGGTTGGCACGGCCATAGGCATAGGCGGCGCCATAGCCCTGGGCAGCCGCTGGGCGGTGCTCGACCCCATAGCCGCCGTGGTGGTGAGCCTGCTCATCGTATGGCAGGCCGTGGGCCAGGTGCGCCAGGCCGCAGGCGAGCTGCTCGAGCAGAGCCTGCCCGGCAGCGCCGAGGACCGCATACGCAACATAGTGCTCCAGGAGCCGGGAGTGAGCGACGTGCACCACCTGCGCACGCGCCGCATAGGCAGCTCAGTGGCCATGGAGATGCACCTGCGCATGGACGGGCGCACGCCCCTGGCCGAGGCCCACGCCCACGCCACGGCCATTGAGCGCAGGCTGCGCCGCGAGTTCGGCCCACGCACGCTCATAACCCTCCACATGGAGCCGCTGAAGCCCGCCCAGGGGCAGCCCGGCTGCTGAAAAATGCTTACAGCCCGGCCCACGCCCGCCCACGCCGCACGGCGATGCGGGCCGAACGGCAGCCCCGGGAGGGCCGTCCGGCAGCCCAAGGCAGGCCGTCTGGCCGGGCAAAACGGCAGCCACGCCAACGCGCTGGCCGCCAGAGGGTTGAGCCGCCACGGGCAGGCGTGAAATATAATTACAAAAAGGGGCGCGCAACGCTAACGAATACACAACAGCTAACAATCCTGCGATGAACATACTCATAACCGGAGCCTCGGGCTTCATAGGCAGCTTCATAGTAGAGGAGGCCCTAAGGCGGGGCATGGACGTGTGGGCGGCGGTGAGGCCCACCAGCAGCCGCAAGTACCTGGCCGACCCGCGCATACACTTCCTGCAGATAGACCTCGACGACCCCGAGAGGCTCGCCGCCCAGCTGCAGGGCCACTCGTTCGACTACGTGGTGCACGCCGCCGGGGCCACCAAGTGCCTCGGCAACCACGGCTTCAGGCGAACCAACGCCATTGGCACGCGCCACCTGGCCGACGCCCTGATCGACTCGGGCATGCCGCTGCGCCGCTTCGTCTTCCTGAGCAGCCTCAGCGTGATGGGCCCCGTGCGCGAGCGGGAGCCCCACACCGACATCTCGGCCGCCGACACGCCCCGACCCGACACGGCCTACGGCCTGAGCAAGCTCGAGGCCGAGCGCTACCTCGACAGCCTGGGGGGCCTGCCCGTGGTGACGCTGCGGCCCACGGGGGTGTACGGCCCGCGCGAGCGCGACTACTTCCTCATGGCGCAGAGCATAAAGCGCCACACCGACTTCGCCGCAGGCCTCAGGCCGCAGTCGCTCACGTTCGTCTACGTGGCCGACGTGGTGCAGGCCGTGTTCCTGGCCCTCGAAAGGGGCCGCGCCGGCGCCAAGTACTTCCTCAGCGACGGACGGGTGTACTCCTCGCGCACCTTCAGCGACCTCATCATCCGCGAGCTGGGCCACCCCCGCGTGGTGCGCATCAAGGCGCCGCTGTGGCTGCTCAGGGCCATCACCTGCTGCGGCGAGCTGGCAGGCCGCATCACGGGCCGACCCACAACGCTCAACAACGACAAGTACCGCATAATGCGGCAGCGCAACTGGCGCTGCGACATAGCCCCGGCGCGCGCCGAGCTGGGCTACGAGCCGCAGTGGCAACTGGAGCGCGGCGTCAAGGAGACCATCAGGTGGTACAAGGACAACAAGTGGATTTAGGAAGTTAAAAGTTAAAAGTTAAAAATTAAAAGAATATGCATCGTGGCAGGGCGTGGCCCGCATATTCCCAGTACTCACAAAGCTCCCAGCCCTCCCAAAGCTCCCATTACTCCCATCAAAAAAATGAAATGCGAAATTAACAAGATATTCGCCCTCGACAAGAAGCCCACGCGGGGGCTGCTGGCCGCCGAGTGGGCCATGGTGGCCTACATGGCGCTCACGCTGCTGCTCATGCTCTTCACCTACACCAAGCTTCACAACCCCGAGTCGATGCTCTGGGGCAGGCTGCGCATAGCCGCCATCACGGCCGCGCTGTGGGCCGTTTACAGGATGTGGCCCTGCCGCCTGATGCGCTTCGCCCGCGTGGCCGTGCAGATGGCCCTGCTCTCGTGGTGGTATCCCGACACGTATGAGTTCAACCGCATGTTCCCCAACCAGGACCACCACTTCGCCACCTGGGAGCAGCGGCTCTTCGGCTGCCAGCCGGCCATGCTCTTCTGCAAGGCCCTGCCCGGCCCCGTGTTCAGCGAGCTGATGGACCTGGGCTACGCCGCCTACTTCCCCATGATACTCGTCGTGACGGTGTTCTTCTTCCTCTGGCGGTACAAGGAGTTCAGCCGCGCGGCGTTCGTCATCACCGCCTCGTTCTTCATCTACTACACCGTTTACATAGCCCTGCCCGTGGCCGGGCCGCAGTACTACTACAAGGCCATAGGCATGGAGGCCGTGGCCAGGGGCGAGTTTGCCGACGTGGGCGACTACTTCGCCGACAACCGCGAGGCACTTGAGAGCCCAGGCTACAAGGACGGAGTGTTCTACAAGATGGTGGCCGACGCCCACGAGGCCGGCGAGCGCCCCACAGCAGCCTTCCCAAGCAGCCACGTGGGCATAAGCACCATACTGCTTCTGCTTGTTTGGAAAGCCCGTTCGCGCCGTCTTCTGCTGTTCCTGACACCGTTCTACGTGCTGCTCTGCTTCTCAACAGTCTACATATACGCCCACTACGTCATCGACGTCATAACCGGATGGGCCTCGGCCCTGCTGCTGTTTTTGGTTCTCAACTCAGCCTACCGCAAGGAATGAAGGGCCTGACTGCCTCCACACTACAACCCCAAAGGCTGTTTACAAAAAAGGCAAAGCATGCTGAAGGCACTGCAAAACAGGCCAAAATGGCATATAAAATGATGTAAAAGAACAGACAAGACAGGCCGGAATAGTATATAAAAAAGGTAAAAAGAACTGGTAATACAGGCCGGAAGAAAAGACTGTAGAGCCCCGCTTCATATGCGTGAAGCGGGGCTCTGTTGGTTTATATCATAATTGTTGTATGCCTGGTCAGGCCATTATGCAAATGGCTAAGCCGCTAACTGCAGCCTGTTGACCAGCTTATCAGAAATCAAGATTGACTCCGGCCATGACCGTTGCGCGCGGCATAGGGTAGCCATAGTTTATCTCGTAGCTCTGTGCGAGCAGGTTTTCGCCGCGGGCGAATATCCTTAAGCCGGCTGCAACGCGGTAAGATGCAGTGGCATTAAGCAGCCAGAAGTTCTCGGTATGGTCCTCGCCGTTTACAGCTTCGGTGGCAGTGTACAGTCCGTCGATGTATTGCAAGCCGGCAGACAGCGCAAAGCGGCCCACGCTATAGTTGCCACCGACGTACAGTTTGTGCTCCGGTGCAGCCACAACGGGGTGGTTCATGTCAAGGAAACTGTAGTTGGCGTTAAGCTTGAGGCGGCTGGTTACATCGTAGGCAGCGTCGATTTCCACGCCCCAGTTCTCCATCTCGCCCGTGTTTATGTTGCGCGGGCGTCCGCCGGTGCGCACGGTCTCGATGATGTTGTCGGCCTTGAGGTAGAACACGTTGGCGCCCAGGCGCAGGCGGTTGCCGAGCAGCCGGTGGGCGTAGGCCAGCTCGTAGTTCACCAGTCGCTCAGGCTCCAGCTGGTCGTTGGCCGGCGTGAACATGTACATCTCGCGGATGGTAGGGTTGCGGAAGCCCTTGCCCACCATGGCCTTCAGCTCGGCCTGCGGCGAGAGGCGGAAGGTGAGCCCGCCCTGCGGCACCAGCTCGGTGCCGGCCTGCGAGTGGTGGTCCAGGCGCAGGCCGGCGTCGATGGTGAGCCATCCCCACAGGTCCTGGCGCAGCTCGGCGTATCCGGCCAGCACGTCCTGCTCCTTGTCGCCGAGCGGGGTCTCGGCCTTGGTCAGCGGCTGCTCGTTCCAGGCGCGGCCGCCGAAGTGCTGCCAGTCGAAGCCCAGCGTGAGGCGGTTGCCGCCGAAGAGCGTGGCGCTCTGGTATGCCGACACGCCGCCCATGAGGTCGTCGTGCATGTAGAGGGCCTCCTGGGGCTGCCCGCCGGGGCCATAGCCGTCGTTAATCTCGTGGTGGCCCCAGTTGTAGAAGGCGCGCACGGCGCCCTCGGCCCTGCCATAGTCGTTGGCCAGCGCCACCGAGGCCATGCCCCGTGTGATGCGCGAGTCGTTGTCGGTGAGCGGGCTGCCCTCCTCGCCGGGGTTCTCGGCCTCGAAGTGCGTAAGGCTCACGTAGCCCGAGGCCCGCCAATGGGCCCCGAGCGCGTAGGCCAGCTTGGCGAAGCCCGAGTACTGGCTGAAGCGCGAGTTGGGCCTGTGGCCGTCGGTGTGGCTGTAGTTCAAGCCGAGCACGCTCTCCAGGCTGCCCTTGCGCGTGGTGTTGGCCACGCCGCCGTCGATGGTGCCGTAGGAGCCTCCCTGCAGCGTGGCGGTGGTCTCGGAGCCGTCGGCGGCCATGCGGCGCGTCACTATGTTCATCACCCCGCCCATGGCGTTGCTGCCGTAGAGCAGCGAGGCGGGGCCGCGCACCACCTCCACGCGCTCGGCCATCATCGTCTGGTAGGCGTCGGGGATGGGGTGGCCCATGAGGCCGGCGTACTGCGGCACGCCGTCGACGAGCACCAGCATCGAGGCGCCGCCGCCCACGCCGCGCACCTTAATGCTGCCGGCCGAGCCGGTGGACACGCCGTAGCCCAGCACCCCGCGCGAGGTGACGAAGAGGCCCGGCACCTGCTCGCCCACGGTGGGCAGGAGCTGCGTGCGGTAGTTCTCGGTGAGCTTCTGGCGGCCCACCACGCTCACGGTGAGGGGCAGGTGGCGCACGTCGGCCCCGCCGCGCGTGCCTGTCACCACCACCTCGCCCAGGCCCACGCTGTCGGTGGCCACGCCATCGCCCGCCCCGGCCATGGCCGGGCAGGCGGCAGCGGCGAGCATGGCCGCCGCCATCAGTATGCTTGCTTTCATGTATGGGAGTTTGCGTTTCATGCAACCATTCGTTTCAACGCTGCAAAATTAGGGATAAAAAACAGCAAAGGGGCTATCACTTTCACTGAAAGTGCAACCAAAATTACGCCTCAGGCCACGCCCCGGCGCGCAAAAAAGGGGGCCGCGGGCGCGGAATCTCGCCGTTTTTGCCTAATTTTGCGCCACGGCCAACAACAAGCACAACAGCAATGCACATAAAACCACACTTGGCAGCGGCGGCCATGGCCAGCGCGCTGCTCACGGCGGCCTGCACCGGCGGGCAGCCCGCGCGGGAGAGCTTCAGGGTGGAGGTGATGAACGGCTTCACCCCAGTGAAGGACCAGGGGAACAGCGACGCCTGCTGGGCCTACGCCATGCTCGCCGCCATCGAGACGGAGCACATAATGCGGGGCGACTCCGTCCACCTGTCGCCGGCCTACGCCGTGCGCGGCGCGCTGCAGGAGGGCTTCAGCCGCCGCTACCTCAGCGGGGGGCGCGAGCCTGTGAGCACGCGCGGCACCATGCTCACGCTCGTGGCCGTGGCCATGAGGCGCGGGCTGGTGCCTTACGACGCCTGCCAGGGCCGGGGCGCCGAGGCGGCGCCGGTGGTGGCCCGCAAGGTGGAGCGGCTGGCCACGGCGGCGGTGCGCAAGCGCGTGGGCCTGGGGCGGTGCGCCCGGCCCCTGAGGCGGCTGCTCAACGAGTCGATGGGCCCCGAGCCGCGCAATGTCTATATGCTCGGGGCGCAGTACACGCCGCTGGAGTTCGCCCACAGCGTGTGCGCACCGGGCGAGTGGGAGGCGCTCACGAGCTTCACCCACCACCCCTTCTACACCAGCTTCGCCCTCGAGGTGCCCGACAACCGCGGGCGCCACCTGTTCCGCAACGTGCCTATAGACTCGCTCGTGGCCTGCATGGAGCGGGCCGTGAGGGCCGGGCGCGGCGTGTGCTGGGAGGGCGACGTGAGCGAGCCGGGCTTCAGCTTCGCACGGGGCGTGGCCACGCTGCCCGATGGCACGCCCACCACGCAGGCCCACCGCCAGGAGGCCTTCGAGCGGTTCCTCACCACCGACGACCACTGCATGGCCGTGGTGGGCCTGGCGCGCAACGCCCGGGGCCGCCGCTTCTTCATCATGAAGAACTCGTGGGGAACCAACAATCCCTACGGAGGGCTGATGTATGTATCGGAGGACTACGTGAGGCTGAAGACCGTGGCAGTGGCCGTGCCGAGGGACCAGGGGCTTCCCTCGTAACTTTACTGGCAAAGAAAACACGCTATATAGGCAAAGAAAACACGCTATATATATGAATGCAATGAAGTCATTTGCCACCATGACCCTGCTCGCGCTCTGCCTGGCGGGCCGCGCCCAGGGCGGCGGGGGATTCCCCGGAGAGTGGCAGGCGGGCCGCGAGGTGAGCGAGGAGGCCGTGGGGCAGGCCGGGCTTGGGCGCTGCTTCGCCGCCGAGGAGATAAGCGACGCCACGTTTGCCCGCATGAGGGGCCGCTCGTGGCCCGAGGGCTGCCCGCTCAGCCGGGGGCGGCTGCGCTACCTGCGCCTGCTGCACCGCAACGCCGAGGGGCGCCCGCAGATGGGCGAGATGGTGGTGGGCGCTGAGATAGCCGCCAGCGTGGTGGCCATCTTCCGCCGGCTCTACGAGGAGGGCTACCGCATAGAGCGCATGGTGCTCATAGATGAGTATGGGGCCGACGACGAGCTCTCGATGCGGGCCAACAACACCACGTGCTTCAACTACCGGATGCAGACAGGCTCGCGCTCGCGGGTGTCGAAGCACGCACTGGGCCTGGCCATCGACATCAACCCGCTCTACAACCCCTACGTGCGACGCCGACGCGACGGCACGTACCACGTGGAACCTGCCACGGGGCGCAAGTATGCCTTCCGCCGAGACCGCCGCACCGACATCCCCTGCAAGATAGACCGCCGAGACCTGGCCTACCGCCTCTTCACCGCCGCCGGCTTCCGCTGGGGCGGGGCGTGGCGCAGCGTAAAGGACTACCAGCACTTTGAGAAGTAAAAATTAAAAGAATATGCGAGGGGGCAGGGAGAGTGGGAAGTAAGAATTAAGAATTAATAATTAAGAAAAATGCATCGTGGCGGGGCGTGGCTCGCATATTCCCAGTTCTCCCATTACTCTCATTACTCCCAGCTCTCCCATTACTCCCTGCCCCCATCCCTCCCAGCCCTGGGGCTACTTGTTCAGCCTCCAGGTAGTGCCGTCCTTGGTGTCCTTCACCTCGAAGCCGGCGGCGGAGAGCTCATCGCGTATGCGGTCGCTGGTGGCCCAGTCCTTGGCGGCCTTGGCCTTGGCGCGCAGGTCGAGCACCATGTCGACCACCTTGCCGAAGGCCGCCTCGCGGGCGCCGTCGGAGCCGGCCTTCTCCTCGCGCAGGCCGAGTATGTCGAAGGCGAAGAGGCGCATCGTGGCCCTCAGCTCGTCGAGGCAGGGGGCAGAGATGGCGGCCTTGTGGTCGAGCAGCTTGTTGATCACGGTGCAGGCCTCGAAGAGGTAGCTTATCACCTGCGGCGTGGCCAGGTCGTCGTTCATGGCGTCGTAGCACCGCTGGCGCAGGGCCGTTACGAAGGCCTCCGTGGCGGCGTCGCAGGCCGGGGCCACCGGCACCCGCCCAAGGTCGGCCATGCCGTTGAGGAGCCGCTCCAGGCCCCTCTCGCTGGCCTGCAGGGCAGCGTTGGAGAAGTCCACAGTGCCGCGGTAGTGGGCGCTGAGTATGAAGAATCGTATCGTCATGGGCGAGTAGGCCTTCTCGAGGCTCGGGTGGCTGCCGGTGAAGAACTGCCCGAGGGTGATGAAGTTGCCCAGGCTCTTGCCCATCTTCTGCCCGTTGATGGTTATCATGTTGTTGTGCATCCAGTAGCGCACCATGGGCTTGCCCTGGGCGGCCACGGCCTGCGCTATCTCGCACTCGTGGTGGGGGAACACCAGGTCCATACCCCCGCCGTGTATGTCGAACTCCTGCCCGAGGTACTTCCTGCCCATGGCCGTGCACTCGCAGTGCCAGCCCGGGAATCCGTCGCCCCAGGGGCTGGGCCAGCGCATGATGTGCTCGGGCTGCGCCTTCTTCCAGAGGGCGAAGTCCACCTGGTGGCGCTTCTCGCCCACGCCGTCAAGCTCGCGGCTGGCGTCCTTCACGTCGTCGAGGTTGCGGCCCGAGAGCACGCCGTAGTGGTGGTCGCGGTTGTACTTCTCCACGTCGAAGTAAACGCTGCCGTTGCTCTCGTAGGCATAGCCGTTGTCCATTATCTGGCGCACCAGCTCCTCCTGCTCTATGATGTGGCCCGAGGCGTGGGGCTCTATGCTCGGCGGCAGCACGTTGAGCGCCGCCATGGCGTCGTGGTAGCTGTTGGCGTAGCGCTGGGCCACCTCCATGGGCTCCACCTGCTCCAGGCGCGCCTTCTTGGCTATCTTGTCGTCGCCCTCGTCGGCGTCGTGCTCCAGGTGGCCCACGTCGGTTATGTTCCTCACGTAGCGCACCTTGTAGCCAAGGTGGGTGAGGTAGCGGAAGAGCACGTCGAAGGTGATGGCGGGGCGGGCGTGGCCCAGGTGCGGGTCGCCGTAGACGGTGGGGCCGCACACGTACATCCCCACGTTTGGCGCGTGGAGCGGCACGAAGGGCTGCTTGCAGCGCGCCAGGGTATTGTAGATAACGAGTTTCTGTTCCATAATGCTGTCGGCGGTCAATGTTTACGATGCAAAGTTAATGCAAAATGGCCCGCAGGGCAAATTTCTCCACAAATATTTTGCCCTGCGGCCGATTTTCAGTAAATTTGCCATCGCTTTGAACCATCACAACGCTTAAAACCATCTAACTGTAAAGACATGGCATACACACGACTGACAGCTGCCGAAGCCGCAGCGATGATAAAGAACGGTGATAACATAGCCCTGAGCGGCTTCACCCCGTCGGGCGCCGCCAAGGCCGTGACCAAGGAGCTGGCCCGCCTGGCCGAGGCCGAGCACGCGGCCGGCAGGGAGTTCAAGGTGGGGCTGTTCACGGGGGCCTCCACCGGGCAGAGCACCGACGGCGACCTGTCGAACGCCCAGGCCATACGCTACCGCGCGCCCTACACCACCAACCAGGACTTCCGCCGCCACGTGAACGCCGGCGAGATAGCCTACAACGACATACACCTCAGCCAGATGGCGCAGGAGCTGCGCTACGGCTTCATGGGCCAGGTAGACTGGGCCATACTCGAGGTGTGCGACCTCGAGGAGGGCCAGGCCACCTGCCGCGCCTACCTCACGTCGGCGGGCGGCATCAGCCCCACCGCAGCCAGGCTGGCCAAGCACGTGATACTGGAGCACAACACGTTCCACAGCGTGGGCGCCAAGCTGCTGCACGACGTGTACGAGCTGCAGGACCCGCCCCTGCGCCAGCCCATACCGCTTACGAAAGTGAGCGACCGCATAGGCAAGCCCTACGTGGAGATTGACGCCGGCAAGATAGTGGGCGTGGTGGAGTGCAACATACCCGACGAGGCGCGAGCCTTCAAGGGCGAGGACCCCGTGACCTCGCAGATAGGCCACAACGTGGCCGCATTCCTCATGAACGACATGAAGCGGGGCATCATCCCCCAGTCGTTCCTGCCCCTGCAGAGCGGCGTGGGCACCACGGCCAACGCCATACTGGCCGCGCTGAGCCACGACAAGGCCGTGCCAAACTTCAACATCTTCACCGAGGTGCTGCAGGACGCCGTGGTCGAGATGATGCTCGAGGGCCGCGTGAAGGACGCCTCGGCCTGCTCGCTCACCGTGACCAACGAGAGCCTCACCCGCGTCTACGACAACATCGACTACTTCTCGAAGCACCTCACCCTGCGCCCCAGCGAGATATCCAACTCGCCCGAGCTCATACGCCGCCTCGGCGTGATAGCCATCAACACCGCGCTCGAGGTAGACATCTACGGCAACGCCAACTCCACCCACATCAGCGGCACCAAGATGATGAACGGCATAGGCGGCTCGGGCGACTTCGAGCGCAACGCCTACATCTCCATCTTCACCTGCCCCTCGGTGGCCAAGGGCGGGCTGATAAGCTCCGTGGTGCCCATGGTGAGCCACCAGGACCACTCGGAGCACGACGTGAACGTGATAGTGACGGAGCAGGGCGTGGCCGACCTCAGGGGCAAGAGCCCGCTGGAGCGCGCCCACTGCATAATAGAGAACTGCGCCCACCCCGACTACCGGCCTCTGCTGCGCGACTACCTCAAGCTCGGCACCGGCGGCCACACGCGCCACTGCCTCACGGCAGCCTTCGCCCTGCACGACACGCTGGCGCGCAAGGGCGACATGCGCCTCACCGATTACTCAGAGTACTTGAAGTAAGGCTGGGAGTAATGGGAGAGCTGGGAGCTTTGGGAGAACTGGGGCAAGCACAGCCCTCCCAGCCCTCTCAGAACTCCCATTACTCCCAGCCCTCCCATTACTCCCAGCCCTCCCAAAAAACCACCACCATGCCTAACTACCTTCCCTCCCCCAGCCGCTACGACGGCGGCTCCATGCACTACCGCCGCTGCGGGCGCAGCGGCGTGCTGCTGCCCGAGGTGAGCCTCGGCTTCTGGCACAACTTCGGCGGCACCGACCCCTTCGAGAAGTGCCGCGCCATAGCCCGCTGCGCCTTCGACCACGGCATCACCCACTTCGACCTGGCCAACAACTACGGCCCGCCCTACGGCTCGGCCGAGCTTACGCTGGGCCGGCTCATCCGCGAGGACTTCAAGCCCTGGCGCGACGAGCTGTTCATAAGCACCAAGGCGGGCTACGACATGTGGCCCGGCCCCTACGGCAACTGGGGCTCGCGCAAGTACCTCATGGCCAGCATCGACCAAAGCCTCAGGCGCATGGGGATAGACTACGTCGACCTGTTCTACAGCCACCGCTACGACCCCGAGACGCCGCTGGAGGAAACGCTCCAGGCCATGGTCGACATAGTGCGCGCCGGCAAGGCCCTCTACATAGGCATATCGCGCTGGCCGCTGGAGGCGCTCAAGGTGGCGGCAGACTACCTGCGCCGCCGCGACACGCCACTGCTCATCTACCAGGGGCGGCTCAACATGCTCGACCACGCGCCACAGGAGGAGGGCATCACCGACTTCTGCGCCGCCCAGGGCGTGGGCTTCATCTCGTTCTCGCCCCTGGCGCAGGGCCTGCTCACCAACCGCTACCTGGGCGGCATCCCCGCCGGCAGCCGCATGACGCAGGGCCGCTTCCTCAAGCCCTCGGCCCTCACGCCCGAGCTGCTCGACCGCATCACCCGCCTCAACGGCGAGGCCGAAACCAAGGGCCTTACGCTCGCCGAGATGGCCCTGGCGTGGGTGCTCGCCCAAAAGGGCGTGACCTCGGTGCTCGTGGGGGCCAGCAGCCCCGAGCAGCTGCTCGACAACATAAAGTGCTCTGGCCTCAAGCTGGCCTGAGGCCGCGCCTTGCAGCAGCCTTGCGCCCTTTTGCGCCACCCGCCTTGCAACCGTTTGCATCGTTTTTTGCGCCGCCGGCCATTGCCGTGCGGCGCAAAAGCCGTAATTTTGCCCTCAACAACCAATACAACCAATTAAAAACCTAACCCAAGATTTTGCCTATGCACAAACTTACTATCATGGCCAGGGCAGCCCTCGCGATGCTCTTTCCGGCAGCAGCCGTGGCCGCCGCAGCCGCCGAGGTGGAGTGGTACGACGGCAATGGCCCGGTGACTTACCACGTACAGAAGAAAACAGACCCCGTGGTGGAGGTGGCACTGCAGATGTTTGCCTCCGACATGGAGGCCGTCACCGGGCGCAAGGCCGTGGCCGCCAGCGAGAAGGGCGCGGCCATACGCCTCGTGCAGCTCGACAGGGCATCGGCCCCGGTGCGCAAGTCGCTCGAACGGCAGAGCGTACCCGTGGCCGGGCTGCAAAAGAAGGTGGACGGCTTTTACATATCGGTGATAGACGGCCAGGTGACCGTGGTGGGCGCCAACGGGCGCGGCACGGCCTACGGCCTGCTCGAACTCTCGCGCATGGCGGGCGTAAGCCCGTGGGTGTGGTGGGGCGACGTGGTTCCCGAGAGAAAAAGCCGCCTCACCATCGACAGCGGCTTCCGCACGCTGCAGGGGGCCTCGGTGGAATACCGCGGCGTGTTCATCAACGACGAGGACTGGAGCCTGCGCCCCTGGAGCTGCGGCACCTACGAGAAGAGGCCCTTCGGCGAGATAGGCCCCAAGACCTACAAGAAGATATTCCAGCTCCTGATGCGCCTCAGGGCCAACGCCATCTGGCCCGCCATGCACACCGGCACCGTGGCCTTCTTCAAGGTCGCCGGCAACAAGGCCATGGCCGACAGCTGCGGCATAGCCATTGGCACGAGCCACTGCGAGCCGCTGCTGAGGAACAACGTGGGCGAGTGGAGCGTGAAGGAGCGTGGCCGCTTCAACTACATGACAAACAGGCAGGCAGTGCAGCAGTACTGGGCCGAGCGGCTCGATGAGGTGAAAGGCTCCGCCGGCGGCAACATGTTCACCATAGGCATGCGCGGCATTCACGACGGCTCCATGGAGGGCGTGAAGACCATGCAGGAGAAGTTCGAGGCCCTGCAGCAGGTGATAGACGACCAGCAGGAGCTGCTGCGCCGGCACATAGGCGCGCCCGAGGGGCAGGTGCAGGTGTTCGTGCCTTACAAGGAGGTGCTGGATATATACGAGCGGGGCCTCAAGGTGCCCGACTACGTAACGCTGATGTGGTGCGACGACAACTACGGCTACATGACGCGCCTATCCAACGCCGCCGAGCGGCGGCGCAGCGGCGGCTCGGGCGTTTACTACCACCTGAGCTACTGGGGCCGCCCCCACGACTACCTGTGGCTCTGCACCACGCAGCCGGGCCTCATCTACAACGAGATGCGCTCCGCCTACGACCATGGCGCGCGCAGGATATGGATAGCCAACGTGCACGACCCCAAGGCGGCGGGCTACGACCTCGAGCTGTTCCTCGACATGGCGTGGAACATCGACTGCGTCAGCGCATCCACCGTGGGCCGCCACTACCGCGAGTGGCTCTGCCGCGAGTTCGGCGCGGAGGCCGGAAATAAGCTCTACCCCGCCATGCACGAGTTCTTCCGCCTGTGCGGCGAGCGCAGGCCCGAGTTCATGGGATGGGGGCAGACGGAGCTATCGAAGCAGACGTTCGACCGCGGCCTCAGCCCCGTGCGCAACACTGAGTTCAGCACCGAGGCCTTCGGCGGCGAGCTTCACCGCTACCTCGAGCGCTACGCCGCCGTGGCCCAGGCCGTGAGGGAGGCCGAGGCGCTCGTGCGCCCGGAGCTGCGCGACGCCTACTTCGCCGCCATAAAGTACCCGGTGCTCTCGGCCGACGCCCACGCACGCAAGCTGCTCCACGCCCAGCTGGCGCGCCAGCTGGCCAACGGCAGCGCCACCAAGGCCATGCCCGACACCCGGGCCGACATCTACGCCGCAGTGGCCAAGAGCCAGGCCGCATACCAGGAGATACGCTCTGCAACACAATACTACAACAATGAGATGGCCGGGGGCAAGTGGCGCCGCTCCATGAACATGAGGCCCAGGGACCTGCCAGTGTTCGGCGCGCCGCCCCTGCCCACCCTGCTCACCGCCGCCGAGGCGCAGCAGTGGCTAAAGAAAGAAAAGCCCGCCAAGCCCCACCACATGGAAGCCGACGGCACACTGGCACGCGACGCCTGCCAGTACGACAGCGCCACCACCGGGGCCGAGGCCGTGGCCATGCTCGGCCACAGCATGAACGCCGTGAGCCTGCCCAAGGGCGGCACGCTCACATACACCTTCACCACCACTGAGGACGGCGACGCCGTGCTGCGCATCGCCCTCATACCCACCCAGCCCAACGACGGCGCCGACCTGCGCTTCAGCGTGAGCGTGGACGGCAGAGAGCCTAAAGTGTTCACCCTGAAGGAGAAGTTCCGCTCCGAGGGCTGGAAGCAGAACGTGATGCGCGGCCAGGCCGTGCGCACCCTCGAGCTGCCCGCGCTCAAGGCCGGCAAGCACACGCTCGCCATAAAGGCCATCGACAGCCACATCGTGGTGGACCAGTGGATGCTCGACTACGAGGCCAACCGCAAGTTCTACCTATTCCCCGTAAACCACGAGCCATAAAACAAGCTATACTGGCAATATCGGTTAGCTGGGCCACCGCAGCCCAGCTAACCGACACGCCCTACCTCTCGGGCACCGACGCCCGCGCCTACGGCCCGCTCTCGCACCCCCCCACACCTGGGCCTCACCCCAGCCTACAGCCTGCAAGCGTCGCTGAGGCCCTCACAGTTCTCCCAGCCCTCCCATTACTCCCAGCCCTCCCAAAAAAAATTTGCCCATCTTAAAATAATTGCGTACATTTGCAGCAGGGGCAAACCGCCGCCCCACCCCATCCTACACAAAAAAAAGCAAAGCCATGGAGAAAGAAAGGTACGTAATGTTCGACTGGGCCATGAAGCGCATGCTGCGCGACAAGGCCAACTTCGCAGTGCTCGAGGGGCTGCTCACAGTGCTCCTCGGAGAGAAGATAACCATACTTGAGATGCTCGAGAGCGAGGCCAACCAGACGCACGAGGACGACAAGTTCAACCGCGTGGACATAAAGGCCAAGGACTCCAAGGGCGACATCATTCTGGTGGAGGTGCAGAACACGCGCGAGGTGTACTACCTCGAAAGGGTGCTCTACGGCGTGGCCAAGGCCATCACCGAGCACATATCGCTCGGCGAGAGCTACGGCCAGGTGAAGAAGGTCATCTCAGTAAGCATACTCTACTTCGACCTCGGCAAGGGCAACGACTACCTGTACCACGGGCAGACCACCTTCAAGGGCGTGCACACGGGCGACTGCCTTGAGCTAACCACGCGACAGCGCGACGCCATAGTGCGCAAGCTGCCCGAAGAGATATTCCCCGAGTACTACCTCATACGCGTAAACGAGTTCAACTCAGTGGCCAAGACGCCGCTCGAGGAGTGGATAAGGTACCTCAAGACGGGCGAGATACGGCCCGACGACACAGCCCCAGGGCTGCCCGAGGCGCGCAGCCGGCTGCGCTACTACGACATGGACCCCATAGAGCGCCACAACTACGACGAGCACATCAACGCCGTAATGATACAGAACGACGTGCTGGAAAACGCCCGCCTCGAAGGCCTCATTGAGGGAAGGGCCGAGGGCATGGAGCAAGGAAGGGCCGAGGGCATGGAGCAAGGAAGGGCCGAGGGCATGGAGCAAGGAAGGGCCGAGGGCATGGCGCAAGGCCGCAGCGAACTCATAGCCACGATGCTGAAAAACGGGGTGGCGCCCGCCGACATAGCCCGGATGACCGGGTTGCCCATGGATGAAATAATCCAGGGATGACACCCTGCTGCAATCTCCACCTTTTACACTCCCACCCGCCAAAACAGCACGCATTGACTTCCAAAACAGCCCATAACGCAAGGCCAAACGGCCCGTTCCACAGCCCAAAACGGCCCATAACGCAAGGCGGCAGCCGCAGGGCTGCCGCCCACGCACGCCCCTGCGCCCGCCGGCCGCGGCCCAAGGGGCTGCCCGCAACTGTTGACAACTGTGTGGATAACCGTGCTCATAACCCTGTGGATTGCACCATGAGTTATCCACACCATGCCCGGCAGGCCCGGGCGGCCATGGATATCAACGGGCTTATCAAGGGGATTTCAGCAAGTTTTCAACAGTTTTCTGTCGGGAAAAAACATAAACTTATTAATTTTGCACCGAAATGGCGGATTGTGGATAAACGGCGCATAGCGCTATGAGCCAGCCACAAAGAACCAACAGCGGCTGTTGGCAACCGCCCACCCACGGGTTGACAACGGAATGGGCAAGGATTATGGCGGGAAGTTTTCAACATATCAACGCCACATCATAAAACTCATTTAAGTTTTCAATAAGAAAAGAAAGAACAGATAATAATATTGATACGATGGCAAGACAAGAATGGACAACGAAGGGCTTCATTGACGAGCCGGCCCCTGCCGGGTGCGACCTGAAGGCCGAGATAAGGAGGATGTGCGCGGAGAAGAAGGCCGTGGTGATGGCCCACTACTACACGAGGGCCGAGGTGCAGGACGTGGCCGACTTCACGGGCGACTCGCTCGCCCTGGCCCGCCGGGCCGCAGCTACCGACGCCCGCATCATAGTGATGTGCGGCGTGCACTTCATGGCCGAGACGTGCAAGCTGCTCTGCCCCGGCAAGCTGGTGCTGGCGCCCGACCTGGGCGCGGGCTGCTCGCTGGCCGACTCGTGCCGCGCCGACGACCTGAGGAAGTTCAAGCAGGAGCACCCGGGCTGCACCGTTGTGAGCTACGTAAACACCACGGCGGCCGTGAAGGCCCTCACCGACATAGTGGTGACAAGCGGCAACGCCATGAAAGTGATAAGCCAGCTGCCCCAGGAAGAGCCGATAATCTTCGGGCCCGACCGCAACCTCGGGGCCTACATCAACGCCGCCACGGGCCGCCGGATGCTGCTGTGGCCCGGCGCCTGCCACGTGCACGAGCGCTTTGCCGAGGCCGAGGTGGAGAGGCTGAGGCAGGCCCACCCCGGGGCCAAGGTGATGGCCCACCTGGAGTGCCGCGCCGGGGTGCTAGGGCTGGCCGACGTGGCCGGCTCCACGGCGGTGATGCTCAAGTACGCCAAGGAGAGCGACGCCACGGAGTTCATCGTGGCCACCGAGCCGGGCATAATCCACGAGATGCGGCGCGCCTGCCCCGGCAAGGTGTTCCTGCCCGTGCCGCTCGCCGGCACCGGGGCCTGCAACGAGTGCGAGTACATGAAGATGAACACGCTGCTCAAGGTGTACAACACGCTGAGGCACGAGTGGCCCGCAGTGGAGGTGGACCCCGCCATCGCCCCGCTGGCCGTAAGGCCCATAGAGCGCATGCTCAGCATGAGCTGAGCCAGGCCGGGCATGACGGAGCAACTTCCGGTGAACAATAAAAAAATATATATAACGTAACTTATAAAAGAGAGATATGTCATTGAAATGTGGTATAGTGGGCCTGCCTAACGTGGGCAAGTCAACGCTGTTCAACTGCCTGTCGAGCGCCAAGGCGCAGGCGGCCAACTTCCCCTTCTGCACCATAGAGCCCAACGTGGGCGTGATAACCGTGCCCGACGAGCGGCTGGCGCGCCTGGCCGAGATAGTGCACCCGGGCCGCATAGTGCCGGCCACGTGCGAGATAGTTGACATAGCCGGCCTGGTGAAGGGAGCCAGCAAGGGCGAGGGCCTGGGCAACAAGTTCCTGGGCAACATCCGCGAGACCGACGCCATAATTCACGTGCTGCGCTGCTTCGACGACGACAACATAACCCACGTGGACGGCACCATCGACCCCGTGCGCGACAAGGAGATAATCGACACCGAGCTGCAGCTCAAGGACCTCGAGACCGTGGAGGCCCGACTGCAGAAGCAGCAGAAGGTGGCCGCAGCCGGCAACAAGGATGCCAAGACCGAGGTGGCCGTGCTCACGGCCTACAGGCAGGCCCTGGAGCAGGGCAGGAACGCCCGCACCGTGCAGTTCGGCACCAAGGAGGAGCAGGACGCCGCACGCGGACTCTTCCTGCTCACGGCCAAGCCCGTGCTCTACGTGTGCAACGTCGACGAGGCGTCGGCCCGCAGCGGCAACGCCTACAGCGCCCGCATCGAAGAGATAGCCGCCGAAGAGGGCGCCGAGGCCATGGTGATAGCCGCCAAGACCGAGGAGGACATCGCCTCGTTCGAATCTTACGACGACAAGCAGATGTTCCTCAGCGAGCTGGGCCTGGAGGAGAGCGGCGTCAACCGGCTCATAAAGAAGGCTTACGCCCTCCTGAACCTTGAGACATTCATCACCGCCGGCGAGATGGAGGTGAAGGCTTGGACATACCACAAGGGATGGAAGGCCCCGCAGTGCGCCGGCGTAATCCACACCGACTTCGAGAAGGGCTTCATACGCGCCGAGGTCATCAAGTACGACGACTACATAAAGTATGGTTCCGAGGCCGCCGTGCGCGAGGCCGGCAAGCTGGGCATAGAGGGCAAGGACTACGTGGTGCAGGACGGCGACATAATGCACTTCCGCTTCAACGTGTAGGCAGCAAGGTGAAACAAAACGAACCATAGCCATGCAACACTGCCTTTCTTACATCGTGTGGAACCCCGACCTCACGGCCTTCCTCGGCCTGCGCTGGTACTCGCTGTGCTGGCTCGTGGGCCTCTTGATGGCCTACCTCATAGTGAGGCGCCTATACAAGGAGCAGAAGATAAGCTCTGAGCTCTTCGACCCGCTCTTCGTTTACTGCTTCGTGGGCATACTCATTGGCTCGCGCCTGGGCCACTGCCTCTTCTACCAGCCCGACTACTTCCTCTCCTCCTGGCAGCACGCCGTGGAGATGGTGCTGCCCATACGCTTCATGGCCGACGGAGGCGTCAAGTTCACCGGCTACGAGGGCCTGGCCAGCCACGGCGGCACCATAGGGCTGATGATAGCCCTGTGGCTCTACGTGCGCAAGACCAGGCTCAACATTTGGCGCGTGCTCGACAACATCGCCATAGCCACGCCCACCACGGCCTGCCTCATAAGGCTGGGCAACCTGATGAACTCTGAGATAATAGGCAAGGTGACCACGGTGCCTTGGGCCTTCATCTTCGAGCGCGTCGACCCCTACCCGCGCCACCCCGGCCAGCTCTACGAGGCCCTGGCCTACGCCGCGCTGTTCTTCATAGGCTGGGCCATCTACCGCCGCCGCCCGCAGAGGGTTGGCACGGGCTTCTTCTTCGGCCTCTGCCTCACGTTCATCTTCACCGCCCGCTTCTTCATAGAGTACACCAAGGAGATACAGGAGGCCTTCGAGGCCTCGCTGCCGCTCGACATGGGCCAGCTCTTGAGCCTGCCGTTCATAGCCATAGGCGTGGCCTGCATGGCCGGTGGCAAGTGGATGCGCCGCCTCGGGGCCGAGACCGGAACCAACGGTAAAGGAGGAAAGAAATGAAAACAAGGAGCAACATCATGAGGTGCGCCATGGCCGCAATAGCCATAGCAGTGGCCATGGCCGCCCACTCGCTCACGCAGGGCGGCGACGACAACACCGCGCCCGCCGAGGCGTATTACGGCCACGGATGCTGCGGCTACAGCCGGGCCAGCGCCGGCCACCATGGCTGCCACACTGCCCCACCCCGCCACAACCGGCGCGGCCACCACCGCTGCGGCTATGCCCATGCCTATAGCCGTGGCTACCACTGCGACGGCAGCCACGCCTGCTACCACGGCTACGGGATAAAGGACGCTGACCCGGAGACCTTCACCGACCTTGGCGGGGGCTACGCCAAGGACTCGCGCCGCGCATACTACGCCGGGCGGGCCATCGCCGGCGCCGACGCAAAGACATTCAGGCACATAGGCCGGGGCGTGGCCAAGGACAAGCGCAACACATACATCGACGGACGGAAGACTGACTGATGGAACTGCTGAAAAGACGCATACTGCAGGACGGCAAGTGCTATCCCGGCGGCATACTCAAGGTGGACAGCTTCATAAACCACCAGATGGACCCCAACCTCATGATGGAGCTGGCCCGCGAGCTGGCCCGCATCTACGCCGGGCGGGCTATAAACAAGATAGTCACCATCGAGGCCAGCGGCATCGCACCGGCCATAATGACGGGCTACCTCATGCAGCTGCCCGTGGTGTTCATAAAGAAGAAGCAGCCCAAGACCATGGAGCGAATGCTCTCGGCCACCGTCCACTCCTTTACCAAGGACCGCGACTACACCGTGTGCATCAGCGCCGACTTCCTCACGCCTGCCGACCGCGTGCTCTTCATCGATGACTTCCTGGCCAACGGCAACGCCGCCAAGGGCGTAATCGACCTCTGCCGGCAGGCCGGCGCGCGCATCGAGGCCATGGCCTTCCTCATCGAGAAGGCATTCCAGCACGGCGGCGACCTGCTCCGCTCCCTTGGCATCGACTACACCGCCCTGGCCACCGTCAAGAGCCTCGACGGCTGCCGCATAGAGCTGGAGTGACTGCCGCCCGCCATCGCCTTGACTGCCAGCAAGATGCGAAACGCGCCGCCTTGAAGCCCAAGGCGGCGCGTTTCGCGTTGCGATATGGCAGGTTTCACGCTGCTGAGAGAGCCTTACCTCGATTCACAGCGGAAAAGACGGTGAATTGCCTGCCCAAGCGACGGTCGCAATAATTACAACCGTCGTTAACAGAGGTATAGCCACCTTGCTGTGCATCATTTTGCCACTTTTACCACATGACAACAGGATGAAATTCAGAGCAGGTGCCTCTTTGTATCCGAAAGCTCCCGGGCTATTATCTCACCTATCCCTACGCTGAAGCCGTGCTCCCCTATCCACCGGTTCTCGCTCAGCAGGTTAGCGAGCGCGTCGCTCGCGTTTTCGCCGCAGGCTTCGCCCAGCAGCTGGCAGTTTTCCACCCGTCTGCCGTCGGGAGCTTCGGCATAACCTTCCAATGTGTAAAAGATGAATGTAGGCATTATGATGAAAATTAAAGGATGAACTTCAAATAAATGTAAATAAGCATATCACTTCCCCCCCACTATCTTCTTTATGTCGTTGAGCTTGTTGAGGGCCTCCACGGGGGTTAGGTTGTTGATGTCGAGGCCGAGGATCTCGTCGCGTATCTGGCAGAGCACGGGGTCGTCGAGCTGGAAGAAGCTGAGCTGCATGCCCTCGCGGCCCTGGGCTATGGCGGCGGTGGGCTTGCCGGCCGAGCCTACGCCGGCGCCCTCGGCCTCGAGCTGGCTCAGGATTACGTTGGCGCGCCTGACTATGCTGCGGGGCATGCCCGCTATCTCGGCCACGTGTATGCCGAAGGAGTGCTCCGAGCCGCCGGGCTGGAGCTTGCGCAGGAAGATCACCTTGCCGTCCTGCTCCTTTACGCTCACGTTGAAGTTCTTGATGCGGCTGAAGTGCTTCTCCATCTCGTTGAGCTCGTGGTAGTGGGTGGCGAAGAGGGTGCGCGCGCGGGCCCTGGGCTGCTCGTGGAGGTACTCCACTATGGCCCAGGCTATGGATATGCCGTCGTAGGTGCTGGTGCCGCGGCCCAGCTCGTCGAAGAGCACGAGCGAGCGCGGCGAGGCGTTGTTGAGGATGTTGGCGGCCTCGGTCATCTCCACCATGAACGTGGATTCGCCGAGCGATATGTTGTCGCTGGCGCCCACTCGGGTGAATATCTTGTCCACCAGGCCTATTTTCGCGGCTTCTGCCGGCACGAAGCTGCCTATCTGGGCCAACAGCACTATCAGCGCGGTTTGGCGCAGCAGGGCCGACTTGCCGGCCATGTTTGGGCCGGTTATTATCATTATCTGCTGGCTTTCGGAGTCGAGGTGTATGTCGTTGGGCACGTAGCTCTCGCCCGGCGGCAGCTGCGTCTCTATCACGGGGTGGCGGCCCTGGGTGATGTCTATCACGTCGGAGGAGTCAACCTCGGGCCTCACGTAGCGGTGCTCCTCGGCGGCCTTGGCCAGCGACAGGAGGCAGTCGAGGCGTGCCAGGAGGTTGGCGTCTGTCTGTATCTGAGGTATGAACTCCTGCATCGACATCACCAGCTCGCCGAAGAGCCTTGCCTCGAGGGCCAGTATCTTGTCCTCGGCGCCGAGTATCTTCTCCTCGTACTCCTTCAGCTCCTGCGTTATGTAGCGCTCGGCGTTGGCCAGGGTCTGCTTGCGCACCCACGTGGGCGGCACCTTGTCCTTGTAGGTGTTGCGCACCTCGAGGTAGTAGCCGAACACGTTGTTGTAGCCTATCTTGAGGCTGGCTATGCCCGTGAGCTCGGTTTCGCGCTCCTGTATGCGCATCAGGTAGTCCTTGCCGCCCGAGGCTATGGAGCGCAGCTCGTCGAGCTGTGGGCTCACGCCGCTGTTTATCACGCCGCCCTTGGCCACGAGCTGCGGCGGGTCGGCGGCCAGCTCGCGCTCTATTCGCCCTCGCAGCGACTCGCACAGGCTCAGCTGCTCCCCCACCCGCTCCAGGGCCTCGTTGCCGGTGGCGAGGCAGGCTGCCTTGATGGGCCTCACGGCCTCGAGGGCCACGCGCAGCTGGGCCACCTCGCGCGGCGACACGCGGCCCACGGCCACCTTCGAGATGATGCGTTCGAGGTCGCCCACGCGGCGCAGCTGGTCGTCGACGCAGCGGCGGAAGTCGGGCCGGCGGAAGAAGTGCTCCACCACGCCGAGCCGCTCGCGTATGGGCCGCTCGTCCTTCAGGGGGAACACCACCCAGCGGCGCAGCATCCTGCCGCCCATGGGCGACACTGTGCGGTCTATCACGTCGAGCAGCGACGCTCCCCCCTCCTGCATGGGCTGCAGCAGCTCGAGCGAGCGTATGGTGAACTTGTCGAGCCTCACGTAGCGCTCCTCCTCGATGCGTGCGAGCGAGGTGATGTGGCCTATGTGCGTGTGCTGCGTCATCTCGAGGTACTGCAGCACGGCGCCGCTGGCCACTATGCCGCTCTCCATGTGGTCAACGCCGAAGCCCTTGAGGCTCCTCACGCCGAAGTGGCGCAGCAGCTTCTGGCGTGCGGCCTGGGGGGTGAACACCCAGTCGTCGAGCTCGAAGGTGAAGAACTTGGTGCCGAAGCGGCGCTCGAACTCCTCCTTGCGCCCCCTTTCGTGCAGCACCTCCTTGGGGGCGAAGTTGGCCAGCAGCTTCTCCACGTAGTCGGGCGTGCCTTCGCCGGTGAGGAACTCGCCGGTGGAGATGTCGAGGAAGGCCACTCCGCAGGCCGCCTTGCCCATGTGGACGGCGGCCAGGAAGTTGTTCTCCTTGTAGTTGAGCACGTTGTCGGTCATGGCCACGCCCGGCGTCACCAGTTCGGTGATGCCGCGCTTCACGAGCTTCTTGGTGAGCTTGGGGTCCTCGAGCTGGTCGCAGATGGCCACGCGCTTTCCGGCTCGCACGAGCCTTGGCAGGTAGGTGTCGAGCGCGTGGTGGGGGAATCCGGCCATCTCAGTCTCGGTCTTGCCGCCGGCGCCGTTGCCGCGCCTGGTGAGCGTTATGCCCAGTATGCGCGAAGCCGTCACGGCGTCCTCGCAGTAAGTCTCGTAGAAGTCGCCGCAGCGGAAGAGCAGCACGGCGTCGGGGTGCTTCGCCTTGAGCTCGAAGAACTGCTTCATCATAGGCGTCAGCCCGTTGTCATTCTTGGCCATTGTGGGTTTTGTTTTTTTAGGGGCGGGGTGGGGCGGTGCGCCCGTATGCCCTGCAAAGTTACTTAAAAAAAGGCGAAAAACAAGGCGTGGGGGCTGCCTATTTGGCCTATTTGGCCTATAAGGCTTATAGGGCCTATAGGCCAAATGGGGCTTTTAGGCCATATAGGCCCAATGAAAAAGCGCGCGGCCCTCATCAGGGCTGCGCGCTTCCGTGCGTTGTGGCTTTTAGGCCATGGGGTAGGGGGCCTTACTTTATCACCACCTTCTTGCCGCCGATGATGTTAATGCCCTTCTGCGGCTTCTGCAGGCGCTGGCCTGCCAGGTTGTAAACGGGCTGGTCGGCGAGGCCGGTGCCGGCCTCCACGCCGCTGATGGCGTCGGCTGTGGTCACCTTGATGGGCTCAACCTGCGCCACGTCGTCGTAGATGGCGTTGAACACTGCGGTGAGGTTGTACTCATTGCCGTCGCCGGCATAGCTCTTCACGGCGTTGTCGTTGCCGAAGAGCTGTATCTTCTGGCCGTCGGCCTCGGCGTAGTAGTTGGTGTAATTGCCGTCCTTCTCGCTGGTGATGGTCACGCGGGTGAGCATCACGTAGTCGCACTTGTGCTCCATGGCCAGCAGCTCGGCGATGGTGGCCGGGGTGGGCTGTGCCTCGTCCTGGCTCTCGGTGATGGTCAGTGCGTCGGCGTTGGTGAAGGCGTTGTCCTTAAGCTCGGGTATGCCGTGGTAGTAAGCGAAGTCGCCTTTCACGCTGCCGCTCACGATGGCGTTGGCGGGCATCACTATGCTGGTGTTGTAGAGCATGATGGCCTTGTCGCCCTCGCGCAGGTGGATGGTCTTGCCGTCAACGTAGACCACCTTTGCGCCGTTGAGCGTGAGGTTTACGTAGTCCTTGTCGGCGGTAAGCTCGTTGAGGCTGGCTATGGTCACGTTACTGAACTCAACGGCCTTGAGCGTCTTCTCGGCCACGGGGCTTGTCTGGCTGCCCTTCACGGCTATGGCCTTCACGGTGGTGGTGGTGGTCACCTCGAACGGGGCTGCGTACTCCTGGCTCCCGGTGGTAGGCTCGCTGCCGTCGGTGGTGTAGTAGATGGTGGCGCCTTCCTCTGCGGTGATGGTCACTGTGGCCTTGCCCTCAAACTCGGCCGGGCCGTCTATCGCGGGAGCAGCCAGCTCGCCCGGTGCCACGTAGGGCGTCACGGCTATGGGCAGCACCTCGGCTGCGCCGTTGTATGTGGCGTTGAACACTGCGGTGAGGTCATACTCCTTGCCGTCGCCGGCATAGTCCTTCACGGCGTTGTCGTTGCCGTAGAGCTGTATCTTCTGGCCGTCGGCCTCGGCGTAGTAGTTGGTGTACTTGTCTGACTGCTCGCTGGTTATCGTCACCTTGCTCAGCAGCACGTAGTCGCAGATGTGCTCCATGGCCATCAGCTCCTCGATGGTGGCCGGGGTAGGCTCGGCCGCCACGTCGCTCGGGGTGATGGTAAGGCCCTCGGCCGTGGTCTGGCTGTTGTCCACCAGCTCGTGTATGCTGCGGTAGTTCTTGTAGTCCATCTTCACCGTGCCGCTCACGATGGCGTTCACGGGCATCTCGAGCGCGGTGTTGTACAGCATCACGGCCATGCCGCCCTCGCGCAGGTAGATGTTGCCCTTGCCGTCAACGTAGGTCACCTTGGCCTCGGTGAACCTTACGTTCAGCCCGGCCTGGTCCTTGCTCAGGTCGTTGATGCCGGCTATGGTCATGTACTCAATGGGGCGGAACTCCTTGGTGGCCACCGAGCTGGCCTTGCCGTCCTTCACGGCTATGGCCTTCACTGTGGTGGCCTCGGTCACGTCGAACGGGGCGGTGTACTCCTGGCTCTGCTCCGTGGGCTCGCTGCCGTCGGTGGTGTAGTAAATCTTGGCGCCATCCTCGGCGGTGATGGTGACGGTGGCACGGCCGTCAAACTCCTCTTCGCCTTCAATCACGGGCGCTGCCACAACGACAGTGCTCGAACCTGTGGCCACCACGGCCACCTCGTCGAGGAAGAAGCGGTTGTCGCCCGATGGGTCGGAGGCAAACATTATCTTGGTCTCAGCCGTTCCGCCGAGGATGGTAAGCTCGTATTCGCCCCACTGTGCGTCAGGCAGCGTTACGGTGCCGTTGGCTATCTGTCCGCCGCCGCTCACGGTTACGTTGAGCGTGGTGGCATCGCCTTTCCATGCGCCAGCCTTGAAGTAGAGCGTGGCGTCGCCGTTGAGGCCTGCCAGGGCGGGAGTTTCAATTGAACCTGCCTCTTTGCTTGCGCCGAGCTTTACGCACTTGTTGGCGCGGCCGCCGTTGCCGAGTGTCCATCCCTCGTTGTCGTAGGTTATGTCGCCCTGGCCGGCGTTGCCGTTCCAAAGGCCGTCGTTGCCGCCCTGGCCGGTGTTCTGGTCGAAGCTCTCGTAGAAGAGGGCGTTGCTATAGTCTTTCTTGTAGTCGATGGTGTACTGCGCCGACGAAGGGCCGTAGGCATCGTTGCCGGCGTAGCTGGCGGTGATGGTGGCCTGGCCCAGCTCGCTGCCAAAGGTCACGGCACCCGTGGTGGCGTCAACCTTGGCCACTGCCTCGTTGTCGCTCGCGTAGGCCACCTGTCCTGCCTCTGCCGGGGTGAGCGTGGCCTTGGGGGCCGTGAACTCGGCCTCCTTGCCTTGCAGCACGGTGATGGTCTGGCCGTCAACGTCCTCGCCGAAGGTCAGGGTGGTGGGTGTCTTCAGGTCGCCCTCGATGGTGACGGTGATTTTCTTTATCACATACTGTCCCGTTACGGTGCTATTGAGCGTCACAGAGCTGGCATTGCCCGTCCAAGTTTGGGCTGAGTAGTCGTAGCTGCCGGTTGAGATGTCATAGCCTCCATCCTTTGGGCTTTTGCTGGTGTACTCGAAGGATATGTCCGTGATGGTGCCGCCAGCGTTGGCAGCTACGGTCATGGTGTTTTTGCCGTAGAAGCGTATTTCACTTCCACTACCGTAGAATTTAGGGTCGTTAGTTCCCGAACCCTTGCCGAATGTTATGGAGCTGTTGGCCCCATTCAGGACGGTGACTACTGTACCGTTGGGCTGGCCTGCGCCAAAGGTGCTGATGTCATACACATCCTGGGCTTGCATTATGCTGCCTGCGAACACTGCCGCGAGTAGCATCAGGCCCTTTCTGAGTAATTTTTGTTTCATGATGTTTGGTTTTAATTAATGAAGTGTTATCAGTTGCAAAGTTAGCCACACGGTGTTGCAGGCTTGTTAGCTTGCTGTTAATATGGCGTTTCATCAAGAGCAAGGCCGCTGCTTTTGCGCGTTGGCCTTCGGCTTTTTGCGCGCGTTGGCCGCGTTGTGGCCGTGTTTCGTCGTACTTATACCGCAAATATACAAAAGATTTCCTTAGGTTGTGCAGGTGCTAACATTAATTTAAGTGAAAAAGCCCCTCTCCGGCTCTCCCCGGTTGGGAGAGGGCAGTGGTAGTACAGGCTCGATGCGGGTTGCAAACCACCACGTTGCGGCGGGTTTGCAACCATTTTGCCTCCCACGCATCCTCCCACGCATTCTCCCACGTTGCGGCGGGTTTGCAACCCGCCGCTGTCTGTGGCCGGGTCTGAGACCCGGTGAAGAGAACAAGCTGATTTGAAGCGGGTTGCAAACCCGCAACAGGATGCAGGCGGGTTGCAAACCCGCCTGAACGTGGGTGTTTTCGTTGGAGTTTTCGTGGGTGTTTTCGTTGGAGTTTTCGTGGGTGTTTTCGTTGGAGTTTTCGGTTGGAGTTCATTGGTGTTGTCGCTGAGGGGCGCACTGACTGGCTCTTTTACGTAACGAATTGGTTACGAGGCGGATACGGATGCGCGCCGTTCCGCATTGCGAAACGGCGCGCATTGCGCTGCCAAACGGCCTTTGTTGCGCCGCGGAAAGGGCCATGCGGGCGTGCGGCGGGGCAGGGTGGGGTGGGGCGGAGCCTGCTTTGTAAACTATTTTGGCCCTTGCTGCGCTGAGCCGCCCGGGCTTGTCGCCGTGGCCGTGCGGGGGCGGGCCGGCGGGACGATGCTCAGTGGAAGCGGTAGCCCACGGTGAACTGGAATGCCGAGCACTTGTTGTGGCTGTCATCGTACACGTCGGTTAGGCCGAAGGCGTAGCGTGCGTCGAACACAATGTTATTTATCTCGTATGACAGGCCGATGGGCAGCGACAGGGCGAAGTCGTTGGTGTTGAGGTCGTCTTCCGATAAGTCCACGCTGCCGTACATCCCGCCCGATTCGGCGTAGACGGTCATTTGCTCCTTGGCCTTTATCAGTATCTGCGGCTGCAGGCCCACCTTCAGTGCAAAGCCCTTGGCCACGTAGAAGTTGGCCATGATGGGTATGTTGAGGTAGTTGAGCGATAGCTTTATGTCCTTTGCGCCTATGCGCTCGCTTCCCTGATGTATGCCGAACTCGTCGAAGCGGCAGCCCAGCGTGGAGTAGGTGAGGCCGGCCGAGAGGGCCAGCACCGGGTTTGCCTGCCACTCCACCTCGCCTCCGATGACGAAGCCCACCTTGGGTAAGGCCTCGATGGTGCCTGCGCCCGGTATGCCGAGCAGCGCGTCGAGGTCTACGTCGGCGTCGGACAGGGTTGACACTGTTACGCCCACCATGGGCTTCAGGCTCAGTTTGCCGGGTTGCGCCTGGGCCTGGGCCAGCGTGGCGGCCATGGCCATGATGGCCAGTGATAGCAGTTTTTTCTTCATAGGTCTTTTTTTTGGTTTGATGGCCGTTGGTTGTTGTGCTTGTGGCTCGCCGCTCCGCCGGGCAGGGCTGCCCGGTTGAGACTCACCGCCGCATATTTTCTTAATTCTTAATTTTTAATTCTTAATTCATTTCAGTGCGCTTCGAGCCAGTTGCCGCCCCAGCCGCAGTCGGCCACGAGCGGCACGCTCATCCTGAAGGCCCCCTCCATCTCCTCTATCACGGCGCGCTCCACGCGCTCCTTCTCGTCGGGGCATACGCTGAAGTTCAGTTCGTCGTGCACCTGCAGTATCATCTTGGAGCGCAGCCCCTCGGCCTCGAAGCGGGCCGCTATGCGCCCCATGGCCACCTTTATTATGTCGGCGGCGGTGCCTTGTATGGGTGCGTTGATGGCGTTGCGCTCGGCGAAGCCGCGCACGGTGGCGTTGCGCGAGTTGATGTCGGGCAGGTAGCGCCGGCGGTGGAAGAGCGTCTCCACGTAGCCCTGCCTGCGGGCCTGCTCCTTGGCCTGCTCCATGTAGTCGTGCACTCGCGGGAAGGTGCTGAAGTAGCCGTCGATGAGCCGTCGGGCCTCGTCGCGGCTGATGCCCAGGCGCTCGGCCAGGCCGAACACGGTTATGCCGTAGATGATGCCGAAGTTGGCCCGCTTGGCGCGTGTGCGCTCGTCGCGCGTCACCTCGGCCATGGGCTTCTTGTATATCTTGGCGGCGGTGGCGGCGTGGATGTCGTGGCCCTCGCGGAAGGCCTCTATCATGTTATCGTCGCCGCTGAGGTGGGCCATCACGCGCAGCTCTATCTGGCTGTAGTCGGCCGAGAAGAACAGGCAGCCCGGCTCGGCCACGAAGGCGCGGCGTATCTCCTTGCCATCCTCGCCGCGCACGGGTATGTTCTGCAGGTTGGGGTCGCTCGACGAGAGGCGGCCCGTGGCCGTGACGGCCTGGTTGAACGAGGTGTGTATGCGGCCCGTGCGGGGGTTGATGAGCCTGGGCAGGGCGTCTACGTAGGTGCCGAGCAGCTTCTTCAGGCCCCTGTGCTCCAGTATGTGGGCCACCACGGGGTGCTTGGGCGCCAGGGCCTGCAGCACCTCCTCGCTCGTTACGTACTGGCCCGTCTTGGTCTTCTTGGGCTTGGCCGTCACCTTGAGCTCGTCGAAGAGCACCTCGCCCACCTGCTTGGGCGAGGCTATGTTGAACTCGCGCCCCGCCTCGGCGTAAACCTCCCGCTCCACGTCGCGCATCCTCGAGGTGAGCATCTCCGACGTTTCGGCCAGCGCGGCCGTGTCTATCCTCACCCCTTGCAGCTCCATGGCGGCCAGCACCGGCACGAGCGGCATCTCCACCTCGCTCATCAGCTGCGTGGCGCCGATGCGCTCCAGCTCCGGCTCCAGCTTGTTCTTGAGGCGCAGGGTTATGTCGGCGTCCTCGGCGGCGTACTCGTACACCTGCTCCGGGGGCAGGTCGCGCATTGAGAGCTGATTCTTGCCCCTGGGGCCTATGAGCTCGTCGATGTGGATGGTGCGGTAGCCCAAGTAGGCCTCGGCCATGGAGTCCATGTTGTGGCGCAGCTCGGGCTGTATGAGGTAGTGGGCTATCATGGTGTCGAACATCGGGCCGGCCAGCCTCACGCCATACTGGGCCAGCACCTCGATGTCGTACTTCAGGTTCTGCCCAACCTTGAGGATTCCCGGGTGTTCGTACAGCGGTTTAAATATGTTAACGATTGTTTGGGCTTCTTCACGGTTGGCCGGCACAGGCACGTAAAACGCCTTCGATTCCTCCACGGCGAAGCTCAGGCCCACGAGTTCGGCGTCGATGGGGTGGGTTGAGGTGGTCTCCGTGTCCAGGCTGAGAGTTTGCTTTGTCATGAAAAAGTCACGGATTTTGAGCATATCCTCTTGTTTGTCAATAAGTTTATACTCGTGAGTCACCGTGTTAAGGCTCTCATAATTCGCGTTTTTTGGCCCTTCCGCCCCGTCGGGCGCAAATTCCGCAAAGAGCGCGAGCTGCGCTTTATCGTTGTTTTGCTTATTTTCCGTTTTTTTAAGTATGCGGTTTGCCAGTGCCTTCATCTCCAGTTCGTCGAAGATTTCGAGCAGCCTTTGCTCGTCGGGTTCGTGCAGGCTCAGGCTGTCCATGTCGAGCTGTATTGGCACGTCGGTCCTGATGGTGGCCAGGAACTTTGAGAAGCGTATCTTCTCGGCGTTCTCCTCCACCTTCCTGCGCAGTGCGCCCTTGAGCCGGTCGGTGCCCTCGAGCAGGGCCTCCACGCTGCCGAACTCGGCTATGAGCCTGGCCGCCGTCTTCTCGCCCACGCCCGGGCATCCGGGTATGTTGTCGGCGGCGTCGCCCATGAGGCCCAGCAGGTCGGCCACCTGTGCTGGCGAGCTTATGCCGTACTTGGCCTGCACCTCGGCCGGGCCCATCACCTCGTAGCCCGCCGAGCCGTGGCGCGGGCGGTACATCATCACCCCCGGGCCCACGAGCTGGCCGTAGTCCTTGTCGGGCGTGAGCATGTAGGTAGTAGCCCCGGCGGCGGCGGCCTTGGTGGCCAGCGTGCCTATCACGTCGTCGGCCTCGAAGCCGGGCGCCTCGAGTATGGGTATGCGCCAGGCCCCGAGTATGTCTTTTATTATAGGCACGGCGCGCCTGATGTCCTCGGGCGTGGCCTCGCGCTGCGCCTTGTACTCGGGGAAGGCCTCGTGGCGGAAGGTTGGCCCCGGGGGGTCGAACGCCACGCCCACGTGCGTGGGCCTCTCCTTGGCCAGCACCTCGTGGAGCGTGCTCACGAAGCCCATTATGGCCGAGGTGTTAAGGCCCTTGGAGTTCACCCGGGGGCTCTTGATGAAGGCGTAGTAGGAGCGGTAGATGAGCGCGTAGGCGTCTAAAAGGAATAGCTTGTCCATCTCATTTTGGTTTTTTCAGCGTAAAATTACTAAAATAATTCCGATATCCCGATAAATTCACTAATTTTGTATCAAATTTAGGATGATGGACTATTTATCGCTTATAAGGAAGCCGATAGAGGCCGAGCTGGCCGACTTCAACGCGCTCTTCGGCAGTTCGATGACCCACGCCGACGGCATGCTCTCGCAGGCCCTGGACCACATAAGGCAGAAGGCGGGCAAGCGCATGCGCCCCATGCTCATACTGCTCATGGCCCGCAACTACGGCCGGGCCACCAGGGCCACGCAGGACGCCGCCGTGGGCCTGGAGCTGCTCCACACGGCCAGCCTCGTGCACGACGACGTGGTGGACGAGAGCGGCGAGCGCAGGGGGCAGGCCTCGCTCAACGCCACGTATGGCAACAAGGTGGCGGTGCTCGTGGGCGACTACCTGCTGTCCACCGCGCTGCTCCACGTGTCGCTCACGGGCAACCTGCAGATAGTGCGCTACCTCTCCGAGCTGGGGCGCACCCTGGCCAGCGGCGAGATACTTCAGCTATCCAACATAGGCAGCCAAGAGATATCCGAGCAGGTTTACTACAGCGTGATACGCCAGAAGACGGCGGCCCTCTTCGAGGCTTGCTGCGCCATAGGGGCGCTCTCGGCCGGGGCCGCCCAGGCCGACATCGAGGCGGCCAAGGGCTTCGGCAGCACGCTGGGCATGATATTCCAGATACGCGACGACATATTCGACTACTTCCCCTCGGCCGCCATCGGCAAGCCCACCGGCAACGACATGGCCGAGGGCAAGCTAACCCTGCCTGTCATCCATGCCCTCAACACCGCCCCCGACGCCGCCATGCTGGCCCTTGCCCGCAAGGTGAAGGACGGCACCGTGACGCCCGGTGAAATCGCCCTTTTGGTGGATTTCACCAAGAAAAACGGCGGCATAGAGTATGCCCAGGGTCGCATGGAGGAGATGCGCCGCCAGTGCATGGGCTTCATCGGGGCCTCGGTGGCCTCGCCCGAGATAAGCTCCGCCCTCACGGCCTACGTTGACTTCGTGATCAGGAGGAGCAACTGAGCCTATTTGGCCTAAAGGGCTTATAAGGCTTATTTGGCCTATAGGCCTTATAGGTCTTATAGGCCAAATAGGCCAAATGGGCCATCACCGCCCGCCGCCGTTGCGGCGGCGCCACTCCACCCGTGCCTTGTGCATCTGCTCGCGTATGCCGCCTTGCTCCACGAAGTCTTTCTTCAGGCGGTCGATGAGCTTCTTGAGGAAAGCGTCGGTTTGGTGTATGAGGGTTATGGCGATGTTGGCCACTGTCTCGTCGGAGCGTATCTTGATGGCCTCGCGGTAGTAAGCGCTCTCGTTGTGCCTGGCGCACACGGCCCTGGCCTGCACGGCCTTGGGCGAGGCCGGCGGCCACTGCACCAAGCCCCTCACCCTGAGGTAGTCCTCGTAGTCGGCCAGCAGCTCCTGCAGGCTGGCCTTGGCCACGTTGATGAGCTTAAGCTCCGTCTCCCTTGAGGCGGTGCTGGCCGCGCTACCCTCAACTATGTTCTGCTTGCACGAGCGCGCCGCCTGCACCATCTGGTCTATCGTCCGGTCGCCTTTTTCAAGGAATTTGTGTGCGAAGTAGAACGTAACGTCGTACACGCATTCCGCCTTTTGGTATGCCTTTAGGTTGCGGTAGTTGCCGCGCTGCGGCAGGAAAGGGTCGGGCATGGTAGGTAGGATTTTTGGTTGTATTGGTTTTTAGTTTCTTATTTGGCCTATTTGGCCTATAAGGCCCTATAAGGCTTATAGGGCCTATAGGTCTTATAGGGCCTTATAGGCCTTATAGGCCCGATAGGCCCTTAGTCATCAGAAGAACTTGGTTTCCTGGCCCGTTAGCTCGCTGAGCAGCATGTTGGCCAGGCGGCTCGTGCCCAGGCGGAACCACTGGTTGGTGAGCCATTTCTCGCCCAGGAGCTCTTTCACGATGGTGTAGTAGGTGAGGGCGTCGGTCACCGAGTTTATGCCGCCTGCGGGCTTGAAACCTACCTGTATGCCCGTTTCCTGGTAGTACTCGCGTATGGCCTGGCACATCACGTAGGCGGCCTCAGGCGTGGCGGCAGGCTCGAGCTTGCCCGTCGACGTCTTTATGTAGTCGGCCCCGGCATACATGGCCAGCAGCGAGGCGCGCTTTACGTTGGCCGCGGTCTTGAGGCAGCCCGTCTCCAGTATCACCTTGAGCTTGCGCTCGCCGCACACCTCCTTAAGCTCGCCTATCTCGTCGCAGAGGCCCTCGTAGTCGCCGCTGAGGAACTTGCCCACGGGCATCACCATGTCAATCTCGGTGGCGCCGTCCTTCAGAGCCAGCGCCGTCTCGGCCACCTTCACCTCGGGGAACGTCTGCGCCGAGGGGAAGCTGCCCGACACGCAGGCCACCTCGACGCCCTCCACCTCGAGCGCCTGGCTCACAGTGAGGGCGAAGCAGGGGTAGACGCAGATGGTGGCCACGTGGGGCAGGTCGGGGTAGGCCTCGTCGAACTGGTTCACGCGCTCGGTGAGCGCCAGCACGCTCTCCTCGGAGTCGGTGGTCTTGAGCGTGGTGAGCTCTATGCTGCCCATGAGGAAGCGCTTGGCCTCGGGCGTGTCGTTCTCGTGCACTTTCTCGCCGATGAGCTTCTTCACGGCGGCCCTCACCTCGGCGTCGTCAGCCTGCAGGTCATACTTTGCCAGTGCCTCCTCATACTTGCTCATCCTCGGCGCGGCCCCGCCGTGTGCGTGGCCGTGGTGGTTGTTAGCGTTCGTTTCTGTCATTTTTCAGTAAGTTTTTCGTTGTTTATGTGCCTAAGCTTGTCTCTTCCGGTCTTTTTCGCGATGTTGCGGCGCAGCTCCTCGGTGAGGTCCACCCCGGTCTGGTTGGCCAGGCAGAGCAGCACCCACAGCACGTCGGCCATCTCGTCGCCGAGGTTGGCCCTCTCGCCGGGCTTGAAGCTCTGGTCGCCGTAGCGGCGGGCGATGACGCGTGCCAGCTCGCCCACCTCCTCGGTGAGCACGGCCATGTTGGTAAGCTCCGAGAAGTAGCGCACGCCGTAGGTGCGTATCCAGTGGTCCACCATCCGCTGCGCCTGGCGCAGGGTTATGTCGCCGGTGTTGTTTGTGTCCTGTTCCATGTCCGTTTGTTTTGTCAAATAGCCCGCTATGTTCCCCACCAAACGGGCAAATATGCCTCGAAATTTCAGTTCAAGCCGACTGTTGATAAAATCGAGACAGCTTCTTGGTGGGTCGTGGCACGCCTCACTCCTTGTTCTTCGTGTCCATGCAGATGGTCACTGGGCCGTCGTTCACCAGCTCCACCTTCATGTCGGCCCCGAACTCGCCCGTGGCCACGGGGCGGCCCGTGGCCTGGGCCATGAGGGCGCAGAAGCGCTCGTAGAGGGGTATGGCGATGGGGTGGGGCGCGGCGTGGATCCACGAGGGGCGGTTGCCTTTCTTGTAGGAGGCCATGAGGGTGAACTGGCTCACCACCATCACCTCGCCGCCCACGTCGGCCAGCGAGAGGTTCATCACGCCCTCGGCGTCGTCGAAGACGCGCAGCGAGGCTATCTTCCTCACCAGCCACCGGGCGTCGTCCTCGGTGTCGTCGGCGGCTACGCCGAGCAGCACCACGAAGCCCGGGCCTATGGCCGACTTAACCTGCCCGCCGATGGTTACCTTGGCGCGGCTCACGCGCTGTATCACTGTTCGCATATCTTGGTTTTATTGTCTGGGTTTTGCGGTTGGCTTGCCCGGGCGGCCTTGGCCCTGGCTTGCTCTATGCAAAGGTAGTGGTTTTTGCGGTGAAATGCAAGATTTCGGAGCGTTTTTGTGGGGCTTTGCCCCGGGGCGTGATGGGGGCTGGGATGGGGCCGGATTGTTTGGGGCCGCAGGATGGCTTTTTTGGGAGGGCCGAACGGCCCTCTCCGCGCTGTGGAACGGGCCGTTTGGCAATGCCGTTTGGCCCGGGGTGTGACTAAGGGCGGGGCGGAGTGGGGTGCTGGGCGCAGCCAATCGGCTGATTATCAATATGTTATATGATTGCACGGCCATCCCTGCGGCAGTGGGTGCGGGCTTGCCTGCTCGGCTGCCGCCGGCAAGCCGGGCCGGGGCGCGGGCTGCTGTCAGCTTTTTTCATGCCCTGCGGCGGCGGGCTCCGCGGTTTCCTGGGCGGGGTGGAAGTGGGCGTAAACGAGCGCTGCCTTGGCCTTGCCCACGGCCTCGGCGAGGGCCTCGGGCGTGGCCTGGGCGATGCGCTTCACGCTGCCCATGGCCTTGATGAGGGCGTCGCGGCTCTTGGGGCCTATGCCCTGTATGTCGTCAAGCTCGGAGTGGAGGGCGTGCTTGGAGCGCTTGTCGCGGTGGAAGGTGATGGCGAAGCGGTGCACCTCGTCCTGCAGGCGGGTGAGCAGGCGGAACAGCTCGCTGTCGGCCTTCATGCCCACCACCATGGGCGGGAAGCCGTAGAGCAGCTGGCTGGTGCGGTGGCGGTCGTCCTTGGCAAGCCCGGCGATGGGTATCGAGAGGCCCAGCTCGCCCTCCACCACCTGGCGCACCACCTCCATCTGGCCCCGTCCGCCGTCGGTCACGATGAGGTCGGGCAGGGGCTGCTGCTCTTCCACCAGGCGCGAGTAGCGGCGGCGCACCACCTCCTTCATCGAGGCGTAGTCGTCGGGCCCGGCCACGGTCTTTATGTTGTACTTGCGGTAGTCTTTCTTGCTGGGCTTCATCTTCTTGAACACCACGCAGGCCGCCACTGCGTCGGTGCCAGAGATGTTGGAGTTGTCGAAGCACTCCACCTGGTAGGGCAGCGAGGGCAGGCGCAGGGCCTGCTGCACCTCCTTCATCAGGCGCACGGCCTTCTGCTCGGGGTTGAGCTTCTCGGCCTGCTTCAGGCGGTCGAAGCGGTACTGGCGGCAGTTCATCTCCGAGAGGTCGAGCAGCGTCTTCTTGTCGCCGCGCTGCGGCACGGTGAGCGTAACGCCGTCGAGCCGCAGCTCCATGGCGAACGGCACTATCACCTCGCGCGAGGTGCTCCCGAAGCGCTCGCGCATCTCCACTATGCCGAGCGAGAGCAGTTCCTCGTCGGTTTCGTCGAGCTTCTTGCGGTACTCGAAGGTGAACGACTGGTTGATGCTGCCCGCCGTGACGTGGATGTAGTTGATGAAGGCCACCCGCTCGTCGCTCGTTATGGAGAACACGTCGACGTTGCTTATCGTGTGGCTCACCACCTCGCTCTTGGCCACGAAGCCCTCCACGAGCAGGTAGCGCCGCTTCACCTCCTCGGCCTCCTCGAAGCGCAGCCCTGCGGCCAGCCGCTCCATGTCGTCGCGCAGCATGCGCAGCAGCCCCCGCGTGTTGCCCTTCAGTATCTCGCGGGCCTGCTCTATGCCCCGGCGGTAGTCCTCCACTGACTGCCTGCCGCAGCACGGGCCGCCGCAGTTGCCTATGTGGTAATCGAGGCAGAGGCGATACTTGCCCTGCTCTATGCCCTCCTTGGTTATGGGCTGGCGGCAGGTGCGTGGGTGGTAGAGCTTCTTTATCAGCTCGAGCACGGCGTTCATCGAGCCTTGGTGGGAGTAGGGGCCGTAGTAAGTGCCCCAGCGCTTGTTTATGGTGCGGGTCTTGAATATGCGCGGGAACATCTCGTTTGTCACGCAGATGCTCGGGTAGGTCTTGCCGTCTTTCAGCAGCACGTTGTAGCGCGGGTTGTATTTCTTTATGAGACTGTTCTCCAGGAGCAGCGCGTCCTCCTCGGTGTTCACCACCGTGTAGGATATGTCGTGTATCTTGCTCACCAGCACCTTGGTCTTGTAGCGGTCAACCTCCGCGTGGAAGTATGACGACACCCGGCTCTTGAGGTTCTTCGCCTTGCCCACGTAGATTATGGTGCCATGCTCGTCGTAGTACTGGTAGCTGCCCGGCTTCTCGGGCAGGCGGCTCACTATGCCCTTGAGGTAGGCCAGCCGCTTATCGTTCTCTTCTTTCGTCATCTGCCGTAACTGCTTTGCTTATAGTGCTTTAAAACGTCTTGGTTTCACGTGAAACTTTTATGTATATCCTTGGCCGCCCGCCCCCTTTGCCGCGCCTTGCCCTGCCCCCGGGGCGGCCCGTGGTGCTGCCCCGGGGGGGCGGCTGCCGGGCTGCCGTTGCCCGCACTGCGCCTTCCTGCCGCTTGCCGTTGCCTGCGTGGCGGGCAGGCGTTGCTTGCGGTGGTGCTTGGCAGGGCTTGCGGTGGTGCTTGGCGGGGCGTTTCCTTGTTGCTTGCTTGCCGTTTTCCCCTCTGCGTGGCCCTCTGCGCTTTCATCGGAAGCGCAGGGCAGCCGGCCTGGCGGCGGCTCGGAATCAGGGTAGGGCATGGCTGCCGGCTGGGGCTTGCAGGGTGTGGCCTTGCAAAAAAAACCGCCGGGCTAAGGCCACGAGGCCCGCCACGGCGGCTTGGTTCGCTTGCCCGCCGCGGGCTGCTACACCTTGATGAGCGATGTTATCTCAGTTCCTTCGGGGAAGGTGGCGCGCCCGTCAAGTCCGCGGTCGTTGATTTCAACGATGAAGTTTACGTAGATTTTCTTCGGGTTGAACTTCTTCACGAGGTTGTAGGCGGCGTGCATGGTGCCGCCGGTGGCCAGCAGGTCGTCGTGCAGCAGCACCACGTCGTCGGCGGAGAGCGCGTCCTTGTGTATTTCTATGGTGTCGGTGCCGTACTCCTTGCTGTAGCTTTCCTGCACGGTTTCGGCGGGCAGCTTGCCCGGCTTGCGGCAGAGCACCACGCCAGCGCCCAGCCTGACTGCCAGCGCGGAGGCCATTACGAAGCCCCGGCTCTCTATGCCCACTATCTTGGTGATGCCGTGGCTCTTGTAAAGCTCGTAGAGTTCGTCGGTCATTATGCGCAGACACTCGGGGCTTTTGAACAGAGTTGTAACGTCGCGGAAGTTGATTCCTTGTTTGGGAAAGTCCTGAATGCTCCTCAGGTTTGCCAGTAGTGTTTTGTTGTTCATAATCAATGAGTTACGTATGTTTACCTTACTTGAATGTTTCACGTGGAACTTGGTACGGCCTTGGGGCCTGTGAGCCTTGGGAGGGCCGGGGCTTTGGTGAGGCCTGAGGGCTGCCCTGACGCCCTGTTCAGCGGCCCATGAGCACCAGCATCACATTGATGTCGCTTGGCGACACGCCCGGTATGCGGCTTGCCTGCGCCAGCGTCTCGGGGTCGATGGCCGCGAGCTTCTGCCTGGCTTCGGTGGAGAGCTGCTGCATCTCGGCGTAGTTGAACCGTCCTTTTATCTTTATGTCTTCCAGGCGGTGCATCTTTTCGGCCACCATGCGCTCGCGCTCTATGTAGCCTTTGTATTTTATGCGTATTTCGGCTGCCTCCACTATTTCCTCCGTGCGGTCGCTTATGGCGCATATCCGCTCCTTTAGCTGCGGCACGATGTCGGCCAGCGTGTGCATGGAGAGCTGCGGGCGGCCCAGCAGGGTGGAGAGCTTGGTGCCTTCGCGTAGCGGGGCGGTGCCCAAGGCCTCGAGCTTTGGATTTATTTCATGTGGTTTCACCGATGTCTGATTGCAAAAACTCAAGATTCCTTCGATGGCCTCTTTCTTCTGCATCCAGCGGTCGTAGCGTTGGCGCGAGGCCAGCCCAAGGGCGTAGGCGCGCTCGGTGAGGCGGGCGTCGGCGTCGTCCTGCCGTAGCAGTATGCGGTATTCGGCCCTTGAGGTGAACATTCGGTAGGGTTCGTCTACGCCCTTGGTCACGAGGTCGTCGATCAGCACGCCTATGTAGCTTTCGTCGCGGCGCATGGTGAAAGGCTGGCCGCCGCCGGCCAGCAGGGCGGCGTTGGCCCCCGCCACGAGGCCCTGGCCGGCGGCCTCCTCGTAGCCGGTGGTGCCGTTCACCTGTCCGGCGAGGAAGAGCCCAGCTATCACCTTCGACTCGAGCGAGTGCTTGAGCTGCGTGGGGTCGAAGAAGTCGTACTCTATGGCGTAGCCCGGGCGGTAGACCTTAACGTCGCGCAGCGCGGGTATTTTCCTCAGCGCGCTTATCTGCGCGTCCATCGGGAGCGACGACGAGAAGCCGTTGAGGTACATCTCGTTGGTGTCGGTGCCTTCGGGTTCGAGGAACAGCGGGTGCTGCCCCTTGTCGGGGAAGGTGACGAGCTTTGTCTCGATGGACGGGCAGTAGCGCGGGCCTATGCTCTTTATCTGTCCGTTGTAGAGGGGCGAGTGGGGCAGTGCCTGTCGCAGCGTGCGGTGCACGTCGGGGTTGGTGTAGCACGTCCAGCAGGGCAGTTGCGGCAGTGGGCGCGCCGTGCCCATGAAGCTGAAGCGGTGGAAGTCGTCCTCGCCCTGCTGCATCTCCATGTCGTCGAAGTGCACCGAGCGGCGGTCAATCCTCACTGGCGTGCCGGTCTTCATCCTTGCCGAGCGCACCCCGTGTCGCGTGATGCTCTCGGTGAGCCAGTGGGCGGCGGGCTCGGCCATGCGGCCTCCCTCCACCTGGCGGCTGCCTATGTGCATCAGCCCGTTGAGGAAGGTGCCGGCGGTTATCACCACGCAGGCCGCCCTGAGCTCCGCCCCCCACAGCGTGAGCACGCCGCGTGCGCGGCCTTGCTCCACTATCAGCTCTGTGGCCTGGTCCTGCCATATGTCGAGCAGCGGCGTGGCGTCGAGCCGGCTGCGCCACTGCCAGGTGAACTTGCCGCGGTCGCACTGCGCCCTTGGGCTCCACACGGCGGGGCCCTTGCTGCGGTTGAGCATGCGGAACTGTATGGCGGTGGCGTCGGTCACGATGCCCGCCATGCCTCCCAGCGCGTCGACCTCGCGCACCATCTGCCCCTTGGCTATGCCGCCCATGGCGGGGTTGCAGCTCATCTGGGCTATCTTGTTCATGTCCATGGTCACGAGGCAGGTCCTTGCCCCCATGCGTGCGGCGGCCGTGGCGGCCTCGCAGCCGGCGTGTCCGCCCCCTATCACGAGTACGTCGTAGTTCTGTGTCATTGTGCCTAAAGCTTCTCCTTGCGCCCCTTGCCGTGGCCGTGGCTGGCCCGGCGGGTGGCTCAAGTACGGCGCAAAATTAAGAATAAAAATCGATTTTTGCCTTGAAATGCTTTGGTTAATCATTAATTTATAGTAATTTTGCGCACAGAACGGGGAGCCGTTCTACCCATTGTCGAGTAGCGATGCATGGCCGTCGGCTGCTGGGGCGGGTGTGTGCGCCCGCCGCGCCTGTGTTCCGGAAATTCATTTCTAACAGTTAAATAATTTAATTTCAATCATTTATGTGGTTAATCAATTCATCTATCGGTAGAAAGGTGGTGATGTCGCTCACCGGCGTCGCGCTCATTCTATTCCTGACATTCCACATGTCAATGAACATCGTTGCGCTCTTCTCGGCTGAGGGCTACAACATGGTCTGTGAGTTCCTGGGCGCCAACTGGTACGCCCTCGTGGCCACGCTCGCGCTGGCTGCGCTGGCAGTGGTCCACATCGTCTACGCCTTCCTGCTCACGATGCGCAACCTCAGGGCCCGCGGCTCCGAGCGCTACGCCGTCACGGCCCGCCCGGCCAAGGTGGAGTGGGCGTCGCAGAACATGCTCGTGCTGGGCATCATCGTGCTGCTCGGCCTGCTGCTCCACCTGTTCAACTTCTGGTACAACATGATGTTCGCCGAGCTTACCGGCATGGAGGTGGCCCACCACCCGGCCGACGGCTTCGCATACATCGTCGACACGTTCGCCAACCCGCTCTACGTGGTTCTCTACATCGTGTGGCTGGCGGCCATCTGGTTCCACCTCTCCCACGGCTTCTGGAGCGCCATGCAGACCTTGGGGTGGAGCGGCAAGGTGTGGTTCAGCCGCTGGAAGGCCATAGGCCTCGTCTACACCACGCTGCTCATGCTGGGCTTCCTCGTGGTGGTGCTGGCCTTCGCCTTTGGCGTGGCCCCCAGCCTGTGCTGATAGATACAACATTCGCAATACAACATTCATAATCATACAGTTATGGCAAAGCAATTAGATTCAAGGATTCCCGAAGGCCCCGTGGCCGAGAAATGGACCAACTATAAAGCTCACCAGCGCCTGGTGAACCCCAAGAACAAGCTGAAGCTCGACGTCATCGTGGTGGGCACCGGCCTGGCCGGGGCCAGCGCCGCCGCCTCGCTGGGCGAGATGGGCTTCAACGTGCTCAACTTCTGCATACAGGACTCGCCCCGCCGCGCCCACTCCATAGCCGCGCAGGGAGGCATCAACGCCGCCAAGAACTACCAGAACGACGGCGACTCCGTCTACCGCCTGTTCTACGACACCGTGAAGGGCGGCGACTACCGCGCCCGCGAGGCCAACGTTTACCGCCTGGCCGAGGTGTCCAACAGCATCATCGACCAGTGCGTGGCCCAGGGCGTGCCCTTCGCCCGCGAGTACGGCGGCATGCTGGCCAACCGCTCCTTCGGCGGCGCCCAGGTGTCGCGCACGTTCTACGCCAAGGGCCAGACCGGCCAGCAGCTCCTGCTGGGCGCCTACTCGGCCCTCAGCTGCCAGGTGAGGGCGGGCAAGGTGAAGCTCTACACCCGCTACGAGATGGAGGACCTGGTCATCGTCGACGGCCGCGCCCGCGGCATCATAGCCAAGAACCTCGTCACCGGCAAGCTCGAGCGCTTCTCGGCCAACGCCGTGGTGATAGCCACCGGCGGCTACGGCAACACCTACTTCCTCTCCACCAACGCCATGGGCTGCAACTGCTCCGCCGCCATGGCCTGCTACCGCAAGGGAGCCTACTTCGCCAACCCCTCTTACGTGCAGATTCACCCCACCTGCATCCCCGTTCACGGCGACAAGCAGTCCAAGCTCACCCTCATGTCGGAGTCGCTGCGCAACGACGGCCGCATCTGGGTGCCCAAGAAGCTCGAGGACGCCAAGGCACTGCAGGCCGGGACAAAGAAGGGAAGCGACATTCCCGAGGAAGACCGCGACTACTACCTTGAGCGCCGCTACCCGGCCTTCGGCAACCTCGTGCCGCGCGACGTGGCCAGCCGCGCCGCCAAGGAGCGCTGCGACAAGGGCTACGGCGTCAACAACACCGGCCGCGCCGTGTTCCTCGACTTCTCCGAGAGCATCGAGCGCCTGGGCATCGACGTGGTGCTGCAGCGCTACGGCAACCTCTTCGACATGTACGAGGAGATAACCGACGTCAACCCCGGCCAGCTGGCCAACGAGATAAACGGCGTGAAGTACTACAACCCCATGATGATATACCCCGCCATACACTACACCATGGGCGGCATCTGGGTAGACTACGAGCTGATGACCACCATACCCGGCCTCTTCGCCATAGGCGAGTGCAACTTCTCCGACCACGGGGCCAACCGCCTCGGCGCCTCCGCCCTCATGCAGGGCCTGGCCGACGGCTACTTCGTGCTGCCATACACCATACAGAACTACCTGGCCGACCAGAAGATATGGCCCCGCCTGAGCACCGACCTGCCCGAGTTCGACGAGGCCGAGAAGGCCGTCAGCGCCGAGATCGACCGCCTCATGGCCATCCACGGCAAGCGCTCCGTTGACTCCATACACAAGGAGCTGGGCCACGTAATGTGGGAGTACGTGGGCATGGGCCGCACCGCCGAGGGCCTCAGGACAGGCCTCGAGAAGATAAAGAAGCTGCGCAAGGAGTTCGAGACCAACCTCTTCATACCGGGCCAGAAGGAAGGGCTCAACACCGAGCTCGACAAGGCCATCCACCTGCGCGACTTCATCACCATGGGCGAGCTTGTGGCCTACGACGCCCTCTCGCGCAACGAGTCGTGCGGAGGCCACTTCCGCGAGGAGTACCAGACCGAGGAGGGCGAGGCCAAGCGCGACGACGAGAACTACTTCTACGTGGGCTGCTGGGAGTACCAGGGCAGCGACGAGAAGGCCCCCGAGCTGATCAAGGAGCCCCTCAAATACGAGGCAATAAAAGTACAAACCAGAAATTATAAGGACTAACAGATATGGCAAACATTTCATTCACACTGAGATTCTGGCGCCAGAACGGCCCCAAGGCCGAGGGTCACTTCGACACGCGCGAGATGAAGGACATACCCGACGACACCTCCTTCCTCGAGATGCTCGACATTCTCAACGAGCAGCTCATCGAGGAGGGCAAGGAGCCCTTCGTCTTCGACCACGACTGCCGCGAGGGCATCTGCGGCATGTGCTCGCTCTACATCAACGGCCACCCCCACGGCCCCAACACCGGCGCCACCACCTGCCAGCTCTACATGCGCAAGTTCCGCGATGGCGACGTCATCACCGTCGAGCCGTGGCGCTCGGCCGCCTTCCCCGTCATCAAGGACTGCATGGTCGACCGCTCAGCATTCGACAAGATAATGCAGGCCGGCGGCTACGTCACCGTGCGCACCGGCCAGCCCCAGGACGCCAACGCCATACTCATACCCAAGGAGAAGGCCGACGAGGCCATGGACTGCGCCACCTGCATAGGCTGCGGCGCCTGCGTGGCAGCCTGCAAGAACGGCTCGGCCATGCTCTTCGTATCGTCCAAGGTCAGCCAGCTCGCGCTGCTGCCCCAGGGCCGCCCCGAGGCCGCCAGGCGCGCCAAGGCCATGGTGATGAAGATGGAGGAGCTGGGCTTCGGCAACTGCACCAACACCCGCGCCTGCGAGGCCGAGTGCCCCAAGAACGAGTCGATAGCCAACATCGCCCGCCTCAACCGCGAGTTCATCAAGGCCAAGCTTGACGACTGAGCCATTTCCCATAAGCCATAAGCTGAAGCCCCGGAGCCGACATCGTGCGGCCTCCGGGGCTTTTCTTCTTGTCAGTGCAAGTCGTATGAAGGTACTTGCACATATGCACCTAAAGGCGGCCTCTGCCGCCTTGTTTTTCGGCATGTGCCGTTTCGCGTTGCGATATGGCCTGTTTCGGCCGTCAGGAAGTGCCGTTTCGGAAGGCAAAACGGCACGTCTTGCAACTCGTTGAATGCCAACTGGTTATCCGAGACGGCCCCGATGGCTGCCTAACGACCGATTTGGGTTAAATGCAGTGTGCGCCCGTGGCCGCCGCAGTGACAGTACACTCCAACTCGGCGGGAACGCTCGCGCTCACTCCCCAGGCCCTCATAGCCACGCGGCTGAAGGTGACTGGCAACATCGACGCGCGCGCCGCTGAAGCTGAAGCCGCCGGCGCCGAGGCGGGCCGAGTCGATGGCTGCGGGGCCGTCAAGCCCCATGCGCTCGAAGTAGAGCACGGAGTCATCGGCGGAGGTTATCGCGCCCTCTACGCGGAACTTGCCCTCGCTGCACGAGGCAAGCCCCAATGCCGCCATGGCGGCGGCAAAAGCAGTATGTGTCTCATTGTCTTACATTAATTTACTAATTGTCTTACATTAATTTACTATACGCAAAGGTAGCATTTTTCCCGTTCTGCCAAACACCGCCCATGCTAATTGCCCATGAAAATGCCGTTACGCGCGGAGAATGCGCCAGCAAACTGCGATGGATTCGCGATCTTTCGCCATTTTAAGAAACATTAACGGGGGGGGTAAAACGTTTAACTTAATTATATTACCTTTGTAAAAAATAAGCTAAAGCGCGGCCAACGGCACCCTACCTGCCCCACCATGGCCTCCATTCCGCCGCAAGCGACCCTAAAGACCGCCCTGGCTGGGGCGGCGAACCACAAACGATGCACCTCGATTTTACCAATAACCAAATACAAAAATCAGTATGAAGAAAACATTTACACTAACCGCGCTGCTGGCAGTGGCCTGCGGCGCGATGGCGCAAACAGGCGGAGGCGTCGCCGAAGCCGAGTCGTTCGTGGCCGGGGGCATACGCTACTCGGTGACGAGCGCAGACGGCCGCACGGTGGAGGTGGTCCAGAGCGAGGGCGACCCCTACGCGGGCGACATAGTGGTGCCGCAGACCGTGGCCCACGGCGGGGCCGACTATACCGTGACGGCCATTGGCTACAGGGCTTTCGCCTCAAGCACAGTCACGTCTGTCGAGCTGCCCGCCACCATCGGCAACATCTGCGGCAGCGCCTTCCAAGACTGCTACCATTTAACCAAGATGGAGCTGCCCGACGGCATAGTGGAGATAGGCGACTATGCATTTGAGGGCTGCAGCAACCTTGAGATAGACCGCCTGCCGGCCAGCCTCACCGCGCTTGGCTACGAAGCCTTCCATGGATGCTACAGCCTTGCCGACAGCCTGACGCTGCCCGACGGACTGAAGGAAGTGCCGGGCTACGCCTTCAGCTATTGCGGCATGGAGAGCCTCGACACCGGCGACGGCGTTACTGCAATAGGCATCAATGCCTTCAACGGATGCTACTCGATGGCCAGCGTGACGTTCGGCGACAGGCTCGAAAGCATCGACGCATGGGCGTTCCAAGACTGCAGCGGCCTTGAGAAGATAGAATTGCCCGCCTCCTGCACCTACCTCGGGCCGCAGGCATTCTATGGCTGCACCGGGCTTAAGGAGGTGAGGGTGGCCGCCACCACGCCGCCGGAGGCAGACCTAAGCACGTTCGGCGTGAACTCGCTGACAACCCCGACGCCCGTCTACTCGCAGGCCACGCTCTACGTGCCTCGCGGCAGCCGCGAGGCTTTCGCCGCCCACGACTGCTGGGGCTTGTTCGAGAACATAGTTGAGGCCGACTTCGCCAGCTCCATATCCCATGCCGACGCTGTGCCGGCCGCGAGCCTCGCCGGGCTTACGCTCACCATCGCCGCCCATGGCGACTATGGCGTTTTCGCCGCTGACGGCCGGGCCATTGCCAGGGGCAAGGCGCAGGGCAAGGCCACCGTGCAGCTGCCCCGCAGCGGCGTATACGTGGTGAGGGCCGGGGGCCATACCGTGAAAGTCGCAGCCGGCAGGTAAGCCGGCGGCGGCTGTCCGCAATAACCACCAACCAACTTTATCACGATGAGAAAGAAAACATGGCTCGCGGCCTGCCTCATGGCCGCCATGCTCTCGGCCTGCGGGCAGAAGGGGGCAAAGCAAGACGGCGCACCGGCCGACTCGACCGCTGTGGAGGCTACCGCACAGCAGGAGGCTGCGGCAGCAGAAGAAGAAGCAACCGAGCAGTTTGCCACGCCGCAGGAGCTGGCCGACTTTGCCGTGGAGTGCTACCGCACGGGCGAGCGCGAGAAGCTGCTGCCGCACATGACCGAGAACGGGGCGCGCAAGCTCAAGGATGAGCTGGCCATAGAGGAGCAGATGAAGGCCAACAAGTCTTACGCCCGCTCGCTGGCCGACCTGCGCGAGACGCTGGCCAACTCTACCTACACCTGCCAGGGGGAAGAAGACCTGGGGACGCAGAACAAGCAGTATTCGTACAAGAGCAAGCCCTCGGGCTACAACCTACGCGTGCTCCTCGAGATGCAGGGCGGCGAGTGGAAGGTGGACCTCGTGGGGCCGGGCCGATGATTAACATCCAAAAGACATAAAGACATGAAACACTCATTTACAGCCGCACTGGCGGCACTCACGCTCGCCTTCGCGCCGCAGCAGGCCGAGGCGCAGTTCTTCAAGAAGCTGGGCAAGGCCCTCGAGGACGTGAGCAAGACTGTCGACAAGGTGCTCGACACCGGCTCCGAGACTGCCTCCACGGGGCAGCAGACTGCCGCCGACGGCACAAAGGTGACCTGCAACCTCAAGGACTTCACCCTGGAGTACAAGGGAGTGACGTGGTACAAGGAGTTCTGCGGCGTGGACATGATGCTCACCTACAACGGGGAGAAGGCCGAACGCGTCTACTACTTCGACAAGATGAAGGTGGTGGGCGCCGACGGCACGCAGCTCCAGGCACGCAGCTACGTGGGCGGAAACATCACATCGCTGGGCAACGGCGACTTCGACTTCGAGCCGGGCGTGCCTGTCAAGGTTACGTTCGCCCTGTTCGACATGCCGCGCGGCGGCACGAAGCTCAGCCTCTGCCAGATGCGCACGCAGCAGCACACGCCCACCGGCGGCTACCAGGACCGCTACATTGAGCTGAGGAACGTGGTAGTGCCGCCCATGCCGACGGCAGGCAAGGCCAAGAGCGGCCCTTTCAAGGGCGTGTGGACGCTCCGGGGCAACGGCGTTGAGGGCAAGCTCACGCTCGACTTCTACGGCAAGAGCATCGACGGCATGGACGCCATGGGCAACGAGATGAAGTGCTACGGCACCATCTACGTGGCCTACGGGCAGAACATTGACGACTGCCCCATAACCGCATGGGAGGCCAAAGGCAACACGGCCACCGTCACCTACATCGGCGGGCGCGACGGCAACACCTACTCATCCGTGCTCACGCTCGATGCGCAGGCGGGCATGGTGACCGTGAGCGGCACCCGCGTGCTTAAGGACGAGGGCATGGGCGACTGCTACGTCAGCGACGGGCTGGTGTTCAAACGCCAGTGAGCCGCGCACTGCGGCAGGAATGGTGACAAATGGCAATCAAAGGCTGGCAGCAATGCTTAATTATTTTAATCATTGCTGACTGTTTGTCACCTGTTTGCGCCCTTTTGGCTGTTTTTGTAAGTAGGCACGGAAGTTGCGGATAGGGTAGGTGAAAGCCGCGAGCGAAAGCGAGAGGCGATCAGGGCCAAGGGCAGCGCCCCGGAGGACGCAGCCCGAGGCCGGCAACAGAAAAATACAGGACATAAAAAAAGATTAGGAGGATTTGACTATGTTACCAGTATTGAACAGAGATTCTTGGATTCCCAGCGTGTTCGCCGATTTCTTCGACACCGACTTCATGCCGCGCACCCGCTCCACGGCGCCCGCCATCAACGTGAAGGAGAACGACAAGGCATACACCGTGGAGCTGGCCGCCCCGGGCCTCAAGAAAGACGACTTCGAGGTGAACGTCGACGCCGACGGCAACCTGCACATAAAGATGGAGAGCAAGGCCGAGCACAAGGACGAGGACAAGAAGGAGCACTACCTGCGCCGCGAGTTTGCCTACAGCAAGTACGAGCAGACGCTCCTGCTGCCCGACGACGTGAAGAAAGACTGCATATCGGCCCGCGTGGACAACGGCGTGCTCACCGTAGACCTGCCCAAGGCCGAGCAGGCCGCAAAGCGCGCAGGGCGCAAGATAGAGATTGGATGAACCAACCTTTAAAGGCGTAAGCGAGCCTTCAAAGGCTTTAATGGCAAAGCGGCAGCAAGGGCTGCGCCATGGCTTCGGGCCATGGCGCAGCCCCTTTTTTGTCGGCGGTGGCCTCCCAGCCCTCCCAGCCTCCCAGCTCTCCCAGCCTCCCAGCCCTCCCAGTTCTCCCAGTTCTCCCAGCCCTCCCAGTTCTCCCAGCTCTCCCAGCCCTCCCAGCTCTCCCAGTTCTCCCATTATTATTTTGCCGTCTCGCGCAAAAGTGTTATATTTGCAGCCGAAACCACAAAACACCGCAACAGCATGAAAGAACTACAACTGAAGTACGGATGCAATCCCAACCAGAAGCCATCGCGCATATTCATGGACGAGGGCGAGCTGCCCATCGAGGTGCTCAACGGCCGACCGGGCTACATCAACTTCCTCGACGCGCTCAACAGCTGGCAGCTCGTGAGCGAGCTTAAGGCTGCCACGGGCCTGCCCTCGGCAGCATCGTTCAAGCACGTGTCGCCCGCAGGCGCCGCCGTGGGCCTGCCCCTCACAGACACCCTCAGGAAGATATACTTCGTCGATGACCTCGACCTTACACCCCTGGCCTCGGCCTACGCCCGCGCCCGCGGCGCCGACCGCATGAGCTCCTACGGCGACTTCGTGGCCCTGAGCGACGTGTGCGACGAGGCCACCGCCCTGCTCCTCAAGCGCGAGGTGAGCGACGGCGTGATAGCCCCCGGCTACACCCCCGAGGCACTGGCCGTTCTCAAGGCCAAGCGCAAGGGCACCTACAACGTGATACAGATAGACCCCGCCTACCGCCCGGCACCCCTGGAGCGCAAGCAGGTGTTCGGCATAACCTTCGAGCAGGGCCGCAACGAGGTGCGCCTGGACGACCCCGCACTCTTCCAGAACGTGCCCACCAAGAACAAGGCGTTCACCCCCGAGGCCCTGCGCGACCTCACCATAGCCCTCATCACCCTGAAGTACACCCAGAGCAACTCCGTGTGCTACGCCAAGGACGGCCAGGCCATAGGCATAGGCGCAGGCCAGCAGAGCCGAGTGCACTGCACGCGCCTGGCGGGCAACAAGGCCGACACCTGGTGGCTGCGCCAGCACCCCAAGGTGATGGGCCTGCCCTTCGTGGAGGGCATACGCCGCGCCGACCGCGACAACACCATCGACGTTTACATAGGCCCCGAGCACGACGACGTGCTGCGCGACGGCGCCTGGCAGCTCTTCTTCAAGAGCCGCCCCGAGCCCCTCACCGAGCAGGAAAAGCGCGAGTGGCTGGGCCGCCTCAGCGGGGTGGCCCTCGGCAGCGACGCCTTCTTCCCCTTCGGCGACAACATTGAGCGCGCCCACAAGAGCGGCGTGCAGTACATAGCCCAGGCCGGCGGCTCCGTGCGCGACGACAACGTCATCGACACCTGCGACAAGTACGGCATAGCCATGGCCTTCACCGGCGTGCGCCTCTTCCACCACTGACATACCACTGGCCTTGGGCCTTGGGCTTTGCTATGCCCTGCGGCAATCCAAAGCCCAAGGCCCATAACCAATCCAAAGCCCAAGGCCCCAAAGCCAAGGCCCCATAACCCAAAGCTCTTTTTTATGGACATCGACGAGATAATAGCAGGCGGGGGCCTCGTGTTCCCCAAGGCCCCGCAGCAAGGCGGCGGCAACGGCGGCAAGGTGAAGACCAAGGCCAAGAAAAAGCAGTACATCACCGGCGCCCACGGCAGCGGCTCAGCCCGACAGAAGGCCAAGTACCGCCAGCAGCGCGCTGCCAGGAAGAAAAGGGGGAAAAATTAAGGATTAAGGATTAAGAATTAAGAAAGGGCTGCGCCTTCCTATTAGGCCTATTTGGCCTATAGGCCCTATAAGCCCTATAGGCCTAATAGGCCCTTTGGGCCAAAAACCACTGAATAATTATCATAATTTGCTGCCCGCAGGGCGTGGCCGTCTCCCCCTTTTTCGCTATCTTTGTCGCTGATAAGCTGCGCGTGCAGCGTTTAGTTGTCGGCCCAATGCGGCAAGCATTGGGTGTCGTGAGAGGCAAGCGCCGGGTGCCTCCCGAGCCGCGCACTCCCGGCATGCCCATGATGACAATCCATTTTTTTCAAAATAAACACTTAACTAAAACCAAATTCAGAATGAAGAAAATCATTACTCTATGCCTCGCCCTCTCGGCGGCGTTCGCCATCGACGCCGATGCGCAGTGGCGCAAGTCGTGGGACTTCACCCAGGGCTACAGCGAGGAGACAAAGGCAAACCTCATCGCCGACACCGAGCACTGGGCGGCCAACCGCACCGACGCCGCCACGGGAGCCGTTACCGGCTGGAAGGACGTGGTCAAGATGTCGGGTGAGCTTGAGGCCAACGGCACCCCCATCGAGGAGCTGCGCGGCCTCAGTTTCAGCAACGATGGCCTTAGCAACACCGGCGGCAACTACCTGCTCGACCCCACGAGCATCCGCATGAGCCGCGCCAACAACATCGTGTACCTGCCTAAGCTCACCGGCGGGCAGACCGTTACGTTCATCGCCAAGTCGGCCAACTCAACAAAAACAGACCGTGGTTTCGCCGCAGTCAACGAGGACTCTGTACTCTATGAAAAAGGCCCTGCCGGCGGTCTCTGCCTCGGTGGCGAAGTGGAGGATCCCGAGGGCATACGCGCCGAGGACGGCACCTACACCCTCGTGTGGCGTGTGCGCGCCGACATCACCGACTCCATCGAGGTAGCCATCAAGATTCTCGGCGGCGGCTGCGACATCAAGAAGATTTACATCGACGAGGGCGACCAGGCCGTGGAGACCGTGCCTTCGATAGCCCTCATCTTCGACTCCACCGACGAGGGCTGGGCTGCCAACTACGAGGACGAAGGCGGCTCCATCACCAGCAGCTTCGAGTTCCTGCAGCAGCGCATAGGCGACTTCCGCCGCGTTGACATCGACGCAAGCAAGGACGTGAGCCTTGTCGATGCCGACTCGCTCAAGAGCTTCGACCTCGTGATTGTTACCCCCTACCTCAGTGCCGACGCGCCAATACTGCAGGAGGTGAAGGGGGCCATAGCCTTCACCCCGGTGCTCAACCTCACACCCGAGTACTACACAGCATGGGGCTACGGCTCGCCGGTGGCATCGGCATCGGGCAACGTGGTGGTTAAGGGCAGGGCCGTAAATAGCCCCATCTTCGCCTCCACTGACCCAGGCATACCATCGCACATAGCTGAGGACGGCACGCTCACCCTGTTCGACGGCTCCACCGCCATTGGCTACTCGGCCCCCGCAGGCTCGTACTTCGCCGCCGACAGCGTGCTGGCCTACACCGTTGAAGGCTCGCCCGCCATCCACATGCACAACATGACGCGCAACGCCTACCTGCTCATGCCATACGCCGACCCGATTGGCGTGTTGGAGAACAGCGCCGACATTCTGCCCAACGCCATGGAGACGCTCATTGCCACCAAGCGCGACCAGGCCAACACCGGCCGCCCGCTCGTGAGCCAGGAGTACCACCACCTCTACACCACCGTTACGCTCACCCCGTCTACCTCGGGCGCAGCCATCTACTACACCACCGACGGCAGCACCCCAACCACCGAGAGCACGCTCTACACCGAGCCCTTCGACGTAAAGGACAAGGGCGTTACCGTAAAGGCAGTGTCGCTGGGCGACGGCTTCCTGCTCAGCGACGTGGTTGAGCAGCCCATCAGCATCTACGAGCTGGCCACAGCCCCCACCTTCAGCGTGGCCCAGGAGAGCGGCAAGAGCACCGTTACCATCATCCCGGCGCAGGAGGGCGACGTGGTTTACTACAACATCACCGGCAGCGCCGACCCCACACGCTCATCCGTATACACCACCCCGATAGTGCTCACCAAGCACGCCACCATCACAGCCTTCACCGCAGAGAAGGCCGACCTCGGCCAGCTGCAGTCGGAGCTTGTGGAGCAGTTTGTTGAGGTGCAGGACGAGAAGGTGCGCCTCGACGTGATGGCCCACTTCGACGCCAACCGCGACCAGTGGAGCCCCGACGGCGCCAGCACCCACTACTACTTCGGGCGCAACGGCTACGCCTACTACACCGAGGAATTCCTCGACCCCGACGGCGACGGGCAGCCCGAGGTTGACGACGACGGCCACGTGATCTTCGTGGCCAAGGACAGCCTGGCCAGCTACAACCCGCAGAACGGATGGCAGGTGAAGACCCACGGCCAGCCCGTCATCTACCAGTCGCTCGGCATCGCCGACCTCGTGGGCGACCCCAGCAACTACAACCCCGCCTCGGCGCTCGACGCCGACGGAGGGTGCACGGCCAACTGCGTGCAGTTTGCCGCGAACAAGAACGCCAACATGGAAGGCGTGACAGACCCCGCTACGGCCAGCCTTGAGACTACCGTGAAGTACCAAGGCCCGTTCGACATCGTGGCCTACCTCGGCGGCAACGACAGCGCCCGCGTTGAGGTGTTCGTAAGCACCGACACTCTCGTGCAGGCCAACTGGCAGAAGGTGGGCGAGGTTTACACGCCCAACCTCGGCGACAAGAACGGCCGCACATGGCAGAAGAACCTCATCTCCTACGAAGGCACCGACGAGGTGTTCGTTAAGCTCGCAGCACTCGACAACGCCACCATCCGCGTGTTCGACGTTTACCTGAAGAACGCCGGCGATGAGTCTGAGGCCTACGTGGGCATAGAGGACGCCAACGCCTCCGGCGAGGCCGCAGGCCGCGTGGTGCGCACCGAGGTTTACAGCGCTGGCGGCGCCCGCCTCGGCAAGGCCGCCAAGGGCCTCAACATCATCAAGGAAGTTTACGCCGACGGCAGCGTCAAGGCGCGCAAGGTGGTGGTGAAGTAAACCCCATCGGAACCGTTTTTCACATAAATATCCGCAGGGCGGCGGGCAACCATGGCGTTGCCCGCCGCCCTTGGCTTATGGATGTGCGCATCACCATGCATCTCTTCCCTAAGTTTAGGCTTCCACGTTCTCATCCACGTTCAGGCGGGTATGCTACCCGCCTGCTTTCGTTTGCGGGTTTGTAACCCGCGCTCCCTCTCGCTCCCCGCTTTATTTCCCAAAAATGTTCGTCAGCAGGATGCTGCGCCAGCTGGGTCGCATTGTTCTTTCACTCCCTATCGCTTCCTATTACTTTCCCGGGTCGCAGACCCGGCCACAGACGGCTGCGGGTTGCAAACCCGCAGCAACGTGGGTGTGTTTACGTGTGGGTGTGTTTACGTGTGGTGTGTTTGCGTGGGTGTGTTTACGTGGGTGTGTTTACGTGGGTGTGTTTACGTGTGGGTGTGTTTACGTGCGGGTGTTTACGTGGTTGCAAACCCGCAGCAACGTGGCGCTCCCTCTCGCCCACGTTCTCCCACACGTTCTCTCCCACGTTCCCTCCCACGTTCCCTCCCACGTTCTCATCCACGTTCTCATCCACGTTCAGGCGGGTATGCTACCCGCCTGCTTTCGTTTGCGGGTTTGTAACCCGCGCTCCCTCTCGCTCCCCGCTTTATTTCCCAAAAATGTTCGTCAGCAGGATGCTGCGCCAGCTGGGTCGCATTGTTCTTTCACTCCCTATCGCTTCCTATTACTTTCCCGGGTCGCAGACCCGGCCACAGACGGCTGCGGGTTGCAAACCCGCAGCAACGTGGGTGTGTTTACGTGGGTGTGTTTGCGTGTGGGTGTTTACGTGGTTGCAAACCCGCAGCAACGTGGCGCTCCCTCTCTCCCACGTTCCCTCCCACGTTCTCATCCACGTTCCCTCCCACGTTCTCATCCACGTTCAGGCGGGTATGCTACCCGCCTGCTTTCGTTTGCGGGTTTGTAACCCGCACTCCCTCTTGCTCCCCGCTTTATTTCCCAAAAATGTTCGCCAGCAGGATGCTGCGCCAGCTGGGTCGCATTGTTCTTTCACTCCCTATCGCTTCCTATTACTTTCCCGGGTCGCAGACCCGGCCACAGACGGCTGCGGGTTGCAAACCCGCAGCAACGTGGGTGTGTTTACGTGGGTGTGTTTGCGTGGGTGTGTTTACGTGTGGTTGTGTTTACGTGGTTGCAAACCCGCAGCAACGTGGGTGTGTTTACGTGTGGGTGTTTGCGTGCGGGTGTTTGCGTGGATGTGTTTTCGTTGAGCGTGGCCATTGTCTGTTTTAGGTTTTTGCCCCCGTAGCTTAGATTATTGCCAAAGCCCCGGGAGTTTTACGTTTTTTTAACCATCGGGGCAAGGGCAGGCAACATTAAGTTTCATATCTTTGTCGCGTAAAAACCAGGCATGCCGCCCAGGGCGGCGGGCCGCAAGCTGCGGCGGGCATGGCGGCATTACTAACTTGCTATAAACCGGGGGGGCTGGCAGCGGGCCACCCACGCAAACGCTTGCACCGCGCAGGGCGGCTCCGTGGCGGGCCGCCGGCGGCGACTGCAGTGAGGCAATCGATGAAATCATACCATACAAATATCAAAATCAATTTCAACAAAATGAAGAAACTCTTTACTTTAGGGCTTACCCTGCTCATGGCAGCGGCAAGCTACGCCCAAGGTGACGTCCGCACGCTGTGGGACTTCACCCAAGGCTTCAGTTCAGAGACCATCGCCAACCTCGAGGCCGACGCAGCCTCGGGTGCGGGCTACTGGACAAACAAGGGTACGTGGTACGAGAGCAAGGCCCGCGCAGCCGGCCCGCTCTACGCCAGCGTGAACGGTCAGGACTGGCTCATCCCCGAGACCGAGGGCCTCACCATCGGCGCCCAGTCCAACGCGCACTTCAACATCGTGATTGAGCACAACGACGGCCCCCACATCTGGCTCAACGGCAGGAAAGGCGAGGACTACGTAACCATACCCGCGGTGCCTGCGGGCGAGAAGGTGACCATCGTCTACGCCTCGCACAGCGGCGAGGAGGCACGCGGCTTCAAGGTGAGCAGTGGCTTTGCCTCCGAGGAAGGCCAGACCGAGTTCAAGACTGTAGGCAAGAAGGACACCGTGGTGGTCATCAACAACAACGCTGACCCCACCGACCTCAAGATAAGCGCCACCAACGGCTTCCACATCTTCTACATCTGCGTGGGCGACGCACCTACGGGCGGCACGCCGAAGATTGGCTACGTTTACGACTCAAGCACCGAGGCTTACGCCAGCAGCGGCGAGGCCGAGGGTTACGGTGCCGTTGGAGCTGCCCTGCAGACCCTTGGCCAGTTGTATGACCACGAGGTGGTGAACATCGACCTCAGCAAGGACGTGAGCGCCTTTACGGTTGACTCGCTCCGCAATCTCACCGCAGTGCTGCTCAGCCCCTACGTGAATGCCGATGACGAGTTCCTGCAGAACGTTAAGCAGACCATAGCCTTCACACCGGTGCTCAACCTCAGCCCCGACTTCTACACTGCATGGGGCTACGGCTCGGCAGTGGCATCCACATCGAACATGGTGCAGGTTAAGGGCGCAGCCCTCGAAAGCCCGCTCTTCCAGCGCGCCATGGCAGGCGAGGAGCCTTTCCTCAATGAGGACGGCACCATAGAGTGGCTCTACCCCGGTTACAACGCAACGGGCTACTCCGCACCCGCAGGCAGCTACTTCGCAGCCGACAGCGTGCTGGCCTACACCATGGACGGCACACCCGCCATCCACATCCACAACATCGACCGCAACGCCTACATGCTCCTGCCCTTCCCGAAGACGGACGAGGTGAGCGAGAGCGGCAGCTCCATCGACATGATCGTGAACGCCATCATGATGCTGGCCGAGACCAAGAGCGAGGTGGCACAGGCATACAGGCCCAGCGTAAGCCAGACTTACCACCACCAGTACACCACCGTTACGCTCGACTGCTCTACCAAGGGCGCTCAGATGTACTACACCACCGACGGCTCTGAGCCTACCACGGCCAGCACCCCCTACACCGCACCCTTCGACATCAACGCCAAGGGCGTAACCGTAAAGGCTGTGGCCATTGCCGACGGCTACCTGCTGAGCGACGTGCGCGAGCAGGCCATCGACATCTACGAGCTGGCCGACGCACCCAAGGTGGAGTACACCCAGGAGAGCGGCAAGAGCACCGTCACCATCACCCCAGCCCACGAGGGCGACGTGGTTTACTACAACTACCGCAGCAGCAACGACCCCAAGCAGTCGGCCACTTACACGCAGCCGCTTGTGCTCGCCAAGCACGCCACGGTTACCGCCTTCACCGCGGCAAGGGATGCCGATGGCCTGCTCCAGTCAGAGCTTGTAACCGTAGAGGTTCCTGTGCAGGGTGAGAAGGTTCGCCTCGATGTCGTGTCGCACATGGACGCCAATTCGGGTGACTACAACGTTGACATCGATGGCTATCCATATTACACCGACGAGGTGCTTGAGCAGACTGAAGACACCATCATCTTCAAGCCAGCAGACACCCCCACCTACCACAACCCAGGCACGGGGTGGCAGATAAAGACCTACGGCCAGCCCGTGATATGGCAGAACAACACTGCCGGCCACAATGTGCTTGACTTCAACGCATACAACCCGCAGACCGCAGAGGATGATTCGGAGAACGAAATCACCAACAACTGCGTTTCTTTCCAGGGCGTTACGGAATCCAACTTGGCCGGCGTACCTGACCCGGCATCGGCAAGCATACAAAGCACGGTGGCATTCCAGGCTCCGTTCGACGTGGTGGTCTACATGGCTGGCTACAATGCCAAGGCAGGCGTATATGTAACTGCCGACACCCTGAATGGTGAGTGGACAAAGCTTGGCAACCTCATTGCCAACGACATCACCGGCACAGCCGACAACGGCAAGGATGGCAAGGATCGTATCTGGAAGAAGACCATCCTGTCTTATGAAGGTACCGACATGGTTTACGTGAAAGTGGCATCCGAGGGTGGCAAGGCCATGATATTCGACATTTTCGTGAAGAACGAGGGCGAGAAGTCGCATGAGTACACCGGCATAGAAGATGTCACCATTTCAGGCAAGGCCGCAGGCGCCCCTGTGAGCACCGAGGTATATAGCGTGAATGGCGCCCGCCTCGCGAAGGCTGCCACGGGCCTCAACATCGTCAAGGAAACCTACGCCGACGGCAGCGTGAAGACGCGCAAGGTGGTGGTGAAGTAACCCCACCTGCCACAGGCATCACATTAGATATCCGCAGGGCGGCGGGCAACCATGGCGTTGCCCGCCGCCCTTGGCTTATGGATATGCGCATCACCATGCGTCTCGCACGTTCCCTCCCACGTTCCCTCCCACGTTCTCCCACGTTCCCTCCCACGTTCAGGCGGGTATGCTACCCGCCTGCTTTCGTTTGCGGGTTTGCAACCCGCGCTCCCTCGCGATCCCTGCTTTATTTCCCAAAAATGTTCGCCAGCAGGAACTTGCTGGGTCGCATCGTTCTTTCGCTCCCTTTCACTTTCTATCACTTCCCCGGGTCGCAGACCCGGCCACAGACGGCTGCGGGTTGCAAACCCGCAGCAACGTGTGGGTGTTTACGTGTGGGTGTTTTCGTGGATGTGTTTTCGTGTGGGTGTTTACGTGGTTGCAAACCCGCAGCAACGTGTGGGTGTTTTCGTGGATGTGTTTTCGTGTGGGTGTTTACGTGGTTGCAAACCCGCAGCAACGTGTGGGTGTTTACGTTGGGGTGTTTGCGTGGGAGTGTCTGCCGCCATCGCCCGCCACAATCCGGCTTTTAGATTTTTGGCCTCGTTGCTTAGATTATTGCCAAACGGCGGCGGTTTTTGTGTTTTTTAACCAGCAAAGGCCGGATAAAGCCCGCAAGTTTATTATCTTTGCCGCTAACGGGCCGCGCAGGTAGAGCTCCTGCCGCCTGCACAGCCTATTAGCCAATCATTAACCAATCATTAACCAATCAAATAAAGTCAATATGAAGAAAATCTTTACACTTAGCGTATGTCTGGCCATGGCGCTCGGCGCCTGGGCCGAGAACCGCAGTTGGGACTTCACCAACTGGAGTGCCGAGACCGTGAGCAACCTCAAGGCAGGTTCCGACTGGTCCGACATCGAGAAGAAGGACGGCACCGAGCCCACCGAGCTTTCCAAGGACAACTGCTTCTGGGAGGTGAACGCCGTGGGCACCAGCGAGGGCTCCGAGGTCATGGCCAACGGCCAGCCCATAAAGGAGCTGCAGGGCCTCTTGTACACCAACACCTCCGACCGCTCGCTGGCCATAGCCGTGAACTACCAGAACGCCAGCACCACCGACGCCGCCATGATGAACTACCACGGCCCGTCGTACCTCTGGCTGGGCGGCAGCAAGAAGAACTACTTCGTGATACCGTCGGTGAAGCCCGGGGCCACCATCACCATCGGCATGGAGAGCCACAAGAACACCGACAAGCGCGGCGTTGAGCTTTACCTTGGCCGCGGCACGTCGGGCACCAAGCTCAAGGCACCCGACGGCAGCGACATCGAGATGCCCACCACCTACGTGGAGCAGACTTACCAAGTGCCGCTCGACGCCACCGACGCCACCAACGCCGACGGCACCTACGACATCCAGATCTACAACACCAACGGATGCCACCTCTACTTCATCAACGTCAACGAGGACAAGCCCGCCCTCGACGGAGCCCAGATAGCCTACGTTTACGACTCCGGCTACCCCGGCTACGATCCTGAATACGACCTGGCGCGCCAGATAATCGACCCTGAGGGCGGGGCCGGCAACGGCGAGTTCAAGGGCGTCACCGTGACCGACATCGACCTCTCGGCCGGCGCACCCACCCGCGAGCAGCTCCTGCAGTACAACGTGGTGGTAGTCTCGGGCGCAATAGCACAGGGCAACGCCGCTGCCGCCGTGCTCAAGGATGCCATAGCCTACGTGCCTATGGTGAACTGCAACGCCGGCCTCTACGCCGACTGGGGCTACGGCCAGCCCACGGCCACCGGCTCCAGCGCCACCACCGTGGCCGAGGAATGGCGCCAGAACGACCTCTTCACCCCCATGGGCGGCTCAGCGCCATTCGTGGCTGACGACGGCACCATGAAGCTCTTCCCCAGCGAGATGACTGGCGTAACCATCCCCGAAGGCTCCTACTTCGCCGCCGACGAGATGATAGCAGCCACAGGCTCCGCCACCACCATCCACATGCACAACGCAGGGCGCAACTCTTACATCTTCCTGCCCTACGCCTACGACGAGCTGGCCACCATCGAGAGCGACGAGGACTTTGCCTCTGCCTACGCCCTGATGTACAACGCCGTAAGCACCGCCAACGCCTACAAGACCGAGATAACCAAGGCTGGCACGCCAACCTTCACCGAGAGCTACAAGCAGATGAACACCGACGTGGCCATAGCCTCCACCACCAAGGGCGCCAGGATTTACTACACCACCGACGGCTCTACGCCCACCGACCAGAGCACCCTCTACGCCGAGCCGTTCAACGTGGCCCAGGAGGGAGTTACCGTAAAGGCCATTGCCTACGCCGACGGCTACGACCCCAGCGAGGTGGCCGAGCTTGCCGTGAGCCTCTACGAGACTTCGGCCGTGCCTACCTTCAGCGAAGAGAAGGCAGAGGGCCTCACCACCGTCACCATAACCAACAACGAGGACGGGGCAACCGTTTACTACAACTTCGACGGCAACAACGAGGCCACCAAGTCTACTCCCTACACCGCCCCGATAGAGCTTACCCACCCAACTACCATCTACGCCTTCGCGTCGGCCGTTGCCGGCAAGATAGTGTCTGAGGCCGTGCCATTCAAGGTTGAGGTGAATGGCCGCCAGGAGCGCCTCGACGTGCTGGCCCACTTCGACGCCAACGCCGCCGACTGGTCGATGGGCGAGAGCAAGACCAAGTACTACACCGAGGGCAAGAAGCAGGGCTACTACTACTACGATGCCGTGACGCACGTTGAGACGCTGCCCAGCGGCAGCGACACCATCATCGTGGACAGCAAGACTCCGCGCAACATCCTCACCGAGGTGAAGCCCGGCAACGGCTGGTCGGCCCGCTCTTACGGCCAGGGCATGCTCTGGGAGCGCATCACCGTTTCCGATGACATCGACGACACCAACACCGAGGGCCGCTACCGCGGCGACACTTCGTTCGACCAGGGCGCCTCTGACAACAGCATCACCTTCGGCAACGTGCAGAAGAGCGACGGCGTGGAGAACGACCCCTACTGCTGCCACATCATGACCACCGAGGCTTACCAGGGCCCGTTCGACGTGGTTACCTACTTCGGCAACGCAAGCTCCAGCAACCACCCCAAGGCCACCATTTGGGTGACCACCGACACCCTTGACGCCGACAGCTGGGTGATGCTGGGCGACACCATCAACGCCGGCAGCAAGCAGCGCCGCATCAAGAAGAACATCGTGAGCTACGACGGCACCGACAAGGTGTGGGTTAAGTTCCAGGCCGAGTTCTCGAGCGTGATGGTATTCGACATCTACCTCATGTACGCCGGCGAGCTCACCGGCATCAAGGACGCCCAGGTAACCGAGGCTGCCGGCAAGCCCGTAAGCACGCAGGTGTACAGCATCAACGGCACGCAGCTCGCCACGCCAGCCAAGGGCCTCAACATCATCAAGGAGACCTATGCCGACGGCACCGTGAGGGCCCGCAAGGTAGTGGTTAGGTAACAAAGCCATGAGGCTTCTCCGCGAAGCTCTTTGACACAAAGTAAATCGGCATGGGGCGCAGCCGCGCGCCTTGTGCCGATTTCTTTCTCCACCCCCCCAACCAGCGTGTACCCTATATGCACAGGCATACTAACCAAGCAACCAACCTAATCATCAACAAAAAAATACATCCTAACATGAAGAAAAGACTACTGATGCTGTCGCTGGCGGCGGCAGCCATGGGCGGAGTGCGCGCCGGCGACATCGTGGTGTGCGACTTCGAGGCCGATGCCATAGGCCAGGCCTACCCGATGAAGAACCTCTACAGCCCCACCACCACATCCACCGCCGTGGTGGCCGCCGACCCCGCCAACCCGCAGAACAAGGTGCTCCACGTGAAGAACACCGAGTGGAACACTTTCGTGGAGTATGCCCTGCCAGGCGGAGTGACCGGCGCCAACCTCTACGACCGCTACCAAACCATCACCTTCGACATCTACCGGCCAGCCCCCTCCGACGGCAACGACTGGATGCAGGCGGCCATACTCCTTGGCACCGACCAGATGTACTGGGACGCCGAATACCCCTACCAGGGCGACCGCGGCGTGTGGCTCACCAAGACCTACGACCTCAGCGAGGTGAGGAACGACGCCACCACGCTGCTCGTGGGCTACAACAACGACAAGGCCGAGTACTACATAGACAACATAAGGCTGAGCGGGGTGGTGAGCCAGGCCACCGACACGCTGCGCTGGACCGGCGCCGCCTCTGACACCTGGGCCGACGGCGGCGACGCCAACTTCGTGAGCCTGGCCGATGAGGAGGCCACGCCGCTGAGCTTCGCCAACGGCTGCAGCGTGGTGTTCGATGACACCGTGGAGGCATCGCCCACAGCGGGCAACCTGAGCGTGAGGGTGAGCGGCACGGTAGAGGCCCCGTCGGTGCTCTTCGCCAACAAGGCCGTGGCCTACACCCTCATCCCCGCCGCACCCGGGGCGGCCATCACCGGCTACGGGCGCATGGAGGTGAGCGGCGGCGGCACCGTAGCCACCTCGGTGGACAACCGCATGAACGGCGGCACCTACATCAAGGACGGCACGCTGCGCCTGGCCGACGCCTCGGCGCCGCAGGCCCTCGGCACGGCGCTGGCCGTTGACAGCGGCTCGCTCCACTTCTGCCTCGACAACACCTCGTCGTCATACGTGGAGCTTGGCGCGCCCATCGCCATCAGCGACGGCGGCACGCTCAACGCCTACACCTCGCGCTACACTTACTGGATGTCGCCCCTCACGGGCAGCGGCACGCTCAACATCTACGCCGGTGGCGAGCGCTCCTACCTTGGCAACGCCAAGGGGGCGCAGTATCCCGACTGGTCGGGCTTCGCCGGCACGGTGAACGTGTATCCCTACACCGACGTGATGGCCTCGGCAGGCTTCTACGGACTCGTACTCGGCCACGGCGGCAAGACGTTCAACATCGAGGAGGCCATCGAGGACCCCTCGCAGGCCAAGGTTAACGACCTTTTCGCCAACAAGGCCCTCGTGCTCCACGACGGCACCACGCTGGCCACGGAGATCGGCACGCGCGGCTTCCGCATAGGCGAGCTGCGCACGGAGCCCACGTCGCGCATCTGCGGCTACTACAAGGCGTCGAGCAAGCCACGCTCTTACTACCTCGTGGGCGCCCTCGGCACCGACTCTGAGCTGGCAGGCCGCATAGCCCCGCCCGACAAGGACGGCAAGCCCTACGAGGAGCAGCAGGTGGGCCTCGTGAAGGAGGGCGCCGGCACCTACACCATCACCAACAACGAAAACCTCATCAACGGCGGCATACGCGTGCTCGACGGCACGCTCCTGGTGAACAACGACGCCGCCCTGGCACGGGCCAACAGGCTCACCGGCGGCACGGGCCACACCGCCGACGGCTCCACGCAGACCTTCGTGTTCACCGGGGCCACCCTCGGGGGCTCGGGCAGCATAGCCGGCTCCACCGATGTGTACGGCACGCTCAATCCTGGCAACCGCGGCATAGGCACGCTCACCTTTGCCAACTACGCCCAGGGCCAGCCCGTCAACCTTTACCTCCGCCCCACCACGGTGGTAAACATGGAGGTGGGCGCCGAGGGCCACGACAGCATCTACGCCAGCGGCGACATCATCTACTACAACATCTGCGAGGACTTCACCGAGAGCGACGCCAAGCCCAAGCTGCGCATCGACGTCAAGGACACTTACCAGTACCGCCCGGGCGACGAGTTCGTGCTCATCGAGGCCGCCGGCAAGGGCTCGCTCTACGGCGACCCGTGGGCCTTCGACGTGGAGCTGCCCGCCGAGGGCGAGTGGGCCGTTGAGGAGCGGGAGACCGAGGGCGGCTACCGCCTCGTGCTCAAGGCCACGCCCACCGATGCCATAGGCGGCGTTGAGGCAGGGCCGCAGCCCGCCATCTACTCTGAGGCAGGCCGCGTGTGCGTGAGCGCCGAGGCCGGCACCGCCATACGCATATACTCTGCCGACGGCCGCCTGCTGCGCGAGGCCACGGCCGGCGCCGGGCCCGACACCTTCGGCGGGCTGCAGGGCATGGTGATAGTGAGCGCAGGCGACACAACGAAGAAGATAACCGTAAAACAATGACAGGCATGAAACGACTATTCATACTTCCGCTGCTCGCGCTCGCCATGGCGCCGGCAGCGGCGCAGCAGACCGTGGTGTGCGACTTCGAGGACATGGCCCTGGGCGACACGCTGCCCATGAGCGACCTCTACAACGGCTACGACACCGACTCGAGGGCCGAGGTGGTGGCCGACCCCGCCAACCCGCAGAACAAGGTGCTCCACGTGAAGAACAAGAGCTGGAACACGCTCATAGAGCTTGACCTGGGCGAGCTGGCCTCGGAGAACATCACCGAGACCTACCGCCAGCTGGCCTTCGACCTCTACCGACCAGCCTCCGACGGCAGCTACAAGCAGTTCGTGGCGCGCCTCGGGGCCGACACCATCTACGCCGACGCCGGCTTCTGCGACCAGGGCCAGGCCGAGGCCTGGGTGGAGAAGTCTTACTTCATGAGCCGGGCCGACGCCCCCGGCGCCAAGCTCTACATGGGCTTCAACTCCGATGACGCCGAGTTCTACGTGGACAACATACGCCTCGTGGCCGTTGACTATGGCTACGACTTCACCGACGAGGCGCAGACGCTGCGCCACCATGCCGCCCTGGCGGGCAAGAACATAGGCGTGGCCGTGCCGGTGTGGCGCATCGACGTGGGCAACGACAACCTCGAGGCCACGCAGACCGTGTTCCGCAACTTCAACATGGTGGTGGCCGAGAACGAGATGAAGCCCGACGCGCTGCAGCCCAGCCAGGGGCAGTTCAACTTCGGCGACGGCGACCGCCTCTGCGACTTCGCCGCACGCCATGGCATGGGCGTGCGGGGCCACACCCTCGTGTGGCACAAGCAGGAGCCCGCGTGGATAACCTCCGACGGCTACAAGAACGACCACGGCTACACCCGCGCCGAGCTGCTCAAGATAATGGAAGACCACATCACCAGCGTGGTGGCCCACTACAAGGGCAAGGTAAAGGAGTGGGACGTGGTCAACGAGGTGCTCGACGACGACCAGAGCATCATCCGCACCAACCCCGCAGGCTACAAGCTACGCGAGTCGGTATGGCAGGCGGTCATCGGCGACGACTTCATCGACTCGGCCTTCGTCTACGCCCACAGGGCCGACCCCGGCGCCCACCTCTTCATCAACGACTACGGGGTGGAGTTCCAGGGCAAGGCCAAGACGCAGGCCTACTACAACCTGGTGCGCAGCCTCTTGGCCAAGGGGCTGCCCGTGGGCGGCGTGGGCTTCCAGTGCCACCTCACCGTGGGCGAGGCCGACTCGGCCAAGTTCTCCGCTAACGTTAAGCGCTACGCCTCGCTGGGCGTGAAGTGCGCCATCACCGAGCTCGACATGGCCATGCCCGACCCCTATGCCGCCGGGGCCGAGGAGCAGCAGGCCGAGGAGTACCGCAAGATGGCCGAGGTGATGATGGGCTACGACCACTGCGAGAGCGTAGTGGTGTGGGGCGTCACCGACGACATGTCGTGGCGGCAGGGCAACCCCCTGCTCTTCCGCTCCACGCTCCAGGCCAAGCCGGCCTTCTTCGCCCTCAGGGATGTGCTTGAGGAGGCCGCCGGCAAGGTGGCCGTCGGCATAGGTGGCATCGCGGAGGGCGAAGGCTATGGCGCCTCGCCATTCGTCGATGTCTACGACCTCGGCGGGCGGCCCGTGGCCCTCGGCATCCTGCGCTCGCGCGTGCAGAGCCTGCCGCGCGGCGTCTACGTGGTGGGCGGCCGGTGCGTGGTGGTTAAGTGACGCCCGGGCCACCCACAGTCGTTCATCGAACAGCGGGGGGAGCGCAGCAGTGCGCTCCCCCCGCTTTGTCTTGCCCGGCCCCGCCTGCTGGCGGCCTTTTTGGCCCTTCCGCAACCCGCTGGCAGCCAAGGGCTTGCGGAAGGGGCTGTTTTGCCCTGCCGAACGGCCCGTTCGGGGCTGCCGAACGGGCCGTTCGGCAGGGCTGGGGGCTTTGGGAGGGCTGGGAGTTCTGAGAGCTTTGGGAGAGCTGGGAGCTTTGGGAGGGCCGGGGGCTTCGGGAGAGCTGGGAGCTTTGGGAGGGCCGGGAGCTTTGGGAGGGCTGGGGGCTTCGGGAGAGCTGGGAGCTTCGGGAGGGCCGGGGGCTTTGGGAGAGCTGGGAGCTTCGGGAGGGCTGTGCCTGCCCTGTGCTCAGTTCTCCCAGTTCTCTCAGAACTCCCATTTCTCCCAGCCCTCCCATTTCTCCCATTTTCCCCATTTCTCAAAAAAAATTGGCGGTTTCCCTTGGCTTGCGGTTATTTTTTGCTATATTTGCAATAATGTTCAATCCCTAAAAACCATGGCTTATGCCCGATTCATTCATGCCCCAGCTGGGGCACTACAGCAAGTTGGTTGCTTACCAAAAGGCGGAGTGCATATATGATGTTACCTATTACTTCGTAAACAACCACCTTGCCAAGGGCGACCGCACCGTTGACCAGATGCTCCAGGCTGCGCGCAGCGGCAAGCAGAACATAGCCGAGGGCAGCGCGGCGGCCACGGCCTCGCGCGAGACCGAGATTAAGCTCTACAACGTGGCCAAGGCCAGCTTGCAGGAACTGCTTGCCGATTATGGCGACTTCCTGCGTGTGCGGGGCTTGGCGCTGTGGGCCAAGGGTTCGCCCAAGGCCGAGCAGGCCCGGCGCGTGTGCAGGGCGCACCCCGAGTCGGCTTTCTTCAGGGAGCGCATGGGCGTGCGCTCCGCCGAGACCATAGCCAACATAGCCATAGTGCTCATTCACCAGGCCGACTACCTGCTCGCCCGCCTGATAGAGGCCGCCAAGAAGCGCTTCCTCCGGGAAGGGGGCATACGCGAGCAGATGACCCGCGCCCGCCTGGAGTACAGGAAGAGCAATGGGATGAAGTGATGGGAGGGCTGGGAGTTTTGGGAGAGCTGGGAGTTCTGAGAGCTTTGGGAGGGCTGTGCCTGCCACTGTGCTCAGTTCTCCCAGCCCTCCCAGCTCTCCCAGCCCTCCCAGCTCTCCCAGCCCTCCCAGCCCTCCCAGCTCTCTCAGCTCTCCCAGCCCTCTCTGCCCTCCCACCAAAAACTGCCTTATGAACCAGGAAACCTTAGACTTCATTGAGGCCAACGCCGGGGCCGACGTGCGCCGGCTGGCCCTGCAGGCCGGCAGGCACCCCGGCGTTGACATGGCCTTTGCCCTCGACCAGATAGCCGGGAGGCAGGCGGCCAGGCGCAAGCTGCCCTCGTGGGCGGCGGTGGACGGCCTTGTTTACCCGCCGCGCCTCTCCATGGAGCAGTGCTCGGGCGAGGCGGCGGCGCGCTACAAGGCCGCCGTGGCCCGGCGGCTGTGCGGCGGCGGGCGGCTCGTTGACATCACGGGCGGCTTCGGCGTTGACTTCGCGTTCATGGCGCGGGGCTTTGCCCGGGCCACCTACGTGGAGCGGCAGGAGCGGCTGTGCGCCGTGGCGCGCCACAACCTGCCGCTGCTCGGGCTGCCGGAGGCCGAGGTGGTGTGCGCCGACGGGGCCGACTACCTGGGCCGCATGGCTCCTGCCGACCTCATCTACGCCGACCCGGCGCGGCGCGACGCCGCCGGGGGGCGCACCTACGCCATTGCCGACTGCACGCCCGACGTGGCCGCGCTGCGCGGCGCGCTGCTGGCTAAGGGCCGCCGCGTGATGGTGAAGCTCTCGCCCATGCTCGACTGGCACAAGGCCGTGGCCGACATGGGGGGCGCCGTGCGCGAGGTGCACATGGTGTCGGTGGGGGGCGAGTGCAAGGAACTGCTGCTCGCCATGTGGAGTGGCGGCGGGCTGCAGGTGCACTGCGTGAACGATGGCGATGATTTTTGCTTCGATGGCGGGGGCGCGCCCCTGCCATGCTCTGCCCGGGGCGGGGGCTTTGGCAGGGCCGAGCTGCCGGGGCTGGTGGGGATGAGGCTCTACGAGCCCAACGCGTCGGTGATGAAGGCGGGGTGCTTTGGCTTGCTCGAGCGGCGCTTCGGGGTGAAGGCATTGGGGGCGGGCAGCCACCTCTTTGTGTCGGCCGGGGAGGCCGAGGGCTTCCCGGGGCGGGCCTTCGTGGTGGAGCGGGCCTCCACCATGGGCAAGCGCGAGCTGCGGGCGGCCTTGCAGGGCATTGGCAAGGCCAACGTGGCCGTGAGGAACTTCCCCCTCACGGTGGCGGAGCTGCGGCGCAGGCTGAAAATGGGCGAGGGTGGCGGCGTTTACATCTTCGCCACCACCCTCGCTGACAGGGCCCACGCCCTGCTGGTTTGTTCAAAAGTCAGTTAGCCACGGTTCTTCGTTGGCCCCGGCTCACTCCACCGGGCCGATGATGATCACGCAGCGGTTCTTGTCGTTCTCGGTGAACGGCTGCACGGTGTCGCCCTTGGCATCAACGATGATGCGGCTGGCGTCGGCCCCGTAGCTCTTCACAAGCTCGTCCTTGAACTCCTGGGCGCGCTTCTCGGAGTATTCCTTGTTCACGCGGGCGTTGCCCGTGCCCTTGTCGGCGTAGCCGGTGATGCGCACCTTGGCCTGCGGGTTGCGCTTCATGAAGTCGGCCACCTGGCGCAGCTCTGTGGTGGCGTGCTTCGGGTCGGACTCGCGTATGTTGAAGAACACCTCCTCCTGCAGCTTCTCGGGCTCGGGCTTGGGCTCGGGCTTGGGCTCAGGCTTGGGCTCAGGCTTTGGCTGCGGAGCGGGGGCCGGGGCGGGTGCCGGCGCTGGCGCGGGCTCTTCCTTCTTGGGGGCCTGCTTGTACTTGTGGCCGAAGCGGAAGCTCACGCCGAGCTGTGCGGTTATCATCCAGTCGTCGCTGTTGTTGCACTTCGAGTTGAAGCGGTCGTCGAGGCTGTTGGCCGTAACCTCGAGCGACACGCCCACGGGCTTGGTCACGTCGGTCTCAAGGCGCAGCCCGGCGCGTATGTTGTGGCTCAGGCGCGTGCCGTCCCAGGTGAAGGGCATGTTAATGCCGTTGCTGGGGGCGTTGGCGGCTGCGGCCAGGCTCTGGGCCTCGTCGTTGCCCCACGCGGTGTTGAGGCCTATACCTCCCAAGAGCATCACGTTCACGGCGTGGTTCTTCTTGCTGAAGAGCTTGTTGAGGTTGAGCAGGAGGTCGATGTCGGTGGTGATGTAGTTCCACTTGTAGTAGCTGTTGCCGTCGGCGAACTCGAAGCCGCTCTTGGCCTCCCAGCCGCTTACGTGGAGGCGGGCGCCCACGGCCGGGGCGAAGAACCGCCCGAGCGAGAGCGACGTCATCGGGGTGATGAGCTTGCCTGTGTTGGCATCGGTGGGCGTGAACTGTATGCCGCCCTGCGCTTCTACGAAATTGTAGGATTTAAGGCTCCCCTTGCCCTCGCCCTGCGCCGCTGCCGGCGCGGTGAGCAGCAAGCCAAAGGCCAGCGCAAACATAGTCTTGTTATTCATTGCCTTGATTTTTAAAAATTTGACTCGTCTGTTATGTAGTATTGGCTACAAAAATACTCCAAAATGTTGAATTTCCCAAATATTTCTTTCTATTTTTGATTTTTATGGCTACCTTTGCAGATGGGCGCGGCGGGGCGCAAGGGCAGGCCCGCGCGCCGCCGCACAAGTAAAACATTGCTTTCAAGATGGCATCAGTAAAGATTGTGAGAGTGGCCGACAGCAAGGGCCTCGACGACTTCATACAGTTTCACTACGACTTATACAGGGGCAACCCCTACGACGTGCCTAACCTGCGCTCCGACGAGGTGAACACGCTCAGCAAGGACCGCAACGCCGCGTTCGAATTCTGCGAGGCCGACTACTTCCTGGCCTACAAGGGCGGCAAGGTGGCGGGCCGGGTGGCGGCCATCATCAACCGCCGCGCCAACGAGCGCTGGGGGCGCAAGTGCGTGCGCTTCGGGTGGATCGACTTCGTGGACGACCGCGAGGTGTCGGCGGCCCTGCTCCGGGCCGTGGAGCAGTGGGGCAGGGAGCGAGGCATGGCGGAGATAGTGGGGCCGCTGGGCTTCACCGACATGGACCCCGAGGGGATGCTCACCATGGGCTTCGACCAGCTCGGCACGCAGGCTACCATCTACAACTATCCCTACTACCCCGAGCACATGGAGGCCATGGGCGGGTGGGCGAAGGACAACGACTACGTGGAGTACAAGATGTTCGTGCCCGACACCATCCCCGAGAAGTACGTGAAGATAGCCGCCATGGTGGAGAAACGCTACAACCTGCACGTGAAGAAGCTGACGCGACGCGAGGTGACCAAGGGGGGCTACGGCCAGAGGATATTCGAGGTGATAAACGACACCTTCAAGGACCTCTACGGCTACTCCGAGCTTACGCCCAAGCAGATAGACCAGTACGTGGCCATGTACCTGCCCATGGCCGACCTGAGCCTCATAACGCTCGTGGAGGACTGGAACGCCGGCCGAAAGCTCGTGGGCGTGGGCATCACCATACCGTCGCTCTCGAGGGCCTTCCAGAAGTGCCGCGACGGCCGCCTGCTGCCCTTTGGCTGGTGGCACGTGCTGCGCGCGCTGAAGATGCACAAGACCGAGGGCGTTGACCTGCTCCTGATGGGCGTGCTGCCCGAGTACCGCATGAAGGGCGCCAACGCCCTGATGTTCGCCGACCTCATACCCCGCTACCAGAAGTATGGCTTCAAGTGGGGCGAGAGCCAGGTGGAGATGGAGACCAACGAGAACGTGCAGAGCCAGTGGCAGTACCTCGAAAAGGTGAACCACAAGCGCCGCCGCTGCTACCGCAAGGAGCTTTGAGAATTAAGAATTAAGAGTTAAGAATTAAGAAAAGGGCTGCGCGCTCCCACGTGGCAGGGGCGTGGCCCGCATATTCCCAGTACTCTCAGTACTCCCAAAACTCCCAGCCCTCCCAAAGCTCCCAAAACTCCCAGCCCTCCCAAAGCTCCCAGCCCTCCCAAAGCTCCCCAAAAAAAGAAAAAATCCGATGACCGAAGAAGAAAACATACCCCAGGGCCAGCAGCCCGTTGAATACACCGACGACAACATACGCCACCTCTCCGACATGGAGCACGTGCGCACCAGGCCAGGAATGTACATCGGCCGCCTGGGCGACGGCTCGCTGCCCGAGGACGGCATCTACGTGCTCCTCAAGGAGGTGATAGACAACTCCATCGACGAGTTCAAGATGCACGCCGGCGACCGCATCGAGGTCGACATCGACGAGGCCCTGCGCGTAAGCGTGCGCGACTACGGCCGGGGCATACCCCAGGGAAAGCTCATCGAGGCCGTGAGCGTGCTCAACACCGGCGGCAAGTACGACTCAAAGGCATTCAAGAAGAGCGTGGGCCTCAACGGCGTGGGCGTGAAGGCCGTCAACGCCCTGAGCGCACGCTTCACCGTAAGCTCCTACCGCGACGGGAAGGTGCGCACCGCCACCTTTGAGCGGGGCGTGCTCAAGGGCGACACCACGGAGGACAGCGCCGACGAGAACGGCACGTTCATCTTCTTCGAGCCAGACCCTACGCTCTTCACCGGATACTCCTTCCACGCCGACATCGTGGAGACAATGCTCCGCAACTACACTTACCTCAACACGGGCCTGGCCATAATGTACAACGGCCGCCGCATACTCAGCCGCCACGGGCTGAAGGACCTGCTCAACGACACGATGACCACCGACGGCATCTACCCCATCATCCACCTCACCGGCGAGGACATCGAGATAGCCTTCACCCACACCAACCAGTATGGCGAGGAGTACCACTCGTTCGTCAACGGGCAGCACACCACACAGGGCGGAACGCACCAGAGCGCCTTCAAGGAGCACATAGCACGCACCATAAAGGAGTTCTACGGCAAGAACTTCGAGTACACCGACATACGCAACGGCCTCGTGGCGGCCATAGCCATCAACGTGGAGGAACCCATGTTCGAGAGCCAGACCAAGATAAAGCTCGGCTCGCTCACCATGGCACCCTCCGGCGGGGTGAGCATCAACAAGTACGTGGGCGACTTCGTCAAGACCGAGGTGGACAACTACCTGCACCGCCACGCCGACGTGGCCGAGGCCATGCTGCAGAAGATACAGGAGAGCGAGAAGGAGCGCAAGGCCATGGCCGGCGTGACCAAGCTGGCGCGCGAGCGGGCCAAGAAGGCCAACCTGCACAACCGAAAGCTGCGCGACTGCCGCATCCACTTCAGCGACGCCAAGAACGACCGCAAGGAGGAGAGCTGCATCTTCATCACCGAGGGCGACTCGGCCAGCGGCAGCATCACCAAGAGCCGCGACGTGAACACGCAGGCCGTGTTCTCGCTAAGGGGCAAGCCCCTCAACTCGTTCGGGCTTACCAAGAAGGTGGTCTACGAGAACGAGGAGTTCAACCTGCTGCAGGCCGCGCTCGACATAGAGGACGGCCTCGACTCGCTGCGGTACAACAAGGTGATAGTGGCCACCGATGCCGACGTGGACGGCATGCACATCCGACTGCTCATCATCACCTTCTTCCTGCAGTTCTTCCCCGAGCTGATAAAGAAGGGCCACGTGTACGTGCTCCAGACGCCGCTCTTCCGCGTGCGCAACCGACGCACCAAGATACGCGACAAGGCCGTGGTGGCCGACGCCGACGCCAAGGCCGCCGACGGGAAGAAGGCCGACTTCATCACGCGCTACTGCTACAGCGACGACGAGCGCCTGCGCGCCATCGCCGACCTCGGGCCCGACCCCGAGATAACGCGCTTCAAGGGCCTGGGCGAAATCTCGCCCGACGAGTTCAAGCACTTCATCGGCCCAGACATGAGGCTGGAGCAGGTGACGCTACACAAGACCGACCAGGTGCAGAAGCTCCTCGAGTACTACATGGGCAAGAACACCCCAGAGCGACAGAACTTCATCATCGACAACCTCGTGATCGAGGAGGACAGGCCGGAGGACAGGCAACAAAGTTAAAAATTAAAAGTTTAAGAATTTAAAATTAAAAAAATATGCATGGTGGCAGGGCGTGGCCCGCATTTTCCCAGTGCTCTCAGTTTTCCCAAAGCTCCCAGCTCTCCCAAAACTCCCAGCCCTCCCAGCCCTCCCATTTCTCCCACAAAAAAAGCTATATGAAATCACTCTTTGTTGCAGCCGTGGCGCTGCTGCTGCCAGTGGCGGCCGCCGCGCAGCTGCGCATCAACATCGGCCCCGACGGCCCGCTGCGCAAGTTGCAGATTGCCGAGGTGGCCATCAACAGCTTCTACGTCGACAGCGTTGACGAGCGCCGGCTCGTGGAGGACGGCATCCGAGGCATGATCGAGAAGCTCGACCCTCACTCCTCTTATTCAACCGCCGAGGAGGTGAAGGCCCTCACAGAGCCGCTCGCCGGCAACTTCGAGGGCATTGGCGTGCAGTTCAACATGATAGAGGACACGCTCATGGTGATACAGCCAGTGAGCGGGGGACCGTCGGAGAAGGTGGGCATACTCGCCGGCGACCGCATCGTGTCCGTGAACGACACGGCCATTGCCGGGGTGAAGATGGCGCGCAGCGAGATAATGCGCCGCCTGCGCGGCCCCAAAGGCACCGAGGTGAGGCTCGGGGTGGTGCGCCGCGGCGTGGCGGGCAGGCTCTCGTTCACCGTGAAGCGCGACAAGATTCCCGTGGAGACCGTCGACGCGGCCTACATCATACGCCCCGGCGTGGGCTACGTGCGCATAGGCAGCTTCGGCGCCACCACCTACACCGAGTTCTTGGAGGCGCTGGCCAGCCTTGAGGAGCAGGGCATGGAGAGCCTCGTGCTCGACCTCCAGGACAACGGCGGGGGATACCTGCAGGCCGCCGTCGACGTGGCTGGGGAGTTCCTGGACAAGGGCGACCTCATCGTATACACCTCGGGGCGCACCTCGCCCCGCATCGACTACAAGGCACGCGGCGGAGCACGCTTCCGCAAGGGGCGCGTGGTGGCGCTGGTCAACGAGTACACCGCATCGGCTGCCGAGATAGTGTCGGGCGCCCTGCAGGACCATGACAGGGCCACCATCGTGGGCCGCCGCTCCTTCGGCAAGGGCCTCGTGCAGCGGCCATTCGACCTGCCCGACGGCTCCATGATACGCCTCACCGTGGCCCACTACTACACGCCAGCCGGCCGCTGCATACAGAAGCCTTACGTGAAGGGCGAGGCCAAGGACTATGCCATGGACGTGCTCAACCGCCTGCGCCACGGCGAGCTTACCAACAAGGACAGCATACACTTCGCCGACTCCCTGAGGTGCTTCACCCTGCGCAAGCACCGACCCGTGTACGGCGGCGGGGGCATCATGTCCGACGTGTTCGTGCCGCTCGACACCACCGTCTACACGCCGCTCCACCGAGAGCTTTCGGCCAAGGGCATCGTGCTCAACGCCTACCTGCACTACGTTGACCATAACCGCAAGGCCCTGCTCAAGGCCTACCCCTCGTTCGGCGACTTCAGCAAGGGCTACGCCGTCCCCGCCTCGCTCACCGACAGCATCATGGCCGAAGGGCGCCGGCAGGGCATCACGCCCAAGGACTCCGCCGAGCTTGCCCGCACCATGCCATACCTCCGCCTGCAGCTCAAGGCCCTCGTGGCCCGCGACCTCTGGAGCATGACGGAATACTTCGCCGTGATGAACGAGCAGAACCCCATCGTGATGAAGGCCGTGGCGATACTTGAAAATTAAAAGTCAAGAATTAAAAATTAAGAAAACATGCATGGTGGCAGGGCGTGGCCCGCATATTCCCAGTTCTCTCAGAACTCCCAGTTCTCCCATTGCTCCCAGCTCTCCCAGCTCTCCCAGCCCTCCCATAGCTCCCAGCCATCAGTTAAATAATTGTAAAATCCGGGCGGCGGCGGCAAAGTGCCGCCGCTTTTTTGATAACTTTGCCACGGCGTTTGGAGGCCATGCCGCAGCCAAATGCCGCTGAGGTTCAGCGATAACGTCGGCGGCTCCGCAAGGCGCCCGCTTCTTGTGAATGGAACATTAAACAAAAACATCAACAAAACAACAAAAACCAAGACATCATGAAGAAACTGTTTACTTTGTGCGCAGCCATCGTCATGGGTTGCATGGCGGCTTCCGCCCAGACCGACAACACCTTCCAGTTCGTTGACAAGGACGGAAACGTGGTGGCCGACGGCACCACCTGGCATGCATACGAGAAAGAAAATGATATTTTTTACGGAACTATAATACCATCGGGGCTTTATGTGAAGAATACCACAAGCGAGACCGCCAATTGCTCCCTTGACTTTCAGGTGACGCAGATTTCCGGAAGTAAATTCTTGATATGTTACCCCAAGAATTGCATCAGCAATTCCGGTGTGACTGAAGTCATAAGCACCGGCACAGGCGAGCAGCTTGCCAATGAATCAAAGGACTTGCAGTCAGAGTGGGTGGTGAAGCCTTTTGGGGCTGATGCAGAGACTACTGGCACCTGCACCGTGACGCTGCAGCTCAAGGTGATGCAGCAGATTGAAGGCACGTTCCAATATGAAATCAAGGCTTACGGCCCGAAGATAACTGTGGTGTTCCACAACGACGGCACCACCGATGGCATATCCGGCGCTGAGGCCGCCGGGGGCAAGGAGCCGGTGGCTTACTACTCCGTTGACGGCCGTCGCCTCGGCGTGGCGCAGAAGGGCCTTAACATAGTGAAGTATGCCGACGGCACCACGGCCAAGGTGGTGGTGAGGTGATACGTCGCGCGGCGGCGTTGAGCCAGCCATGAGCGTTCCGCCCCGGCTGCCCGCAGAGATGCGGCAGCCGGGGCGGAATTTTTTAGGGAGGGCTGGGAGCGATGGGAGGGCTGGGAGAACTGAGAGGAGTGGGAGCAATGGGAGGGCTGGGAGCAATGGGATTGAGGGTAGGGCAGGGGGGGAGTGCTCAGCCAAGCATGGCCAGGGCGCGGTTTTCGGCGGCCTCCATCTGCTCGCGCTCGCCCGGGCCTTTGTCGTTGATGCCGCATAGGTGGAGGATGCCGTGTATTATCACTCGGTGCAGCTCGTCAAGGTATTCCTTGCCGAAGAGCTGCGCGTTGGAGCGCACGGTGTCGAGGCTTATCACTATGTCGCCGTTGATGCGGTCGCCCTCGTCGTAGTCGAAGGTGATGATGTCCGTGTAGTAGTCGTGGCCCAGGTACTCGCGGTTCACCTGGAGCATCTTCTCGTCGTCAACGAACATGTAGCCCACCTCGCCCACTCTGCGGCCATACTCTGCGGCCACGGCCTTTATCCACGCCGTGGTTTCGCGCTTCTTTATTGCCGGCATCCTTACGCCGTCGGTGCTGTAGGTAATCATGATGTTTTTTTCTTTAAGATTTTATGGGAGTTATGGGAGTGCTGGGAGTTATGGGAGCGCTGGGAGGAACTCGCTTGCGTCCTTGCCGAAGTGTATCAGCTCGCGCACCATGCTCGACGACACGCTCTCCAGCTGCGGGTCGGCGTAGAGCAGCACGGTGTCGATGCCGCCTATCTTGCGGTTGATGTCGGCCTGCTCGCGCTCGTACTCAAAGTCCTTGATGCTGCGCACGCCCTTGATGATGAACTGCGCCCCCTCGCGGCGGGCGAAGTCGATGGTGAGGTCGCTGTAGGCTTTGGCTTCCACGCGCGGCTCCGCGGCGTAGAGGGCCTCGATGCGCCTCAGGCGCACCTCAGCGCTGTACATGTACTTCTTGCGCTCGTTGACGCCAACGCCGATGACGATGCGGTCGAAGAGCGGCAGCGCGCGGCGCACTATGGCGTCGTGGCCTGTGGTGAAGGGGTCGAAGCTGCCCACGAAGATGCCGGTTTTCATTTTATTGTTCTTTGATGGGAGGGCTGGGAGAGCTGGGAGCAATGGGAGGGCTGGGAGCAATGGGAGAACTGGGAGTTCTGAGAGAACTGGGAATATGCGGGCCACGCCCTGCCCCATGCATATTTTCTTAATTCTTAACTCTTAATTATATCGCCCTGCCACGATGCGTATTTTCTTAATTCTTAATTCTTGACTTTTAATTCTCAAAGAGGCTCTGTTGCATTATGTTGCCGGAGTAGGGGTTGCGTCCGAAGTGGCGGTAGGCCAGCTCGGTGGCCATGCGTCCGCGCGGCGTGCGCTTTATGAAGCCCTCCATGATGAGGAAGGGCTCGTACACCTCCTCCACGGTGCCTGCGTCCTCGCCTATGGCCGTGGCGATGGTAGACACGCCCACCGGGCCGCCCTTGAACTTGTCGATGATGGCCAGCAGGATTTTGTTGTCGGTCTCGTCGAGCCCGAAGCTGTCGATGTTGAGCGCCGCGAGCGACAGTGTGGCGATGTCGATGTCGATGCGCCCGTTGCCCTTCACCTGGGCGAAGTCGCGCACGCGGCGCAGCAGCGCGTTGGCTATGCGTGGCGTGCCCCGGCTGCGCCGGGCTATCTCCATGGCCGCGTCGTCGCTGATAGGCACCTGCAGTATGCCGGCCGAGCGCTTGAGTATCCTCATGAGCGTCTCGGGTTCGTAGTACTCCAGGTGCAGGTTGATGCCGAAGCGTGCGCGCAGTGGCGCGGTGAGCAGTCCGCTGCGCGTGGTGGCCCCCACGAGGGTGAAGGGGTTGAGGTCTATCTGTATGGAGCGCGCCGACGGCCCCTTGTCTATCATTATGTCTATGCGGTAGTCCTCCATGGCCGAGTAGAGGTATTCCTCCACCACGGGCGATAGGCGGTGTATCTCGTCGATGAAGAGCACGTCGTTCCTTTCGAGCGATGTGAGTATGCCGGCCAGGTCGCCGGGCTTGTCGAGCACGGGTCCGCTGGTAATCTTGAAGCCCACCCCCAGCTCGTTGGCGATGATGTTGCTCAGCGTGGTCTTGCCCAGTCCGGGCGGGCCGTGCAGCAGGGTGTGGTCGAGGGGCTCGCCGCGGTACTTGGCCGCCTCCACGAACACCTCGAGGTTCTCCACCACCTTCTTCTGGCCGCTGAAGTCGCCGAAGCGCAGCGGGCGCAGGGCGTTCTCGAACTCTCGTTCCGCCGCCGACACCCGCTCCTGCCTTATGTCAAAGTCTGCGTCCATTGTCAAGTTGCGTTGTGTTATCTGATGCAAAGTTACTACAAAAAAGTGAAATGCGGAAAGATATAGTGATAGAATTGAGTTACAAGGGTTTTGGTTGAAGTG
>CALUEY010000032.1 GCA_944319915.1 uncultured Prevotella sp. | reverse complement strand
AGCCTGTCAAAGAACTCTCTTCCTTTCAGCGCCCCGAGGTTGTTCCTCGAAAGCGGATGCAAAGGTAAGCAGTTTTCAGCTAACCCGCAAGCTTTGCGCGGACTTTTTGCGAAAAAAAACGCAAACGCCCAACGCGATTGACATACATCAAGCCCATATATTATACATTAATAATTATCAGTGGCCATTCAAAATTTATCGATATCATATTAAGAAGCTGTTTTGATTTTGAACACCTACCTTATTGGCCTCAGCCCTCACCGCCGCCAGGCGGGATGTTGCGTGGATGGTGCTCCATGATTTCCTGCCTCAGGGTGGAAGTGTCAAGGTGGGTGTAAATCTCAGTCGTGCCTATGCGCTCGTGGCCGAGCAGCTGCTGGATTACGCGCAAGTCGGCCCCGCCCTCGAGCAGTGCCGTGGCAAAGGAGTGGCGGAGCGTGTGCGGACTGATGGTCTTGCGTATGCCCGCGGCCTCAGCCTGCCTCTTCACCATGATTAGCACCATGGTGCGCGTGAGGTGGCTCCCCCGGCGATTGAGGAACACGAAGTCCTCCTCTCCGGGCTTGGGCGGGAACTCGTCGCGCCGGGCAAGCCACCCGTCAAGCTCTCGCAAGGCCCGCCCCGAGATAGGCACGAGGCGCTGCTTAGAGCCTTTGCCCTCTATGCGGAGGTAGCCATCGCCGGCAAACAAGTCGGAGAAGCGCAGCAGCGTAAGCTCGCTTACGCGCAGTCCGCACGAGAAGAGCACCTCGATGATGGCCCTGTTGCGCTGCCATAGCGGCGAGTCGTCGCGGTTGGCGTCTTCCATGCGGTCCACCTCGTCAGCCGTGAGCACCTCCGGCAGGTGCTCTCCGAGCTGTGGCGACTCGATGAGTTCCGTTGGGTCGTCGCCTCGGTAGCCGTCGAGCACGAGGAAACGGAAGAACGAGCGCAGGCCGCTGAGTATTCGGCACTGCGACTTAAGCCCTATGCCGAGGTCGTGGAGCGTGGCCACGAAGTTGTGAATGTCGTCAGGCGCCACGCCGAGCACGCTCCTCCCGGCAGGCCTCAGGTAGTCGAGCATCTTGGCGATGTCGCGGCCATAAGCGTCGAGGGTGTTGCCGGATAAGTTGCGCTCCAGCTTGAGATAGCGCATATAGCCGCGCACGATGTCGGAGTCAATGTCCTTGCTTGCGTTGTTCATCTGCATTCCAAAACTTTACGTCATCAGCCCGCCGCCCCGGCAATGCGCCCAGCTGACGATTTTCCATGGCCACGGCAGCCGTGTCGGAAAAAATGTGTAACTTTGCGCGCGCAGCCGCCTGGCGCCGCCCTCCATGGCGCGGGCCTGCCCCTGCAAAGTTACTAAATATATCCGAGATATGAAAATACAAATCATCAACGGGCCAAACCTCAACCTGCTCGGCGTGCGCGAGCCTGGCATATACGGCGACAGCTCGTTCGAGGCATACCTGCCAAAGCTGCGCGCGCTGTTCCCCGACGTTGAGATAGACTACTACCAAAGCAACATCGAGGGCGAACTGATAAACAAGATGCAAGAGGTGGGGTTCTCGGCCGACGGCATTGTGCTCAACGCCGGGGCATACACCCACACGAGCGTGGCCCTGCAGGACTGCATACGCTCGCTGAAAAGCCCGGTGATAGAGGTGCACATCTCCAACGTGCACAAGCGCGAGGAGTTTCGCCACCACTCCTTCATCTCGTGCGTATGCGTAGGGGTGATATGCGGCTTCGGCCTTGACTCCTACCGGATGGCTGTGGACTACCTCGCGAGAAGTTAAGGATTAAGAAGAATTAAGAAAGGCTGCGCAAAGCATGGGGAAGCAGCAGTTGCATGATTCCCGGCTCCCGAAGAACGGTTGCCCGGCTCCCGACAACGAACATGACACCAGAATTAGAGAAATACGTACTTGAGCACATCGACCCCGAAGGCGACTACCTGCACCGCCTTTACCGCGCCACCAACCTGCACACCATACACGGGCGCATGGCCAGCGGCCACCTGCAAGGCCGCCTGCTCAGGATGCTCGTAAGGATGGTGCGCCCAAGGAACATACTCGAGGTGGGAACGTTCAGCGGATACAGCGCCATCTGCATGGCCGAAGGCCTCGACGACGGCGGCAAGGTATACACCTTCGAGATAAACGACGAGCAGGAGGACTTCACACGCCCATGGATTGAAGGCTCGCCCGTGGCCGACAAGATAGTGTTCACCATTGGCGATGCCATCGCCGAAGCCCCCCGGCTGGGCATAGAGTTCGACATGGCCTTCATCGACGGCGACAAGCGCACATACACCGATGCCTACGAGATGGCCCTCGGGGTGGTGAGGCCGGGCGGATTCATCCTCGCCGACAACACCCTATGGGACGGACACGTGGTAGACCGCGCCTACGACCACGACCGCCAGACGCGCGGCATAGAGGAGTTCAACGACCTCGTGGCCAGCGATGCCCGCGTGGAGCGCGTCATCCTGCCCATGCGCGACGGCCTCACCATCATCCGCAAGCTCTGACCGGGCCGAAAAAAAGAATCCCGAAAATTTGGCCGTTAGCCCAAAAAGCATTACCTTTGCAGCCGCAGTGTCCAATGGTGTAATGGTAGCACAACAGGTTTTGGTTCTGTTTGTGGTGGTTCGAATCCGCCTTGGACAACGCTAATAAATGTTTCATAAATAATTATGTTAGGAAGAAGGGATGCGTGATGCATCCCTTCTTCTTTTCCGTAAAATTGGTATTTTTTCCCACGACATTTATTACGTTTGCAAGCTGCGGAATGCGTAACTTTGCAACGTGAAAGGCAAGCTGCCGCCACAACGGCTGCGCACCATGGCCCTGCGGCCAGCGCAGCTGCCACGCGCGGGCGGCAGGGCGCCATCTTTAGAAGCTGCTTTGATTTCATCAAGACAGCTTCTTAGCTTGGCATGGGCCGCATTGGCCCCAGAGAAAGAAGAACAAGTATTGCGCGTGTTGCAAACCCGCCTGGATGTGCCAGGACATAACGGGAAAGGCTATGCCATGCCACTGGCGCCGTCAGCTGGCGCCGGGGCAGGCAACCGGCAGTCCAAGTCGGCCGAGAGGTCGGCAAAGAAGTCGTGGCCGAGCACCTCGCTTATGCGCATGAGCAGGCCAATGCCCACGCTGCCCCGCTTGAATATGTTGTATACGTTGGAACGTTCGCATGGTATCATGTCGGCGAGCCATGAGGCGTTGTGGCCCCGCTCCTCGAGTACATCCCTTATGTGTTGTCCTATGTGCATCATGCCTTTTCGCTTTAGTTTGTGCCAGAGGCTGCAAGGCCGGCGCTACGTCAATGTCCGCCGCCAGGCCCGGCCAGGTGGCCGGGGGCTTCGGCAGCCTCCCCATCGCCAGCGAGGCGGGCCTCGCTGGCCAAGAGGCGGTCGGAAAACTCGGCCGAGAGGTCGGCAAAGAAGTCATGCCCCATGGCCACGGATATGTGGCACAGCAGCTCGGTGTCGATGTTGTCGCGACGGAAAATGTTGTACACATTGCTCCGCTCGCTGCCTATCTGGGCGGCGAGCCAGCTCACGTTGTGGCCAGACTGATCGAGTACTTCCCTTATCCTTTTGCCTATATGCATATCCTTTTCCCGGTTTTGCGTTATTGGTAAAGAAGCCTGTTTTCAATGCCCCATTGCGCTGCCCGGCTACTAACGGCAGCCAGGCAGCGTGACTAAATGTCAATGCTTTGCACTGGCAAAGATAAGGCATTTATCTTATTCCCGAAACTACCCCCCCCGTTAAATTTTCTTAAATAGGGAGGGTTGGCGGGAAAAATGCGAGCAATGGCAATGGCAGGGGCAGGCGCGCCTGCCCCTGCTCATTCGATTAGCAGGCCGCCGGAGGGCTGCATCGTCACCTTGAGCGAGCCGTCGCGGCCCACCTTCATTCGCCTTTGCTTCGCCTCGGCCATGGCAGGGCTGGCGGCTGGCAAGTCGGTCATCACCGTCACCTCCTGCCCCGCGAGCATGGGCAGGCAGAGCTTAAGCTCCATGGGGCTGGCCGTGGCGTTAAGGCCCGCCACGTGCCATGCCTGGCCGTGGCGGCGCGCCAGCACCACGTAGCGGCCGGGGTAGCCGCATACGAAGCGTGTCTCGTCCCACGCCGTGGGCACGCGCCGCAGCCAGTCAAGCTCCACCTGCGGCAGTTCCGCAAGGTTGTTGGGCTGCAGGGCAATGCACTGTATGGAGCTTTGGTTCACTATGGCGGCGGCCATCTCGAACACGTCGGTGGTGTGGCGCGGGTGGCGGCTCCTGTTGTCGCGCGACATCCGGCGGTTCATTATGGTGCCGCCCCAGTCCATGGAGGCCACGGCGTTGCGGCAGAAGGGGTGGAGCGTAAGGTCGAAAGGCTCGCGCTTGGCGTGGGTCTCGGAGAAATACACGTTCTCCGAGGCGAGCACGGCCTCGCTCGACACATAGTTCGGATACATGCGCTCCCAGCCGCGCGGCAGCGTGCATCCGTGGAAGATGACCTGCAGGCCGTAGTCGTTGGCGTCGCTGAGTATGTCCTCGTAGAGCTGCATGGTGTGCTGCTTGTCACCTCCGAAGAAGTCGACCTTTATGCCCTTCACGCCGATGCTCTTCATCCAGGCCATCTCACGCTTGCGCGCCACGGCAGTGTTCATGCAGTTCTTCGGCCCCTGCGGGGCGTCGTTCTGGGCGCCGTTGGAGTTGTACCACAGCAGCAGGCTGACGCCCTTCGACTGCGCGTAGCGGCTCAGCTTCTCAATCCCGGCCCTGCCTATCTGCCTGTCCCACAGCCCGTCCACGAGCGTGTACTCATACCCCATCTGCGCTGCGAGGTCAATGAAGCGCACCTGGTCATCGTAGACAGTGGCCTTGTCCTGCCAAATGAGCCAGCTCCACGTGTAGCGGCCCGGCTTGTATTGCCCTGAGGGGGCATACTTCGGGGCCACCACGTCGTAGGCCACGGTGGTCTCCACTATGGGTTTCAGAGTGCTGCCCACGGTGACGGTGCGCCACGGCGTGCTGCCTGGCAGGGCCATGGCGGCGGTGGCAGAGCCGAAACCGTTGGCCTCGCCGGGCATGGGGAACGCTATGGTGTAGCCCGCCTGCGGGTCGTAGTCGCTCAGGTGGCAGCCCACGTAGCCGCCGTCGGTGCCGGTCTCGCTGATGAGCACCCAGCCGTCGCCGCCCACGCGGAAGAGCGCCGGGAAGACGTAGCCCTGGCCGTACTGCGACCTGGCCGTGAGCGGCGCGTCGGCCGAATAGACCTCCTCGTAGCTGGGCTTGGTGCGCTTCCAGCCTATCATGGGGTCCGACTGCGGGCTCACGAACGCCGTGGCCTGCCCCGGCAGGTTGAACGCCGTGGCCTCAGACTCCACGACCATGCACGCCGTCTCGCCCTGCTGTGGGAACGTGTAGCGGAAAGCCACGTCGTTGTCGGAGACGTTGAACGTGACGGTCATCAGGTTCCTGTCGGCGTTCTCGTAGATGAGGCCTATCTGGTTGGCCACGTAACGCACCCTTGAGGCCTTGGTGCCGCGCATGGTGTACACGGTGTCAGTCTGCTTGGTGCTCACGGAGCGCTGGCGCAGCCCTGCCGAGAAGTCGCCGATGCTGGTCCGCAGGCCGAGGGCCGAGCGGCCGAGCATCAGCCTGCCGTCGTATCTAACGGAATAGAATATGTGCCCTCCCTCGTCTCCGACGGTGACCACGAGCCGCCCGTCGGGCGACGCCACGTCGTGGGTGGCTGCTGACGCCGGCGCGCAGCAGCCTGCGGCCAGCGCGATGGTAAGCAATGTATGTCTCATAAACGAATGTGGATGTTGGTTGTCAATGCAAAGTCGGGCCGCCCCGCAGCCCGCCCGTCGGGGCGGCGGGGGCGGCCCCGACGGCTCATTCCAGCGCCGCGCACACCTGGTCGGCAATCTGCCTCATGCCCTCAATGTCGGGGTGGCCGCTCTTCTTGCTTATGCCCTTGAGCGTGATGACCGGCACGCCGTAGCGGGCGCAGATGGCCGTAGCCGACCGGCCCACCTCGGGCTTCAGCCCGTCGTTGAGCACGAACCACAGCCTGGCCCCGGGGTAAAGCTCCTTGAGGCGGGCCAGCATGTAGGCCATGGCAGGGCGGAAGGAGTAGAGGTCGGCGGGCTCTATGCCCTCGTACTTGAACTCGCCGAGGGGCGAGCCGGCCCACGAGTCGTTGGTGGCGCCGAAGACGATGATGACGTCGGGCGAGCCCAAGTTGCCCATGCGGGCTACGAACGACTCGTGCGAGCAGTCCTCGCCGCGGTAGCCGGTGTTGCAGATGGTGGAGCCGGAGTAGGAGTTGTTGGCCTCAAGGCGCCAGCCCAGGCGGCCCAGCACCTGGTGCCACCACGTCTGCTCCACGCGCTCCACGTCGGTGCGGCGGGCGTCGGCTGGCGCCGAGTACCAAACGAGGTTGGTGTCGGGCCTCACCCACCCCTCGAACGTGGAGTACGAGTCGCCCAGTATCGAGAGCCTCAGGCCGCCTGCCGCCATGGCCTGGAGCGCGGCCATGGCGGCCATGGCGATGGCTATTAAAAAACGCTTCATGGCTGCAAGGTCAGTATTTCACGCCGTTGAGCGTAACGTTCTTCACGCGGCAGTCCTTTATGTAAGAGGTGTCGAAGCCTCCCTTGGGGTCTTCGGCCTTTATGTTCTCGAAGGTGAAGCCGCTGAGGTCGTACTTGTCAGAGGGCTGTACGTCGTAGAACTTCTTGGAGCATCTCACGTCGACGTTGCGCAGCGTGACGTTGCTGACGCCCGAGCGCGGCATGTCGGGGCGGTCGAGCAGGTTGAAGAACTGGCGCCACGGGGCCACGCGCACTCCGTTCTTGGGCGTTCCGCTGACGTTCTCCACGAGCACGTTGCGGTACTTTTGCGGCGTGTCGGGGCGCATCTTGAAGAGCACGAGGTTGCCCGTGCCGTTGAAGGTGCAGTTGCGCAGTATGACGTTCGAGCAGTCCCACGCCTCGCTGCCGAAGGTCACGCCGGCCCCGGCTATGCCGTAGGTTACGTTCTCTATGAGCACGTTGCGGCAGGGCCCGTTGGTGGAGTCCTTGTCGACGAAGGTGCCCTTGCCCCCCTTGAGGCACACGGCGTCGTCGTTAACGTTGATGTAGCACCCGCGCACGTGTACGTCCTGGCAGGCGTCGAGGTCGAGGGCGTCGGTGCTGGGACCCTTGGGGTAGCCCGACGTTGGGGCGTAGATGTAGCAGCCGAAGTAGCGCACGCGCGAGCAGCGGTAGAGGTGGTTGGTCCAGAAGCCGCTGTAGACGAGGCGCACGTCCTGCACGGTGACGTCCTTCGAGTCGGAGATGTATATCAGCCTGGGGCGCAGCGCCTCGAGGTTGGTGCACTTAGGGAACACCTTGCGGCGCAGCCAGAACTCGTCGTAGAAGCGGCGTCCGTTGCCGTCGATGGTGCCGCGGCCGGTGATGGTGAAGCCGTCCACGCCGTTGGCGTTGATGAGCGCGGCGAAGTAGTTGAGCGTCTGGCCCTCCAGGCGGGTCTTCACGATCTTGTAGTGGGTGATGGCGTCGCTGCCCTTGAGGCGCGCCCCCTCCATGAGGTGCAGGTGGGTGCCGGGGCGGAAGAAGAGCGAGCCGGTGAGGAACGTGCCTCGCGGCACCACCACCACGCCCCCGCCCTGGGCTGCGGCGGTGTCGATGACGCGCTGTATGGCCTCGGTCTGGAGCACGGCGGAGTCGTTCTTCACGCCGTGGTCGGTTATTACGTACTGGCGGCCCAGGGCGCCCACGTCCACCTTGGCGGTGTCGGCGAACCATGCGTCCATGGGCGTGCCGTCGGGCCAGAGCTGCTGTTTCTCCTTGGCGCCGGCCGTCGCGGCGGCCACTATCAGCAGCGCGGCGGCGATGATTGTAGTTGTCTTCATCTTTGTCTGTGGTGTTTTAGTTTGTAAGTCAAGTTGGTTTGCGCCTGCAAAAATACAGTTTTTTCCGCTCAACGGCACACTTTCCCACGCTAATGTTGGCCCTTGGGGCATCATTTTGTGCATGCAAAGGCCGCCTTTGGCGAAAAATGCTTACCTTTGCCACACTGTATCAAAACAAGCAATGATATGAAAGCAAACAAAATCCTGTCACTACTGGCGCTGCTCCTGGCCCTCACCGCGCAGGCGCAGATGCCGCAGCTGCCACCGATACCGGCCGACACGGCCGTGCGCACGGGCAAGCTGCCCAACGGGCTTACCTACTACATCCGCTACAACAACTGGCCCGAGAACAGGGCCGAGTTCTACATAGCGCAGCGCGTGGGCTCGCTGCAGGAGGAGGAGAGCCAGCGCGGCCTGGCCCACTTCCTCGAGCACATGTGCTTCAACGGCACGGAGCACTTCCCCGGCAACGAGGTGATGCGCTACTGCGAGTCGATAGGCGTGCAGTTCGGGCGCGACCTCAACGCCTACACCGCCATCGACGAGACGGTGTACAACATCTCGAACGTACCCACCGACCGCCAGTCGGCCCTCGACTCCTGCCTGCTCATACTCTACGACTGGGCCAACGGGCTGCTGCTCGACCCCGAGGAGATTGACAAGGAGCGGGGCGTGATACACGAGGAGTACCGCCTGCACACCAGCGCTGGCATGAGGATGTTCGAGCGGAGCCTGCCCAAGCTCTACCCGGGCAGCAAGTATGGCCACCGCATGCCCATAGGCCTGATGAGCGTGGTTGACAGCTTCAAGCCGCAGACGCTGCGCGACTACTACGAAAAGTGGTACCGCCCTGACAACCAGGGCATCATCGTCGTGGGCGACGTTGACGTGGCCCACGTGGAGGCGGAGATAAAGCGGCTCTTCGGACCCATCGAGATGCCGGCCAACCCGGCGCCCGTAGTGGCCGAGCCTGTACCCGACAACGCCGAGCCTATAGTGGTGATAGAAAAGGACAAGGAGCAGCGCGTGAACACGATGGAGGTGATATTCAAGCACGACGCCCTGCCCGACTCCCTAAAGAACAACATGGCCTACGTCATCTCGTGCTACATGCGCGACCTCGCCATATCCATGCTCAACGCCCGCCTGGCCGAGTATGCGCAGAAACCCGAAAGCCCCTTCGTGCAGGCCTCGGCCATCTACGCCAGCTACATCTTCGCCAAGACCAAGGACGCGTTCGACATCTCGGCGCTGCCCAAGGACGGGCTGGGCGAGGCATCGCTCGCCGCCATGATGCGCGAGGCAAGGCGCGCCGCCGAGTTCGGCTTCACGCCCACGGAGTATGCACGCGCCAAGGCCGACGCAACGAGCGCGCTCGACAAGATGTACAGCAACAAGGACAAGCGCTACAACGCGCAGTTCTGCGAGGAACTCAAGGAAAACTTCCTCAACGGCGAGCCGATACCGTCAGTCGACTACTACTACGCCGCCATGAAGCAGGTGATACCCACCATACCGCTCGAGGCCATAAACGCCGTGATGAAGGCGCTCGTGCCACCCACCGACACCAACATCGTGGTGATAAGCTTCAACAACGTGCGCGACCCCGAGACCTACCCCACCGAGCAGGGGGTGCTCAACACCATTGCCAGCGTGCGCGCCGAGAAGCTCACGCCCTACGTGGACAGCGTGAAGGACGAGCCGCTCATCAAGCAGCTGCCCGCCAAGGGGAGCATAGCCAAGGAGGAAGTCAACCAGCTCCTGGGCTACAAGGAGCTTACGCTCTCAAACGGCGCGAAGGTGATACTGAAGCCCACTGACTACAAGAAGGACCAGGTAATAATGCAGGCCGAGGGCCTGGGCGGCTCGTCGCTCTACGGCGAGGACGACTACGCCAACCTGAAGCTCTTCGACGACGTGGTGGAGGCCAGCGGCCTGGGCGCCTTCTCGCACACCGAGCTGGAGAAGGCGCTGGCCGGCAAGATTGCCACGGCGTCGATGTCGCTCTCGACCAAGAGGCAGTACATAAGCGGCTCGTCAACACCGCAGGACGTGGAGACGATGCTGCAGCTCGTCCACCTCTACTTCACCGCCATAAAGAAGGACCAGGCTTCCTACGACAACATGATGCGCACGGCCTACATCGCGCTGCAGAACAAGGCCCTCTCGCCCGACAACGCATTCGCCGACTCGCTCAACGCAACGCTCAACTGCCACAACGCGCGCTTCAGCTCGCCCGACACCGCCACGCTGGCCAAGGTGAGCTACGACCGCATACTCGAAATAGCCCGGCAGCTCACGGCCAACGCCGCCGCATATACGTTCACCTTCGTGGGCAACTTCGACGAGGCCAAGCTGCGCCCGCTGATAGAGCAGTACATAGCCTCGCTGCCCGCCAAGGGCGAGGTGAGGCGCGGGCGCCGCGTGGACACCGACGCCAAGGGCATAGTGGTAAACAGCTTCGAGCGCAAGATGGAGACGCCAAAGGCCATCACCGCCATGGTGTGGAGCAACGACGCGATGCCTTACACGCTTGAGAACATCGTCCGCGCCGACATGGCCGGGCAGGTGCTCAGCATGGTTTACCTCAAGAAGATACGCGAGGACGCAGGCGCGGCCTACTCAGTGGGGGCGCAGGGAACCATGGCGCGGCAGGACGACAAGGTGGACTGCGGACTCTTCGCCTACTGCCCGATGAAGTACGAAAAGGCCGACACCGTGCTCGCCATACTGCGCGCCGAGGTGGAGGACATGGCCCGCACGTGCGACGCCGACATGCTCGGAAAGGTGAAGGAGTTCATGCTCAAGAGCTTCGACGACCGCACAAAGACCAACGCCTACTGGCTCGGCATAGTGGACACCTACCGCACCTACGGCGTAGACCTGCACTCGGCCTACAAGCAAACCGTGGAGGCGCAGACCCCGCAGACCGTGGCCGACTTCGTGAAGCAGCTCATAAGCCAGGGCAACCGCGTGGAAGTGACCATGATGCCCCTACTCGGCGACACCGCGAAATAGCACCGGACGCGCGGCCCCACGGCCCGCGACAGCAGCAGCCACGCGCCGCCGCAACACAACAAAAGGCCCGCCCGGCACCCCCGGACGGGCCTTGCTTCATCGCACGGCCTGCCGCCCACACCCGCAAAACCTGCCGCCCACACCACCCTTTTTGTATTTTTTTGCTTTCAAAATGATGCGAATATCGATAAAAAGCAGTACTTTTGGCAACAAAAAGGCGACATATTGCCACCGAAAGCCACAACAAAGCAAACAACAAAAACCATAAACGAAATGGACAAGATAGACAATCTCGACAAGAAGATCCTGTGCATCCTGTCGCAGAACGCGCGCATACCGTTCAAGGACGTGGCCGCCGAGTGCGGCGTGTCGCGCGCAGCCATCCACCAGCGGGTGCAGCACCTGATAGACGACAACGTGATAACCGGCAGCGGATTCGACGTCAGTCCCAAGAGCCTGGGCTACTCCACGTGCACTTACGTGGGCATAACGCTCGAGCGCGGAAGCATGTACAAGGACGTGGTCGAAAGGCTCAGGCAGGTGCCCGAGATAGTGGAGTGCCACTTCACCACGGGCCCTTACACCATGCTCGTGAAGCTCTATGCACGCGACAACGAGCAGCTCATGGACCTGCTCAACGGCCAGCTGCAGCGCATACCGGGCGTGGTGGCCACCGAGACGCTCATCTCGCTGGAGCAAAGCATTAAGCGCGAGATACCGGTAAAGGTGGGCGAGGAGGACCGATAGCCGCGCCATGGCCAACCGTTTCGACATCGAAGCCCGCCTCTGCGGCATCTACGCTACGCTGCCCGAGGCCGCCCCGCGCCCCGTGATAGGCATCACGGGCAACTACGCCGCGCCCGAGTGCCGCCTGGCCGAGGCTTACTACAAGGCGGTGGAGGCCGCCGGCGGGACGCCGCTCATAATCCCCCCGCTGCCCGGCAAGGACGCAATACTCAACACCCTCGACCGCATCGACGGGCTGCTGCTCAGCGGCGGGGCCGACATCAACCCGCTATTCTGCGGCGAGGAGCCACTGCCCGCGCTGCATTCCATCAACGCCGAGCGCGACCTGCCGGAGCTGCTCACCGTGCGCCTGGCCTACAACCGCCAGCTGCCCATGCTCGGCATCTGCCGGGGCGTGCAGGCGCTGGCCGCCGCCCTGGGCGGCAAGGTGGCGCAGGACATAGCCGCCACGGCCACCGTGAAGCACTCGCAGGACGCCGACCGCAGCGAGCCCACGCACACCGTGGCGCTCGCCGGAGGCTCGGTGCTGCGCAGCCTGTACGGCCAGGAGAGCCTTTGCGTAAACTCATTCCACCACCAGGCCGTGGCCGAGCCGGGGCCGAGGCTCTGCGTGGCGGCCCGCGCCGCCGACGGAACGGTGGAGGCCGTGGAGAGCAGCGAGCTGAAGAGCATCGTGGGGGTGCAGTGGCACCCTGAGTGCCTGGCCGAGGGCGCGCCGCTCTTCGGCTGGCTCGTGGGCGAGGCCGCAAGCTACCGCGAGGCCCGCCGGGTGCACAGCCGCGTGCTTACGCTCGACTCCCACTGCGACACGCCGATGTTCTTCGCCTCCGGGGCCGACTTCGGCCGGCGCGACCCGAGGCTGCTCGTAGACCTGCACAAGATGGACGAGGGGCGCCAGGACGCCGTGGTCATGGTGGCCTACCTGCCCCAGCCCAAGCCCGGCGAGCGATTCCAAGACCTCGTGGGCCTGCCCGCCGACGGGCCAAAGGCCTACGCCGACACGATATTCGGCCGCATAGAGGCCACCGTGGCGGCCCACGCGGACTCGGCGGCCATGGCCCGCTCGCCCCGCGAACTGCTGGCCAACAAGCTCAGCGGGCGCAAGTCGGTGATGCTCGGCATAGAGAACGGGCTGGCCATAGAGGGCGACATAGCCAACATAGCCCACTTCGCAAGGCGCGGCGTGGTGTACATAACGCTGTGCCACAACGGCGACAACGACCTCTGCGACAGCGCGCGCGGCAACCGCACACACGGCGGAGTGAGCCCCCTGGGGGCAGAGGCCATAGCGGAGATGAACCGCCAGGGCGTCATGGTCGACCTCAGCCACGCCTCGGAGCAGAGCTTCTACGACGCGCTCGACATAAGCCGGCTGCCCATAGTGTGCAGCCACAGCAGCGCAAGGGCGTTGTGCGACCACCCGCGCAACCTCACCGACGGGCAGATGCGCGCCCTCGCCGCCAAGGGGGGCGTGGCGCAAACCACGCTCTACCACGGTTTCCTAAAGGCCGATGGCGAGGCAACGGTGCTCGACGCGCTGGCCCACCTCGACCACGCCGTGGACGTGATGGGCATCGACCACGTGGGCCTGGGCACCGACTTCGACGGCGACGGCGGGGTGCGCGGCTATGCCTCGGCCTCCGAAGCCCTGAGCTTCACCCGCCGGCTGCTGGCCCGCCGCTACAGCGAGGACGACATCCGCAAGATATGGGGCGGCAACTTCATGCGGGTGATGGCCGAGGTGCAGGCAGCTGGAAATGAAATTAAGAATTAAAAATTAAGAAAATATGCATCGAGGCAGGGCGTGGCTCGCATATTCCCAGTGCTCCCAGCTCTCCCAGCCCTCCCAAAGCTCCCAGTACTTCCTCCCAAAACTCCCAAAACCATGCAGAAATTTCCCATAGTATGCCTCATGCTGCTGGCCGTGCTGGCAGCCTGCGGCAGCAAGAACAAGAAGGCCGCGCAGGCCGATGACACCCAGGCGCAGGCCGTCGGGCCACAGTTCAGCGCCGACAGCGCCTACGCTTACTGCGCGGCGCAGTGCGCCTTTGGCCCGCGCACGATGAACAGCGCCGCCCACGACAGCTGCGGCAGCTGGATAGCGGCCACCTTCCGCCGCCACGGCCTCAGCGTGGCCACGCAGCAGGCCACGCTCAAGGGCTACGACGGCACGCCGCTCAGGGCCACCAACATCCTAGCCTCCTACCGCCCCGAGGCCAAGGAGCGTGTGCTGCTCTGCGCCCACTGGGACAGCCGACCCTGGGCCGACAACGACCCCGACTCGGCCAACTGGCGCAAGCCCGTGATGGCGGCCAACGACGGGGCGAGCGGCGTGGCCGTGCTGCTGGAGCTGGCCCGCATCATAGGCGGGCAGGACAGCCTCGGCATTGGGGTCGACTTCGTTTGCTTCGACGCCGAGGACTGGGGCGTGCCGCAGTGGAGCGACGCGCCCGACAACGGCGACTCGTGGGCCTTGGGGGCCAGCCACTGGGCCGAGGACGCCGCCCGCCGGGGCTACAAGGCGCGCTTCGGCATACTGCTCGACATGGTGGGCGGGCGCGGCGCGCGCTTCTACAAGGAGGGCGTGTCGGTGCAGTACGCCCCGCAGGTGGTCGACAAGGTATGGGCGGCGGCTGCCCTGCTGGGCTACGGCAGCATATTCCCCACAGCCGCCGGGGGCATGGTGACCGACGACCACGTGCCGGTGAACGAGAAGGCGGGCATACCCACGATAGACATCATAGCCTATTACCCCGACTGCCCCGAGAGCAGTTTCGGGCCTACGTGGCACACCGTGCACGACACGATGGACAACATCGACGCCTCCACGCTGAAGGCCGTGGGCCAGACGGTGGTGCAGGTGCTCTTCAGCGAGCAGTGAGCCGCAGCGCGGCGGGCGCACGATGGTTGCCCCGCCTGCGCGCAGCCACCAAGCTGTGGGCGCACGGCCTCATAGCAGTGGGCGCATGGCAGCGTGGCAGGGATTGTAAAGCAATTTCGCAACGCCGCCCTGCGCCCCACCCTTTGTAAACAAAGATTACCGCCGCGGCATCCACCTCCGCATATTCTTTTAATTCTTAACTCTTAAGTTTTAATTTCCAATCCCTCATATCTGCCCTGCCTCCACCATCAGCACCACCCGCTCGGTGAGGCGGTCGGTGCCCTCGGGGTCGTACTCCTTGCGCAGGCTGGCGCCGAAGATGGCCGAGAAAGCCTGCCAGAAACCGGCGCGGACGGGGCCGAGGAAAGCCTTCACGATGTCGTAAGACGACGAGTTGCACTCGCGGTAGATGAGCTTTATGAGCAGCTTGCCCTGCGAATAGGTGAGCTTCTTCATGCGCGGCTTATACTCCTGCACTATGCCCCGCTCCACGCGCTTCATGTGCTCCTGGCGCGCCTTGTCGTCGGGCAGCGTCTCAAGGTACTCGTAAGTCTCGAGTATAATCTTGTTGGCCTCCTTGGCTATGGGCAGCACCTTCTTCACGTTGCGCACAAGGCGCATGTAGGCAGCCATCTGCCGCTGGTCCTTGAATGTGAGCTTGGGGTAGACGTAGACGTTGTTCATCTCCATGTAGAGTATGCTGTCGCCCTGGTCCATCACCTTGCCCACCCTCACGGTAGGCACGAACGTGGGGCTGTCGATGGCGTCGAGCAGGTCGTCGGTGGTGGGCTTCTTGCCACCGCCCTGCGCCAAGGCCACCGCCGGGAGCGTCAGCCCGGCAAAAACAAAAGCGATTAAAGCCTGTCTCATAACAGCGCAAATGTAGCCATAAAAATCGGTTCGGCGCACGGCCTGCACGGTTTTTAGCGCCCGGCGCGCCGGAATTAAGAAAATTTACGAGGGAAGCGGCAATCCATTGAGGCGGGAAGCAGGCAAAGCATCACCAAGGGTTGGGGGCGAAGCCGCAGCGGGAGCAAAGGCAAATGCCCCTGCCGCATGCTGCGCGCAGCCTTTCTTAAACCTTAACTCTTAGCCCTTAATTTGACATGTTTTCTTCCTCAGGTGCCTGTAGAGCAGCGCCATGCAGGGTATGAGGAAGAGGTCGGCGGCCACCCAGGCCACGGGGTCGCCGTAGCACACGCCGAGGAAGCCCATGGCAGGCACCATCCAGAAGCTCACGCCGCATCGGGCCACCATCTCCATCACGCCCGAGAGCATCGACAGGTTGCTGTAGCCAAGGCCCTGTATGCTGTAGCGCAGCACGGTGAGCAGGCCCAGCACGGGGTAGAAGCAGCAGGCAATGCGCATGAACATGGCCGCATTGGCTATTATCTCCGCCTGGCCCGCGTCGACGAAGAGCATCATCATGTGCTCGGCAAAGGGCATGATGAGGGCCAGGGTGACGAGGAAGTAGGCCATGGTAATCTTCATGGCCGAGCGCAGGCCCATGCCCACGCGCTCCAGGCGGCGCGCCCCTATGTTCTGCCCGCAGTAGGTGGCCATGGCCACGCCGATGTTCTCGAACACGCAGGTAAAGAGGTACTTCACGCGCATGGAGGCGGTGAAGGCGGCCACGTAGACCGTGCCGAGGGCGTTGTTGGCGCTCTGCAGCATGATGCTGCCTATGGCGGTGATGGAGAACTGCAGCCCCATGGGCAGGCCGTTGCCAAGCAGGGCGAGGGCCATGCGGCGGTCGTAGGCTCGCTCGCCGGTGCGCGGCATGAGCACGCCCATCTTCTTGCGTATGTATGCAAGGCACATGTAGGCCGACGCCGCCTGCGAGAGCAACGTGGCAAGGCCCACGCCCTCCACGCCCAGCTTCATGCCTATGATGAAGAGGAAGTCGAGCAGTATGTTGACCACCGACGAGAAGATGAGGAAGAAGAAGGGCTGCCTGGAGTTGCCCAGGGCGCGGATGAAGCCCGCCAGGAGGTTGTAGGCGATGGTGAAGGGGATGGCCGCAAACTGGAAGATGAGGAAGGTGTATGCGTCGGCGAATATCTCGGCGGGGGTGTTCACCATGCGCAGTATGGGCGCGCAGAGGGCGCACGTGGCGGCGGTCATGGCCACGGCGATGGCCAGCGCGAGCCTCGCGGCGTTGGCCACGTAGCGGCGCATTGACCCGAAGTCCTTGGCCCCGAAGGCCTGGGCCACGGGTATGGAGAAGCCGCTGCAGGCCCCGTTGCAGAAGCCCATGATGAGGAACATCACCGACGTGGACGCCCCCACGGCGGCAAGCGCGCCCACGCTGACGAAGCGGCCAACGATGGCGGCGTCGATCACGAGGTACATCTGCTGCAGTATGTAGCCGCTCACCAGCGGCACCGCGAACCTCACGATGCCCCTCGTGGGCGAGCCCACGGTCATGTCGTTGATGTTGCCCATTGCCTTAGTAGTGTTGTTCAGTTTTCATTGCGCCGTGCGCGGGGCGGCCCCATAAAGCGCGAGGCCGCCAACAGCGCCCGGGGGCGCGGTGGGCGGCCTCGCGGCCAGTAGTGGGCCTGCGCGGCGGCGAGTGCCGGCGGCAGCTTATTTCTTGGCCTTGGCGGCGGGCTTGGCGCCTTTCTCGTCCGTTGATGCCACGGGCTTCTGCGCTGCCGTGGAGGCAGGCTTTTCGATGCCCACCAGCTCAACGTCGAAGATGAGCGCGCTGAAAGGCTTTATCTGCCCTGCGTTGCGGCTGCCGTAGGCCAGCTCCTGCGGTATGAAGAGCTGCCACTTGCTGCCCACGGGCATCATCGTGAGGGCCTCGGTCCAGCCCTTTATCACCTGGTCGGCGCGGAAGGAGGCAGGCTTCGAGCCGTGCTTGGCCGAGCTGTCGAACACCGTCCCGTCCACGAGGCGGCCCTCATAGTTCACCTGCACGCGGTCGGTGAGCTTGGGTATGTCGCCCGTGCCTTTCACCAGCACCTTGTACTGCAGGCCGCTTGGCAGCGTAACCACGCTGTCCTTCTTGGCGTTCTGGGCCAGGAACTGCTCGCCGGCGCGGCGGTTTGCGCCGTAGAGCTTCTCGTCCTTGGCGGCCTTGTTGCTCTCGCGCTTGTCCTTGAAGGTGGCCTCGGCGGCGCTGAGCTTCATCACTGTGGTGTCGCCGGCGAGCGCGTCGGCGAAGGCGCGGAACACGAGCTGCGGCACTATGCTGTCGGGGGTGTCGGTGAACTCCCTCTCCATGCCTGCGAGCATCTGGCCCTTAAGGCGCGAGGCTATGCCCATGCCTGCGGAGTAAGCCTTGAACTTGGGGTCGTCGCCGGCGCCAACCATCTCGTTGAAGCCGCGCAGGAAGTCGGCCATGTAGGCAGTGTCCACGCCCTCGGCCTGCTGCAGGTAGGGTATGAGGCCGTTGGTCATGACGGCTCCGATGGCGTAGCTCAGGGTGTCGGACGATGTGGCGAGCCTCACGGTCTGCGCCTTGTCTTTGTCTTGCTTCTTCTTTTTCTTCGCGGCGAGGGCCACGTTGAACGATGCGCTTGCCAGCACGGCGAGCGCCAACATGAGTGTCTTCTTCATAATTCTTGGCATTACATGGCGGGAGGCGGATGGTGAATCCGCCTCCCGCCGCGTGGTTGTGCTATGTTACTTTACTATCTCCAGCAGCTCTATCTTGAACACGAGGGCGGAGAAAGGCTTTATCTCGCCGGCCTCGCGCTCGCCGTAGGCCAGCTGCTGCGGGATGTAAACCTCCCACACTGAGCCTGCGGGCATGTGCACGAGTGCGTCGGCCCAGCCCTTTATGGCCTGGTTGCACTGCATCTCGATGGGACTGCCGTTCTTGTAGGAGCTTTCGAACACCTTGCCGTCGATGGTGCGGCCCTCGTAGTGCACCTTTACCCTCGAGGTGTCGGCAGGCACTGCGCCGCTGCCCTCCTTTATCACCTTGTACTGCACCCCGCTGGGCAGCGTCTTCACGCCGGGCTTCTTGGCGTTGTCGGCCAGGAACTTCTCGCCGGCCTCGCGGTTCTTGCCGTACACCTTCTCCATGCTCCTTGTCTTTATCTGCTGCATCTTCACCTGTGCCACCTGGGCTGCCTGGTCGATGGTCATGAGGCCCTTCTTGCCCGTGGTGCCGCTCACGAAGCCTGCGAGGAAGTTCTTAAGCGAGATGGTTTGGGTGGAGTCGTTGCCGAACAGCTCGTGGTTGAGGCCCTTCATCATCTGCGTGGATATCTGCTGGCCTATCTGTATGCCGGCGTAGTAGGCGGCCTTCTTCTTGTCGTCGCCTGCGTTTGCGCCGACGTTGATGCCCTTGACGAACTCATCCATGTAGGTGGTGTCGATGCCCATTCGGTACACGAGGTATTCCTTGAGGCCCTGGGTCTGCGCCATGCCTACGGCGTAGCTCACGGAGTCGACGTCGTTCTTGAGGTTGGCCTTGGGGGTTGAGTTGCCGCACGAAGCGAGCGTGGCGGCTGCGATAGCCACTGAGGCTATGACTGTAAGCTTTTTCATTGTGGTTATTTTGTTTCGTTTTGTTGTTGCGTCGTTGGTGTCACACCACCTCGATAAGCTCCACGTCGAAGACGAGGGCGGAGTAAGGGGGTATCGAGGCGCCCGCGCCGCTCTCGCCGTAGCCCAGGCGGTAGGGTATGAAGAAGCGGTACTTGGCGCCCTCCTGCATGAGCTGCAGGCCCTCGGTCCAGCCGGCTATCACCTGCTGCAGGCCGAAGGTGGCCGGCTCGCCGCGCTGCACGCTGCTGTCGAACACGGTGCCGTCGGTGAGGAATCCCTCGTAGTGGCACTTCACCCTGTCTGTGGCCTTGGGCCGGCGGCCCGTGCCTTCCTTCAGCACGAGGTACTGCAGCCCGCTGGGCAGCACCACCACGCCGGGCTTGCTGGCGTTGTCGGCCAGGTACTTCTCGCCGGCCTCGCGCGCCGCCTTGCCCTGCTCGGCGCGCTCGGCGCTGATTTTCGCCTCCTGGCGGGCGAAGTATTCGGTGACTATGGCCTGCGCCTCGCGGTTTGTCATCTTGAGGTCGGCGCCTGTGATGACGTCGTTGATGGCCGAGGCGAAGTCGCCCACGTTAATCTGGCCTGCGCCCATCTGCGCCAACTGGCGGCCGATGCCCAAGCCCAAAGCGTAGCTAAGTTTGTCCATGTCTTGCGTCAATGTGTATGCGTGTTGTCTTTAAAATCGTGCAAAGATACTTATTTTATCCGATTCGGTGGCCTCATTTCGCGAAAAATCACTATTTTTGTGCATTGTTAAAACAATGAAGCGATGAAGAAGATAGCAGTACTTACAGGGGCCGGGATGTCGGCGGAGAGCGGCCTCAGGACGTTCCGCGACTCGGGCGGGCTGTGGGAGGAGTACCCCGTGGAGCAGGTGGCCTCGCACGAGGGGTGGCTGGCCGACCCGGCCCTGGTGACCAGGTTCTACAACGAGCGGCGGCGCCAGCTGCTGGCCGCCGAGCCCAACGAGGGCCACCGCCTCGTGGCCGCGCTCGAGGAGGAATACGAGGTGACGGTGGTGACGCAGAACGTGGACAACCTGCACGAGCAGGCCGGCTCGACCAACGTAATCCACCTGCACGGCGAGCTGATGAAGGTGTGCTCCAGCCGCGACCCCTACGACCCGCGCTACATCAAGACGCTGACCGCCGCCGACTGCGAGGTGGAGCCCGGCACGCTGGCCGGCGACGGCTCGCTGCTGCGCCCGTTCATAGTGTTCTTCGGCGAGGCGGTGCCAATGATAGAGCCTGCGGCCGAGGCCGTGAGCCAGGCCGACATGATGATAATCATAGGCACTTCGCTCAACGTGTACCCGGCGGCAGGCCTCGTGCAGTACGCCAAGCCCTCGGCCCCGGTGTGCCTCATAGACCCCAAGCCCGTGATGGCCGCCCGGGGGCCACGCTTCAGGCACATAATGAAGGGAGCCTCGGAGGGCATGAGGGAGCTGGCCGCCGAGCTGCTGGGCCAAGCGCGGTGAGGGCTGCGCGCGGTAAAAAACGGCGACAAAAGGCCCACCGCCGCCACGCCCCGGCCCGACCGCCGGGCAAGACAGCCCGTCCGGGGCGGCTGAACGGGCCGTTTGGCCCCGCAAGACGGCACGTTTGGCAGCGCCAGGCAAGCCCTTTTGCAACATACTGGCTGCCAGAGGGTTGGGCAACGCGCGGCCATCACTGAAAAATCAAGACAATAAACAAAGGCATGGGAACGCCCGCCCCACCTCTCCCCAACGTTGCGGCACATTCCCTCCCACGTTGTGGCAATCCCTCTCCCCCATTCACGCTGTGGAACTTCCACACTCCAACGTTGCTCCCCCGTTGTGGCGGGTTTGCAACTTGCCCGGCCCCGGCGCAAAGACAAAGCCGCCCCGCGAAACCTGCGTTTCGCGGGGCGGCCGCATACAGAGCAGCTCGCCGGGCGCCTTGGCAATGGATGGCAAGGGTGCGCCCGGGCATCGGCGTGGCCCCTACTTCACCTCCCAGATGTCGTTGGTCTCGAGCAGCTCCATGAAGTTGTGGTACTTCTTCTTGGCGCTCACCTCCTCTATCTGCCGGTTCACGGCCTCGTCGTAGGTGGGGGCCTCAACGTCGCGTATCACGCCCAGGGCCACGGGGAAGCCCTGCTCGGTGTCCATCATGGCCAGCTTGAGCTGCAGGGTGTTGTCCTGGCAGTGGGCGTCGTGCACGAGTATGTCGCCGAGGGTGACGCCGCCCTCGCCTATCTTCACCACCTTGAGGCCGAAGCCCTGCTGCACGAGGCCGTACTCATTGTTCTCGCCGAACACGAGCGGCTGGCCGTGGCGCACGTAGATGGCGTTCTTCTTGCGCCCCTCCTTGTTGTAAACGCTGTCGAAGGTGCCGTTGTTGAAGATGACGCAGTTCTGCAGTATCTCGCACACCGAGGCTCCCTTGTGGCGGTAGGCGGCCTTGAGCACCTCTACGGTCTCGGGGCCGTCGGTGGCCACGGAGCGGGCGAAGAAGTGGCCGCGCGCGCCGAAGCACAGCTCGGCGGGGCGGAAGGGGTCTTCAACCGTGCCGTAGGGGCTCGACTTCGACACGAAGCCGCGGGGCGACGTGGGCGAGTACTGGCCCTTGGTGAGGCCGTAGATGCGGTTGTTGAGCAGGATTACGTTGATGTCGACGTTGCGGCGCATGGCGTGGATGAAGTGGTTGCCGCCGATGGCCAGGCCGTCGCCGTCGCCGCTCACCTGCCACACGGCGAGCTTGGGGTTGACCACCTTGGCCCCCGTGGCGATGGCGGCGGCGCGGCCGTGGATGGTCTGCATGGCGTAGGTGCTTACGTAGTAGGGCAGGCGGCTGGAGCAGCCTATGCCCGAAATGACCGCAGTCTCGTGGGGCGGCACGCCCAGCTCGGCCATCGCCTTGTGGAGCGATGCCAGGAAGAAATGGTCGCCACAGCCGGGGCACCACCTTGGCTGCCCTTTCTTATAGTCTTGAGGTGTAAACATACTAAGTTAAAGATTAAAGATTAAAAATTAAAAGAATTACCTAAAGCTAAGAATTGTTTGTGTCGTATTTCAAAGAATTGGCCTTTGTAGACTTGACGATTGAGGCGAGTATCGCAGTTACTTGCTGCGCGTCGCCGAAGATGGAGGCAAACGTAGCGTCGTCAATGTAGCTGCTGTCGTGCAGCAGGCGGAGCCAGTACTGCGTCTCGTTGGCTTCCTTCAAGGCTATGGAAGTATTGTTCACGAAGTCAGCGCGGCCCTGCGCGAACTTGGCTTCATGCATCAACGCCCCCACTGGCGTGCCGCTCCTGAGGAGCTGCTTCGACAGTACGTGCTCTCCTTTTACCGTGGTGAGGTACTTGTAGGCATTCACCACGCGCAGCGCAAAGGCGTAACTCCGCTCCTCAATCATGCTGTCACCGGGCATATTCTTTTAATTTTTAACTCTTAACTTTTAATTATCTTCGTGAACGCCTTCACCAGCTCGGCCACCACGAAGGGCTGGCCCTTCACCTGGTTGAACTGGTAAGGCACGAAGCCGTCGACCGTCATGCGCAGGTAAGCGGCAAACTGGCCGAGGTTCTGCTCGGCCACCACCACCTTCTTGTAGCTGCGCAGCACGGAGTAGGTGTTGCGGGGCAGGGGGTTGATGTAGCTGAAGTGGGCCAGGGCTGCCTTGTGGCCCTGGGCGCGCAGCTCCTCCATGGCGGAGTAGAGGTGGCCGAAGGTGCCGCCGAAGCCCACTATGAGCAGGTCGGCGTCGGCCGGGCCGTCGCCTATCACCTCCACGTCGGGCACGGGTATCTGGAACACCTTCATCGCCCTCAGGCGGCACATCTTGTCGTGGTTGTCGGGGTCGGTGGATATGGCCCCGGTGTCGCCGTCCTTCTCCAGTCCGCCGAGTATGTGCTCGTAGCCCTCCTGGCCGGGTATGGCCCAGTAGCGGGCGCCCGTCTCGGGGTCGCGGCGGTAGGGTGTGTAGCAGCCCTTTTGGTCGGCCGGCGCGTAGTGGGGGTGTATCTCGGGCAGCTCGCCGATGTCGGGCAGGCGCCATGCCGAGGAGCCGTTGGCCACGAAGGCGTCGGTGAGCACCACCACGGGCGTGAGGTGCTCAAGGGCTATCTTGGAGGCCATGTAGGCCGCGCGGAAGCAGTCGGTGGGGCTGGTCGCGGCCAGTACGGGCATGGGGCTCTCGCCGTTGCGGCCGAAGAGCACCTGCAGCAGGTCGGTCTGCTCGCTCTTGGTGGGCAGGCCGGTGGATGGGCCGCCGCGCTGCACGTCGATGACCACGAGGGGCAGCTCGTCGATGACGGCCAGGTTCATGGCCTCCGACTTGAGGCAGATGCCGGGGCCCGAGGTGGAGGTGGCGGCCAGGGCGCCGGCGAAGGCGGCCCCCACGGCGCTGGCGCAGCCCGATATCTCGTCCTCGCACTGCACCGTGATGACGCCCATCGACTTGTGCTTGGCCAGCTCGTGGAGTATGTCGGTGGCCGGGGTGATGGGGTAAGAGCCGAGGTAGAGCCTCAGGCCGGCGCGCTCGGCGGCGGCCATGAGGCCGTAGGCGGTGGCCTTGTTGCCGGTGATGTCCATGTAGCGGCCCGGCTCCTTGTGCTTGGAGTCGATGCGGTAGGTTGACGGCACGCTCTGGTGGGTGTTGGCGGCGTAGTCGAAGCCGGCGTTCACCACCTTGACGTTGCTCTCGGCCACGGCCGGCTTCTTGTCGAACTTCTCGCGCAGGAAGGCCTCCACGTAGCTTATGTCGCGGTTGAAGAGCCAGCACACTATGCCCAGGGCGAACATGTTGCGGCACTTGAGCACGCTCTTGTTGTCCATCCCGCTGCCGGCCAGGCAGTCCTTGACCATCTGCGTCATGGGGCAGGCCACCACGCGGTCGGGGTCGATGCCCATCTCGCCGAGGTAGTCGGATGTCTTGAACTGCGCCTTCTCGAGGTCCTTGGGGCCGAAGCTGTCGGTGTCGATGATGATGGTGGCCTGCGGCTTGGCGAAGCGGTACTGCGTCTTCAGGGCGGCCGCGTTCATGGCCACGAGCACGTCGCACTTGTCGCCCGGGGTGTATACGCGGCCCGAGCCTATGTGCACCTGGAACCCCGACACGCCCGTGAGCGAGCCTTGCGGGGCGCGGATGTCGGCGGGATAGTCGGGAAAGGTGGAGATGCCGTTGCCCACGGTGGCCGACACCGTGGAGAAGATGTTGCCTGCCAGCTGCATCCCGTCGCCGGAGTCGCCGGAGAACCTGACCACAACCTGGTCGAGTTCCTTTACTTCCAATTTTTCTGCCATAAGTCTTTCTGTATCTTATTCTTCAAACAATTGTTACTCATTACCTCAACGATGCTGCCCGGCGGGGCGCGCCCACGGCTGCGGCTGCGGCCTGCGGGCGTGCGCCCGCGCCTTGGATAGCAAGGTGCAAAGTAAGCAAACTTTGGCGAAACGGCAAAACTTTTTGCGCTAAAAAAGCGCCAAGGCGGGCCAACAGGCCGCCCGGCATTGCAAAATGACGCAAAAACCGCCGCGCAACCGCCATTCTGAAACCTCGCAAAAGCATCTGATGATGGAAACGATGGGGGCAGCGCCGCCCGGCTTCCACTTTGTAAGCCAGCTGCGGCACCCCGCCCGGCCACAGGCGGGCCAACCACGGGAACACATTAAAGAAAGCTTGGGGGAAGCGGTGGGAAAGCGTACCCCGACCGAGAATCGAACTCGGATCTACTCTTTAGGAGAGAGTTGTTCTATCCATTGAACTATCAGGGCAATCCGTTTTTCAGCTTGCAAAGATACAGCAAATCGGCCGAAAAGCAAAAAAAAAGGGAGTTTATTTTTGAGTTTCGCCCCATTTGGTGTAACTTTGTGGTCTAAACCACGCAACAAAGACCAAGACAAACATGCAAGAGACAAGACAGAACAAGGTGGCCCGGCTGCTGCAAAAGGAGCTGAGCCTCATCTTCCAGCAGCAAACCAGGGCCACCCGCGGCGTGATGGTTTCGGTGACGCGCACCCGGGTGTCGCCCGACCTCAGCGTGTGCACGGCCTACGTAAGCATATTCCCCAGCGAGCGGGGGGAGGAAATACTGGCAGGCATACGCGCCAACGAGCGCACCATACGCTACGAGCTTGGCACCCGGGTGCGCTTCCAGCTGCGCATAGTGCCGGAGCTTCGCTTCTTCCTCGACGACTCGCTCGACTACATCGAACACATCGACGAGCTGCTGAAGAAATGAACTTCCCATTCTACATAGCCCGCCGCTACCTCTTCTCAAAGAAGAGCACCCACGCCATCAACATAATAAGCGGCGTGAGCGTGGTGGGCGTGGCCGTGGCCACCATGGCCCTGGTGGTGACGCTCAGCGTGTTCAACGGCTTCCACGACCTCGTGGCCTCGCTCTTCACCGCCTTCGACCCGCAGCTCAAGGTGGCGCCCGCCGTGGGCAAGACGGCGCCCGCCGACGACCCCGCGCTGGCGCGCATCAGGCAGCTGCCCGAGGTGGAGGTGGCCACGGAGACCCTGGAGGACATGGCCCTGGCCGTGTACGGCGACCGGCAGGCCATGGTGACGGTGAAGGGCGTGGCCGACAACTTCGACAGCCTCACCCACATACGCGAGATACTCGTGGGCGACGGCGAGTACGGCCTGCAGGCCGGGGGGCTGAGCTACGGTATACCGGGCATACGCGTGGCCGAGGCCCTGGGCACGGGCTACCGCTACCGCGAGCCGCTGAGGATATACGCCCCGAAGCGCGAGGGCCAGCTGAACATGGCCAACCCCACCGACGGCTTCGTGGAAGACGAGCTTTACTCGCCAGGCGTGCTCTTCTCGGTGCAGCAGGCCAAGTACGACAAGAACTACATACTCACATCCATCGACTTTGCCCGCCGCCTGTTCGGGCAGCAGGGCATGGTGTCGGCCCTGGAGCTGAGGCTTAGGCCGGGGAGCGACTTCGACGCCGTGAAGCGCGAGGTGAAGGAGATAGCCGGCGGCCGCTTCACGGTGAAGGACCGCTTCGAGCAGCAGGAAGACACGTTCAGGATAATGAAGGTGGAGAAGCTCATAGCCTACATCTTCCTCACGTTCATCCTGGCCGTGGCCTGCTTCAACATCATAGGCAGCCTCTCGATGCTCATCATAGACAAGAAGGCCGACGTGGCCACGCTGCGCAACCTCGGGGCCACCGACCGGCAGATAACGCGCATCTTCCTCTTCGAGGGCCGCATGATCTCGGCCCTCGGGGCCGCGCTCGGCATAGCGGCGGGCCTGCTGCTGTGCTGGCTGCAGCAGCAGTACGGCCTGGTGGGGCTGGGCCGCACGAGCGGCTCGTTCATAGTAGACGCCTACCCCGTGAGCGTACACCCGGAGGACGTGGCCCTGATCTTCGTAACAGTGCTGGCCGTGGGCTTCATGGCCGTATGGTATCCCGTGCGCTACTTCGCCCGCAGGCTGCTCTGAGCGCCACGCCACGCAAACAACCGCAACCAACCAACAACCCACAACAACGATGACAACAACCAAGCTACTGGCCCTGGCCGCTGCCGCCGCGCTGGCCCTGGCCTGCACCAACAAGGCAAAGGACGCCGGCCCTGGGCAGGGCGGCAAGGCCCAGCCCAAGGCCCAGGCGGCCCACTGCGAGCGCATAGCGATAGACTCCACCATGACGCTCATATCGATAACCGACAACGCCGAGCCGAAGTACATGCCCAACAGCCTGTTCTACGGCAAGGAAGACTCGGCCCTGGTAGAGGCCCTGTCGCCCTCGGGCAAGGTGGAGTCGTCGGTGAGGTGCTTCATCATCGAGGCGCAGGGCAAGCGCGCTCTCTTCGACACCGGCAACGGCCCCGCGCGCGGCGGCAAGCTCATGGAGGGGCTGGCGGAGCTTGGCCTGACGCCCGACAGCATAGACTACCTGCTGCTCACCCACCTGCATGCCGACCACATAGGCGGCATGACCATAGGCGACGAGCCTGCCTTCGGCCGCGCCGAGGTGTACGTGGCGCGGGATGAATACGACTACTGGGTGACCAACGGCAAGCCCGGCAGCCCGGCAGCCAAGGCCATGAGGGCCTACCAGGGGCGGCTGCACCGCTTCGGCTACTCCGACCGGCTGCCGATGGGCATCGTGCCGATGGCCGCGCCGGGCCACACCCCGGGCCACACCGCCTACCAAAAGGGCAGGCTGCTCATAGTGGGCGACCTGTTCCACGGCCTCAGCCTGCAGCTCATTGACCTGCGCCTGTGCGCCGACTACGACATGGACCGCCGCCGGGCGATAGAGACGAGGCTGAAATTCAGCAACTACGCCCGCGACAACGGGCTGCTCACCGCCGGTATGCACTACCCCGGCAACGGCACGTCGGACTTGGTGAGGAGCAAGAAGATAGTGGGAACGATATACTGACGGGGCAGCCCGCCCCAACGGGCGGCTCCGGCAGGCGGCAACGCCACATGGCAGGCGGGGGCCGGCGCGTAACAGCGCCGGCCCCCGCCTGCGTTCATCCCTAACCGGTAGCCGGGCAGCCCAGCACCTGCCCCTGCGCTTACATGGCGCGCAAGGGCGGCGTGACGGCCACCTTCATCACGCCGTCGGCACGGCTCTCGAAGAGGCTGTAGGCCCGCTCTATGTCGGTGAGCGGGAAGCGGTGGGTGATGAGCGGCGTGGCGTCGATGCGCCCCTCGGCCACGAGGCGCAGTATGTCGGCGCAGTGGCAGCCGTCGACGCCGCCCGTCTTGAACGTAAGGTTCTTGCCATACATGTCGGGCAAGGGCAGCACCTGCGGCCCGTCGTAGAGCGCCACGATGGTCACCACGGCGTTGGGGCGGGCGCACTCCCAGGCCATGCGGAACGTGCCGGGGCCGCCGGCCGCCTCAATCACCACGTCGGCGCCGCCGTGCTCGCTCTCGGCCAGCACGCGCTCGCGGCACGAGCGGGCGTCGGTGAGGGCCACCCCCGGCCAGTGCTCGGCCACAAAGCGGCGGCGCGCGGCGTCCTCCTCGCACACCACGATGCGGCGGGGCTGCCTCAGCAGGGCGCAGAGCAGTGTGCAGACGCCCGTGGGGCCGGCCCCTATGATGAGCACGGTGTCGGTGGGCTTCACGCCGGATATGTCGACGGCCCAATAGCCCGTGGCGAGCACGTCGCCCACGAAGAGGGCCTGCTCGTCGGTCACCGAGGGCGGTATGGGCGTGAGTCCGCAGTCGGCGTAAGGCACGCGCACGTATTCGGCCTGGCCGCCGTCGATGCGGCAGCCCAAGGCCCAGCCCCCGTCGGGGTCGGTGCAGTTGTTCACGTAGCCGTGCTCGCAGAAGTAGCAGTGGCCGCAGAAGGTCTCAACGTTCACCGCCACGCGGTCGCCAGGGCGCACGCCGGCCACGCCGCTGCCCACCTCCTCCACCACGCCCACCATCTCGTGGCCCACGGTTATGCCCGGCACGGCGCGCGGCACGCTGCCATGCTTTATGTGGAGGTCGCTCGTGCAGATGCTGCCTAGCGTGACGCGCACTATGGCGTCGCGTTCGTGGATTATCGCCGGCCGCGGCTTCTCAATGAGCTCAAAGCGGCCTTTTTCAATGTAAGTGTATGCTAACATGGAAATGATGAGTAAAGTAAAAAGACGAAAGGGCCGCACCCAGGCGGCCTACGGCAGCGCGATGCTCTCCACGTCGACGTGCTCGTGGAGGAACACGCTGGCCGACTCGCGGAACTTGTCGGGGCTTTCGGTGGTGAGGTAGTGCACGCGGCCGCCCTTGGTGCACTTGCGCTCCACCTCGGGATGGCGGGCGAAGTAGTCCTTGAGGCTCTGCGCCACGTACTCCCCCTGCGGCACTATGCGCACCCCGGGGCTTGCGTACTTCACTATCTTGGGCATGAGGAGCGGGTAGTGGGTGCAGCCCAGGATGATGGCGTCGATGTCGGGATCGAGCGCCATGAGCTGGTCAACGCGCTTCTTCACGAAGTAGTCGGCGCCGGGGCTGTCGGCCTCGTTGTACTCCACGAGCGGCACCCAGAAAGGGCAGGCCACCCCCGACACCTTGATGTCGGGGAAGAGCTTGCGTATCTCCAGCTCGTAGCTGTGGCTCCTGATGGTGCCCTCGGTGGCCAGTATGCCCACGTGGCGCGTGGCGGTGAGCGAGCCAATCACCTCGGCCGTGGGGCGGATGATGCCCAGCACGCGCCGCTCGGGGTCGAGGCGTGGCAGGTCGCGCTGCTGTATGGTGCGCAGGGCCTTGGCAGAGGCGGTGTTGCAGCCGAGTATTACGAGGTGGCAGCCCAGCTCGAAGAGCCTCACCACGGCCTGCCGCGTGAACTCGTACACCACGTCGAACGAGCGCGGGCCGTAGGGGGCGCGCGCGTTGTCGCCGAGGTACAGGTAGTCGTAGCGCGGCAGCAGCTGCCGTATGCCGTGCAGTATGGTAAGCCCTCCGTAGCCGGAGTCGAATATGCCGATGGGGCCGGGGGCGGCTGTAAGTTGTTGCATAAGCGTGTTTGGGTGTGGGGCCTGCTGCGCGGCTGGCGCGCCGCGGCCTACTTCAACATGTCTATCACCATGAGGGTGACGTTCTCTCCTTGCGCGCTGTCGATGAATGGGCAGGCGTTTCCGTCGATGTTGATGACGAAGGCCAGGCCGTTCTGCCGCCCCACGGTGCGTATGGCCTGGCGCAGGCGGCGGTGGAGCGGGGCGTAGACGTCGCGCTCGGCGGCCCTCAGCAGGCGGTCGGCCTCGGCGCGGAAGGCCACGTTGCGCTGCAGCAGCTCCTGCAGCTCGCTCTGCCGCTTGCGCCTTATCGACTCGGGGAAGCCTGCCAGGCCATCGAGGAAATCCTCGTACTTTGAGTTGAACTCGTCGGCGGCGCGCTGCGCCTCGGCCTCGTACTTGGCCTTTAGCTCCTCCACCTGCCTGCCTGCGGCGGCGTAGCCGGCCATGGCCTCGAGGGCGGTCTGGTAGCTTATGTAGCCAAAGCGCAAGGCGGCGGGGGCCTCGGCGTCCACATCGTCGACCACCACCATGGAGTCGGCGGCCAGCGTGTCTATCTCTATCTGCGCGCGGGCCGCATGGCCTGCGGCGCAAAGCAGGGCGGCAAGCAGCGCCCTCAGTGCGGTTATCGGTTTCATCTTGGCAATAAGCTTTCGCCCACCGGGCCTCTGCGGGCCGCAAGGCTCCAAGTGGGGTTGTGACTGAAGCGAAGGCGCGCAACAGCCCGGCGGGCGTTGCGCGCATCGCATTGCGTAAAGTTTTTTCGCCCGGCAAGCCAGGCAGCGCAACGCGCTGTGGCCCAGCGGCTTGCGTCGCGCTTGCCGCCACGGTGCGAAACGGCCCGAACCGCACGCCGGAACGGGCCGTATTGCACCCCCAAACGGCCCGCATTGCGGGGGCGGAGGGCCGCCGGCGCCATCCGAGGCGCGCTTTGTAGCGTTTTTTCAGCGGGGCGCAGCCTTGGCCGCAGGCCCCGCAGGGCGTCACTTGAGGCCGAGCTTGGCCTTCACCTCGGCCGTAACGTCGGTGCTGAGCGTGGTGCTGATGTAGGGTATGCCGCCGGCGATGTCCATGATGTAGACATAGCCCCCGGCCTGGCCCACCTGCTTTATGGCGTCCACCACCTTGGTGGTGATTACCTGCATCTTCTCCTGCGAAGCCTTGGCCAGGGCCTGCTGGTTGTCCTGGTAGCTCTGCTGTATGCGCTGTGCCAGGTCGTTAAGCTCCTGCTCGCGGCGCTGGCGGATGTTGTCGGGCAGCGTGGTGCGGGTGGAGTCGTAAGAGGCTGCCTTGCGGTTAAGCTCGTCCTGCATGCTCTTGAGGTCGTTCTCGTACTGCTTGGTGAGGGCGTCCATCTCGGTCTTTGCCTTGTTGTACTCGGGCATGAGCTGGATGATCTCCTGCGAGTTGACGTGTCCGAACTTCTGCGCAAGCGCAGCCAACGGCGCAAACATCATGAGCGCCAAGAATAACTTTTTCATTGTCGTCTGTGGTTTTATTGTTGTTGATTATGTTTCGTTGCGGCCGCAGCGGCCAGTGCCTGCCACGTGCCTCGGGGCGGGCGGGGCCGGGCGCCGTCAGTAAGAGTAGCCCAGCTTCTGCAGCACCTCGTTGCTTATGTCGACCTTGGGGCTGCCGAAGATGATGCCGGTGTCGCTGGCGCGGTCGATCACGAGCTGGTAGCCCCGCAGGTCGGCTATGTCCTTCACGGCGTTGTATATCTCGTCCTGTATGGGCGTCATGAGGCTCGTGCGCTTCTTGAACAGCTCGCCGTCGGGGCCGAAGTACTTGCGCTTAAGCTCGGCGGCCTGCTTCTCCTTCTCCATGATGGCGTCCTGGCGCTCCTTCTTCTGCTCCTGCGAGAGGAACACCACCTCGTTCTGGTAGTTCTTGTACATGGTCTGCGCCTCGGTGGAGAGGGCCTCCACCTCGGCCTGCCACTTCTTCGACACTTGGTTGAGCTGCTCGTTGGCCCGCTCGTAGGCTGGTATGTTCTTCAGTATGTACTCCATGTCGACCAGGGCGAACTTCTGCGCGCCCGCCGCCGCCGCCACCAAGAGCATGGCCAGCGTAATCAATGCCTTTCTTGCTGTCATGATTGCCTCCTTGTTTTTGTTTCGTAAGATGTGTGCATGGCGCGCCCCGGCAGGCGGGGCGCGCACCCGCCCCCGGTCAGAACTCCTGGCCGAGGATGAAGTGGAACTGGCTGCCTCCGCGCGTGCCGGTGGAGAGGGCCGTGTCGAAGCCGTAGGCCCAGTCGATGCCCATCAGGCCCACCATGGGCAGGAAGATGCGCACGCCGGCGCCGGCAGAGCGCTTCATGTCGAAGGGGTTGAACTTCTTCGTGTCGTACCACGCGTTGCCGCCCTCGAGGAAGGCCAGGCCGTAGATGGTGGTGTTGCCCAGCATGAAGGGGTAGCGCAGCTCGAGCGTGAAGCGGTCGTAGGCGTAGCCCGGGGCCGAGTAAGGCGTGAGCGAGCCGTTCTCGTAGCCCCTGAGGCCGATGGTTTCCTGGGCGTAGCCCGAGGAGTAGCCGCTCATGCCGTCGCCGCCTACGTAGAACGTCTCGAAGGGCGACTTCTTGAACTTGTTGTACGAGCCGAGCAGCCCGAACTCTATGCGCGTCATGAGCACGAAGCACTTCACCCCGCCGGTGAGGGCGGTGTAGTTGCGGAACTTGAACTTCCACTTGTGGTATTCTATCCAGCGGTACTTTTCCTGCTGCTCGTCCTGGTAGGTGGCCGAGTTGCCGTCGGTGGCCAGGTGCTCGTAGTCCTTACCGTCCCACAGCGACCATGGCGGGGTGAGCGTTACCGAGGCGAGGAACTCCGAGCCCCGGCGCGGGAAGAGCTGGTTGTCGGTGCTCACGCGCGAGAGCGTGAGGCCGAGGTTGATGTTGTTGCAGTTGCCGTTGGTTATGAGGAAGTACTGCCAGTCCTTGAGCATGTAGCGCTGGTAAGCCAGCGACACGGACAGCTGGAAGTAGTCGTCGGGCCAGCGCAGGCGCTTGCCCCAGCCCAGGGAGAAGCCCACCAGCTGCACGTACTTGTCGTCGTCGAGGTAGCTCTCGTAGTTGTTGTAATAATAGTTGTTGTAGCTGCCGTAGTAGTTGTAGTAGTTGTACCAGTTGTTGTTGTAGTAGTTGCTGTTCACGTCGGTCTGCTTCGAGTAGAACGCGCCCACGTTGAAGGCGTTGGGGCGCTTGCCCCCGAACCACGGTGCGGAGTAGCTTATGCTGTACGACTGGTAGTAGGTGCCGTTGGTCTGGGCGCTCAGCGCGAGCTGCTCGCCGTCGCCTATGGGCATGATGCCGCGGTGCATCTTGTTCTTCCCGAAAAGGTTGCGCATGGAGAAGTTGTTGAGCTTGAGCGATATGCGGCCTATCACGCCGGTCTGGCCCCAGCCCAGGGAGAACTCCACCTGGTCGTTCGACTTCTGCTCAAGCTCCCAGTTGATGTCCACGGTGCCGTCCTCCACGTTGGGCTTTATGTCGGGGTTCACCTTCTCCGGGTCGAAGAATCCCATCGAGGCTATCTCCCTGGCCGAGCGCATGAGCGCCTCCTTCGAGAAGAGGTCGCCCGGCTTGGTGCGCAGCTCGCGGCGCACCACCTCCTCGTAGAGGCGGTCGTTGCCGAAGATGCGCACGCTGCGGATGTGGGCCTGGGGGCCTTCCTCTATGCGCATCTCGAGGTCGATGGAGTCGCCCACCACGTTCACCTCGGTAGGCACGAGGCGGTAGAAGAGGTAGCCGTTGTTCCAGTAATAGTTGCCCACGGCGTCGTCGTCCTCCTCCAGGCGCTTCTTCATGAGCTTCTGGTTGTACACGTCGCCCTTCTTCATGCCCAGCAGGCGGTTAAGGTAGTCGGTGGAGGCCACGGTGTTGCCCACCCACGTGATGTTCCTGATGTAGTACTTCTGGCCCTCGTCTACCTCCACGAGTATGTTCACGTGGTTGTGGTCGTGGTTCCAAACGCTGTCCCTCACTATCACCATGTCGCGGTATCCCAGCTCGTTGTACTTGTCGATGAGGTTCTGCTTGTCGGCCTCATAGCGCTCTTCGGTGAACTTCTTTGCCTTGAGGAACGACGAGAGCTTGCCGGCCTCGTGCGTCTTGGCGAAGGCTCCCTTGGTAAACAGGCCTCCCTTTATCTTCTTGTCGGAGAGCGCCTTGTTGCCCACGAGGTATATGTGGCGCACCTTCATCTTGTCCTTCTTGTCCACGTTGACGTCGAGGATCACCTGGTTCGTGGCGGCTACGTCGTCGCGCTGCACTATGTCGATCACCGCGTTCTTGTAGCCTTTCTCGTCGAAGTACTTCTTGGCCAGTATCTTGGCGCGGTCGATTATGTTTGGCGTCACCTGGCTCCCGGCCACTATGCCGAGGCGGGCCTCAAGGTCTTCGCGCTCGCTCTTCTTCAGCCCGTTGTAGTTGATGGCGCTCACGCGCGGCCTCAGGGCGAGGTTGAAGCAGAGGTATATCTTGGAGCCCACGATGGAGTCGGCCGTGACGGATACCTTGGAGAACAGCCCGTGCCTCCAGTAGCGCTTCACGGCCTCGGTTATCTCGCTGCCCGGCACGGTTATCCTCTGCCCCACGGAGAGGCCTGAGATGCCCGTGAGCACGTAGTCCTCGTAGCCCTCCACGCCCTTCACGGTCATCCCCCCTATCTCGCAAGAGCGCGGCGTGCCTGTGTATGATATGTCCGGATTGACAATCTTGTCCTGGGCCGCGGCGTCGAGGCCGGCCAGCAGCACCGCGGCCAGCAGCCCAAGCATCCTTTTCATGTGATCCATCCTGATATGATAATGTTTGTGTTCGGTTCATTGTTCGCCATGCGCCACCTGCGCCCCGGTCTTCCCGAAGCGGCGCTGGCGGCCCTGGTAGCTGGCTATGGCCTCGCGCAGGGCCTGCCCGTCGAAGTCGGGCCAGTATGTGTCGCAGAAGTACAGCTCGGAGTAAGCTATCTGCCAGAGCAGGAAGTTGGATATGCGCAGCTCCCCGCCGGTGCGTATGAGCAGGTCGGGGTCGGGCATGAAGCTCGTCTCGAGGCGGGCGGCGATGTCTGCGCCGGTGATTGCGGCGGGGTCGAGCAGGCCGGCGCGGGCGTCGGCGGCCAGCGAGCTGGCGGCCTTGGCCAGCTCCCAGCGCGCCGAGTAGCTCAGCGCCACGACCATGGTCATGGCCGTGTTGGCCGCGGTGTGCTCCTCGGTGAGGCGCAGCTTGGCCTGCACTTCCCCGGGAAGCCGCCCCACGTCGCCTATCACGCGGAAGCGTACGTTGTTGCGCATGAATATCTCGTCCTCGAGCGACGTGAGCACCAGCCCCATGAGGGCGGCCACCTCGTCGGCCGGGCGGTTCCAGTTTTCGGTTGAGAATGTGTAAAGCGTAAGGTATTCCACGCCGAGGCGAACGCACTCGGACGTTATGCGGCGCACGGCCTCGACACCCGCCTGATGGCCGTAGCTCCGCTCGCGGCCCCTCTCGGCGGCCCACCGCCCGTTGCCGTCCATGATGATGGCAATGTGGCGTGGTATGCGTTTCATGTCCAAATGTTCTGTCATACAGTCAAAATCTATCGTTGTGGCACGTGCGGCACTTCGCCCACACATCGTAGGTGAGCGACAGCCGGAGCACACTGTAGCTGTCGGTGTTCTTGAACATCCCGCTGCTGTCTATGCCATAGGGGTCGTCGGTGCCGTCGAGCTTGTCGCTGAGCGAGAAGTGCATCGCCCACTCAAGGGCCACGTTGAGCCTCGTCCCCACCTTGTACTTCAGGCCCACGCCTATCGGCAGGTTGCCGGTGAACACGCTGCCCTGCTGCGGCTTGGCGTATGTGATGCCCAGGCCTATGGCCACGTAGGGCGTGAAGCGGCGCGCCCCGTAGTACTCGCGGCCGGTGCCGTAGGGCCAGAAGTTGTATTCGAAGCGCAGCCCCGCGTTCACGAGCGTGCTGCTGAACGAGGCCACGGAGTCGGCGAATTCGGGATACCAAGTGCCAACGTCGGCCGACGAGCCTTTCAGCTTGCCGTACGTAACGTCGAGCCCGAGGGCCATGCGCGGGTTGAACCTGTACTTGGCCACCAGCCCACCGGCCGGCTGCAAGTCCTTGGCGATGCTGCCGTTGAAGTCGCCCTGGTACGACACCAGGCCCACGCCGCCGCCTATCTCCGCCCTGTACTCAGGGTCGGTCTGCGCCTGCGCCGCTATGGCCGAGGCCGCAAAGGCTATGGTGGCGAGCAGCTTCCACATAGGCAGGCCCCGTCATTGCTCCCCGGCAAGGGCGGCGAGCCTGCCGCGCCACACCTGGCCGCTGCCGGCGCACACTATCCACACATACCCGTTGGCATCGGCAGCCGCGGCGAAAGCCGGCGTTGCCGTGTCGAAGCCGTCGGGGAAGGCGAGCGCCGCGCTGGGCTGCCACGTGATGCCACCGTCGCGGCTCTCGTACATCCGCTCAAAGGGGGCGTCGCCGCAGGCACCGATGCCCGCGCCGCCAAAGGCCACCTTGCTGTCGCCCAAGGCCAGCACGGTAAGGCCGTCGAGCCTCGGCAGCTGGTAGCGGTTGTGGCTGTCGGCCTCCATGCATATCCACTTCGACGGCTCGCTGCCCTCGGCGTATTCCACCACCTTGCGCCACACCACGGCCGTGGAGTCGCCCGGGAAACCGCCGGCAGGGCGGTTGCCGGCCATCACCACGTAGTCGGTGCTGTCCATGTAGGCGTATGGCGCTGAGCACAGCGAGATGTCCTCGGCAGGCATGAGCGCCGCCGGACTGTCCATGCGGTCGGCCTGCCATGTGCGCCCGCCGTCGGCAGACACGGCCATGCGGCCGTCGCCGCCTATGCCATACAGCTCGGTGGAGCTTGCGCCCACGAGCCTCCGTGGCGCGCCGGTGGCCTCGACGGCGGCAAACGCCTCGCCGTCGGTGGAGCGGAGCAGGGTGGTGCCGTCGAGCACGAAGAGCGTGTCGCCCATCACTGCCATATTATAATATGTGTCTGGGCCAAAGGCTACAGCGGCCTTGGCCCAAGCCGAGCCGTCGGCGGCGTCGGTGTGGAAGACCACGGTGGAGCCGCCCTCAAGGCCGAGGAGCACCATGCGCCCGCCCACCTGGGCGAGCCTCATCCCCCCGAGCGCGGCCAGCGCCGCGTCGTCGGCCATGCGCTGCCAGGCAATGCCGTCGCCCTGCTCCCCGGCTACGTTCACCGTAACCTTGTAGAGCCTGTACGACTGCGCGTTGGATGCGTAGGCGCGCAGGTATCGCGGCTGCGTGAAGTCGACGGAGTCGGTGCTCGTGAGCGAGCGTATGGAGTCGCGGGCGATGTTCTCGATGAACACCATGGCGTTGTTCTTCGTGTACACCTCGCACAGCAGCTTCGTGGCGTCCACGCCGTAAGGCAGCTTGTCAACGTTGTATATCTCGCCGTTGAGCTGGTCTATGTAGAATGGGCAGTCGGCCACGCTCTGGTCGTCGGCCACGTATGTGGAATCCTCACCGGTCGACGACGTGGTGTGCCTCGTCACCCTGGCACTTGTTATCTGGAATTGTGTAATGGCAATATCGTCGTAGAGCGTCACCTCGTCAGTATAGTCCGTGTCCAAGCATGACACAAGGAGCAGGGCCGCCACAAGGAGCAGGCACAGATGACATATCTTATTACTCATTCGTAATCCGTTTTTGTTTTTAGCTGCAAATTTAATCACATTTCCGTAAATCGCGGCATCTTTCTCTCTTTATTAAATAAAAAACATACTAAAACATGGCATTTTAAGTTCTGTTAGTCCTTAACTGCCTTTTTCCGCCGACGCTTCGGGGCGGCCCCCTCGTGATTGCCCACTGCACGGGGCGGCGGGCTGCCCGGCGGCCCTCGCCGCAGCCTGCGGTGCGGCCCATATAAAGAAACAGCGCGGTATGAATCACTCACCCCGCGCTATTCCCTCGGACGGATGCCAATGCAACTCTTAGTCATCTAATCACCGCATGGGCATTACCGTCGTCATGAAAATCTAATAACATAAATCTTTACCTTAAATCTATTAACTACTAACCTAATGAATAACAGTACATTCATCACGAATGCACCTGCAAAGATAACGCGCAAGGCGGTTTGGGCAAAGCGCAGGCGCCGGAATGTTGCGCAAACCGGCGTTTTCTTGACATACATCAATGCGCCGACTTTTGCGCATCGAGGACGGTGCGTAAAAGCCGGCGGCAGCTTGCGCGAGCTGACGCCAACGGCCAGTGGCGGGCGCCCGCAGCGTTATTATACGTTAAGCACGGCAATTTATGTGGCGGCCCATGGGCGGATATTGGCGGAAAAGGGTTAAATTTGCAGGAAACTTAACATCCATGCAACATATATGTGATTTCCACTCGCTCATGTCGAGCCTGCGCTCCATGCCAGGTCGGAGGCGCGTGGCCGTGGCCTGCCCCTCCGATGCCCACACAGGCTACGCCATAACACGCGCCCTCGATGAGGGCACGGCCGACTTCGTGCTTGCCTGCTGCGGGGCGGCGGCATGGCCCATCGACGACGTTTGCAGCCGCCACGCAGGCCGCGTGGAGCTGCTCAGCGCGCCCACGCCCGACGAGGCGGCGCGCATGGCCGTAGGCGCGGTGCGACAGGGGCGCGCCGACGTGCTCATGAAAGGGGCCTTGAACACCGACAACCTGCTGCGCGCCGTGCTCGACAAGGAGCGCGGACTGCTCCTGCCGGGCAGCGTGATGAGCCACCTCACGGCCATCGAGTCGCCCGATTACCCCAAACTGCTCTTCGCCACCGACGTGGCCGTGATTCCCAAGCCCACGCTCGAGCAGTTCGACGCCATGCTGCGCTACGCCGTGGACGCCTGCCGCAGGCTCGGCGTGGACGTGCCGCACGTGGCCCTGATACACTGCTCCGAGAAGACGAGCGACAAGTTCCCGCAAACGCTGAGCTACCTCGAGCTGAAGCGGCGGGCCGCCGCCGGGGCATACGGCGACGCCGTGGTTGACGGCCCCATGGACGTGAAGACGGCCTGCGACGCCCACAGCGCGCAGCTGAAGGGCATCAGCTCGCCCGTGGCGGGCAGGGCCGACGTGCTCGTGTTCCCGGGCATCGAGGCCGGCAACACGTTCTACAAAACCATGTCGCTCTTCGGCCACGCCCGCATGGCCGGGATGCTCTGCGGCACCACGGCGCCCGTGGTGCTCGCCTCGCGCGCCGACGCCGGCCCGGCCAAGTACGCCAGCCTGGCCCTGGCCTGCGCCGCCGGGGCCTGCAACCCATGCAACGCACCAAGCCTATGAAGAAGATATTAGTGATAAACCCCGGCTCAACATCTACCAAGATGGCCATCTTCCACGACGAGCGGCAGGTGTGGGCGGCCGGGGCCCACCACCCCGTGGCCGAGCTGGCGCGCTTCGAGCGCGTGGCCGACCAGTATGCTTACCGCCGCGACTTCATCCTCGCCCGCCTGCGGGAGGCCGGCATTCCGCTGCGCTTCGACGCCGTGATAGGGCGGGGCGGACTGCTCCGGCCGCTGCCGGGCGGCGTGTATGCCGTTAACGAGCGCATGAAGCGCGACCTCGCCGAGGCGCGCATGGAGCACGCCTGCAACCTCGGGGCGCTCATAGCCGACGAGCTGGCCGGGCGCTGCGGCTGCCCTGCCTTCACGGCCGACCCCGTGGTGGTGGACGAGCTGCGGCCCGAGGCCCGCATCAGCGGACTGCCACTGCTGGAGCGTCGCTCGGTGTTCCACGCGCTCAACCACAAGGCCGTGGCCCGCCGCTATGCCGCCTCAGTGGGCCGCCGCTACGAGGACTCCGACCTCATCGTGGCCCACCTCGGCGGAGGCATCTCCGTGGGGGCGCACCGCCGGGGCCGCGTAATCGACGTGAACAACGCCCTGGGCGGCGAGGGGCCGTTCACCCCCGAACGCGCCGGCACGCTGCCAGCCATGCAGCTCGTGGAGCTGTGCTTCGGCGGCCGCTTCACCGAGCGGCAGGTAAAGCAGATGGTGTGCGGCAGGGGCGGGCTGGCGGCCTGGCTGGGCAGCAACGACATGATTACGCTCTCGGCGCGCGCCGAGGCCGGCGAGGAGCCTTACCGCACCGTGGTGAGCGCCATGATGTATGCCGTGGCCAAGCAGGTGGGGGCCATGTACGTGGCCCTGGGCTGCCACGCCGACGCCATCATCGTAACGGGCGGCATAGCCCACAGCGCCCACTGCATGGCGCTGCTGCGCCCGCAGGTGGAGAGCCTGGCCCCGGTGGTGGTGATGCCCGGCGAGAACGAGATGCTGTCGCTGGCCCTCAACGCCCTCGGCGCGCTGCGCGGCGAGCTGCAGGTGATGAGCTACACCGGCGAGGACTGCCGCCAGGGCATGGTGGAGCCGGTGGGGGCTTGAGGCGTCTTCCCATTCGCCATCCACGTCGCCCCATGTGGTATGTATATGTGGCAGAGTTGCCATCGTCTTTTCACTCTAAGAAGCTGTTTTGATTTTATCAACTTTGACAAAATCAAAACAGCTTCTAATTTTCCATCATGGGGAGCCAAGGGGCAAAGGAGTTGCGGCAGCAAAGCCCTTGCCCTGCCAGGCGGCAGGATACAGGCATATGCTGCCGCCCCATGCCACGCGCGGCCCCCTTCTTAATCCTTAATCCTTAAAAGCTTCCCACGAGCGATGGCTGGTACTGCTCGAGGGCGGCCTTGAGGGCGGTGTCCACGCTGTAGTCGCCATCGGCCTTGGCGTTGTCGAACGTCCAGCCGAAGTCGCCCTTGTCCATGCGCCCGGCGCCCCAGTGGCCCGTAACGGCGGCAGGCACGTCGGCAGCCGGCAGCGGCGTGTAGTCGTAGATGAGGGCCGGGTCGGTGTCGAAGTTGTTGTAGGGCGTGCCTCCGGCGAGCGTCACCACCGACGGCGCCACCTGCTCGGCGCGCGTGGCGGCCTCGTAGCAGTCGAAGCCCGTGGCGCTCTCACGCTGCGTGATGGGCGTGTAGGCGCCGCCCGCGGCCGCCTCGGCATAAACGTTGCCATAGCTCTTTATCATGCCCCCGTCCTCGCCCGAGAAGGTGCCGTCGCCCTTGGCGTCGGTTCCCTGCCGCGAAATGAGCATGGGGTTCTTTGTGGCGCGGAAGAAGTTGGCCTCGACGAACACGCTCGACCCCATGGTGGCGCCCACGCCATACTTGGAGCAGCCGTCGTAGTAGTTGTTCCACACGTGCACGGTCATGGTGCGCACCCGCGGGTGGCGCGAGTCGCTGTGGTCGAACCAGTTGTGGTGATAGTCTATGAGGCAGTCGGCGCTCTCGCTCTTCATGCCGCATAGCGACGACTTGCCGCTGTCGAAGAAGTGGCAGTAGGCCACGGTGATGTTGGTGCTCTTGCCCTTTATGTCCACTGTGCCGTCGCCCTTGGCCTGGTCGGAGTCGCTGCCGGTCTGCCCGTAGAAGAGGTCGAGGTTGTGTATCCAGCAGTGCTTGTTGTTCGTGTCGACGGACACGGCGTCGTCGAGGCAGAGCATCACGCCGAAGTTGCGCAGCTCCACGCTGAGCGCGTTGCGCAGCAGCAGGCCGAAGCCCCATATGGCGGCGTCGGTGCCAATGCCCTCGATGGTTATGTCAAGTGGCGTGGCGTTGTTCTTGCCCTTCACCTGCAGGCCCTCGGAGCTGAGCAGGGCGTCCATGTCGGCGGCGCGTACCAGGCCCACAATCCTCACGCATAGCGGGCGCGTCTCGCGGCCCTTCTGGTAGGCGTTGACGATGGCCTGCAGGCCGGTGAAGGTTTCCTCCTTGCCGTTGCTCCCGGTCACCACGGGCAGCTCCACGGTCTTGGCCGTGGCCCCGGTGACGTATAGCACGCGTGCCGTCGGCTTCAGCGTGCCGTCGGCCTGGTAGGCGCCCACGGCGTCGCGCCCCATCCAGGCGTAGCCAGCGCGGTCGTAGGCCCTCACGCTGATGGCCGACGCCGTGGAGGCGGCCTCCTCCTGCTCGGCCCCGCCGCTCACCGGCACCACGCGCAGCTCGTAGCCCTCGGCGGCAGGCAGGCCCACGGCGTCGGCCCGCCCGTAGGTGCCGTAGTTGCGCACCAGCTCGCGGTCGAGGCGGGTGAACTCGGCGTAAGGGCCGCCGCGCACGTAGACATTGTACGACTCGGCCCCCTCGAGCAGCTCCCACTCCACGTAGGCCGACTCCAGCCAGCCCCCGGCGCGGGTTATCTCCACGCCGCCCCGGCTTACCTCGGCTTCCCCGCCGCCGGCCTGCGCCTTGGCGAAGCCTATGGTGGCGATGCTGCGGGTGAACACGTCCTGCCACTCGCCCGAGCGCGGCCTCACGGTGACGGTGCCCGCCTGGCGGTCCATGTCGATGGAGCCGATGTCGGCAGTGTTGTAGTACTTCACCACGCCGCCGGTGGTAGTGAGGCGGGCCTGGCTGGCCCTGAGGTCCATGCCCACGGAGTGGTCGGCGCCGGTGGAGCCTCCGGCTCCGCCCTGCTGCTGGCCGGCCACGGTGATGCTGTAAACGTACATCCCGCCGGTGTTGGCCAGGGTCACGTCGCCATCGGCCACCACGGTAGCCACGTTGGTCTGCTCGTCGAGCGAGGTGGCGTTGAAGCAGCCCTCCACAGGGTCGAGGTTGGTAACGTTGAAGCCCCGTGCGGTGGTCTTGCTCGACGTCTTGCAGCTCATGGTGAGCGTCATGCCCGCCTTCAGCCCGGGTATGGTTATGGTGAGCGGCTTGTTGGTGGCCATGCGCTTCCCCTTGATGTCGATGCGTATGGCGTCGGCCTCCCCGGCGGTGAAGAGCAGCCCTGCGGTTACTTGCAGCTCCTGCCCGTTGGCCTTGAGCTGCTGGCGGTCGTAGCTGGCAAGGTTCTTGTATCGGTCGTTGCTGCTTGTAAGCTCGTGCTCCCATGCGCCGGGGTCGGCAGCGAGCGCGGCCTTGTCGGCCTCGCCCGTGGCGGTGAAGTTCCACGTCTGCGCCCCCGCCCTGGCGGCGGCCAGGGCCATGATGGCTGCGGCGGCAGCCGAAAGCAATGCGTTGATGTTCAGTTTCATAGGCTTTGTCTTTGTTTTATTTCAATGATGCAGGGAGCAGCCCCCGCAAGATGCGGCCATGGGCATAGCACCCACCGCGCCGGGAGCCTTGCGAAGTTGCATTTGTCCTCTAACTCCCTCTAACTCCTTATAACTCCCTATAACTCCTTAAATGATAACTCCCTAATGACAGCTCCTCATTCATTTTACCACGAGTTTCTTCCCGCCCACTATATACACGCCCTTGGGCAGCCCCTCGGGCGACGTGCCGGCATACTGGCCGCTGATGGTGTATACTGCGTCGGGGCTACGCCCGTCGTCAGCCGGGACGGTGCCTATGCCGTCGGCCACGCCTTGGTAGGCCAGGCTCACGGCCACGCCGTCGATGGGCGCGGTGATGGTGGTGTTGTCCTCCAAGGTGAGCACGGCGTTGTCGCCGTCGAAGGCGATGCTCGTTACGAACCCTTCCACTTGCCCACCGCCCACGGTGACGCGCTGCACGGTGTCGGCCATGGCGGCGGAGCACAAGGCGGCGCACGCCAACAGTGATGCAATCTTCTTCATGATGGTTTCCGTTTTTTAGTCATTGGCTTATAGTGCTGGGCCAATCCCGGCGCCCCCGCCCATCGCCACGGGCCTGGCCTGGTGCGCCCCTCTGGCCACAAACATGGCGAAAGGCGAATGCCGCGACGTCAGGAAGCATTGCTTCCGGGCGTCATGGCTGAGCCGCATCCTATATTCGCATGGCAAATATACGAAAAATATCGGCTCGGCGCACTGCCCCGGGGCAAAATTTCGCAAAAACGATTGCGCGTCATTTGGTATAAAGCTCACCATACAAAATACAAGGCTCACCATCTCCCGATAATTGTTCTTTGGATATACCAACTCCTTTAGATAATTCCGCAATTTCATCTAACCGTTCTTCTTTCCACTCATCCGTAAACCCCGGAAATCGCAAAGCCGGAACATTAAGGACTTTCTTGTCTTTATTATCTGCCATAGTCATTACTCTTTAATCTTGAAGTTTAATCTGATTGTCACGAACCGATCACGGTTTGCTACCAGTTACTTGTCTCCCTTTTCTTTTTCTTCATCGTATGCCTGAATCTCATCTTGTATAATCTGTTTCAGGTCATCTTGTGGGATAATCAACCGATAGTCGGCCACACCAATTGGTTTATCCAGCCCATCAAGTGACAACTCCACATCTACATGATCCTTTTCGGCGCAAAGAATAATACCGATAGAAGGATTTTCGCCCTCGCCGCGTTCTGTTCTGTCAAGAATGGAAAGGTAATAGTTCATTTTCCCTGCATACTCCAGCTTGTATCTGTCAGCTTTTAGTTCAATGGCAATAAGACTTCTAAGCCCCCGGTGGAAAAAGAGTAAATCCACAATGCCATTCCTTCCCTTGTATTCTATTGGATATTGATTCCCAATGTAAGTAAATCCTTTTCCTAATTCAAGTAGAAACAGCTTAATTTTTTCCACAAGTCGATGTTCCAAGTCTAACTCAAGTACAGGCTCCGTCACACCCAGAAAACCAAGGTTATATGTGCTTTTGATAACTTCATTAGCATATGAAGCAACAGGCACAGGGAGAGTTGTGGCAAAATTGTTATCTTTTTCAACAGACAAACATGTTTGTTCGTACACATGAAGGCTGATGGCATTGATTAAGAGGTCGCGGCTCCAACCTTTTGTTATGGTTTCAACGGCATAATAAAGTATTGCGTCATCATTGTCCTTAGTACATTTATTAGACATCAGTTCGGCAGTATGCCCCACGGCAAAACTGCAACAGCTTGTTGCAGTTTTAACGCAGAATCACAAAACCTGCAATAAAATTTCTTCATCAACCAAAGGCTACGAGGCGACAGCCCCATCTTGGGATAGCGTTGCTTTAAGTCGATAGATAATCGTTCTACTACACTTGTCCCGTGCTTGGAATCCAGTTTTCTTTCTTGTAACAACTTGCCAATTTCCCAATGTGCATTACTCACATTACCCGCAATGCTACGAGCTATGGAAACTCTCGCTTTTTCCAAAACTACAACAGCTCGTTGCAGTAATTCGTTATAGTTAACTGGATTGATTACCTCAATCTCTTTGCCGTTTGTCATAATGCTCAATTTATACAATTCCCAACTCTTTCAGATACACGTCTATCTCCTTATCCAACTCAGCACGTTTGGCCTCAAGTTCCTTGATTTCCGCCATTACCGCCTTGATGTCAATTGGTTCTTCTTCCTCAAAGGTGTCAACATAACGAGGGATATTCAGGTTATAGTCGTTGTCGGCCACCTCTTGCAGCGTGGCAAGGTGACTGTACTTTTCTATTTCCTTGCGATCACGGTAGGTTTCCACTATCTTTTGAATGTGTTGCGGACGGAGCTTGTTTTGCGTTTTGACTTTTTCAAACTCCTTGCTGGCATCAATGAACAAGATGTTGTCATCCTCCTTGCGGCATTTCTTAAACACAAGGATGCAGGTAGGTATGCTCGTACCATAGAAGATGTTGGCCGGCAAACCGATGATGGCGTCAATGTAGTTCTTCTTCTCAATGAGAAAACGGCGGATTACACCCTCGGCATTGCCACGGAACAGCACCCCATGCGGAGCTACGCAAGCCATCGTGCCGCCCTCATTCAAGTGGTAAATCATGTGGAGGATAAAGGCATAGTCGGCGGTTTTCTTCGGGGCGAGCCGCCCGGCCTTGCTGAAACGGTCATCGTTGTTGAACTTATCGGCGGCACTCCATTCTGCGGAGAAAGGAGGATTTGCCACTACCGCATCAAACTGCATGTCGCCAAAGGCATCCCACTCCAGCGTATCGCCGTTCTCTATCTTGAAATTGCTGAACCTGATGCCATGCAACAGCATATTCATCCGGGCAAGGTTGTAAGTGGTCGGATTCTTCTCTTGTCCGTAAATATCTACCGCATGACCCACCTTTGCCGCACGCAAAAGCAACGAGCCGCTACCGCAAGTCGGGTCATATACATTGCGAAGCCGTGCATGGCCGATAGACACGATTTCTGCCAATATCTGACTGACCTCCTGCGGCGTGTAGAACTCCCCGGCTTTCTTTCCGGCTCCAGCGGCAAACTGGCCAATCATATATTCGTAGGCATCACCTAGAATATCAATTTCCTGTGAGGCTTCCACACCAAAATCTATATCATCCAAAGCAAGAAGCACATTGCTGACCAATGTATTCTTGTCGTCAGCGGTCTTACCCAACTTAGGAGAAGCCAAATCTATATCAGAGAACAGTCCTCCGAAATCCTCTTCGCTATCCTGCCCAAGTGTACTGTCCTCTATGCGTTTCAAAGAACGTTCCAGCATTGGCAGGATATTTTCTTTTCGTTTGATTGTGTCTATAACAGATGAAAACAGATATTTGGGCTCTATAAAATAACCGATATTTTCCAGACACTGGTTTTTGACCTCTTCCTGTAACTCCATTGCATCGGCATCGGTCATATCCCACAATTCTTTAAAAGTGACTTCGTCATCTTCAAGTGCACTGTTGGCGTATTTCTCTATTTTTTCCGACAGGTATTTATAAAAGATAAACCCCAAGGTAAAATACATAAAGTCGCTTGCCGACATATTGCCACGCAAACGGTTTGCGACCTCCCAAAGCTGGTCACGGAGTTTCTGTTGTAATTCTTCGCTCATATTTGCTTATCTTTTTCTTATTCTTAACGTTTCGTCAATATAAATATCGTTCATCTGTTTGTCAGAGATGCTTGTATGAGAATAAACTTTGCCCTTTGCATCATTAATTCTGATAACAGTATTCCAATAGGAATAGTCAGCGATGGGATAGCCTGGGTCTAAACAAAATATTTTCGTCAATTCATCATTGCAGAATTCATATCCAACAGCTAAGATAGCATGTGCACCACCTCCCTTAAACACTTCTGCAATCATTATTGGACAGTTATCATCAATAGCCTCTTTAATCTGTTGTACTGCATTTGACTGATCGAAATCTGTACTGTTATAATTGGAAGAAACAGCAGAAACTTCTTTCGAGAAAGAATGTTTCAATTTTTCGACAATTGTGGAAAAATAAAAACCGTTTCTACATAGGCCTTCTTTCTCAAAAAATTCCTTGAACAGTCGCCCTTTAGATGTCTGTCCATTAAATTTTGTATTAAGATTTTTTACTTGGGCATAAGTAAGAACCTTTATTGCGATAAGGTACATCATCAATGAATACACAGCGCATGCACCATCCATATCACCCTGTTGTAAAGCTATCTTTTGCCATGTCCGATTATGAATACAACATCCTAACGGCTGGTTATTTTTCCATACAAGGTCTATATTATCTATTAATCTAATCATAACATTATTTGTCTTCTTTGTTTTGTTCCATTTTTGTTCTCAAATCATCCAATATTTCTCCATTGTATGTGAAATATTTTGCTCCTTGATAAGCTCCTGATTGTGTTTGCCTTTCTTTTGGCATAAATGTTCCTACAAATGGAGACAATTTGTAAATGCGACCATCATATTCTACCGTATCATCACTCGCTACTTTTACTTGCAGGTTGGTTGGAGTAAACGTTATATATTCTCCAACCTTGATATTTACCATGCTAAACTTAAAACGGCCACGTTTCGCTATTTTTGTTTGTTCGTTGAAGACTTCTCCATTTTCTTTCATGCTTTCATTGATAGGCTTATTATCTTTATATCGAGTAATAACAGCATCATCTATCATTTTGGCAATATCAATAAAAATTTCCAAAGCTAATTGGGGAGAAACATTGAAAAATTCACGATTCTGACGGATGCGTAAATCTGTCAACCTGTCAATTGTCTTGTGGACATGCTTTTCAACCTCATTATATTTAACTGTCTTAATAGTGGCGAAAATCTCAAATGGAAGCGGAACCGCTGTGTTATCCAACTCCTTTGAGCGGACATCAACAGGACGTGAACTTTTACCAATCTTAACCCAATCCTCACGAAAACTCGGATTCGTAAGAATATACACATAGCCTATTTCTTTATTGTCACTCATATTTTATTCCCAACTAAAAGTTTCCTAACGGCATGTTCTTTCCGCCTTTCAGTGCTCCATGCCTGCTTCGGCCGTTTGGCCGCTGGCTGCTGCCATGGGCCGGGGCGCATTCTATATGCGCAAAGACAAAGGTATATAAAAAATGCGGTTTTTATGCCCGGTGCATAAGAAAATATTGGTTTCCATTGAAGAAACATAGCGAAAGGCGAATGCCGCGACAGCAGGAAGCATTGCTTCCGGGCGTCATGGCTGAGCCGCATCCTATTATTAGCATGGCAAATATACTAAAAAAATCGGCTCGGCGCACTGCCCCGGGGCAAAAAGTCGCGAAAGGGGTTGCACGGAGGGCAGATGGGCCGGGTGTAATGGAATTTCAGCGCGGGCGGCCCCCTTGCGGCGGGCCGCAGGGAGGGGGCTGCCCAATGGGCTTGCCAAACGGCCTGCATGGGGCGGCGAGGGAGGCCGTTTGGGGGCGCAGGAGAGGCCGTTTGGTGGGGCGAAACGGCGGCCGCGGCTAACGGCCTGGCTGCCAGCCGATTGCGCAATCGGCTGCCGGCGGCGCATTTTTTAACGGCTACTGTAACATTTTTTCAGCTAATTCTGCCTTGCTTTCTGCCCCACTTTTCGTAAGTTTGCAGTGGCGCGGCAGGCCGCAGGCGCGCGCAGGCCGCGCCGAGGACAAAAAAACAACCGATTATGGCAGTGAAAATAGCTTTCTTCGACGCGAAGAGTTACGACCGCGAGTCGTTCGACCGCGAAAACGGCAAGTTTGGCTTCGACATCCGTTACTACAAGGACAGGCTGACGGCGAGCACTGCGCAGCTGGCCATGGGCTGCGACGTGGCGTGCGTGTTCGTGAACGACGAGTGCGACGCCCGGGCCATAGGGCAGCTCGCCGCCCACGGCGTAAGGCTCCTGGCCCTGCGCTGCGCCGGATTCAACAACGTAGACATGGAGGCGGCACGGGGGCGGATGGCCGTGGTGCGCGTGCCGGCCTACTCGCCCCACGCCGTGGCCGAATATGCCGTGACGCTCATGCTCTCGCTCAACCGCAAGGTGTACCGCTCCGTGTGCCGCACGCGCGAGGGCAACTTCAAGCTAAAGGGCCTCATGGGCTTCGACATGTACGGGAAGACGGCAGGGCTCGTGGGCCTGGGCCGCATAGCCCGCGAGCTGGCCAAGATACTGCGCGGCTTCGGCATGCAGGTGCTGGCCTACGACCCCATGCCCGACGAGGCCTTCGCCCGCGAGCACGGGGTGAGGCTCACGGGCCTCGGCGAGCTTTACGCCAAGAGCGACATCATATCGCTGCACTGCCCGCTCACCGACAGCACGAGGCACATGGTTTGCCGCGAGAGCATAGCCATGATGAAGCCCGGGGTGATGATAATCAACACGGGCAGGGGCAAGCTCATACGCACCGAGGACCTCATAGAGGGCCTGCGCTCGGGGCAGGTAGGCTCGGCCGGGCTCGACGTGTACGAGGAGGAGCAGGAGTATTTCTACGAGGACCGCAGCGACAAGATGATCGACGACGACAAGCTCGCGCTGCTGCTCATGATGCCCAACGTCATCGTGACGTCGCACCAGGGCTTCTTCACGCGCGAGGCCATGCACAACATCGCCGCCACCACGCTCGCCAACATCGCCGACTGGCAGGCCGCCCGCCCGCTGGAGAACAAGGTGGAATGAGGTACCGGGCCTCCCAGAACTCCCAGAACTCCCAGAACTCCCAGAACTCCCAGAACTCCCAAAGCCCCCAAAACTCCCAAAACTCCCAAAGCCCCCTCCCATGACCACCGACATAACCCTCAGCGCCCTCGCCATAGGCTACAACACAAGGAAAGGCCCACGCACCGTGGCCCAGGGCATCAGCGCCACCATAGCCGGGGGCGAGCTAACCTGCCTGCTGGGCCCCAACGGCGCGGGCAAGTCTACGCTGCTGCGCACGCTGGCGGGCTTCCAGCCACCCGTGGCAGGCACCGCCACCATAGCCGGGCGCGACATAACGGCACTGAAGCCCGCCGACATGGCGCGGCTCGTGGCCATAGTGCTTACCGAGAAGCCCGACACGGGCAGCATGACCGTGGCCGAGATGGTGGAGCTGGGCCGGGCGCCCTACACCGGCTTCTGGGGGCTGTGCTCAAGCGCCGACCGCGACGTGGCCCTCGGGGCCATGCAATGCGTGGGCATAGCCGGCCTGGCCAGGCGGCGCGTGAGCACGCTGAGCGACGGCGAGCGGCAGAAGGCCATGCTGGCCAAGGCCCTGGCGCAGCAAACGCCGGTGATACTGCTCGACGAGCCCACGGCGTTCCTCGACTTTGCGAGCAAGGTGGAGGCGATGCGCCTGCTGCACGGCATAGCGCGGCAAACGGGCAAGGCGGTGTTCATGTCTACCCACGACCTCGACCTCGCCCTGCAGGCCGCCGACACGCTGTGGCTCATGAAGCCCGGCGGCGTGGCGGCCATAGGCTCGCCCGAGGACTTGGCCCTCGACGGGCGGCTGGCCGCCTTCTTCGACAGCCCGGCCATGCGCTTCGACCCCGCCACGGGCCTCTTCGCCGTATGCCCTGCCGGGGCGGAGCCGGTGACGGTGGCGGGCGAGCCGGGGCCACGGCGCGCCATGCTCTGCAAGGCGCTGCTGCGCAACGGCATGGCCGGGGGCGACGCGCCCGCCGAGGTGTCTGTGGAGGTGGGCCAGGACGGCTTCACCGTGCGCCGCCACGGCTCCGCGGCCCACGCCGCCACCATAGCCGAGACCGTGAGGAAGATAATGGAGATTAAGAATTAAGGATTAAGGATTAAGGATTAAGAATTAAGAAGTAAGGGGGAAGGGTGAGGGGCCTCAACATTGCGGATGCATCATCCGGCGCCTACCCCTCGCCCTTTCCCCTTTGCATCACTCACTTCTCCTCCGAGAAAGCGGCCGCCTCGGCCATGGCTATTATGTCCTCGCGCGACATCTCCTTGGGCGTGGCCGTGATGTCCGAAAGGTCGAACTCGTCGCGCTCTCCGCCAGCGGCGCCCTGCGGCGCGGCCCCGTCGCCGCCCTGCTGCCTGCGGCGGGCGTCGCGCCGGGGTGCGTCGGCCTGTGGTGCGGGCCGCCCGGCGGCCTTGGCCTGGGGGATGATGAAGTCCTGGCGGTCGTCGGTGGACGGCACGGTGCTCACGGGCTCCTCCTCCATCTTGGTGCGCCCGGCCTTGGCTGCGAACACGGCGTCGATGAACTGCGGCTCGCGTCGGAGTTTCTGCAATGCCTCCTTCGACGCCAGCTGCTGGCTCTCCTTCTTTGAGTATCCCTTGCCCTTGCCGGCTTCCTTGCCCTCGAGCACCGCCCGGTAAACGAAGATGGGGCTGCCGCCCTCTTCCTTCGACTGGCTCACGAGGCCGAACTCGAGGTTGACGCGGTTCTTCTGGCACCACTCTATGAGCTTGCTCTTGAAGTTCACCTCCTTGTAGGCCACCTTGTCGATGTTGATTATCTGCGAGAGTATGCGCTTCTGCATGAACTGCATGCAGGCGTCGTAGCCTCGGTCGAGGTAGATGGCGCCCACCAGGGCCTCGAAGGCGTTGCCCCCCATGTAGCTGTTGTGCGAGCTGGAGCGCGTTGACGAGAGTATGAGCTGGTTGATGCCCATCTCCTGCGCGAGGCGGTTGAGCGTCTCGCGCTGCACGAGCTTGCTGCGGGTGTTGGTGAGGAAGCCCTCGCGCTTGCCCTCGAAGTGGCGGTAGACGATGTCGCCCACCACGGCGTCGAGTATGGCGTCGCCCAGGAACTCGAGCCTCTCGTTGTTGAGCGGGCGGCCCTTGGCGTTGCGCCGGGCCACGCTCTTGTGCATGAGGGCGAGCTTGTAGTGCTCGATGTGGCGGGGATAGAAGCCCAGTATGGCGCGGAGCGAATAAAAAAGCTCCTTCTCCTTGCGGAAAGGGAGCTTTATGCGGTCTATCAAGTCTCTACCTGTCAACATACTTCTTGAATATGACGCAGGCGTTGTGCCCGCCAAAGCCGAAGGTGTTGCTCATGGCGGCGCGCACCTCGCGCTTCTGCGCCGTGTTGAAGGTGAAGTTGAGGCCGTAGTCTATCTCGGGGTCGTTGTCGCCCTCCTCGTGGTTGATGGTGGGCGGCACGATGTCGTTCTTCACGGCAAGCACGCTGGCCATGGCCTCCACTGCGCCGGCGGCGCCGAGCAGGTGGCCGGTCATCGACTTGGTGGAGCTGATGTTGAGCTTGTAGGCGGCGTCGCCGAACACCTGCTTGATGGCCTTGGCCTCGGATATGTCGCCCACGGGCGTCGACGTGCCGTGCACGTTGATGTAGTCTATGTCCTCGGGCTTCATCCCGGCGTCCTGCAGCGCGCGCTCCATCACGAGCTTGGCTCCGAGGCCCTCGGGGTGCGAGGCGGTGATGTGGTAGGCGTCGGCGCTCTCGCCCTCGCCCACCATCTCGGCGTATATCTTGGCCCCGCGGGCCTTGGCGTGCTCAAGCTCCTCGAGGATGAGGCAGCCTGCGCCCTCGCCCATTATGAAGCCGTCGCGGCTGGCGCTGAAGGGGCGCGAGGCGTGCTCGGGGTCGTCATTGCGCGTGGAGAGGGCGTGCATGGCGTTGAAGCCGCCCACGCCGCAGGCGCAGATGGCGGCCTCGGCGCCGCCCGCCAGTATGATGTCGGCCTTGCCCAGGCGCAGCTGGTTGAAGGCGTCGGCCAGGGCGTTGGTCGACGAGGCGCAGGCCGACGTGGTGGCGTAGTTGGGGCCGTGGAAGCCGAAGTGTATCGATATCTGGCCGGCGGCGATGTCGGCTATCATCTTCGGGATGAAGAAGGGGTTGAACTTCGGGCCGTCCTCCTTGTGCACGCCGTAGTAGCTGACCTCGTCCTCGAAGGTCTTGATGCCCCCGATGCCCACGCCGAAGATCACGCCCACGCGGTCCTTGTCGACGGAGCCGAGGTCCATGCCGCTGTCCTTCACTGCCTGTATGGCAGAGACGAAGGCCAGCTGCGTGTAGCGGTCCATCTTGCGGGCTTCCTTGCGGTCGATGTAGTCGTTCACGTTGAGCCCCTTCACCTCGCAGGCGAACTGGGTCTTGAACTTGGAAGCGTCAAACAATGTAATGGGGGCGGCCCCGCTCACTCCGCCGACAAGGCTCTGCCATGTCTCCTCGGGAGTGTTGCCCACAGGCGTCACAGCGCCGAGACCCGTTACGACAACTCTTTTTAGTTCCATGCTGTAGATTGAAAAAAAGAGAATTCGGAAATGAGAATCATGGCCCATGCGGGGCGAAACGCGCCCTTGCCACTGCCATGACCCTCATTTCCCAATTCCCGGACGGTGAGGGAAATTTATTTCGTGTTCTCTTCGATATAAGCTACAGCGTCGCCCACGGTGGCGATCTTCTCAGCCTTATCGTCGGGGATGGAGATGCCGAACTCCTTCTCGAACTCCATGATGAGCTCGACAGTGTCAAGGGAGTCGGCGCCCAGGTCGTTAGTGAAACTTGCCTCCGGCTTTACCTCTGCCTCGTCAACACCAAGCTTGTCTACGATGATTTCCTTAACTTTTGCTTCAATTTCTGACATGATTTGTAAAATTTAAAACGTTAATAATGACTTTCTTTCTTAAAAAAACCGGGTGCAAAGTAACTAATTTTTATCCATACGTGCAAATAATTTCGGCAAAAAGCACTCGCTTTTGCACACCCGCATGGCAATTGTGCAGGTTTTTGCTGCTTTTTCGCCGCTTTTTACTTGCCCGCGGCGCATAATTGAACTTTATTCGCTATCTTTGCAGGGAGTAAGCGGCGGGCCCGCTGCAGGCTGGCGGCCAGGGGGCGCCCAGCCCCCGCCACCGCCGGCCATGGCCCCGCCCGCGCCGCGCCGCAGCGCCCCCGCCGGCCCCCGGCGGCGGCCACCGCCGCCGAAACAACCACAGAGAGCATGAAGACAGAACGCATACACCTTGTTTATTTCAGCGCGACGTACACCACGCGCAAGGCGGCCCGGGCCGTGGCCGAACGCCTGCCCGGCACCGTCGAAGAGCACGACATAACCTGCGGCGGCCCCGGCGGCGACGTGGTGCTCGCCGGCAGCGGCGACCTGCTCGTGGCAGCCGTGCCGGTGTACGCGGGGCGGGTGCCGCCGAGGGCCGCCGAGGGGCTGCGCCGGTTCCACGCCAACGGCGCGCCGGCCGTGGCGATGGTGGTATACGGCAACCGCGCCTACGACGACGCGCTCATCGAGCTGTGCGACCTGCTCGGCCAAGGCGGCTTCAAGGTGATAGGCGCAGGGGCCTTCGTGGCGCGCCACTCCATCTTCGCCGGCATCGCCGCCGGGCGGCCCGACGCCGCCGACATGGCCGCCATGGCGCGCTTCGCCGCAGGATGCACCAGCCTGCTCCGGTCGGTGAGCACCACCAGCAGCCTGGGCGCGCCCCCCGTGCCGGGCAACCGCCCATACCGCGAGGCCGGGGCCATACCCATCCACCCCTCGGGCAGCAGGAAGAAGTGCAACCGCTGCAACCTCTGCGTGAGCCTCTGCCCCGTGGGCGCCATATCGCCCAACCGCCCCAGCCGCACCGACGGCAACCTCTGCATATCGTGCGGCAGGTGCGTGGAGATATGCCCCCAGCACACAAGGTGCTTCTCGGGCGTCACCTACAAGATGGCCGAGCGCAAGATAACCAAGCTGTGCCGCCAGCGCCGCGAGCCCGAGTGCTACTACGCCGGCGGCCCGAGCCACACTGCATAACCAGCAAGAGCAATGGCCAACATAACCTACCACATAGCCCACTCCGCCTGCTACCTCCTGTCGCTGCTGCCCCTGAGGCTGCTCTACTGCCTCTCCAGCGCGCTCTACCTCATAGTGTACCACGTGGCCCGCTACCGCCGCCCGCTGGTGCGCAAGAACCTCACCGACTCCTTCCCCGGCAAGGCCCGGGCCGAGATAATAGGCATAGAGAAAGCCTTCTACGCCTGGCTCTGCGACTACTTCGTGGAGACCATCAAGCTGCTCTCCATCAGCAAGGCCGGGATAATGAGGAGGATGCGCTTCGAGGGGCTGGAGCTGATAAACGCGGAGGTGGCCAAAGGCCGGTCGTGCGCGCTCTACCTGGGCCACTACTGCAACTGGGAATGGATAACGTCGCTGCCCCTGCACACCAGCGGCACGGCCATCTGCGGGCAAATCTACCACGTGCTTGAGGACAAGACCGCCAACCGCCTTTTCCTAAAGCTGCGCGGGCGCTTCGGCGCCATAAGCATACCCATGGCCGAGACCCTGCGCCACATAGCCAAGTTCCGCAGCGAGGGCAAGCCCGTCATCATTGGCTTCATATCCGACCAGGTACCCTTCTGGAACAACATACACTACTGGACCGACTTCCTGCACCACGACACGCCGGTGCTCACAGGCACGGAGCGCATAGTGAGGAAAGCCGGCTTTGCGGCTTTCTACATCGACATCAGGCGCGAACGGCGAGGCCAGTACGTGGCGCGCACAGTGCCGATAGCCTACACCCCCGGCCGTGACGAAAGCTACGAAATCACCGAGCGATACTTCAGGCTGCTCGAGAAGACCATCGAGAGGCAGCCCCCCTTCTGGCTCTGGACGCACAACCGCTGGAAGCGCACCCGCCAGGAGTGGGAGCACATCATCGACCCGGTGACGAAGAAAATGCGGTTCGACTGACCGGCCCCGCCGATGGAAACCAAACAAACACCCACCTATCAATGATATTCGCCAAGGACAAAGGCAGGATGTGCAACAATATGCTGCAGTACGGCCACGTTTACGCCTGGGCCAGGGAGCACGGGCGCAGGGCTGTCTCCATGCGCTTCTGCTACAAGTACCCATACTTCAGCATAAGCCACTCGCCCTTCCACAACTTCCTCACATACGTGGCGGCGAAGTACCTCGCCAAATGCGGGCTGCTGAAGACCGTCACCTTCGACCACCCCGGCGAAGACACCCGGGCCAAGGAGCAGGCCATGCTCGAGCACCGCCACGTGGTCGTGGCCGGGTGGTACGTAAGGTTCTACGACCTCTTCCTGAAGTACAAGCCCGACATACTGAGGCTCTTCGCATTCGACGCGGCCATCAGCCGGAAAATAAGGCAGTACGCCGCCGGGGCCTCGGCAGGCTGCGACATCCGCCTGGGGCTGCACGTCCGCCGGGGCGACTACAAGACATGGAACGGCGGCAAGTACTACTACACCGACGAAGACTACGCCGCCATGGCCCTCGGCTTCGCCGCGCTCCACCCCGGCAAGCGCACCTGCGTGTTCGTATGCGGCAACGACCCCTCGCTCGACCAGGCCGCCTACACCGCCCGCCTCGGCGGCATGAGGGTGGAATTCGCCCGCGGCAACGCAGCCGAAGACCTCTGCCTGCTATCCCTTTGCGACTACATCATAGGCCCGCCGAGCACTTTCTCGCTCGTGGCCTCGATGTATGAGGACAAGCCGCTGTGCTGGGTCTACGACAAGGCAAAGCCTCTGGCGGAGGGCGACTTCAAGCATTTCGACCAATTATTCAGATGCATAGAATGAACAGGATTGACTTCGTTTACCTCGTGTTCGGCAACGCGCAAGCCTACCACACGCAGGCCTACTTCTCGATGCTCACCGTGCTCAGGGGCAAGCGCGGGCAGGACACGGTGACCGTCTACACCGACCGGCCGCGCCACTACGCCCGGCTGGCAGGCCGTGTGGAGGTCAGGGAGCTCGGCAAAGCAACGCTCGATGAGTGGATAAACGGCACGGGATACGTGTTCAGGGCAAAGATAAAGGCCCTTGAGGGCCACGCCGCAGGCAACCCCGGCGCCCACCTGCTGTTCCTCGACGGCGACACCTGCCTGCAAGGCGGCGCCAGCGGCATGGCCCAGCTGCTCGACAGCGGCACCGGGCTGATGCACAAAGACGAGGGCCACCCGTCGGCGATGAGGGGGGCCTCGCTGCGGATGTGGAACGCCATGAAAGGCAAGAGCGTGGGCGGGTGCACCGTGTCCATGCGCCACAACGTATGGAACTCAGGCGTGATAGGCATACCGGCGGGGCGCGCCGCTGCCGTGTGCGCCATGGCCACCGAGGCCTGCGACGCCATCCTCGGCTGCGGCGCCGGCTGCTTCACCGCCGAGCAATACGCCTTCTCCATAGCCATGCAGGAAGCCATGCAACTGCAGCCCGCCGAGCCGTGGGTGGCCCACTACTGGGGCAACAAGGAAGAGTGGCAGGGGCGCATAGCCAGCTTCATAACGGAGGCCCACACCAGCGGCCTTTCGCTCGACGACGAGATAAAGGCCCTCGACGCCTTCCCCATGGCCACGCTGCCCCTCTTCGTGCGCAAATCCAACACGCAGCGCAGGCTCACGAAGCTCATCAAGCGGATGTTCAAGGACAAAATCCAAGGAAGATGATACCCCTGAAAGGCAAGGAAGGCCTGCCCCACGTGGTGGGCAAGGACATACAGAACGTGTTCCAGAACCTGTTCAAGCAGCGCGGCAAGTGGCGCCGCGAGGTGCAGAAACACGTGGCGCGGTATTACACCGCCGACGCCCCGCGCGCCGGTAACAGCCGCAAGATGGTGGTGTGCATGGCCGACGGGCGGATGCACCACGGCGGACTGTGCGACCGCCTGCGCGGCTTCGTGTCGGTCTACTCGGTGTGCAAGGCCATGGGCATCGACTTCAGGATATACTTCCGCCACCCGTTCCGCCTTGAGGACTACCTGCTGCCCAACGCCGTTGACTGGACCGTTGACGACGCCGAGATGTGCTACAACAGCCGCGATGCCATGCCCTTGTTCTGCGGCACCAACGGCACCCACGTGGAACAGGGCTTCCAGCGGCTGTGGCTCAGGCAGAACTTCGCCAAGGACTACCGTCAGGTGCACGTCTACACCAACGCCCACATAGCCGCAGGCAAGAGATTCAAGCCGCTCTTCGAGGAGCTTTTCAAGCCCTCCGAGGCCCTAAGCCGCGCCGTCGATGGCGTGCTCCGCGAGACAGGAGGCCCGTTCGTGGCCGTAACGTGCCGCTTCCAGCAGCTGTTGGGCGACTTCAAGGAGGGCGACGGCCAGTACGAGGTGCTGCCGCCCGAGGAGCGACGGCGGCTCATGGAGCGGTGCCTGCAGGCCATAGAGCGCATCCACGGCGCCAGCGGCAAGCAGGGCGGCCTGCCCGTGCTGCTCACCTCTGACAGCGTTGGCTTCCTCGACCATGCCACGGCGCGCCTGCCCTACGTGCACCGCGTGCCGGGCAGCCTCACCCACATGGACTACGAGAGCCACTCGCCCGCCGGGGCGCAGCTCAAGAGTTTCGCCGACCTGCTGGCCCTGGGCCACGCCGAGCGGGTGCTCCTGCTCAAGACGGGCAAGATGTACAACAGCGGCTTCCCGCGCATAGGCGCGCTCATAGGCGGCAAGCCGTTCAAGCTGGTGAGGTTCTGAAGCAAGGCTTATGTTCTCCATAATAATATGCAGCATATCGCCCGAAAAGGCTGAGAGAGTGAGGCAAAACGTGGCCGAGACCATTGGCTGCCCCCACGAGACCATCATCGTAGACAACCGGCGGAATGGCCTGCCGCTGGCCAAGGTCTACAACGAGGGCGCGGCCCGCGCCACGTTCCCGCTGCTGGCGTTCCTCCACGAGGACGTGGAGTTCCACACCCGGGGCTGGGGCAGCCTGCTGGCGGCCAAGCTCCAGGAGGCCGACTGCGGAGCCATAGGCTTCGCGGGCTGCCGCGCCATGGCCAACACTCCGTCGGGCTGGAGCCAGGGGCCTAAGTTCGACGCGTGGCACTACCGCGACCACGGCCGCCCGGCGCGGCTCAACACCGAGGGCGACTTCACGCCCGTGGTGGCGCTCGACGGCTTCGCCATCTGCGTGAGGCGCCCGCTGGCGCTGGCCCACCCCTTCGACGAGGCGAGCCTCACGGGCTTCCACTGCTACGACGTAGACTTCACCATAGAGCTGGCGCGCACCCACCGCAACTACGTGTGCGCCTCGGTCGACATATCGCACTTTTCCTCCGGCAGCTACAACAGGCAGTGGCACAAGGCCACCGTGGCACTGCACAGGCGCAAGTGGAGCAAGCTGCTGCCCATGGCCGCAGGCCTGCCGCTGCCCACCGGCGCCGACACCGAGCGCGTGGCCAGCCGCTTCCTCTACCGCACGCTGCGCATAGCCGACCTGCCTCTGCGCGCCATGGCCCGGCAGTGGGCCGGCTTCTGCGTCGACTTCTGCCCCTCGGCGGCACACTTAAGCCACTGCCTGCAGCACGGGCTGAAGCTGCTGCGCAACGCCTTGGGGACACACCGCTGAGGGCCTTCCGGCCCACCATCGCGCCATAGTCCGGGGCGAGCAAGCGTGAAATCAAGAAACCGCCCCGTTTTTTTTTACGGCAGCGCCCATCACCGGCAAAAGAAATCCAAACTGCATCTAAGCTGTGGAAGCCATCATTCAGAGACGCAAAACCCTGCGCCTCCACACAAGTGGCAGGGGGTGAGGCTGCATTCTTGCAACCGCCTGGGCGCCAATGGATTGCAAAACGGCCTGTTTCGCGTTGCGAAACAGGCCGTTTTGTCTCCTCATACAGGCCGTTTTGCGCTGCAGAACGGCCCCTTTTGCTATGCGTGGGCGGCGCGCTCACCTCAGCAACCAGTACCAGGCGAACTTTAAGAGCAAGGCAGCCTTGCGCCCGGGCGTGGCCCCGCCCCCCACATAGCGCCTGGCCACAAGCCATGCCGCGGCCCTGCCGGGGCTGCGCTTCATGCTGTCCTTGGCCGCCTTGAACTCGCGCTCGGCCCCGCGGCTGGCGTAATCGCGGTACACGGCTATCGGGTCGCCATAGTGGCGGCGATACTTGTCTATGTGCTTCTTGTATATGTAGAAGTTTATCTCGGCCTCGCGCTCGTTGGCCTGGGTGTTGCGCGACACCTCCTTTATGCGGTAGAAGAACATCACCTCGGGCAGCTGCACCACGCGCGACCGCTCGTTGAGCAGCCTCAGGAAGAACTCCCAGTCCTCGTACCCGGTGCGCATCTGCTCGTCGTAGCCGCCTATGCGCAGGGCATCCTCGCGGCGGTACATGGCCGAGCTGAATATGGCGTTGTTGACGAGCAGCCGGCCGTAGCCGAGGTAGCGCAGCTCGGGGGCACGGCTGGCTGTGCCGAAGAAAGCCCACCGGCAGTAGGCCACGTCGGCGCCGCGGCCAGTGCCGAAGGCCTCCACCAGCCGCTCCAGATACTGCGGGGCTATGCGGTCGTCGGCGTCGAGGGCCACCACATACAGCCCGCGGGCCTCGCGCAGGCCCACGTTGCGCGCAGCCGACACCCCGCCGTTCTCAGTCCTCACGAGCCTTATGCGCCCGTCGGCCCCGGCATAGCGACCGGCCACGCCGGCCGTGTCGTCGGGCGAGCCGTCGTCTACCACTATCGCCTCCCATTCGGCGTAGGTCTGCGCCATCACCGAGTCGAGCGCCTCGGGCAGGTACTCGGCCTGCCTGTAGCATGGGATTATCACGCTCACCAGCGGCTTTCCGCCACACTTGCTTTCCATCTTCATTCCGCTTGCTTGTTGTTTAGCTTGGCAAGGCCGCCGCGCAGGAAGGCCAGCGAGGCCTCCCTCTGGCGCGCCAGCTCGCCGTTTACGCAGTCCCAGTCTACCGCCCCGGGGTCAGCCGCCTCGCCGAGGCGGCCTTCGTCGAGCAGCCTTGCTCCCAGCCCGAACATGGCGAGCAGGCTGCTGAAGCGGGTGTTGCCCCGCGCCGGGTTGGAGATTGCCAGGAAATCCTTGTTGAATATTATGCTGAACACGGCGCCGTGGAAGCTGTCGCAAACCACGAAGTCGGCCTCGGCAAAGTTTCTCACCCACTCTTCAACCGCGATGCCACCGCCGCCGGGCGAGGCCCAGGCCACGGCGAGGCCCCTCTCGCGGGCCAGCCGGCCGATGAAGCGCGACTTGCCCTCGCCGGCGTCGAGTATGTAGGCAAACAGCCGGCCGGAGCCGCCGCGCCCGGAGCCGGCCCCGGCCAGCAGCCCGTAGTCGGCGCGCCCGAGGAGCATCGTGGGGTCAAGCACTTGGCTGGCCTCCACGCGCAGGTGGTCGCGGCATAGCCCCACGCCCGAGGCCTCCCTCACCGACACGGCGCAAAACCGCCCTATGAGCCGGGCGTAAAGCTCGGTCTCGGCATCGTCGAACTGCCATTGGTCGACGCCGAACGACGCCGCGTAGGCCATGACGCCTATGCCGAGGTCGCCGGCAAAGTCGCCGAAGCAAGCCTCCATGCGCGGGTTCATCCCCTTGCGCCACACCTGGTCGCTGCCTACCACGAGGCCCTCGATGCCGGCCTGGCGGGCCGCCTGCGCCATGGCCCGGCGCCCATATATCTTCCCTGTGCTGCTTATGTGCGCACTTACAAAGCTGCTTGCATAGGGCAACCGCTCAGCCAGGCGCCGCCGCGCCTCATACTTGCTCTCCACGGCGGGGCGCCCCCGCAGCGCGCCGAGGGCCGAGGCCAAGCGTGCCTTGGCCCTGGCAAAGGCCTCCTTGGCCGCCGGCACGGGGCCGAACATGGGCTGGTCTATCGTAACGGGGTCGTGGCCCATGCGCCGCAGCGTCTCCTGCAAGGCGTAGTTCTGCAGCAGCCCGCCGTAGTTGTTCACCAGCGGCTGTGTTATTATTCCTATCCTCATCTCATCAGTGCTTTTATCCTCATGGCGGCAAGGCGCGCCTTGTACCTCAGCTTCCAAGCATCGGGCCAGGCCGTGAGCAAGTCTCTCACTATGTCGCCCATGGCCTCGGCGCCGCCCTCCAGCCGCCTGAAGAACTCGCGCCGCTTCCTTGCCGGCTCGCCAACCGAGGCGGAGTACACGGGGTTGAGCGCAAGCGCGCCCTCCATGCCCACCTCAAGGCAATCAAGCCCGGGGCTGCGCAGCGCCCTCAGGCCCTTCGGCGTGTGGGCTATGGCGAGGCTCACGCCCTTGTCGTCGTCAAGCTCGGGATGCAGTTGCCATATCCCCCAGAAGTCGCCGAGCGTAAGGTCGCTGCCGCTCTTGCCCGAACGGGCCGGGCAGTGGTGGCACGAGGGGCGCAGGTAAAGGTTGCTGAGGAAGCCCTGCATGAAGGCGTCGTCCTGGAACTTGGCCGAATAGGCAAACGGGGCGTTCCCCCGCAAGGCGCTTATGCTTACGCAGTAGTCCTTCCAGCCATGCTCGCGCTTCGACCTGAAACTGACGCCCGTCACCCGAGCCGCCCCGGAGCCAAGGCCCGGCACGAGGCCCGCCAGGTATCGGCGCCACGCCTGCTGCGAAGGCACTCCGTGGCACATCACCTCCACAAGCAGCAGGTTGGCATGGGCGCGCCCAAGGTAACGGCGCAGCCCCGCCGCCTGGCAGGGGGTTCCGCAGAACAGCACTTCGCGCCCTTCGCCGAGCTTGGCCCTGACCTCGGCGAAGCACTCGCCGGCCACGCTCTGCAGGTACTTGGAGCCGAAGAGCCGTGGCAGGCTGCCCAGTTCGCCGGCACAGACGTGCCTGGCGGCGTTGGCGGTGCAATCGTAGGCCGCGCCAAACACGCAGCCGCCGCCCATGACCACGCGCGAGGCCAGCACCGGGAACACGCCGCCCGAGGAGCCTTGCATCCGCAGGCCGTCGGAGGTGGCCCTCACCGCGAAAGGCGCCGGGCTGCGCGAAGGCTCACCCTGGTTGAGCGCGGGGCACACCCTCTCGCACAACCCGCAGCCTATGCACCTGCCTGCATCGGCCTCGGGGTAGACAAAGCCTTCGCCGTCTTCGCGCATGGCGATGCAGCGGGCAGGGCAGGCCTGCGCGCAGGCGCCGCATCCACAGCATTTCTCCTTGTCGGCTATCTCTATCATAGTTTCTTCTTGTCGGCTATCTCTAAGGTGTCGGTTGCCGGTCACTCCACTTCGCGGCGTAGCTTCTTCTCCATTATCTTGCTTACCATCACGAACTGGTAGAGCCCCTCGTAGCAGGCGCATACGAAGCCCTCGCGCCCGTCGCGGAAGCCGCCCTTGAGCACGTATGACTTGAAGAACCTGAACAGGGGGCGCCAGAGCAAGGCCCTGAGGCTGCCATGGCGGCCGCCTTTCTTAAGCGCGTCGTTCTCGGTGTACTGGTTGGTCTTGTCTACGATGGTCCTTATCGTGTCGTTCGCCAGGTGGACCAAGGCCAGCCCGCCACCGCCCGCGGGCACGCGCTCCGTGCGGCCGCAGACCTGCGGGAAAGTGTGGACGTAGGGCGGCCAAGTGGTGCCTTCCCTTATGAAAAAGCGGAGCACGTAGTCGGGGTAGTTGCTGTGCATGAAGCGGCCCATGAAGAAATTGCGCCTCGGAAGCCACAGCCCGGCGGGGCAGTCTGCGCGGCTTACCCTTTCGTAAAGGTAATCGCGCAGGGCGGGAGTGACCAGCTCGTCGGCATCAACCACCAGCACCCACCGGCAGGAAGCCGACTGTATGGCGAAGGTCCGGGCAGGCTCGGCGCTCACGCAGTCGCCCTTGGGGAACGTTACCACCCTGCAGCCGTGGCTGCGGGCTATGGCCACAGTGCCGTCGGTGCTCTCCATGTCGCACACCACCACCTCGTCGAAGCCGCCCACCGACTCGAGCACGCGCTCAAGGTGCCTCTCGGCGTTGTATGTGTTTATCACCACCGATATGCCATCTACATGGTTCACGCTTCCCATATCTTCCTTGCCATTAAGTCCTTGAATACGTAGAGCACCCTCTTGAGCTTGCTCCTCAGGAGGTTTGCCTTCACCATGGCCGCGTCAACGCGCCCCACCTCGCCGGCGTCGAAAGGCTCGCCGCGCCTTAGCACGTACTTCATGAAAGAGGACGACGTTATGCCGTACTTCATGAGGAACTGCGCACTGCCCTTGTTTTTCCTTATCCTGGAAGTGGACCTGGCCTCGAAATGGTAAACCCTGCAGGCCGAGAGCCCCTTGAAAAGCCTTACGCCAACGAGCCACAGCTTTGCAGCGAAGTCGGGGTCGCTGTACATTCCGGGCGAAAGCTCGATGCTGTAGCCGCCCACGAGGTCCCAGATGTCGCGGTGCACCACGTTAGGCGGCCATGTAGCCCCGAACCAGTCGGCGTGGGGCAGCGAGGAGTACTCGCGCAGGAGCCTCTCTTCCTGGAAGCTGCCCACGCTCTCGCCATAGTTTGCCGGGGCAATGACGCTCTTGCAGTAGAAAGGCCTGGGCTGTATCAGCGTGGCCGAAAGGAAGAACATCTTGGTGCCGATGCGCCGTATCTCGTCACACAAGTACTTGTCCCAGAGCGGGCAGACGTACATGTCGTCGTTCATGTAGCAGATGTATTCGGCCTTGGCCAGCGGCCTGAGCGAGTTTAGCGCAAGGCACACGCCCACGTTCTCGGGGCTGTGTACATAGTCATAGCCCCGGGCTTTCACCCAGTCGAGCGTTCCGTCGCTGCCATCGTTCACATATATTATTATTTGGTGGCTGTACGCGGAGTTCCTTTCTATGCTCCTCACGCACAGTTTAAGGAAATCCAAATTGTTCCACGTAGGGATCAATATGGAAAATTTCATGTCGTTGCTTACGTGTTGCATTTCAGTAGGTTGTCCGTTGCAAATATACGGAAAAAATCCGAGACGGCGCGCCCGGGGGCGAAAATAATTGCCGAGGCGCGGCCGGATGGCGGCCCGGCGTGGCGCGGGTGGCCCGCTCAGAAGCTCCAGCGGGCCTGCAGGTCGATGTCGGCAAGCGTAGGGGAGCTTACCTCCTGGTAGCCGCTGCCGGTGGAGCTGCCGTCGAAGCGGGTGGTGGCCCCGGCCTTAAGGATGAGGGCCAGTCGGCGGCCTACGTCGGCGCGGGCCATGAGCGAGTAGCGCAGGCCGTGGCCGTAGTATGCCGCAGAGGCAAAACTGTAGAGCGGCCCGCGCTCGTAGACGTACAGCCGGGCATCGTAGCCGCCGGTGCGGAAGTAGCCCACGAAGCCGTCGAGGCGCAGCCAGCCGAGCCGCGCGGCCACGCCCTGGCTCACCATCAGCCCCCGCTGGGCGCCGCCGTGGCGGGCCAGGGCCATGTCGGCCTGCGTGCGGGCGGCAACCCGCCCCTCGGGCCACAGCGTGAGGGCGAGCCTCAGCTTGTGGTCGGCAATGCGGTCGAGCGCCGTTTTCTGCCCGTTGTCGCGCTGGCGCAGCCGCAGGCGGTAGCGGGCGGCGAGCGTGAAGGCATCGGCGGAGAAGGCGGCCTCGAGCATGCCATCGGAGGCCCACGAGGGCAGCGACACGCGGTAGCGCGGCCATGCAAAGCGGGCGTAGTCGGCGTAAGCGGCCAGCCGCCAGCGCGCCGACGGGCGCCAGTCGAGGCCGAGGTAGGCCCCGTTCTCGTTCTGCACGCGCCCTCCCTCGCTGAAGCTGCTTGCCAGGATGGCCGTGTAGCGGTAAGAGTAGAACCTGTGGAGGAGCACCACCGAGAGGCCTGCCGGGAGGGCGAGGCTGAGCGAGTGGATGGTGGCCACGCGCCCCTGGCGGTTGATGGCCGTCTCGCCCCGCAGGCTGAGGGCGTGGCCCGTGTAGCCATAGTCAAGCCCAAGGTTGGCGAAGTCGTTGCCCGAGGCATAGTGGCGGCGGTAGGGCGCCGAGGTGCCTGGCCTCAGGTCGCGGTCGTAATGGGTGTATGCGGCGGTAAGCCCGGCGTGGAAGCCGCTTGCGCTGAAAGCCGCGTTGATGCCCGCCGTGAAGGAGTGGGTGTTGTTCTTCTTGCCCATCTCGGTCGGCGTGCGGTGGTAACCGGAGGCCACGATGGTGGCCACCGTGCCGTCGGCCTTGTTGAGCGTGGCGTCGTGGGGGCGGTAGGAGGCGAACGCCGACAGCCTCACCGCCCGCGAGAGGCGCAGCGTGGCCGCGGCGCCTTGCAGGTACGACGCTGCCGAGCGCGACGCCGTGGCCCTTATGCCGGCGGGCGGGCGGCCCAAGGAGGCCAGGGCCGAGGCCTTGCCCAGGCTGAAGCCGGTGTTGGCCACCAGCCCCATGCCGAACGACACCGCATAGCGGCCCACCACAAGGCGCTCCACGGGGCCGAGCCTGCGCAGCTCGGCGAAGAAAGAGTAGAAATCGTAGCCCAGCGCGTTCTTGCCCGAGAAGAGCGGCTCGCCGGCGTCCTGCGAGGCGGCAAGGCCCAGGCGCAGGCGGTCGCCTGCGGCGAAGGTGGCGCGCAGCCAGTGCTTGTACTTGTAGCCGAGGTAGCCGTTGCGGTCGCCGCGCCGCTCGTAGAGTGGCACCCTCATGAAGCCGGTCACGTCGCCATGGCCGCGCCGCAGGGCCTCGCCGAGCGGCTGCCCAGGCGCCGGTGCTGCCTCGCCCACCCTCACGAAGCACTGCAGCAGGCGGCGGCGGGCATAATCGAGGCTCTCTATGAGCTGCAGCTCGGCCAGCGTCCTGAACGGGCCGTGGCGGCAGATGTGCTCCTGTATGTCGCTCACCTGCTGCCCGGTGAGGAAAGGCAGCTGCTCAAGCTCCTCGCGCGAGGCCGCGTTGATGTCCACCCGGCTGTCCTCCATGCCCGACAGCAGGTCGTAAGCCTGCTCGCGCCCGGCGGCATCCCACTCCTCCAGGGCGGCGATGTCGTCGAGCCACGCCTCCCACTCGCGCTCCCCGGCGGCGCAGGGCGGCGTGGCGGCGGCGAGCGTGAGCACGGCGGCTAAAAGGGCTTTGAGCAATGGGTTCATGCCACAAAAAGGGAATGCGGGAGCGGGCTGGCCGCAGGTGCGGGCCTATTCGCCCTCAATCTTCCAGTCGCTTATGGTGCGGGCCTCGGTGTTGGGGATGTCGAGGGTGTAAAGCTCGGCGTCGGCGTCGTAGCCCTTTATCGTGATGTAGCCGCTCTGGTAGAGCAGCGACTTGCCGAAGCGGCGCGGGCGGCTCAGGAACAGGTACTTGGCCACGCCGTTGGCCATGCGGTAAACGTACTCTGTCTTGTCTATGTAGATGTAGTTCTTCTCGCGTATCTCGGAGAACGTCTGTATGCCTATGGGGTATCGCCTTTCCTGCAGTTCCATGGTTGATGCTTGTTTGTTACCTGCAAATATACGGAAAAAATCCGAGACGGCGCGCCCCCGTGGCGAAAATAAGAAACTGTTTTGGCAAGAAGCTGTTTTGATGGAATCAAGACAGCTTCTTATTGCCCGGCAGGCTCACTCGCCGCGCACCACGAGGCGGTTCTGCGTCATGCGCTCCATGTACTGCTGTATGATGGCCTTCAGCTCGCGCTCCATGGCGGCCTGCTCCTTCACGCGGCCTGCGAGGTTGCGCTCAAGGTAGGGGTCGGTGCGGAAGCGGTACACGGCGCGCGTGCGCTGGCCGTCGAACTGCAGCAGGTAGTCGCCCTTTACGTACTGGTAGGTGCCGTTGAGGTAGTTTACGGCCCATGTGTCGCGCGGCGCGGTGTTGAAGAGGTCGCAGCCAAAGGCCACGTATGGCCGGTCGTAGCCGAGGTGGCCCAGCACTGTGGGCATGATGTCGATTTGCTGCGCTATGGCGTCGCGCATGCCGGGCCGGATGTCGCCCGAGGGGTCGAAGAATATTATAGGCACGCAGAAGCCGCCGAGGTCGGTCTGGTAATACCTGTGGTCGGTGAGGTTGGTGTGGTCGGCCGTAATCACGAAGAGCGTGTTCTTGTACCATGGCTGCCTGCTGGCCGTCTGGAAGAAGCGGCGCAGGGCGTTGTCGGTGTAGCGTATGCACTTGTGGATCACCAGCCCCTGCTCGGGGTATTTGTCCTTGTACTCGTCGGGTATGACGTAGGGGTGGTGCGAGGAGGCGGTGAACATGGCCGTGACGAATGGCTGCCTCATCTCGCTCATCTTGAGGGCGAAGAACTGCAGGAAGGGCTCGTCCCAGATGGCCCAGGTGCCGTCGAAGTCGCGGTCGCCGCCGAAGCGGCTGTCCTGGTTGTACTCCGTGCGTCCGTAGTAGCGGTCGAAGCCGGTGGTGCGGGCGAAGGCCTGGAAGCCCATGGAGCCGTTCTCGGCGCCGTGGAAGAAGGCCGAGCTGTAGCCCCATCGGCCCAGCTCGCCCGCCAGTCCGCTCACGTCGTTCATCGACGAGGGCGTGAGGAAGAACGGCTCCACGAACATGGGTATGCCCGAGAGCACGCTGGGCATGCCGTCGATGCTCTTGCGTCCGTTGCTGTAGGAGTAGAGCCAGGTGGCGCTGTGCTGTATGAGCGAGTCGACGAAGGGCGTGTAGCCCTTGTATGCCCCGCCCTCCAGGTGGCTGTTTAGGGCGCCTATGTACTCGCGGGCGAAGCTCTCCACGATGAGCACCACCACGTTCTTGCGCCTGGCCACCGCGCTGTCGGCGGGCAGGTGCACGGGCGTGTACACGGCCTCCAGCTCGCCCTGCGGGATGTAGGCCGGCACGGTGAACGCCGTCTTGTTTATGGTGCGGATGAGGGAGAAGGGCGTGTTGAGCACCACGGCGGCCTCCAGCGGGCGGTCAACGTACTGGTTGGCGTTGCTTATGGTGATGGGGCGCACCGCCGTGGTGGCCCCGCCGCGCATGCCTATGACCGAGAGCGGCACGTAGGCCGCGAGGCAGAGCAGCTGCACGCCGTAGTAAGCCAGCGCCGGCCTGAGCCTAAGCGGGCGGCGCACCCAGGCGGGGCGCTCGCCCGAGGGCACGAGGCAGAACCGCCACAAGGCCCACACGAGCGCGGCGGCGAGCAGCACCAGGTACCAGTGGCGCAGCAGCTCCACGCCCACTATGGAGCCGAGGTTGCGCTCGGAGGCGAACTCCGAGAACACCGTCACCGTGGTCCTGCGGCCCGTGTACTGGAAATACACCGCGTCGGCAAGGTTGGCGGCGATGCACAGGGCGTTGCACACCACGAACACCCAGCGCGCCGCGCGCTGCCACACGCCGGTCTCCTTGAGGTGCAGCGGCAGCAGCATCATGAGGGCGTAGATGGCGTTGGTGTAGAGTATGGCCGAGGTGTCGAACACCAGGCCGCCCCGCAGCATCTCGGCAAGCTTGCCCCACGTGAGGGCGGGGGCGAACGTATGCCAGTTCTCGAAGAGGAAGGCCATGCGGCAAACGCCGTAGGCCACGTAAACCATGGCGAGGTTCAGCACCAGGCACAGCGGCCCGGAATAAGCAGACTTGCGGATTCTTGTCATTGCAGCTAAGTGGTGGCCCCGACCCCGCCTCCCCCCCTGGGGGCGGCCCGGGGGCGGGCCTTGTTTTTTTAATGTTATTACAATACATTACATGATGCCCCTTGCCCGCGGCGCGGCGGCCTGCCCCACCGGTGGGTGCGGTGCAGGGGCGCTTCACCTCTTGCGGTAGACGAACCTCAGTATGAGGAAGTTGGTAGGCACAGCCACCATGAGCACGAGCACGGGAGCCACCAGCCGGTGGACGCCCAAGGCCATGAAGAGGTTGAAGAGCACTATGTGGAGCGCGTAGTTCACCACGTGGCTGAAGCCGAAGCCCGCCACCTTGCCCGCCGACGGTCGCGAGCGGAAGGTGAAGTAGGTGGTCATGAAGAAGTTGCACACCAGGCTCACGAGGTAGCCCGCGGTGTAGTCTACGGTGAGCCACAGGCCGCCCTCCGTCACGAGCTGCAGCAGGTAGTACACCGCGTAGTGTATGGCGGCGGCCACGGTGCCCACGATGCAGAACCTCACGAACTGCATCAGCTTCTCCCTCTCAGGCAGCGGCATGGGGCGGCGTGGTTTGGGCCGCGGGCCGCGGCGAGTAATCGCGCGTGAGCATCTCGTACACGAGCTTGAGCCATATCAGCACGCAGGGCAGGGCCTTGAGCGCGTAGGGCTGCACCCAGTGCTTGCGTATGTAGGCCGGGAAGAGGTCGGACGGCGACATCGACGTAAGGATGAAGGCGAAGACCATCAGCCCCACGTCGAGCCGCGAGCGCTTCCACGGCGACGACACGTACCACACGGCGGCGCCGGTGAGGGCTATGATGTACGTTGACGACTCGCTGCCGGTGCTGAAGAGCACCACGAAGAGCAGCGTGGAGGCCAGGAAGGCGCAGCGGAAGGCCAAGTGGCGCCACTGCCCAAGGCGCAGGTAGGGCGCGGCGAAGGCCGCGAGGCCCGGCACGATGAGCCACAGGTCGGAGTACGAGGGGCAGCCGCTTATCTTGCGCACCAGGCCCAGGAGCGACTGGTTGGTGCCGCCGCTGAACATGTTGTCGGCGTTCTTGGCCGCCAGGCTGTCGTACCACGCCTGGTACTGCCCCACGATGTACTCAGGGCTGCTTATCAGCATGGGCAGCGCGAAGAACACCGCCGCCCACCCGGCCAGGGCCAGGGCGAAGCGCGCCTTGTGGCGGGAGAAGAGGAAGAAGGCCAGCCCCACTATGCCGTAGAGCTTTACGAACGTGCCGAGCATGATGAGGAAGGCGGCCGTGCCGTCCTTGCCGCGCTCCACGGCGACGAAGGCGCCCACTATGACGGCGGCTATGGCTATGTTGAACTGACTCATGAACAGGGCCGTGAGCAGCTCGTGGGCGCAAAACCAGTAGATGAACACCTGCTTGCCCCACGCCAGCGGCAGCCTGCGCACGGCCACGTAGAGGGCCATGGCCAGCATCACCTCCCACAGCAGCAGGCCGAGCCAGTGGGGCACCACGGCGAAGGGGGCCACCACGAGGCTGAAGAACGGGCCGTAGTGGTTGGTGTCGCCATACTCGGCGGGGTAAGGATCATAGAGCGGCAACTGCTGCCATGTATGCCAGAACACGTACTTGAAGATGAGGAAGTTGTTGCACTTCTCCATCTTCATGAGCGCGGCCACCACGGGCAACAGCAGCCAAAGGCCCACGAGGGTGCGCGGGTCCCTGAAGAAAGGCTTGCCGAAGAAACGCCGGGCAGCTTCAATCATCTTGTTCATCTATACTCAGTAATTTCGTGCAAAAGTAGCCATTTTTCCCGAAAACCTGCCTCAATCTCGATAATTTTGAATAGTTTTGCCATACTTTAGATACACCCCATGGCAATGAGAATAGGATTCGACGCCAAGCGAGCCGCACAAAACCGCACCGGCCTTGGCAACTACAGCCGCTTTGTGCTGCGCACGCTGCAGCGGCTCGGGGATGCCCCGGAGCTGCACCTCTACGTTCCCAACCCAAGGCGCGCGCCCTACCTGGGGGAGGTGCCCCATCTGTCCTCCATGCACATCCACGGCCCCGGCGGCCCGCTGTGGCGGCGGCTGCGGTCGCTCTGGCGCGTGTGGGGCGTGTGGCGCGACATACGCCGCGACGGCATAGCCCTCTACCACGGCCTGAGCAACGAGCTGCCGCTGAGCATACGGCGGGCGGGCTGCCGCTCGGTGGTGACGGTGCACGACCTCATCTTCCTGCATTGCCCCGAGTACTACCACCCCATCGACCGCATGATATACAACTACAAGATGCGCCGGGCCTGCCGCGAGGCCGACCGCGTGGTGGCCGTGAGCGAGTTCACCAAGCGCGAGCTGATGGCCTACTACGGCGTGGACGGGGGCAAGATAGACGTGGTTTACCAGGGCTGCGACCCCGCCTTCGCCGCCCCCATAGCCCCCGCCGCGCTCGCCGACGTGCGCCGGCGCCACTCGCTGCCGCCGCGCTTCGTGCTCTACGTGGGCAGCATAGAAAGGCGCAAGAACCTCATGCTCGTGGCCCGCGCCGTGGCCCTGATGGCCCGCAGGGGCCAGGGGGCGGGGAGCCTGGTGCCGGTGGTGGCCGTGGGCAGGCACACGCCCTACGAGGACGAGATAAGGGCCTACCTCGAGGGCGAGGGCATAGGGGCCGCGTTCCGCTTCATCCACGGCGTGGGCTTCGCCGACCTGCCCTCGTTCTACCGCCTGGCCACGGCCTTCGTCTACCCCTCGCGCATCGAGGGCTTCGGCATACCGCTGCTCGAGGCCGCCACGAGCGGCGTGCCGGCCATAGGCTGCACGGGCTCGTGCCTTGAGGAGGCGGGCGGCCCCGGCGCGCTCTACGTGGGCCCCGACGACGCCGAGGCCATGGCCCGCGCCATCGTGGCGGCCTGCACCGACGGCGCCCTGCGCCGCCGCATGATAGCCCAGGGGCGCGCCTGGGCCGCCCGCTTCAGCGACAGCCGGCTGGCCGCCGACCTCATGGCGGTGTACCGCAAGGTGCTTTTGGGGAGTTTTTAATTTTTAAGGAGTTAAGGAGTTACAGAAGTTAGGGAGTTAAGACGTATGCGGAAAGGATGATGTAGGAGGCAAGATATGGACAAAGGAGCATTTTTAAGGAGTTAAGAAATGATTCTAAGGAGTTAAGGAGTTACAGAAGTTAAGGAGTTAAGACGTATGCGGAAAGGGCAACGTAAGGCCACGCGCTCCCCCACGTTGCGGCGGGTTTGCAACCCGCCGGCATCCCTTTAGCGGTGGTGTAATCCTTTCCGTTTTCTTGTCTTTTTGCCATTCTCACTGCCCGGGGCGGGGCGGAACCTGCCGTTTTGCGGTGCGGAACAGCACGTTTGGCAGTGCAATATAGGCCGTTTCGCAATGCGAAACGGCCTATATTGCAATTCATTGAGCATCAAGCTGTTGCAAGGAAGCGTGCGGAGCATGAAACTTCCTTACAAATGCCGCGTGCCGGGAGCGGCACGGGCTTGCCGTCAGCGGGCCACCACCTTGCAGCGGTAACCATTGCCCACGGCCACGATATACGCCTGCCCGGGCACAAGACCAGTGGCCACCGGCCCGCCGGCCACCTTCCGGCCCGACATCGAATATATGGCCACGGGCTGCGCCGCCCCTGCAAACACAACGCGGATGCTGCCGCCATCGGTGCTTATTCTGAAGCCCTCGGCGCCGGCCTTGGCGGCGACAATGCCCGTGGGCAGCGAGTAGAACAGCTCCACGGTGCCTGCCAGCACAAACCGCTGCTGCGCGTCCACCCATTGGTAGATGGTTTCCTTGAGCGTGTTGCCGTGGGCGTCGTACTCCGTCTCGCTCTTTTGCAGCCCGGCCCAGCGGCCCTGCATCATGTCGTAGTTAAGCTCCTCTATCGACAGCATGCGCCCGGCCTCATCAAAGGCATAGTCGCCCTTGAAGGTGGTCAGCCAATGGTAGTCGCCCGTGGCGGCGTCCACCGCCCAGTTATACTTACGCTGCGAGGTCATGTTGCCTGCCTCGTCGTAAGCTTTCTCGTCCTTGGTCATGTTCACCCACCGGCCGTCCTCGCCCATATATTGGGTGAGGAAGAGGGTGCAGTTGCCCGCCTCATCGTACTCATAAGTCCAGAGCACGTCGGCCTTAAGCTCGGTTGAGCCATACACGGCGGAGTAGGTGGTCTTGGTGAGCACGCTGTCGTTGGCGTCGTAAGTGTATTCGTCCTTGCCCTGCAGAGTCCAGCCGCCACCGGGCAGCATGGTGTAGGAGAGCGTGGTGAGCATGTTGCCGCGGGCGTCGTATCCCATCTCGCGCTTCGACATAGGTGCAAGCTCGCCGGTGTTGAAGTCCTTGTAGTACGATGTGTAGAGCGTTTGGTTGCCCTCGCCGTCGTAAGTCCACTCCTCCTTCATGGTGTCGGTAAACTTGGCCTGCGCCGCGTCCCAGTCCTGCGTGAACCTGAGGGTCATCTGGCCAGCCTCGGTGTAGTCGTAGGATGTGCGGAAGGTAGGCACGAACTCGGCATCGCCGGCCACAAAGCCGAAGTAAGTGGCCGATGTACACAGGCCCTGCTCGTTGTAGGTGTACTCGTTCTTTATCTTCGTCCAGCCCACCTCGGGGCCGCCCCAGTCGCGCGTGATGTTTGAAAGCTCGTGGCCCTGCTCGTCGTAAGTGGCGTCGCCGCGCGAGATGAGCGTCCACTGGCCGTCCTGCCACGTGTAGTTGCGCTGCGAGGTCTTCAGCCCCATGGCGTTGTAATCCTCCTCCACGCGCTGCTGGTTGGCCCACTGGCCTGCGGCGGCATCCCACTTGGCATAGACCGTCACGCTCACGTTGCCGTAATCGTCGTACTCAAAGCTGTAAAGCTCCGATGGGCTGTAGGCTGCGGCCAGTGCATCGTAAACCTCGTAGAGGCGCGATGCCACCGAGCCGTCGGCGGCGTAGCGGTTCACTATGCGCTGCAGGCGGTTGCCCTGGTGGTCCTTTTGCACGATGCTGTCGCAGCGCGGCTGCGCCTCGGCCAGGGCAGCGATGGGAGCCTGCTTCTTGGCCCAGCCGTTGCCGACGGGTGCCTGCGCCGTGGCGGCGAGCGTCGCCATGGCAGCTAAGATGACAAGGTAAATCTTCTTCATAAGCGTTATGTTTTTGGTTCTTTATGCAGGCGCGACACAGCAGCGGGCAGCCCGCCGCCCGTGGGGCGCGCCTATGCAAAGATATGGAAAAAACGCAGTAAGGCAGATGGAAAGTCGGCAGAAAATGGCCGCTGTCAGTTTTTATCTATATTGAATATCCGCAAAGCTCCTATCCTAAGGAGTTAAAGGAGTTATAAGAAGTTATCGCTCCACTGCGTTCCGCTAAGGAGTTAGAGCACAAATGCTTGTCCACTTCAATATTTCCATTTGCTTGGCTGATTGCGGACATTCATATTATCTGTATTCCCGCCGCCTCAGCTTGCGGCGATGGCGCGCGGAGGGTCGCCTGTCAGATGCGGCGTATGAAGTCGTCGAGGCTGTCGCCGCGCTGCAGGCCGAGCTTCTTGCGCAGGCGGTATCGGTTGCTGTTAACGCTGTCGGGGCTAACGGAGAGCATCTCGGCTATCTGCTTGGCCCTAAGCCCGATGCGTATGTAGGCGCAGAGGCGCAGGTCGTTCTCGGTGAGTTCGGCCGATAGCTGCTTGAGCTTGCGGAAGAAGTCGGGGTGTACGCTGTCGAAGTGGAGCTTGAACCGCTGCCATTCGTCGTCGTTGCGCAGGCTCTCGCCAATGATGGCGTTTACCTGCCTTACATATTCCAGCGGCACCTTGCCCTCGTCAAAGTAACGCTTGGTGATGGCGCTGAGCTGCTGCAGCACCTCGTTCTTGTTGGCCAACAGCAGCGTTGACGAGCTTATCTCGCACTCCTTCTGCTTCATGTCGCGCTCAAAGTTCTTCCTGTTGGTGCTGTAGATGAGGGCGTCGCGGGTGATGTTGCTGCGCAGCTCGCGGTTTTCCACCTCGCGTATGCGGTACCGCTGCCACAGGTACACCGCCACGGCCACGGCCAACAGCACCAGTATTGCGGCGGCGGCCAGCGTAAGGTAAGCTACGTCGCGCTTGTGGCGCGCCTCCTGTTCGAGCAGCCTTATGCGGTCGTTGCTCCGCGCGATGGCCTCCCTGGCGCGCGCCTTGGTGACGTTCTGCCGCCTTATGTCGTTCACGTTGCGCACATACTCGGCGGTGAACAGCTTGAGGTATCTGTAGGCCGCGGCCTCGTCGCCCATGCCCTCGTGGGCCAGGTAGAGGCATTCGTATATGTCGGCCATGAAGCGTTCGCCCCTCATTCGGATGGCCCACCGCTCGGCTTCGGCCATGATGGCGGCGGCCTCACGGTAGTTGGCGGCGGCAAGGGCCACCCGCGCCTTGCTGATGGCGGCCAGGGTGCGGAACAGGCGGTTGCCGGGCGCGCGGCGGTGGAGCAGGCTGAAGGCACTGTCGGCGGCGGCGCGGGCGCTGTCGAGGCGGCCATTGTCGATGAAAAGCTGCGCCATGCTGGTGAAAGCCTGCAGCGACAAAGGCCAGTCTTCGGCCCGGTTGTGGGCCAGGGCCTGCCTGTAAAGCTCCAGTTGCTGCCCCTTGGGCGCGAGCTGGGCCTCGAAGAAGTATATCCTGCCGAGTGGGAAGCCGGCCTTGGCGTAAGCCTTGCGGGCATTGCCGAGCGCCGGGCGGGCGTTGTCGGGGTCGCCTATGTCTACAAAGAGCTGCGCCAGCAGCAGGTAGGCGTTGCCGAGGAAGTAGCTGTCGGCCGACTCGCCAAAGGTGGCTATGGCCTCGTTGGCCAGGCGGTAGGAGCGCATATAGTGGCCCATGCGCTCGCAGTTGCCCGCCAGCTGGTACTTTATGCAGGCGGCATCGTAGGCGTATGCCGGCGAGCAGAGGGCGAGCGCGCTGTCGAGCAGGGCCATGCACTCAGCCGGGCGGGCGTCCATCTGGCCGGCACGCACCCTCCAGTAGAGCGCGCGGGCCTGCAACTGACGGTTGCCTCGGATGCGGGCAATGCTGTCGAGGCGGCTTAGCGATTCGTCGGTGATGCTCTCGCGGCGGCTGGCAAAGTCGAGGGCGCACAGCCGCCGGGCTATGCTGTCGAAGCTGCTGTCAATGGGCTTGAAGTAATAGCCGTAGCCCCGGGCGGCTGCCTGCGGTGCGAGCAGCACAAGCCACGCCACCGCAAGCGCGGCGGCGAGGCGCACCGCCCGGCCCGGGGCGGCGCACTTCGGCTTGCAAGTGTGGATTGCCTTGCCCATGGCGCAGATTGCTTTACATTGCCGCCGGGGCATTCAGCCCAGCACGGAGGCCATGCGCTCCAGGCCCTCCATCATGCGGCTGCGGGGACAGGCGATGTTGATGCGGATGAAACCCTCGCCTGCCTGGCCGTACATGGTGCCGCTGTTCACCATCACGCGGGCCTCGGAGGCAAGGCGGTCGGCAAGCTCGTCGGAGGTGGCATGGAGCGCGCGGCAGTCCACCCACACGAGGTAGGTGCCTTCAAGCGGCGTCACCCTGAGCGCGGGCAGCCGCTCGGCGAAGAAGCGGCAGAGGGCGCCGTAGTTGTCCCAAAGGTACTGGCGCAGCGCGTCGAGCCACTGCTCGCCCTCGTTGTAGGCGGCCATGAGGCCCTCAACGCCGAAGGGGTTGACGTCGCACACCTCGTTGATGTTGATGGCGCGGTCTATCTTGGCGCGCGTCTCGGCGTCGTCGCAGATGATGTTGGCTATCTGTAGGCCGGCGGTGTTGAACGACTTCGACGGCGAGTTGGCCACGATGGCGTTGTGCAGGCACTCCTCCGACACGGCGGCAAAGGGTTGGTAGGCCAGCCCGGGGCGCGTAAGCTCGCAGTGAATCTCGTCGGAGAGCACCCTCACGCCGTGCCTAAGGCAGATGTCGTTGAGCCGCAGCAGCTCGTCGGCGGTCCACACTCGGCCCACGGGGTTGTGGGGGTTGCAGAGCACGAGCAGCTTGGCCCTGGGGTCGGCGGCCTTGGCTTCGAGGTCGGCGTAGTCGATGGTGAAGCGTCCGTCGTCGTTCTTCAGCGGGTTCTCAAGCACCTCGCAGCCGTTGTTGCGCACGGAAGAGAAGAAGCAGTTGTACACCGGCGTCTGCAAAATCACGCGGTCGCCCGGCCCGCAGAGGGCCTTTACCACCACCGATACGGCAGGCACCACGCCCGAGGTGTACATGATCCACTCGCGCCTTACGGCCCAGCCGTGGCGCCGCGAGAACCAATCGGCCACTGCGTCGTAGTAAGCCTCAGGCACCTTTACGTAGCCAAACACGCCGTGCTCCACGCGGCGGCGCAGGGCATCGATTACGGGCGGGGCCGTGCGGAAGTCCATGTCGGCCACCCACATGGGCAGCACGTCGGCGCCCGGGGCGGAATCCCACTTGTAGGAATTTGTTCCGCGGCGGTCTACGAGTTCGTCGAAATTGTAGTCAGTCATATTTTCCCACATTATATAATATACAGTCTTGATGTTCTTGCAAGCCGATGCCGGCAATCGGAAACGCAGGGGCGGCGCGCACACCTGCCCCGCCGCAGCCTATTGCCGGCGCGCGGCTTTGCCCTTGCAAAGTTACGCATTTTCCGCCAAACGGCAAGTACCGCTTTTACCTATGGCGCAACCTAAATGGCTGTTTTGTGCTGTTTTTATTTTGACGGATGGCCATTTTGCTGTAACTTTGCCCCCGCAACGACCAAAAAGACGATGAAAAAGCTGTACATAGAGACCTACGGCTGCCAGATGAACGTGGCCGACTCGGAGGTGGTGGCCGCCATCATGCAGATGGCGGGCTACGAGGTGTGCCAGCGGCTCGAGGAGGCCGACGCCGTGTTCCTCAACACCTGCTCCGTGCGCGCCGGCGCCGAGCAGAAGGTGTGCCACCGCCTGGAGGCCCTCGAGGCCGAGCGGCGCAAGGGCCACAGGCTCATAATAGGCGTGCTGGGCTGCATGGCCGAGCGCGCCAAGGCCGACCTGCTGGAGCGCCACCACGCCGACCTCGTGGCCGGGCCCGACGCCTACCTGTCGCTGCCGGGCCTCATGGCGCAGGCCGAGCTGGGCCTCAAGGCCATCGACACCGAGCTGTCGGCCACCGAGACCTACCGCGACGTGGTGCCCAAGAGGCTCCACGCGGGCCGCGTGGGCGGCTTCGTGAGCATAATGCGCGGCTGCAACAACTTCTGCCACTACTGCATAGTGCCTTACACCAGGGGCCGCGAGCGCAGCCGCGACCCCGAGAGCATACTGCGCGAGGTGGCCGACCTCAGGGACCGCGGCTACAAGGAGGTGACGCTGCTCGGCCAGAACGTAAACTCGTACCGCTACGCCCGGCAGGGCGGCCAGGCGGCGGTGGGCTTCCCCGAGCTGCTGCGCATGGTGGCCGAGGCCGCCCCGGGCATGAGGGTGCGCTTCACCACGTCGCACCCCAAGGACATGAGCGACGACACGCTGCGCGTGATAGCCGAGACGCCCAACGTGTGCCGCCACATCCACCTGCCCGTGCAGAGCGGCAGCGACGCCGTGCTAAGGCGCATGAACCGCAAGTACACCCGCGAGTGGTACATGGGGCGCGTGGAGGCCATACGCCGCATCATCCCCGGCTGCGGCCTGTCAACCGACATCTTCGTGGGCTACTGCGGCGAGACGGAGGACGACCACCGGCAGTCGCTCTCGCTAATGCGCGAGGTGGGCTACGACTCGGCCTTCATGTTCAAGTACAGCGAGCGCCCCGGCACCTACGCCGCCACCCACCTCAAGGACGACGTGCCCGAGGAGGTGAAGGTGCGCAGGCTCGAGGAGATGATACAGCTGCAGACCGAGCTGTCGGCCGAGGCCAACCGCCGCGACGAGGGCAAGGAGTTCCTCGTGCTGGCCGAGGGCTTCAGCAAGCGCTCGCGCGAGCAGCTCTTCGGCCGCACGGAGCAGAACAAGGTGGTGGTGTTCGACAAGGGCAGCCACCGCATAGGCGACACCGTGCGCCTCAGGGTCACCGGCAGCACCAGCGCCACGCTCTTCGGCGAGGAAGCATGAAGCCCCCGCCAGCATCCGCCACACACGGAAAGCCCCCGCCAACCCCTAAAGATACACGAATGAAAGAATTCCTCACCATAATGCGCCGCTTCATACCGCCGTACAAGCGGTACCTGGCGCAGTCGATCATCTTCAACATCCTCTCCGCCGTGCTCAACATCTTCTCCTTCGCGGCGCTCATCCCCATCCTGCAGATACTCTTCAAGACCGGCGACGCCACCGCCGCCACGCAGCTCATGGCCCTGGGCCAGGCGGGGGTGAAGGACGTGCTGATGAACAACATGAACTTCTACGTGAACCGCATGATCGACGGCATAGGCCCCAGCACCACCCTGCTGTGCATAGGCCTCTTCCTGGCCTTCGCCACCTTCCTGAAGACGGGCTGCTACTTCCTCTCCTCGGCCGCCATCATACCCATGCGCACCGGCGTGGTGCGCGACATCCGCAACCTGCTCTACCGCAAGATAACGTCGCTGCCGCTGGGCTTCTTCTCAGGCGAGCGCAAGGGCGACATCATAGCCCGCATGACCGGCGACGTGAACGAGGTGGAGAGCTCCATCATGTCGTCGCTCGACATGCTCTTCAAGAACCCCATCCTCATCATAGCCTACTTCTCCACGCTGCTCTTCATCAGCTGGCAGCTCACGCTCTTCACCCTCGCCATAGTGCCGCTCATGGGCTGGGTGATGGGCAACGTGGGCCGCAAGCTCAAGCAGAACTCCAAGGAGGCGCAGGCCCTGTGGAGCGACACGATGAGCCAGGTGGAGGAGACGCTGGGCGGCCTGCGCATCATCAAGGCCTTCTGCGCCGAGGAGAAGATGAACGGGCGCTTCGCCGACGTGAACGACCGGCAGCGCGCCAGCGTGATGAGGGTGAACAGGCGGCAGCAGCTGGCCCACCCCATGAGCGAGTTCCTCGGCACGGTCATGATCGTGATAGTGCTGTGGTTCGGGGGCATACTGGTGCTCAACAACATGACGCTCTCCGGACCCACGTTCATCTACTACCTCGTGATACTCTACAGCATCATCAACCCCCTCAAGGAGTTCTCCAAGGCCGGGTACAACATACCCAAGGGCCTGGCCTCGATGGAGCGCATCAACAAGATACTGAAGGCCGAGAACCCCATACGCGAGAAGCCCAACCCCGTGCGCATGAGCGAGTTCAGGCACAAGATAGAGTTCCGCGACGTGTCGTTCAGGTACGGCGAGAAGTGGGTGCTGCGCCACATCAACCTCACCATAGAGAAGGGCAAGACGATAGCCCTCGTGGGCCAGAGCGGCGGAGGCAAGTCGACCCTCGTTGACCTCATACCGCGCTACTACGACGTGCAGGAGGGCGAGGTGCTCATCGACGGGGTGAACGTAAAGGACCTCGCCATACACGACCTGCGCCAGCTCATAGGCAACGTGAACCAGGAGGCAATACTCTTCAACGACTCCTTCAGGGGCAACATCGCCTTCGGCGTAGACGGGGCCACGCAGGAGCAGATAGACGAGGCCGCGCGCATAGCCAACGCCTACGACTTCATAACGGCCTCGGAGCACGGCTTCGACACCAACATAGGCGACCGCGGCAGCCGCCTCTCGGGCGGGCAGCGCCAGCGCGTGAGCATAGCCCGGGCCATACTGAAGAACCCGCCCATACTGATACTCGACGAGGCCACCTCGGCCCTCGACACCGAGAGCGAGCGGCTGGTGCAGGACGCGCTCGAGAAGCTCATGAAGACGCGCACCACCGTGGCCATAGCCCACCGCCTGTCGACCATCAAGAGCGCCGACGAGATTTACGTAATCCACGAGGGCGAGATAGTGGAGCACGGCACGCACGAGCAGCTGCTGGCCGCCGGCGGCTACTACAAGAAGCTCAACGACATGCAAACGCTTTGAAAGTTAAAAATTGAAAGTTAAAAATTAAAAGTTGGGCTGCGCCAAACAACCGGGATGGCGCAGCCCTCTTTCATTGCCACCGCCGCCTCCGCCGCCGGGCCTGCGGCGGAGGCCCACAAATAAATATGGCTTTTTCCTTTGCCCTTTACGCTATTTGCACTAACTTTGCATAATGCAAGCCGCACTCGGGAAACTGGAAGCAAGCTTCCTTTCCTCTCGTTTGCATTGCCTTTGCATAAT